>JAERTE010000035.1 GCA_016845145.1 Rhodospirillaceae bacterium
GCATCATGCAGGCGATGTTCGAGAGCTTCCGCCACGAGCTCGCTGGCGGCACACCGGTGAAGTCGCGCGAAATCAACGCCTACTTGCCTGAAGGCAAGATGGGCGGGCCGCTGGCCGACGTGCAGGCGCATTTCCCCGACGCCGATATCGGCAGTTACCCGTTCGTGCGTGAAGGGCGCTTCGGCGCGGCGCTGGTCATCCGCCACCCCGATCAGGCGGTAGTCGATGCCGCCGCAGATGAGATTTACGCCATGGTCCGAGACCTCGGCGCCGAACCCATGGAAGACTGATACCCATCACAGGAGTTGATCATGAGCATTAAACGCACCCACGGTTCCGCCAAGGGCCGAACACGCGCAACAAAACACGACGGCCTCGTTTATGCAGTGGCGACGGCGCCCGGTGCGTCACCGTCGGTGGCAGAGCAGACCCGCCTGACCTTGGAGGCGCTGGAGACCAACCTGATCGACGGCGGCAGCGATAAAACCCGCATTGTTCAGGCGACGGTGTATCTCACCGACATGTCGAAAAAGGCCGAGATGGATGAGGTCTGGTGCGAATGGATCGGCGAGCCGGACAACTGGCCGCAGCGCGCCTGCGTCGGAGCTGATCTGGCCGGCGACAATCTGGTCGAGATCGTTGTGGTGGCGGCGGCCAAGTAGATCAATAGGGCCGATCAGCGCTCAAGAATGAACTCCGACACGTCGACCCGTTCCTGCCAGCCTTCGCGGTGCAGTTCGGGGATATCGGTCTGTTCTTGCGGATACCCGAGACACAAATAGCCGACCAATTTCCAGTGCTCCGGCACGTCGAGGGTTTGGCGCAACTCGTCGGGATTGATGATCGAGATCCAGCCCAGCCCGATGCCTTCGGCGCGCGCCGCCAGCCATAGCGTATTGACCGCGCCGACAACGGAATAGGCCAGGGTTTCCGGCATGGTTTTGGCGCCCAGGCCTTCTCCGAGACCGGTGTGTGGATCGACGAACACCGCCAGTTGCACGGGCGCTTGGTCAAGACCGTGCAGTTTCAGCGTCGCGTAAAGCTTGGCCCGTTCATCGGCATAATCGGCCAGGGCGTCGGCGTTGCAGCGCTCAAAGTTGGCGCGAATTTCGGCGCGGCGTTCGGCGTTATCAACCTTGACGAAGCGCCACGGCTGACTGTGCCCGACCGACGGCGCCAGGGCTGCGATTCGCAGCAATTCGTCGATTTTCGCGGGCTCGATGGCATCGGTGCGGAAATGCCGCACATCGCGGCGCCAGCGAAACAATTGCTCCAACTTGCCACGGAAAGCGGCGTCGAACTGGGGCACGGCTGGGGCATGTGGAAACGGCTCGGTCATAAAGTGACCATAACCGCTCAATCGGCCCCTTGCCAGCGCCGCCGCCCTTGCCTAGGTTCTGCCCCTATGTTTGCCAGGGTTCCTCTATGTGTTCCCTCGAATGTTCCTCTCTGTGCGGGCGTGGTGAAATTGGTAAACACAAGGGACTTAAAATCCCTCGGACTAACGTCCTTGCCGGTTCAAGTCCGGCCGCCCGCACCATCGTTCCGTTAAGCACTGGTTTAATAATGACATCGCTCAATGCGGTTTTGGGACGAATGTCATTATGCTCCTTGCCTCGGATCAGTTATTTTCTGGTGTCCTTCGGACTGTCTGATTTATTGGGCGTGGCGCATGCAATCGATCTCTTACAATCCAGCAGGTGCAGACCCTCAGCATCAGTTCGATGTCGCCGTCGTGATCCCGACCGTATTGCGGCCGAAACTGATTCGCGCGGCTCAATCGGTGTTTGCGCAAGAGGGCGTCAGCTCCGTTCAATTGTTGATCGGCGCCGATAAATACGATGCCGAGACGACCGTCTTTGACGCGATCCGTTCTCTTTGTCCGCCGCATTGCACGCTGACCATCATCGATCTCGGCTATTCCACCGCCGCCCGCCATGGCGGCGTGCACACGGCTTTCGACGGTGGTGCGCTGCGCACATTGCTGACGTTCGCAGCGAACAGCCGGTTCGTCGCCTACCTCGACGATGACAACCGGTTCGCCCCCAATCATCTGGCCAGTCTGTTGGAATCCATTGACGGCAAAGAGTGGGCCTATTCCTTGCGGTGGTATGTGAATCCCTACACCGAACAGCCGATATGTATTGATGAATGGGAATCTGTGGGTCCCGGCAAAGGCATTTTCGCCGACCAGCGCGGCGGTTTCGTCGACCCGAGCTGCCTGATGATTGACAAACTGGCCTGTCTTTCGATTTTGCACCGGTGGTCTTCATTGCATCCCGATTTTTATGATCCGGATCGCAATTTCTTCGAGGGGCTTGTCGATAGACCGCATGGCGCGACCGAACTGGCGACAACCTATTATTCGCTCAGCCCGACCGACCCGAGAGCAGAACGGCAATTCCAGCATCTTCATGATTTGACCGGAGAGATGCCCAGCAATACCGCTCCACCGCTTATATCCCGCCCGGTTCAATCCCGCTTCACCGGCCCGGAGAAGGTGTTCTGCATCGGTCTCCCTCGGACCGGTGTGGGCAGCCTCGGCGAGGCGTTGAGAACCCTCGGCCTCGCGGTGGCGAATTCGCCCGATGACGAGGCGAGCATTGAAGCCCACCAAGCGGCAGTGGGCGGCAATATTGCCGATACGTTCGAGCAATTGGATCAGCGGTATCCGGGCAGCCTGTTCATCATGACGGTGCGCAAGCATGGCGATTGGCTGAATTCCTGTAGCCTGTTCCGGCAAACCAATGAGAAAGACCTGTCCGCAGCCGCGCGTGTGACGGGATTTCAGAAGCGTCTTTATGGCGGTGCAAGGTTTGAAGGGAAGGTGGTTAGCCGCACCTATACTCAACACTTGGAGCGGGTCTATACCTATTTCGCCAACCGTCCACTCGACCTGTTGTTTTTGGATATCTGTGGTGGAGGGGACAGCTGGGCGCCGCTTGGTGCTTTTCTCGGCTTGTCGGTGCCCGAGCAGCCATTCCCGCACAGCAATCGGCTTTCACCACGGATGGAGACCTCGCCCTTTACGCAATTGATAAACATTCCCATGCCGTCGGGCGACGACAACTGAAATACCGGCGCTACAAAAACCTTTCAGTCGGCCGTCTCGATCATTAGATTGATATTGTATGCACACGGATGGCGTGATCGGGAGGGACAACTGATGGCGCGCGCTGAAGACGAGGTGGAAATTCTGAATCCACCGCATGCGATTGCGGCGAAGGTGGAGCAAGGCGGGCCCAATGCCATCACCGAAGATCTGCTGGAGCGAACGGACAAGAACATCATCGCCAATTTCGGTGCGCAGTACTTGGATTGGCTGCAATCCGATATCCATGAATTGAACCAGACCCTGCAAGCCATGGATGGCGGTGTCGATATCGCTTCGCCAGACGTGGTGACGTTCCGTGCCTGCGTGCATGAGCTGCGCGGCATGGGCGGTACCTTCAACTTCAACCTGGTCAGCGCCATCGGCGATCAGATGTATCGTCTGATCAGTAATTGCGAACGTGTCGATCAAGATCGGGTCGAGGCGCTCGGCGTGCACGTCGATACCTTGAAGGTGGTATTGGCGGAGAAATTGGATGGCGACGGTGGCGAACGAGGACGCCAAGTTTTGGCCGGCCTACAAAAAGTACTCGAGAAGTTTTCCTAAATTGCCATTTCCATGGTTTCTCCGACCATGTGTCGCCGAGAGGTGCAGAACAAGCGACCGACCCCGAAACGCGTTTGTCAGAAAGTATACCCGTAGCGAATACCGACCGATTCCAATCCTTCGTTCACGGTGGTCGTGTGCCGACCGAACGCTGTGCCGTCGGGCATATCCTTTTCACACAGATTGGCGTTTGAGCTGTGATCAAGATGCACCATCACGGCGTGGTGCTTGTTGAAGCGGTATCCGGCATTGACGGCCTCGCGGAAAAGTACGCGGCAGCCCAGGGATTTCCGGGTTTTTCCGTCCTTGTCACCGACGAGGTGCCCATCGTGGACCATGCCACCAAGGCTGAAACCGGCGAACCAATTTTTCCAGAAGGACCATTCCCAGTAGAGGCCGCCATAGGCTTGGCTGGTTTCACCTTCTGAATTGAAGCTGACACCAAGTTGCGGGCGTGGCGACCACATGAAGGAAAACATCTGTGGTGAGGCAAACAGCAATTCGATGTTGCCGTCGAAACCGTCTTCCTCACTGGAGGAAAACGGGCCGGTATCGTGCATCAACAGGCCTAGCCGTACTTCGGAAAATATATCCGTCCATTTCCCTCCCGTTGAGGAAGGCTGGCGTCCGGCGATACTTGGCGCTGGCGCGGCAGTTTGCGGCGTTCGCGTTGCGGGCTTCGCTGTGGGCGTTGAAACTGTTGGCTGCTGGGTGGGCTGAGGCGCACTCGCCTGAGCAAACGGGTGAGGCTGATTCAGTATCTGGCGCATATCGTAGAGGCCGCCCCAGGACTGCGCCTGCGTCTTGGCAATCGACAAGAGCATAAACGCGAGGGCTACGAGAACGATTTTCGAGCCATGCCACCGCATACGGTCAAAATTTTGATTTTCCACAGTATTTGCCATTCTGCTGCCGAAGGTTGGTACTAAAACGTAGAATTCACCGAAACACAACGGGGTTACCGAATGACGATGATTTTCTGACTGCCGACACTGTGCTAAGAGGGTGTGTACAACCCGAAAACGGGGAGCCCCATAAGGGAAGTGCGTGGCGGAGAACTTGGCCGGTAAAACCTTTGAGGTCCAGACCTCTGATGGTGAGCGTTGGGCTGCGGCGGATATTCATAACGCCCGCACGCCGGCGCTTGAACAGGCGGAAGAGTTATTGAGCGCCGGGCAGTATATGGGTGTTCGCGTCATTTCAGATAGCGATCGCGCCGGTACTGAGATCATCTTCGAGAAAATGCTGGACGGCACGGAGAAGGCGATCCAGGTGGTGCCGATCGACGAGGCGGCCATGTGCGAGACCGCCGAAGACCTGTATGGATTCGAGGCACGGCGTACCATCGGACGGTTAATGCGGGAATACCTCGATGAGCACGGCCTGACGGCGTTGGAATTGGCCTTCGACGCGACGCATCTAATGTTACTTGAGCGCGACGACCGCTTTTTCCCCATGGCCGTGCAGCGGGTCGCGGGGCTGCAGGCGAAGGATCTCGGTATCAAGCCCGCTGAGCGCTCGGACTGGATTTACGACGCCGTATCTCAGGCCAAGGACTATGCGAAGGAAACCGGCGAGGCCGAAGCCTTGGCAGAGATCATTTCCGCAAAGGGGTTCGCTGCGGCTCTCACTCAGGTCAACACATCGCTGCCCGCCATGCAGCGCACCAAGGCCTTGCAGTTCGGCCTGGCGCTCTATCTGAAAAGCGGTGGCGACTGGAACGCCAAGCTGGCTTTGCTGGCAGACCTCGGCGCCCAGGACCCCGGAGCTGCCGCCAGGCCCTATATTGACGAGGCTCTGGCGGAAGTTCTTGATGGTGCCGCTGCGATGAAGGATTTGCTGGGCGGCCAGCCTGATCTGGGTTCCGCCAACCACAACCTTATTCGCCTGGCGGTCGGGCGTTGCCCGATTCCGAACAATGCGATTTCATGCATCGAGGCCGTGAACGATGTGCTGGCGCGCCTGGATATGCCGGTGACGCGCTCAGTGATTTACGAGCGTGTGGCCCGCGAACTTGGCTCGACCCGCGCGTTAACCCGCGAAGGGACGGAGCGCGACCGTGACATGTTCGTCACATTGGTTCGCGAGCTGGTTGAGATCGCTGGACTGGAAGGCGGGCCAGGGGTCGCTCAGGCGGTCGTCCGCCGCGCGCGATTGGTGCTGGGCGATCACGAGGACCTGTCGCTGGCCGACGGCATCTCCAGGGTGTTGGATTTACTACCGCACCGGGCCGTGCGGCTCGGATTTTTGCTCGACTTCGCCGTCTCGGATGTCGGCGCGGAAAACCAGACCCTGGTGTTCGGCATGGTTGGTCGTCTGGTGCAGCAGATTTCGTCGATCAGCGCCTTTTTGCCGGCAGGCAGCAGCCCGGAAATGCTGCACGCCACGATCGAGTCGCTGAAAAAACGGCTGACGTCTGAGGGCTTGCCCGAATCCTGGCGTGAAGGCATTGCCGAAGCCCTCGACAGCGTCTCCGAACGCAGCAAGGTCAGCGCGCCGGTGAAGGCGGGGCTGGCCTATGCAACCGATGAAGAAACCCGTAGGATCATTGCCATGACACCAGAACACGATTCATTTGCCGTCGGCGACACTTTGTTTGAGGAAGGTGACCCCGGAGACCAGGCCTATCTGGTGAAATCGGGCGTGGTCGAGATCGTGCGCAAGGTCGGCAATGAAGAATTGGTGTTGGCGCGGCTGGGACGCGGCGAAATTTTCGGCGAAATGTCACTCATCGACAATCAACCTCGCATGGCCACCGCGCGCATTTCAGAAGACGCCCAACTGGCGGTTATCACGCGTGAGAACATTGAGTCACGACTCGACCGGGTGGCGCAGTCCGACATGGTGATCCGGCGTTTGATCGATGTGTTCGTGACCCGTATTCGCGGCGAGGCACGCCTGCACGAGTAGCCGGCATCATCTGTTTGGTCTAGTGCCCCCATGGAAAGGCGTCGCGTGGCGGCAGGTTGCCATCTATGGGAAGGGCCTCGCCCGTCGCGCCAATGGCTTCGGCGATACGTAGACCCTCATTCCATTTGACCATGCGTTCTGATCGGCTGAACGAACCGACCTTGAGCTGTTTGATGCCCCAACCAACGCCCAGGTGCACGATGGTGGCGTCTTCGGTCTCGCCCGAACGTGCCGATACAATAGCGCCGTATCCGCAGGCGCGCGCCGCTTCGAGCGCCGCCAGGCTTTCTGTCATGGTGCCGGCCTGGTTGGGTTTGATCAGCACGGCATTGCAGGCTTTGCGTTTGGCTGCGTCTTCAACACGCTGCGCATTGGTTACCAAAAAATCATCGCCCACCACCTGCACGCGCTTGCCGACAGCCCAGGTGAATTTAGTCAGGCCTTCCGCATCATCTTCACCCAACGGGTCTTCGATGGAAATGATGGGATAGCGCTCCACCCAATCGACCAGCATGCCCGACAACGCATCCGAATCCATCTCATGGCCATCCTGCGCCAGCGTGTAGCGCCCGCCGTGGCCGAACTCCGAGGCTGCGATATCGAGCGAAATGGCAACGTCTTGGCCCGGTGTCAGGCCGGCGGCCTCAATAGCGCGGACAAGGGTTTCCAAGGCTTCTTCATTGGTTTGAAAGGCCGGCCAGAAACCGCCTTCGTCCGCGACGCCTTGCAATCGGCCGCTATCGGCCATGATTTTTCCAGCATGGCGGTAGACTTCGGCTGTCCACTCCAATGACTGCGCGTAACTGTTGGCCCCCACAGCCATGACCATGAAATCCTGTACATCGACACGCCTCGCCGCGTGCGCGCCGCCGCCGAATATCTGAATTTCCGGCAGCGGCAGCGTGTCGGCATTACTGCCGCCCTGGAACGGGCCCAGGTATTGCCAAAGCGGCAATTTCTCGGCCGCTGCCGCCGCGTGCATGACCGCCATGGAAACGGCGATCAACGCATTGCCGCCAAGGCGTGATTTGTTCTCCGTGCCATCCAATTCGATCAATCGCGAGTCAATGCTGGCCTGGTCGCGCACGTCCATGCCCTTGAGCGCCGGAGCGATTTCATCGTTCACGGCCAAAACCGCGCCTTTTACATCCTGCCCGCCGAACGCCGGGTCGCCATCTCGCCGTTCCACGGCCTCGCCGGAACCGGTCGATGCACCTGCCGGTGCAATGGCACGGCCAAGGGCGCCGTAGCGCAGTGTCACGTCGGCTTCCACCGTGGGCCTGCCGCGAGAATCCCACACGCGGCGGGCATGAACGGATTTGATGATGTTTTTGCTCACTCGGTTACTCCGGTATTTACAGGCCGATCTCACGCGACCAATGGTCCATCACCATCGACAACCGCGGAACGGGGGCCGACAGAAGCGCGCGGGCGGTGCGTCGGACACGGTCCTTGTCGGCCTCTGCGGTGATGTATTCGACAGGGGATTTACCGTCGATGCGGGCTAGAAACAAGCCGGGCAACAGGTGCGCGGTGCGTACTTCCACCGAGCCGGCGAGCGGCACGGGGAGCGTTTCCAGATAGGCACCGGCCATGGCCTGGAAACAATTCAGGAATGCCGGCGCAGTTTCGGGCACCCACAAGCATTTCAACATCAGATGATTGAGGCAGAAGGCGAGGTCGAAAGCCGGGTCTCCCCACCAGGCGCATTCGGCATCGAGAAAAACCGGCCCGGACGCGCCGACCAGGATGTTCTTCGGGCTGACATCGCCATGTACCAGGGCGATCCGCGTTTCCGCGGTAATCTCGACAAGGCCCATGAGTTGTGGGGCCAGGTCGGGGTGCCGCCGGGCCGTGGTTTCCAAATATGGCTCCAGGCGGATGGCGTGGAAGGTTTCGTCGGTGGCGAAACGTTCGGCGAGTTCAGGCATGGCGGCGGTGCGCGCATGGATACTCGCCAAGGCCCGGCCGGTGGCGGCCGCGAAGGCCGTATCGGCGTTGCCGTGGCGCAGTTGATCTTTCCACAGAGGCGCCTCATCGGGGGATAAGAATTCCATGGCGAACATGCCGGTATCAGCATCGTGGGCCAAAACCTTGGGCGCGCACCCGGGAAGGATTTGGTTGGCGGTTTCAAGCCAGCCGACCTCGTTGGCGTTGCGCGAGATGGGGGCAAACCAGTCCTCGGCGACCCTGAGCTTCTCCAGCGCGCGTTTTATGCAGAATTGCCGGCCCGGCAAATCGACACGCCAAATATCGGATGACACGCCGCCCGTCAGCGCGGTGTAGAGTGGCGCTTCGCCGGTATCCATGAGGTCGCCGTGAACCAGAAATTCGTCGAAAATGGCTTCGGGCGCGGTGTTGAGCTCGCTGTTCATGGCATCCGTGTTACCAGCCTCAGCCTTGAAAGCAATGGTAATAACCTGAAACATTCGGACATCCGGTTGTATTCATGGAGTCACAAAGAGGCTCTACATTGCTATTTGTCGGGTTGGTGCAGATCCCCCCCCCCATATTGCACCAACCCATGTCAGGGGAATGCCCCCCATGACCCTGACAGCCTCCCTGTGAAAACTCGCCGGCCCTTTTTAGGGCCGGTTTTTTTTATGCTGCGCTTCACTATGCCGACCACCATGCTAGACTTGATGCATGACAATTGCAGATATTCAAACCGGCGCCAGCTTCCAGATGTGGATGATCTTTGCGCTGATCATCGGGGCGCTGGCGTTCTACGTACGCGAGCGCGCCTCCATGGAACTCACGTCGCTTGGCATCGTTTGCGTGTTGTTGGTTTTCTTTCACTTCTTCCCGGTGGTCAACGACGCGGGCAAAAGTATCGTCACGCCCGTGCGGATTTTGCAGGGATTCGCCAACCCCGCGCTCATCACGGTGCTCGCACTGTTGGTCATTGGTCAGGGCATGGTGCGTACGGGCGTACTGGACCGGGGTGCCGCCCTGGTGCTGGATCTTTGCGGCGAGCGCGGCGGGCTTTTGTTCGCGATGCTGATCTTGCTTTTGGTGTCGATCGTCATCAGCGCGTTCTTGAACAACATCCCCGTTGTGGTGATTTTCATTCCGATCATGCAGGCCCTGGCGCACCGATTCGGGCGTTCGCCGTCGAAGTTACTGATACCGCTTAGCTTCGCCGCCGTTCTGGGTGGGATGACGACATTGATCGGCTCAAGTACTAACCTACTGGTCAATTCGGCCCTCATTGAGATGCAGGTCGCGCCATTCGGGTTTTTCGATTTCTCCGTACCGGGGGTGATTTTGGCCGGTGTCGGGTTGCTCTATGTGTTGTTTATCGCGCCGCTATTGCTGCCCGACCGTTCGGGCATGGTGGATGAGTATACGGACGGGCAGGGACGGCAGTTCATCGCACAGATGACCTTGTCCGCCGATTCCGAATTGATCGGTCATGGCGCGCCGGGCGGGCATTTCACGGCACTGCCGGGGAAAACGCTGCGCACGGTCTATCGTGGCGACGAGGCGATCCTGCCGCCGTTCGAGGAGTTTCGTGCCGAGCCCGATGATATTCTGGTGGTGGCCGCAACGCGCCAGGTGTTGGCGAAAAGCCTATCGAGCAATCCCGAGACCTTTCATCCGCGCCTCGAGAGTGGTGAAAAGGCGTCCGACATTGTGCGCGAGCGCTGGACTGATGGCGAGCAAATGCTGGCGGAGGTTATGGTCGCGCCGGGTAGTGGATTGGTCGGCCTGACGTTGCACCAGATCGGATTTCGCTACAAAACCCACTGCATTGTGCTTGGCGTGCAGCGCCGCTCGCGCATGTACCGCTCGCGTATTACCGATATTCGCCTGGAGGCCGGCGATGTGTTGCTGGTGCAGGGCCAACCCGCTGACGTGACACACCTGCGCGCGTTTCGCGACGTGGTGGTGCTGGAGGGCTCTGCGCAGGAATTGCCGGCCCTGACCCACGCCAAGCGCGCACTGCTGATCTTTCTCGGCGTGGTGGGATTCGCGGCAACGGGTTTGCTGCCGATTGTGGTCACCGCGCTTTGCGGCGCTGCGGCCATGGTTGTGGTGGGCGTGATGAACGTACGCCAGGCGTTTCAGGCCGTCGATCCCAAGGTGGTGACGACTATCGCCGCCGCCCTGGCGCTGGGCGTCGCGCTCCAGGAAACCGGTGGTGCGGGGTATTTGGCAGGGCATCTCGTTGCCGCGCTTGAGGGGGCCTCGCCGACGGTCATGCTGTCGGCGTTTTTCCTGCTCGTGGCCGGTGCATCGAACTTGATCAGTACCAAAACGTCCGCCGTTCTGTTTACGCCGATTGCGGTGGATATCGCCCGCCAGATTGGAGCCCCGGTGGAACCCTTCGCGGTTGCCGTGATCTTCGCCGCCAACTGTTCGTTCGCATCACCGCTTGGGTATCAGACGAACTTGCTGGTGATGGGGCCGGGGCACTACAAGTTCGGCGATTTCGCGCGCGCCGGCTTGCCGTTGATATTGCTGCTTTGGGTGGTGTTTTCGTTGTTTGCGCCAGGCTATTACGGGCTTTAGGCGCGCGATTACCAGTCTTGCTCCAAGGCCCGGTTGATGAACGGCGCGATCCCATCGAGCGGCAAAACCGCGGCGCAGATGCCGTCCTGGGCAACGGCGCCCGGCATGCCCCAGACGACGCTGGTTTCTTCATCCTGGGCGATCAGTGTGCCGCCGGCCTCGACGATGGCGCGGCTGCCGTTCAAGCCATCCGCACCCATGCCGGTCAGCATGGTGGCCAAGATATTGCCGCCGTAGACTTTGACCAGACTGTCGAACAGCGGATCGACCGCCGGCCGGCAGAAGTTTATGGGCGGGTTCTGATCGATCACAATTTCGGGGCCGTTCGCGCCCTTGCGCACCGTCATGTGATTGTCGCCGGGCGCGAGATAAATATGGCCTGGTATTAGCGGTTCGCCGTGCTTGCCCTCGGTGCACGGCAGTGAGCTGTGTTTGTTGATGTGGTTAGCCAACAGGGCGGTGAAGGTAGCCGGCATGTGCTGGGTGATGACCACCGGCAGCTTCAAGTCCCGTGGCAACAGGGCCAACACCGAGAACAGCGCCTGAGGGCCGCCGGTGGAACTGCCGAATGCCAGGATTTGCGGCGCCAGCTTAGACGCCGGGCGCAGAGTGATGGGCTTCGACAGTTCGCGCTTGGGCCGTGCCTGCGGCAGATCGCGCCGCAATGCCACGTGACGGTCATCGACTTCCCGGGTCGAGCGGCCGAAAGCCTGCAGCACAGCAGACAATCCGTCCGAGAACTCTTTCTCGGTCTTTCGGGAATGTGACGACGGCGTGACGTGAAATTCCGCCGCGCCCTCCATCAGGCCCATCATCGATGTGCGGACATTGGCGAACGACAAGCTGCCGACCATCAACACTTTCAAGTGCGGATCGACCTTGAACATGCGGCTCAGGGTGACCTTGATTTGGGCTTCCGTATGGCCGATATCGAGCACCACGCCGTCAATGGTCTGGCGCCTGAGAGCGCTGACCGCGCTGACGCCGTCCACAACTTGTGCAACCAACGTCAAACGCGGATCAGCTTCTACGATCCCCCGCACTTTATCGCCCACAAAACCGGGATCGGCGACGATCATCACCCGAATGGGCTCACCGACCTTGGAGGCAATTTCAACTTCCCGCTGTGCTTCGCCCATACCCACTTACCAGACTGTCGAAAGGCTATTGTGATTATGACGTTACGCCTAATTGCGTTACGAAACAATTACCGGTTCACGAGTATTCACACGAGTTCAATATTGGGTTTACGTGCTGCACCGCACAAAATTAATTGACCACCCGCGACCTGCCGCCTATAAGCGCCGTGGGCCACGACCCCCCAACGGGTCGCAGCCCTTCTGAGAGGAAGGGAGATAAAATGACAGACCTTCAGAAGCCGGTGATCACACCGGCAAACCCCCGTTTTTCATCCGGTCCCTGCGCCAAACGTCCTGGTTGGACGCTTGAGGGATTATCTGATGCCTCACTCGGCCGGTCGCACCGTGCCAAAGAGGGCAAATCGAAACTCAAAGATGTGATTGAGCGCACCCGCGCCGTTCTCGGCGTGCCGGCGGACTACCGCATCGGCATCGTACCTGCATCTGACACGGGAGCCGTGGAAATGGCGCTGTGGTCGATGCTTGGCGCGCGCGGCGTCGACATGCTGGTGTGGGAGAGCTTCGGCAAGGGCTGGGCGACCGACGTCACCAAGCAATTGAAGTTGGACGACGTGCGTGTGCTCGACGCCGATTACGGCGACCTGCCGGACCTCGGCCAAGTCGATTTTACCCGCGACGTGGTCTTTACCTGGAACGGCACCACGTCGGGCGTATGCGTGCCCAACGGTGATTGGATCGCCGATAATCGCGCCGGCTTGACCGTTTGTGATGCCACGTCGGCGGCGTTTGCCATGGATTTGCCGTGGGATAAACTCGATGTCACCACCTATTCGTGGCAAAAAGTCATGGGCGGCGAGGCGGCGCACGGCATGCTGATCTTGAGCCCGCGCGCCGTGGAACGGCTGGAGAGCTACACGCCGCCATGGCCGATGCCGAAAATCTTCCGCCTGACCAAGGGCGGTGAGCTGATCGAAGGTATTTTCGAAGGTGCGACCATCAACACGCCGTCCATGCTGGCGGTCGAGGATGCATTGGATGGTCTAAAATGGGCCGAGAGCATCGGCGGCCTTAGGGGCCTGATGGCGCGCAACTTCGACAACATCGGCGCTATCGTCGGCTGGGTGCGCCAGACCGACAACTTCGCCTTTCTGGCCAAGGACCCCGCCACGCTTTCACCCACATCCGTGTGCTTGGTGATCACCGCAGCTTGGTTTACCGAACTCAGTGAAGACGCTCAGGCAAAAGCCGCCAAACAGATCGTCACCCTATTGGATGGCGAAGGCGTGGCGCTGGATATCGGCGCTTACCGCGATGCGCCCGCGGGGCTTCGCATCTGGGCCGGGGCAACGGTGGAGAAATCCGATTTGGACGCTCTGTTCCCGTGGCTGGAATGGGCACTCCAAGTTACCCAAACGTCGCTCGATGCGGCGGAATAACGGGAGATAAGAACAATGGTTAAAGTCCTGATATCCGACAAAATGAGCCCGCTCGCCGCGAAGTGTTTCGAGGCGCGCGGCATCGAGGTCGACGTCAAACCCGGCATGACGGCGGAAGAGCTGATCGCGTGCATCGGTGAATACGACGGCCTCGCCGTGCGGTCCGCCACCAAGGCGACTGCGGACGTCATCAACGCCGCCGATAACTTGAAAGTCATCGGCCGCGCCGGCATCGGCGTCGACAACATCGACCGTGACGCCGCCACTGGCAAAGGCATCGTTGTGATGAACACGCCGTTCGGCAATTCCATCACCACCGCCGAGCACGCCATTTCCCTGATGCTCGCCCTGGCCCGAGATATCCCCACCGCCAACGCCTCCACCCACGCCGGCAAGTGGGAGAAATCCAAGTTTATGGGCGTCGAACTCATGGGCAAGACGCTGGGCATCATCGGCTGCGGCAACATCGGTTCCGTCGTTGCCGACCGGGCGCTGGGCTTGAAGATGAAGGTGGCGGCCTTCGACCCGTACCTGTCGCCCGAGCACGCCAAAACCATCGGCGTCGAGAAGGTGGAACTCGATGAGCTGTTCAAGCGCGCCGATTTCATTTCCATGCACACACCGCTGACCGACGCCACCCGCGGTATCGTCAACGCCGACGCCATCGCCAAAATGAAAGACGGTGTGCGCATCATCAATTGCGCGCGCGGCGGCCTGGTCGTCGAGGCTGATCTCAAAGTTGCGCTTGATTCCGGTAAGGTGGCGGGCGCGGCGTTGGATGTGTTCGAGGAAGAACCGGCCAAGGATAACCCCTTGTTCGGTCACCCCAATCTGGTGGCGACGCCGCACCTGGGCGCATCGACCACCGAAGCGCAGGAGAAAGTCGCCGAGCAGGTCGCCGAACAAATGGCGGATTATCTGCTGACCGGTGCTGTTACCAATGCGCTTAACATGGCCTCTGTCTCAGCGGAAGAAGCGGCGCGCCTGAAGCCTTATATGGCCTTGGCTGAACAGCTGGGATCGTTCGCGGGGCAAGCTACCAACAGCGCCATCAAGGAAATCACCATTTCCTACGAAGGCATCTGCGGCGAGATGAACTGCAAGCCACTTACCGCAGTCGTTTTACAAGGCCTGCTGTCGCCGTTGATGGAGGGCATCAACATGGTCAACGCGCCGGCCATGGCCAAGCAACGCAACATCAACATCAAGGAAATGCGCTCGGACGATGCGGGCTCTTACCAATCGTTGGTCACCGTTGATGTGGTCACCGAACAGCAGAGCCGCTCGATCCGAGGCACGCTGTTCAACGATGAGCCCCGCGTGGTCGAGATCAAGGGGATTTCCATCGACGCCAAGCTCGGCCCCAACATGCTCTACATCACCAACCGCGATAAGCCGGGCCTGGTGGGCAACCTGGGCAAGACCTTGGGCGACGCCGGCATCAACATCGCCACGTTCCATCTTGGCCGTGCCGACGAGGGCGGCGACGCCATTGCGCTGATCGAGGTCGACGGCACGCCGTCGGCGGACGTGTTGAATGCATTGGCGAAGCTTGAGAACATCGTGCAGACGATTCCCATGCGGTTTTAGCGCGCCCTAGCGCTGCGATACCCGGTCCGCGTGCTGCGTCAGCGCGTGGCGAGCCCAATAGTGACCGGCGGCGATCAGCGGTCGGGCGCGGTAGAATTCGTGCGTCTGGCAGATGTTGCCGGGGATTTCGATCAAGATGTCCGGCGGATAAGAGGCCAGCCGATAACGCGCAATGGTGCTTTGCATGGTGTCGAAGGTGCCGAGCAGCACGTCGGTGAGGCGCAGATCGTCTTCCGTCTCGTCCTTCTTGTCGGTTTCCAGCCCGAGCCGGTCCTGCGCCAGGCTTAGAAACTGATCTATGCGCTCGCGGTAGGTTTCCAACTCGGTGCGGTGGTCGTTCAGATCGACATCGCCGTAGGGATCGGAAATATCGTAGCCCGACAGGCTGACGGCTACGGTCATGTCCGTCTTGTCGAACATCGCCGGTGCGCTCGGCAACGGATTGAGCAGGCCACCGTCGACCAGAAGCCGGCCATCGAGCTGTTTCGGCGTAAAGATGCCGGGGATGGCGATGGAGGCGCGGATCACGTCGAAAAGATCGCCGGAATTGAACCAGACTTCGGTGCGGTCTTCGAAATCGGTGGCGACGGCGGAGAACCGGATCGGTAACGCCTCAATGCGGTGAGTCCCGACCATCTTGCGCAGGTTGTCCATGATCAGGTCGCCCTTCATCATGCCGGTGCGCGAGGTGAGCGAAATGTCGAGGAACTTGAGCACGTCCCATTCCTGCAAGTTGCTCACCCACTCGGCGTAGGCGTCCAACTTGCCGGCACAGTAAAGGCCGCCGACCAGCGCTCCGATAGAGCAACCGACGACGGACTTGATCTCGAAACCTTGCGCTTCCAGTTCGCGGATGACGCCGATATGCGCCAGGCCGCGCGCGCCGCCGCTGCCGAGGATCAGGCTGACCGATTTATTCATGCCGCACGTTCCTTTGTCGGTACCGCCCGGCCGGCAATGATTTGAGCTGCCAGACAGCGGGTAAGGCCAAGCAAAACGCGCCAAGGGAGAAACGTCTAGCGGAAATGTCGCGTCTGCACGGTTTTGTGTCGATAACAACGAAGCATGTCGAGGCATTGCGCGCTCAGATTCCGTCGATAAGGAAGAGGAGAGTTCCGCATGAGCGGCTTTGTCGGCAGCCCCGGAGAGAACCAAGTGATGAAAGACGCGTTCGAGCAGGTCTTGCAACCGATTGAGACCGCGCGCGGGCTGCCCAACACCGTCTATACCGACACCGCCGCCCACGCCGAGGAATGCCGCCGGGTGTTCGGCGGCGGCTGGGCGTGCCTGGGCTTTGCCCATGATGTGCGCGAACCGGGTGATGCGTACCCGGTCATCTTCGCCGGCCTGCCGCTGGTCATGGTGCATGGCCGCGACGGCGAAATCCGCGTGTTCCACAACGTGTGCCGCCATCGTGGCCGCACCCTGGTCGAGGGACCTGAGAACCTGAAGACATCCATGGTCTGCCCGTATCACAGCTGGACTTATGCGTTGGATGGCCAACTTACCGGCACGCCGCATGTCGGTGGGTTCGGCAAGCACACGTGTGAAGGGTTCGATAAGGGCAGCATCCGCCTGAAAGACGTCCGCTCAGCCATCTGGTTCGGCATGGTGTTCGTCGATCTGTCGGGCACGGCGTCCGATTTTACCGACCTAGTGGCGCCGCTGGAGGAACGTTGGAAGGATTTCCGGGATGCGGAGCTGATCCACACCGGCGCCGACAGCACCATCACGTTCGAGCTTGAGTGCAACTGGAAGCTGGCCATCGAGAACTATTGCGAGGCCTACCATCTTCCGTGGGTGCATCCGGAATTGAACCGCTATTCGCCGCTCAACCGCCACCGCGCGATTGTTGAACAAGGGTTCTCCGGCCAAATCACCGAGTGCTACACGCCGAGCCTGCCAGATGGCATGCCCATGTTCCCTGATTTTCCAGGCCTGCCGGAATACTGGCGCGAGGGAGCGGAATACGTGTCGCTGTTCCCAAACGTATTGCTGGGCATTCACCGCGATCACTTCTTCGCCGGACTCATTCTCCCCGATGGTCCGGCGCGAACGCTGGAGCGTTTTGAGCTGTTTTACTTCGATGCCGCCGTGGCTGGTGATGATTATGCCGCGTCGCGTGCCGCCAACGCCCAGCTCTGGCAAGCGGTGTTCGCCGAAGACCAGGACGCCGTCGAGGCCATGCAACGCGGCCGCCACTCGCCGGGTTTCGACGGCGGCGTGTTCTCACCCGCCATGGACGGGCCTACGCATGTGTTCAATGCATGGATCGCGCGGGCGTGGCTCGGCTCTCAATCGGCCTAATCTACTTGCCTTTGAAAACCGGCGGGCGTTTGTTCAAGAACGCATCCATGCCCTCGTGGAAATCCTCGCTCATGTAGCAGCTGAGAATCAGGTCGCTGCCGCCGCCGGGCGGGAGTTGATTGCGCAGCCGCAACAGCGCGTTCTTTGCCGCCATCAACGTCAGCGGCGCGTAGGTGGCGATTTCACGCGCAAGCTCTTCGGCGCGCGGTGACACCTCTTCGGGTGTGTCGACCACTTCGGACAGGAAACCGTACTCCAGCGCCGCGGCCGCATCGATCATCTTGGCGTAGAAAATCAGTTCCTTGGCGCGCGCCGAGCCGATCAAATCGTTCAACCGCGCGAAGTTGGTCATCGACAAACAGTTGCCCAGCGTGCGCGCGATCGGAAATCCAAATCGCGACGTGCTCGCCGCAATGCGGATATCGCAGCACGCCGCGATGCCTGCACCGCCGCCTGCGCACGCACCCCGGATCGCCGCAATCGTCGGCACCTGGCAGGTCTCGACGGCGGTCAACACGCGGTCGATCCGCGCTTCATACTCGAGCGCATCCTCTTCCTTATCAAACGTGGTGAACTGCGACATATCGGTGCCGGCGGCAAAGGCCTTGTCACCCGCACCCGTGAGCACCAGCGCGCGGATATCTTTTTTCTCGCTCGCCTCGACACATATTTGCGCCATGCGCTCATACATCTCGAAGGTCATGGAGTTGCGTTTTTGCGGGCGATTGAAGGTCAGGAACCCGACCTCATCGCGGACTTCATAGAGGATGTCGTCCCCCGCATTTGCCGCGAGCGCGGGATCGAAGAGTGCAGAGGTATTTTCAGAACCTGAAACTGGGGAAGACGGGGTCGACATATATGGATGCTCCTTTGGTGGCGCGCAAAACGATAATGTTGGAGCGACACATTAGACCAGCCGCGAATGTCGCTCAATCTGCTGAGACCAGCCGTTCGTACAGATGCCATGATGTGTGGCCGAGCACGGGGAAGATGATAATCACCCCGATGAACACCGGTGCGATGGCGATCAGGCTCAACGCACCCACCACGCCCCCCCAGCTCAGCATGACCACCGGGCTTTTTTGGATGGTTTTGACACTGGTGATCATCGCCGTGACGAAATCGATGTCTTTATCCATCAACAAAGGCATGGCGATCACGGTGAGCGAGAACAGCCCGGTTGCCAGGGCTGCGCCGACGCAGGACCCAACGGCCAAAAAGCCAAAGCCCTCGGGCGTGGTGAACAGCAAGGTGGTTAGGCTCTCGAGCGTCTGCGAGGGTTGATGCTGCAAAAACAGCGCCAGCAACAACCGTACCTGATAGGCCCATAACCAAAAGGCGAACAGAAACACCAAGGCCATCCAGCCGAACTCGCGCCGTTGCTGGTTGAAGACGACCAGCAGCACCTCGGACGTAACGACCGTCTCGCCGCGCGCGCGCCGGCGCGACATCTCATAGAGGCCTGCGGCCAAAAACGGCGCCACCAACGGAAACCCAACCCCCACCGCGATGACGATCCAGACCTGATCGAACACCATGAACCCGGCCATCAACAGCCCGCCGAACGCCGCGTAGACGAGACCGAAAAATAGGCTCAGGCCCGGGCGGATCTTCATGTCATGCAGACCGGCGCGGAGTGCTGCTTTGATGTCGGCAGCCGTGGCGGCGGCGACGTTTAGGCGGATGGGATGTGGTGGGGATTGGTCTTGGGTCTGGTCCGTGTCTGTCGGCATGTTGAAGGGTCTCTTTGGTTGATGGTCTTCGGTCCGCGCGTGGCGGTGAAATGAACAATAGCATATATCGTTCAAGGGGTATGGCTCATCTGTCGAGCTGGAAGAGCAGGGGCAGGGCGTTGAACCGGGCGAACGTTCTCTCGGCCAACGCCCATAAATACCGTTTGAAGGGGTGAGAGCGTTGTTGTTCAATCTGTCGGCATGAATTAACGACACAACAGCGGTGCGGAAAAATGTATGCGGCACGTATGACCGATTTCCGCCGCAGAATGGCGGCCGCGGGCTTTGACACCGCGATCATCTCCGACGACGACAACATCTACTATCTGACCGGCTACTACGATTACCTTCACATGGATTTCGGCCGTCCGACGCTGCTTGTCGTACCAAGAGACGAAAAGAGCGTGCTTATCACGCCCAGCATGGAGCTTGATATGGCCCAGGCCGCCGCCCGGGTGGACCGGATCGCGGCCTGGAACGACGGCCTCGGCAATGAGTGGCGTGAGGAACTGCCGGGGGTGCTTTCGAACAGCGGGCGCATCGGCATTGAGTTCAACCGGATGCCGCCGATGGTTCGAAATACGGTCGACGCCCTGGCCGGTGAAGACCGGCTTGGTGATGTTACGGCGGTTCTTGCCGACATGCGTATGGTCAAATCCGAGAGTGAATTGCAAATGGCGCGGCATGCCGGTGAGGTCGCCATGGCGATGATGGATGCGGGCCGCGCAACGATAGCCGACGGCGTGCCCGAGTACGAAGTTGCGCTCGCGACTTCCAAGGCCGGCACCCGCAAGGCGGCCGAGTTGTTGCAAGCCCACTATGCGGACGGCTGCATGTCGCCCAATACCCATTTCCTGCAAATCATGGCTTCGGGCCCGGAAATCACCAAGCCCCATCACCGCGCCTCGACCCGGGTGATGAACCGGGGCGAGCCGGTGTTCTTGTGTTTTTGCGGGATGACGAACTTTCATCGTTTCAAGCTCGGTTTCGACCGGACGTTCTGGATTGGTGAAATCGCCGACGAGAGCCAAGCCAAAGTGTATGAGACCGCGGTGGCCAGCCAAAAGGCCGCCCTCGGCGCGCTTCGCCCGGGCGTGACGGCCGAAAGCGTGCACGCGGCGTACGCCGACGTGATACAAGACGCCGGCTTCGATTATCCCTTCCGCTGCGGGCGTGCGACCGGCTACAGCTTTCTGGAAAAACCGGAGCTCGTGACCGGCGACAAGACGGTCCTGGAACCGGGCATGGTCCTGGCGGTTGACGGCTCGGTCTCCATCGCCAAAACGTTCCGCGCCCAGGTGGGCGACAGCTTCATCGTCACCGAAGACGGTTATGAACAAATCACCGATCATCCGAAAGCGATTGACGAGGTTGTGGTTTGAGTGGGGACGGGTTTTCATCAACGATGTTGACGCCGAGAGCTGCGAGAGATGGTGGGTGAATGGATCTGATACTAAAAAACGTCGCGCTATCGGATGGCATTACCGACATCGGCATTGTGGATATCGGTATTGGGGGCGGCAAAATCGTTTCCATTGCGCCGGGGCTTTCCGGCGACGCTGAAACCTTGGACATGGAAGGGCGATTGGCGGTGCCGGGGTTTGTCGAATCCCATATCCACCTCGACAAGGCCTGCATTCTGGATCGCTGCAAATCCGAGCACGGCACCCTGGAAGAGGCCATCAGCGAAGTATCCGCGGCCAAGCGCGAGTTCACCGTCGACGATATCCGCGCGCGCGCCACCCGCACCCTGGAGACATGCATCCTTCAAGGCACCACCCGTATGCGCACGCATCTGGAGGTCGACCCGGGTATCGGCATGAAAAGCATCGACGCCGTCATGCCGCTGATCGACGACTATGCCTGGGCCATCGATTTGGAGATTTGCGTCTTCCCGCAGGAGGGATTGCTGAACAACCCCGGCACCGAGGCGCTTATGGTTGAGGCCTTGAAGCGCGGCGCCCAGGTGGTCGGCGGCTGCCCCTATACGGACACTGATCCGCGCGGCCAGATCGAACGTATTTTTGAGCTGGCGCGGGAGTTCGACGTCGATATCGATTTCCACCTGGACTTCGACACCAACCCCAACGGCATGACGGTCGGCGATGTCTGTGAGTTGACCGACGCACGCGGTTACGGCGGGCGTGTCACCATCGGCCACGTCAGCAAGCTCTCGGCATTGCCGCCGCAAGACCTGACCGCCATCGGCAAACGATTGGCCGATAGCGGGGTCGCGGTCACGGTGTTGCCTTCGACCGATCTTTATCTCATGGGTAGCGGCGCGACGCACAATCATGTGCGCGGCGTGGCACCTGTGCACAAATTGATTGAGGCTGGCGTCAATTGCGCGCTGTCGACGAATAACGTGCTCAATCCGTTTACGCCGTTTGGCGACGGCTCCATGATCCGCATGGCCAATCTCTACGCCAATATCGGCCAAATCGGCACCAGCGCCGGCATGCGCGATTGCTTCGACATGACAACCCACCGCCCGGCGCGGCTGATGGGCGTGAAAGATTACGGCATTGTGGACAGCCCTACCGCAGTCGCCGCCGTGCAGGAAATTGCCGTGCCGCTGTATGGTTTCAAACGTGGGCGGATGACGTTTACGCGGAGGCCGGCGGTGCTGCATAGGCCGAGCGCTGGGCGGTAACGCGTAAATTTGGCTATTTCCCAGTAAGGGGAACAAGGCGTCACTGGCACTGCGAGAGGTTCGGGGCGGGGGTTAAAAAAGACAAGATTCTACCATATACTGCCTAGGGGAAAGGTTGGAAGTGTTTCATGTCTCTCGACATTAAGGATTCCGAGACAGTCGCCTTGGCCGAGGAAGTGGCGAAGATGACCGGCATGACCAAAACCAGCGCGATCCGGGAAGCGTTGAAACTCATGCGCGCACGCTTGGCCAAGGAGCAGACGGCGGCGCCCGGAAAGCGTGAACGCCTGGCAAGCGTCGCCAAACGGGTTCAGGCGCAGCCGGATATTGGGCGCTTCGATGCCGATGATCTTTACGACGATCAGGGCGTGTGGAAGTGATCGTCGTCGATTCGTCAATTATACTGGCGGTGTTATTCCGTTAAACCGAGGCCGGGCGGGTTTTGGACGAACTGGAAGCGGCGACACGGCTGATCATGTCGCCGGCCAATCACGTTGAATGTGTCGCCGTCCTGCTGGGCCGATGGGGCGAGGCGGGTGTGGCTGAATATGAGAATTTTCTGCGCGAACTGAACGCCGATTTCCACTCGGTCGACGAAGGCGTGGCCGCCGCTGCGGCGGATGCCTACCGCGTCTACGGCAAAGGCCGCCACCCCGCCGCGCTCAACCTGGGTGATTGCTGCGCCTACGCCACGGCGAGAGTGTTGGAAGCGCCGTTGCTCTATGTCGGAGAGGGTTTCGGGCGGACGGATTTGGGGGAGGGGTGATTTGGAAGCCATGAAGTTTCGATTAACCAACTTTGTCAATTGGCGCTGCGGCTTTCTCGGCATATTGATTTCGGACCGCTATTCATCCAGAACCTGAAGGGGATCAACACACTATTGCAGGGCCGCAAATGGCCAAAAACAGGCTATCTCGAAGTTTAATAATGATTTCAAGTATCGTTGTCACTCAAAGCCGCGTAGGGTTCGGCGCGTCACCGTAGACGTACTTTGGATCAAACACTCGATCTGTCTCAATGAATGTGAGGCCAACCGACCCATGGGACGCGTCGCCCAATTGGATTGCCCGATAGAAGCAGGACCGGTAACCGACATGGCAACTGGCGCCCGAACCGGCAACGCACACCCGTAGCCAAACGGCGTCCTGGTCATCGTCAATGCGCATCGCGATCAAGTTCTGAACAAGCCCACTGGTCGCGCCCTTGTGCCACAGGCACTGGCGGCTTCGGCTCCAATAGTGCGCTTCACCCGTGACAATCGTCTGGCGCAACGCTTCATCATTCATGTAGCCCAGCATCAGCACCTCACCCGAGACCGCGTCAGTTGTTATGCAAGGCACCAGCCCGTCGGTGTCGAACTTCGGGGCCAATACTTTCCCTTCCTCGACCTGCTCAACCGTCGTGCGTGCGGCAAAGAGCGAAGCTGCGTGTTCGGTGTCCTTGTCATGATTCATGTGTTGAGCCTCTATGGGAGCCGATCATCGAAACGAATTCCCGCCGGGTCGCCGGATCGTCGCGAAAGCTGCCGAGCATGCGGCTAGTGACCATGCTGACCCCTGGTTTGCGTATCCCGCGCGTGGTCATGCACTGATGCGCCGCCTCAATGACGACGCCAACGCCGCGTGGCTTCAGCACCTCTTGGACGGTGTCGGCGATCTGGGCCGTGAGCGCTTCTTGAATTTGCATGCGCTTGGCGAAAACCTCGACCAGACGCGCGAGCTTCGAGATACCAACGACCCTGCCGGCCGGCAGATAACCGATATGCGCCTTGCCTAGAATCGGCACGAGGTGGTGTTCGCAATGCGACTCGAGGCGAATGTCGCGCAACACGATCATCTCGTCGTAAGCCGCGGTCTCTTCGAACGTCGTTGCCAGCAAATCAACCGGGTCTTCCCTGTAACCGGCGAAAAAATCCTCATAAGCGCGCACGAAGCGGCCTGGTGTGCCGCGAAGGCCTTCGCGTTCCGGGTCATCGCCGGCCCACTCGATCAGGGTGCGAACGGCGGCCTCCGCCTCGGCCCGGCTGGGTCCACGTCGCGCAGGCCGATCAGTTCTTGAACCGCCGTCGCGCCGCCCATTGATGATTGAATCCACGTCTTCACCTTTGCTCATAACGAATTCGGGCCTTCACCCCAAAAGCCAAGGATGGCCCAAGGTGGAAGAGGAATTGCAGGATTCACGCAAGATCAACTCGTACCGCCGAGGCAGGTTTTGAATGACCCCGCCATTTCGCGGATGAGTTCGAAATAGAGATTTGGGCCATCTTTCAAGGAAGCGCCGAGCGGATCCAGCACGCCGCTTTTGGCGTTGCTCCCCTCAAGAACGGTGGACACCAGCTTCGGCTCGAACTGGGGTTCAGCGAAAACGCAAGCCACACCCAGCTTTCCGATTTTCTCACGAATCTCGACGACACGCCTAGCACCAGGAATGCTCTCGGGCGAAACCGTGATTGTTCCGGAAGCCTTAAGGCCGAAACGCTTCTCAAAATAGTGATAGGCGTCGTGAAACACGACAAACCCCTTGCTCTTTACGGGCTCCAGTTCAGTTGAGACATCTACGATCAAAGCGTCGAGCTTTGCCATCAGCATCTTGGCATTCGCTTCGTACTTGGCGGCATTGCCCGGGTCGGCAGCGACAAGCGCCTCTGCGATTTCATGGACAAGCGCTTTGGCATTTACCGGATCGAGCCAGACGTGCGGGTCCATGCCGTGATCGTCATGGTCATCTTTGTGATCATGGTCTTTGTGATCGTCGTCCTTGTGATCATCGCCCTTGTGTTTGTGGTCATCTTCTTTGTGCGCGTGGTCGTCGACCTCGGCATGATCGTGCGCTTCAAAAGCACCGCCTTCACGAAATTCCAGCTTCGCGAGGTCATGGGCGTCTATCAACTCGACCGTTTTTGCCTTCGCGGCCAGGGTCTCGAGGGGCTTTTTAAGAAATGTCTCGAGATCGTGCCCGATCCAGAAAACCACATCGGCGGATTGCAACATTCGCGCCTGTGATGGCTTCATGGAATAGGTGTGGGGAGAGCCGGCACCTTCGACAAGAAGCCCCGGCACGCCAACGCCCTCCATAACAGCGGCCACCAAAGAATGTAGCGGCTTGATGGAAGCAACCACGGCAGTCTCCGCTTTGGTGGTGCTAGCCATTGAAGCAACGAGGATTGCAGCAATCAGAATCGTCTTAACCGGGCGCATGCGCTGTCTCCTTGTCACCGCTCGAAGTGGGATTTAAATTATCAGAATGTTATGTCATAACGTAACTTGCGTTATGATATAACGTTTGCGATAATCCAATGCAACATCAATTTCGGCATTTGTGGTCACCTCACACGGAACTCATGCTCAATACACTCGAACCAATAGCTTTACTTGACCACGCGGGCATCAATCGCGCTGATCGATGGCTGGTACGCGGCGTGTCCATGACTGTGGAAGCGGGAGAGATTGTCACGTTGATCGGGCCGAACGGCTCGGGCAAGACGACTACCGCGAAGATGCTGCTGGGGCTCCTCGAACCGGACGAGGGCAAGAGTATTCTTCGCTCGGGCCTTACCGTTTCTTATGTGCCGCAAACGATCAGCATCGACTGGACATTGCCCCTTTCGGTTCAACGCTTCATGCGCCTGACGGGTTCGGTTACGAAAACCGAAGCCGCTGACGCGTTGGCCTTGACTGGCGTTGAACAACTTGCCCATGCTGAAGTGCGCAACCTGTCTGGCGGCGAGTTCCAGCGCGTCCTTCTTGCCCGCGCGATTGCGCGCCAACCGGATCTTCTGGTTCTCGATGAACCGGTTCAAGGGGTGGATTTTAATGGCGAGATCGCCCTTTACGAACTGATCAGGCATATCCGTGACCAGTTGCAGTGCGGCGTTTTGATGATATCGCATGACCTCCATGTGGTCATGGCGGCGACGGATCGTGTGGTATGCCTGAACGGTCATGTCTGTTGTTCCGGCACGCCGACGGTCGTGGCCGAAAGCGCTGAGTATAAGGCGCTGTTCGGCGCGCGCGCCGCCTCGACCCTTGCTGTGTATCAGCATCACCATGACCATACGCACCTGCCCGATGGACGTGTCCGTCATGCTGACGGCACATTGACCGACTATTGCCATCCTGATGATGGCCACCATCCTCATGACAAGCCACGCGCTTTTGACGGAATCGGAGCGGAACATGATGGATGATTTTTTCGTCCGTGCGATAACCGCAGGCGTGGGCGTCGCGCTCGTCGCCGGCCCGCTTGGCTGTTTCATCGTTTGGAGGAGGCTTGCTTACTTCGGCGACACGCTCTCTCATGCGGCACTCCTAGGTGTCGCTCTCGGCCTTCTGCTTGAGATAAATATCACGCTCGCCGTTTTTTCCGTCTCGGCAATGGTGTCCGTTCTCCTGCTTCAATTGCAACGGCGTGCGACGCTTTCAGGGGATACCCTTTTGGGGCTGCTCGCTCACTCGACCTTGGCAATCGGGCTCGTTTTTCTGGCGTTTATGACGTGGGTGCGCGTTGACCTGATGGGGTTCCTTTTCGGAGACATCCTCGCAGTCTCGACAACGGATATCGTTGTCATTTGGATTGGAGGCGCCTTTGTTCTCGGGACACTTACGATGATCTGGAAGCCTCTGTTTGCCGGCACCGTCAATCCGGAGTTGGCTGTCGCCGAGGGTATGGCGTATGACCGCGCAAACATCATCTTCATGTTGTTGATGGCAGGCGTTGTCGCCATTGCCATGAAAATCGTCGGCGTATTGCTTGTCACCGCGATGCTGTTGATACCCGCCGCAACGGCGCGGCGATTTGCCCGTGGACCGGAGCAGATGGCGGTTATTGCGGCGGCGATCGGAGTCGTCTCCATATTCGCCGGTCTGTTCGGTTCCTTGCAATGGAATACGCCATCCGGGCCGAGCATCGTCGTTGCCGCGCTTGGTCTCTTCATTATTGCCGTTTCACCTGTTGCCGGACTGATTACAGCCAGGCGCCCCTTAGTACAGCCACCGGATTAAGGAGTATGAAGATGCACGATCACAATCATGATCATACTACCGAGGACCTTACCAAGAACCAGGCATTGGTCTTGGAAACGCTTACCGGTTCAAAGGGACCTCTCAGCGCTTACACGATCCTGGACCAGGTGCGTGATCAGGGTATCCGGGCTCCACTGCAGGTCTACCGCGCGCTCGACAACCTGGTGGCGTTTGGCATGGTCCACCGATTGGAGAGTCTGAAGGCATTTCTTGCTTGCCGGAATCCGAACTGCGGACCGCATACAGCTGCGGCATTTACCATTTGTGATGTGTGTGGCCGGGTAGCGGAACTCACCGATGGGAGGCTCACGGAGCATCTTGAATCTGTCGCGCAGGCCTCGAATTTCACGCCGACAAGCACCACGATCGAACTTCGGGGTGTTTGTGATCGATGTCATAAAGAGTAGGACGGCTGCCATTGCTTATCCACGTGAAGGGCGTACTTCGATGAACCACCCTGAACGCCGTCTAGAGAGCTCCCTCAATGCGCAACACCTCAGCGCGACTGTCTTGAGATACCTTGGCTACGCGATATTGATTGCGTCGGCGTTGTTGTGCATGCTCAATCCAGCTATCTCACACCCTCATTCCTGGATCGATCTCCGTAGTACCGTCGTATTGGACGGAAACGGACAGGTCATCGCGATAGAGCAGGAATGGCTTTTCGATGACTTTTACTCGATATTTGTGACTGAAGATGTGAGTCAGACGGCGGCTGATCAGAAAAAGGCACTGACCGACTTAGCTGAAACCAACCTCAACAATCTGCGCGAATACGATTATTTCACAGAAGTGCGGATTGGCGGCGCCAAGGCGAAACTCGACGTCGTGCGCGAGTTCGAGAGCGAACTCCGGAACGGGCGATTGTGGATGCGGTTTGTCGTGCCGCTTGCCGAACCCGTAGACCTTTCAGCGAAGCTGTTATCATTCGCCGTGTATGACCCGACCTATTACGTCGAGATTCTCCACCTCGAAGGCGATGTTGTCGCCTTTAAGGGCGGGGGTGTGGCCCAGTGTACAGGCCAAGTCATACGGCCGAAGCCATCTTTCGAAATGGTATCGCTGGCGCAGGCCCTAGACCGAGACGCCGAACCCGACAACACATTAGGCCGTATGTTTGCCGAGCAGGTCGAGGTCTCGTGCCGATAATACGCCGCCGACCGTTCATGCTCTTGTCGTTGGTGCTACTCGCCTCGGCGATCGGTATCACCTTGGTGACGCAGTCGGTGGCCGTTGACGAAATTTGGTCGGGTCTTCTCCTAGACATCCAGGCAACGCAACGCCAACTGCATCGCGAACTTGTCGATGCCTTGCGACACGTTTCCGCCGAAGGCGCAAAAGCCGCCTGGGCACTTATAGTCTTAAGCTTTCTTTATGGCGTATTTCATGCCGCGGGCCCCGGCCACGGCAAGGTTGTGATCTCAACCTACCTCCTCACACACGAGAGCCAGTTGCGGCGAGGTCTGCTGCTTTCACTGGTAGCCTCGCTTTGCCAGGGGCTCACCGCCGTGTTGGCGGTATCGGGCACCGTCGGCTTGTTCAATCTGTCCATACGCGAAGCCAGAGGTGCCGCGACCAACCTGGAAACCCTAAGCTATGGACTCGTCGCGTTGGTCGGGCTTACCTTGTTGGCAAGCCGGGCCTATCGGTTCTGGTCCCGGCGACGGCGATTTACGCCGCATCGAGACCACGATCCCGGTCATGCCCATTCCACAACGCACCAGCACAACCACGATTCTGCGTGCCCATCGTGTAGTCACGCCCACGGCCCTTCCCTGCAAGACCTGGAGGCGCCACTTTCCTGGAAGGGACTTGTTGGCATCATTGCCTCAATAGGTCTCCGGCCGTGTAGTGGCGCCGTTCTGGTTTTGCTGGTGTCTTACCCGCTGAACCTCCAATGGGCTGGCATCGCGGCGGTGATCGCCATGTCGCTGGGAACGGCAATAACAGTTTCCATGCTCGCGGGGCTGTCCGTCTACGCGCGCAAACTATCATTACGATTGGCCGTTGTTCTCCCGGACAGCACTTCACGACTCGCCACCTCCATCGATCTGGTCGGCTTGATTGGCGGAGCCGTCATTCTGGTTATCGGATTGCTGCTTTTCCAGGCGTCGTGGACCGCCCCGACACACCCGCTTCGGTGATGCTCGCTCCCAATGGCGCAGGTTTCACGTCTCGCATGTTTCTCAGCAACCGGATCGCCATCTCAAGAAGTCCGCATGGGGTCAAAAGCGGCTATGCGGCCTATGATTGGGCTATGTCCGAAGATTAATCCTTAGCCCTCATCATGCTGACTTTGTATAATTAAATAGGAATTTATTGACTTTTCAGGTTTTTGTGCTATAGAGGGTGCGCATTATCGGCACACACGTAATGTCACGCCGGTGAAGGCGCGCTATTTGACATTCGTATAGGGTTTGGGCCGGGGCTGACGTTTGCCGATGGGGTGAGCGGGTTGGTGCCGGTTTATATATGGCCGTCATTCCCGCTTTCGCGGGAATGACGGGAAAGGCGTTACTTCAAGTCAGAGATCACTGGAGCCACGCGCCGGCCAACCACTCCATCCCCGGCGCGCGGGAGTGCTAGAAAATTGGGTTCGTTCCGTCACTTTTTTTATAATCTAAATAAAAACAATGACTTCCGCGCACCGAAATTCGGCTGTTTGCGTGTTTCCGTGGGCGGATGAAAGTTACTTGGCGCCGATGTCGGCGATATCATACGGCGTCGTTTGATAGATCATATTGAGCCAGTTGCCGTACAAAAGGTGCGCGCTGGAGCGCCAACGGCTGACGGGGGTCGCGTTTGGATCGTCGTCGGCGTAGTAGTGCGCCGGCAGGTTAATCGCCGATCCCTTGGCGACGTCGCGCTTGTATTCGTCGTCGAGCGTGCCGGCGTCGTATTCCAGATGGTTGAACATGTGCGCGTGGCATTTGTCGTGGTCGATAACCAACGAGATGCCGGCCTCGTCCGATTCCATGATGATCTGTAGGTGCGGAAACGGCTCGAAATCGGGTTTGCGGTTTTCCGTGTGGCGCGATACCGGCACCGAGACGACATCGTTGAGGCCGTGCATCATCAGTGTCGTGTGGTCCAAGACACGGTGGTCATAGATGCCGAAACGCTTTTCCGGCAGCTGGTATTTGGGGATACCGTAGAAATGATAGAGCGCGGCCTGCGCGCCCCAGCACAGGTTGAAACTGCGGTGCACGTTGCTCAGCGACCAATCGAGAATGCGGCGCAGTTCATCCCAGTAAATCACGTCCTCGAACGGCATCTGCTCGATCGGCGCGCCGGTGATGATCAGGCCGTCGAATTTCTGATCCTGGACGTCGCTGAACGGGTGGTAGAAATCCAACAGGTGCTGCTCAGACGTGGTTTTCGGCTTGTGGGTTTCCAGCGCCACCAAGGTCATTTCCACCTGCAGCGGGCTGGAGCCCAGCACGCGGGCCAGCTGCGTTTCGGTTTTGATCTTTTCCGGCATCAAATTCAGGATCGCGATGCGCATGGGGCGGATGTCTTGGTGCGTGGCGCGCCGATCGCCGATCAACAGCACGCCTTCGCTCTCGAGCGTTTTGCGGGCCGGCAGGCCGGACGGGATGAGGATCGGCATGGCGTTATGATTTCCTTCTCGCGGCGCGGGTTTCGCAGGCTTTTACGTAAGCCTCCAAGTTGGCCGCCGCAACGCTTGACGCCTCAGCCTGTTCAGTGATCGCGGCATGCAGGCGCTCCAAGAACAGATCGGTATCGGGGATGGTGCTGCCCTCGGCGTCCGGCGCGTAGAGGTCATCGGCATGTACGCTGAAGCCATGGCGCTCGGCGATTTCACCGTAGCGCGGTTTGCGGAATTCGAGCAGGTCCGGGAACAGGGGCCGTGCGAAATCCAGCGGATCAACGCCTTCGCCGCTGGCGGGTTTGTCGGCCAGGTGCGGTGCGATGAAGGCCGGGTTGTAGAACAGCGGCTTGGGGTGCGAGCGGGCGCGCTGTTTGAGCTTTTCCTCGAACGCCGCGTCGGCCTGGATATAGAGGATCAGCGTGTTGGCGGTCAGCGATTGGATCACCGGGTCATCCGCGTCGCCCAAATCGACGATCTCGCACAGGCTGCCCGACGCATCGTTGACGAAGTCCTTGCAGCCGTAGATCTGCCAGGCTTTGTCGATAAAACGTTCGGCGTCGAGCATGGTGCGCACTTCGGCGCGGCGGTATTGGTCCTGGCGCTCTAAGAAGGTCTGCTTGTCGAGGCCGTCCTTCTTCGGGTCGCCGTACATGCCGAGATAGGTGGAGACGGGTTCCAGGTTATCGACGGTGATGTTGTGGTTGATGTAGATCGAGTCGGAACGCAGCAGGTTGGCGACGAAGGCATCGTCCATGCGCATGATGCGCATCTTGATGTTGTCGAGAATGTGCTCCACCAAATAGCGCGTGCCGATGCGGTAGTCGGCGGAGAAGTGATACCAGTTGCCGCTTTGGCGCAGTGATGTCGACAGCACGGTCTTACCGGCGCCGGACATGCCGAGCAGCGTCACCGCATGGTGCAGTTGTTTGAATTCGCCGAGGTCAATCATGGGCCGCAGTGAAAGCCGGGGCGCAGGTTCTGTCAAGCTGTAGAGGGGCGGCTACAGGTCTTCGAGCAGCCGCTCGGCAGAGGTTTCGCCGAAGCCGCCGTCCTCGAAGTGCACGGTCTTGATGGTGCTGTCCTCGACCAGGGCCGAGAAGCGCTTGCAGCGCGCGCCATAACCCTTGGCGCTGAGATCGACCTCCAGCCCGGCCCAACGGGTGAACTCGAGCCCGCCGTCGCCGACCATCATGACCCTACCGATCGCACCTTGGTGCTCGCCCCAGGCGTTCATCACCCAGGCGTCATTGACGGACAAGCAGACGATGGCATCGACGCCTTTGGCCGTGAAGGCATCGGCGTTGTTGACATAGCCCGGCAGGTGCTGCGCCGAGCAGGTCTTGGTATAGGCGCCCGGCAGACCGAACAGGGCCACGCGTTTGCCGCCAAATATGTCTTGGGAATCAATCGATTCCGGGCCCGCGTCGCCCATGATGAACAACTCCAGGGACGGGATTTTGTCGCCGGTTTGAATGGTCATTTTGTATCTCCTCCGAAATTGCCATGGCGGCCGGTGCCGTCGACGAAGCGTTTGGCGCCGTCGCGCCCCTCGGCCTCGACCATGTCGATACCGTTGTTGAACTCAATTTCCAAGGCCTCACTCAGGCCGTGGTTCCATTGCTCGCGCACGTTGGCCCGGTCGGTTCGCATGCAGGCCTGAGGGAACTTAGCCAGGTCAAGCGCGAGCGCTTCACCAGCTTGCCGCGATGTGCCGTCCGGCACCACCCGGTTGGCCAGCCCGATGGCCAGGGCTTCGGCGGCACCCACGGGGCGGCCTGTAAGGATCAGGTCCATGGCGCGGCTTTCGCCGATCAGGCGCGGCAGACGGATGGTGCCGCCATCGATCAACGGCACGCCGAAGCGCCGACAGAAGATGCCGAACTGCGCGCTTTCCTCCATCACGCGCAAGTCGCACCAAAGCGCTAGCTCGGTGCCGCCCGCGACCGCGTATCCGGCGATTGCGGCGATAACGGGTTTCGTCAGTTGCAGGCGCGTCGGCCCCATGGGCCCTTTTGCCGCCGGGCCGGTGTTGGCCGGGTCTCCAAGGTGGACATAGTTCGCGTCATCGTCCGCGACAGCCGACAAATCGGCGCCGCCGCAGAAACTGTGGCCGCGCCCCCAAAGCACGGCGACACGGGCGTCGGGGTCGTTTTCGAAGGCGCAAAAGGCCTCGTGCAGAGCCTCGGCGGTCGCGATATCGACGGCGTTGCGCTTCTCGGGGCGGTCGAGAATGACGGTGGTGACGGAGCCGTTCTTCTCGATGGTGATGGCTGGGGAATCCGACATGAGTTTCCTTCGTTTCTGTCGGGTAACGGTAATAGACAGAGAAACGAAAGAAAACGCCCGATATGTTCAAAAAAGAGTCCATATCAGGTGCAAGGTGGTGTTAACATTCAACTCAATACAGTCCGCGAACAGCGGGCGGCGCAGGGAGGACTTCAAAAAGCAATTCGCGGCACTTTCGCCGTTTTGCATTCTTGTCCCTTCCATCATGTGCCGCCCCATCAACAGGGGAGGAACCTCGATGCAGAAATCTTTGAATATCGATCCGGAGAAATGTACCGGATGCCTACAATGTGAATTGGCCTGTTCGTATGACAACGAGGGCATTTTCAATCCGTCCAAGTCGCGGATTAAGGTGTTCAAGTTTGAGGATGCCGGTCGGTTCGTCCCCTATACCTGCACCCAATGCGACGATGCGTGGTGCATGCAGGCGTGCCCGGTGGATGCCATTAGCGTCGATGCGGCGACGGGCGCCAAAGTGGTCAGCGATGCCGCCTGTGTCGGCTGCAAGGTTTGTACCATTGCGTGTCCGTTCGGCACCGTGAACTACAACTCCGCCACCGGCAAAGTCATCAAGTGCGATCTGTGTGAAGGCGAGCCGGCTTGTGCCAGCGCCTGCCCGACGGACGCCATTACGTTCGTCGATGCCGATTGGACCGGTTTGGACAAAATGCGCGCATGGGCCGGGAAGACCGATTCCGGCTCACAAGCTCAAGCATAAGGGAGGATTTTATCATGGCATGGGCCAAGAACATCCTACGTGTGAACCTCACCAGCGGGACGTGCACCAACGAGCCGTTGAATATGGATTGGGCGATGAAATACCTGGGCCAGCGCGGACTGGCGACCAAGTACTTCGTAGAAGAAGTCGACCCAAAAGTTGATCCGCTATCGCCCGACAACAAGCTGATCATGACCACTGGGCCGTTGACCGGCACGTGTGCGTCGACGGCGGGCCGATATTCGGTTGTCACCAAGGGCGCGCTGACGGGCGCCATTGCGTGCTCCAATTCGGGCGGGTTCTTCGGTAACGAAATGAAGAACGCCGGCTACGACATGATCATCTTTGAGGGGAAATCGGACAAACCGGTTTACTTGATGATCCAAGACGACGATGCGCAGTTGCTTGATGCGTCCGCCTATTGGGGCGGCTCCACCTGGGACACGGAAGAGGGCATCAAGAAAGCGCATGGCGATCCGCAAATCCGCGTCGCTTCCATCGGTGTCTCGGGCGAGCAGGGCGTCAAGTACGCCTGCGTGGTCAACGACATGGACCGTGCCGCCGGGCGTTCCGGTGTCGGCACGGTGATGGGCTCGAAGAACCTCAAGGCCGTGGGTATCCGCGGCACCAAGGGTGTGCCCGTGGCCGACGCGACTGCCTTCCTGTCAGCTGTCGACGCAGGCAAGGCCGTGTTGGCGGAAAACGCTGTTACGGGCCAGGGCCTGCCTGCCTTCGGCACGCAGGTGTTGATGAACGTCATCAACGAGACCGGCGCGCTGCCAACCCGCAATCATACCGACGTGCAGTTCGAAGGCGCCAACAACATCTCCGCCGAAGCCATGGCGGAACCGCGTGAGTCCGATGGCAAGCCGAACTTGGTGCGCAATCAGGCTTGCTTTGGTTGCACCATTGCTTGCGGGCGCGTGTCGACCGTCGAGCGCACCCATTACACCGTGAAGGATCGTCCGGAATACCAAAACGCATCGGGCGGTCTTGAGTATGAAGCGGCATGGGCGCTTGGCGCGGCGACGGGTGTTGATGATCTCAATGCACTGACGTTTGCCAACTTCATTTGTAACGAGCAGGGCTACGATCCGATCTCGTTCGGTGCGACGGTTGGCGCGGCCATGGAGCTGTTTGAAACCGGCGTGATCACCACCGCCGATACCGATGGCCTGGAGCTTAAGTTCGGCTCCGCCGAGGCGCTGACGACGCTTGCCGAATTAACCGGCAAGGGTGAGGGCTTCGGTGCCGAGATTGGTTTGGGTTCCAAACTGTTGTGTGAAAAGCACGGCAAGCCGGAACTCTCCATGTCGGTCAAGGGCCAAGAGTTCCCGGCTTACGATTCGCGCGGTATCCAGGGCATGGGCTTGACCTATGCCACGTCGAACCGAGGTGCGTGCCATCTGCGCAGCTACACGGTAGCGTCGGAAATTCTCGGTATCCCTGAGAAAACCGACCCGTTGGAAACCGACGGCAAGGCGGGCCTCGTGAAGGCGTTCCAGGATGCCACGGCAGCCTTTGATTCGGCTGGGCTGTGCATCTTCACGTCATTTGCTTGGACGCTCGACGACGTGGCGCCGCAGTTGGATGCGGCGTGCGACGGCGATTGGAGCACCGAGACGCTATTGGAGGTTGGTGAGCGCATCTGGAATTTGGAGCGCAAGTTCAATAACGATGCGGGCTTCACGGCGGCGGATGACAATCTGCCTGGGCGTTTGCTGAAAGACGCCGCCAAGACCGGCCCCGCCAAGGGGTTGACCAACGGCCTCGATAAGATGCTGCCGGAGTACTACGAACTGCGCGGTTGGACGGCGGACGGCGTGCCGTCGAACGAGACGCTGGATCGTTTGGCTCTGTAAGACTTTACAGGGAGGGGACCGCCGTCGGGCGTGAGGCTTCGGGGAGAAGCCTCGCCCCTGGCGGTTTTTCTCCATTGTAAGACCATAAAGAATATCTAAGGGAGATTGACATGACCTATGTCGTCGTGGGCGCCGGTCCGGCCGGCGTGGTTGCCGCAGAGACGCTCCGCAAGGCCGATCCGAGTACGGGTGTGGTGCTGATAGGAGGCGAGGCCGAGCCGCCATACTCACGCATGGCCATTCCCTATTATCTGACCGGCAAGGTCGAGGAATCGGGTACGTATCTGCGCAAGACCGACGGACACTACGATACGCTCGGTATTCAATATCGGCAGGGCCGGGTCGAGAGTATTGATGCCGATGCCGGCAAGTTGACGCTGGAAGGTGGCGATACGCAAGATTATGAACAGCTTCTGATTGCGACTGGCGCCAGCCCGATTAAGCCGCCCGTCGAAGGCTTGGATCTGCCTGGCGTGCATCATTGTTGGACGCTGGACGACGCGCGCAAGATCATCGATTTGGCGGATGAGGGCGCTGACGTGGTGTTGATCGGGGCGGGCTTTATTGCCTGCATCATTTTGGAATCTTTGGTCGAACGCGGCGTCAATCTGACCGTCGTCGAAATGGAAGACCGCATGCTGCCGCGTATGATGGACGAGACCGGTGGCGACATGATCAAACGCTGGTGCGAACAGAAAGGTGTTCAGGTGCGTACAGGTGCACGCGTCACCAAGCTGGAGCCGCGTTCCGGTGATGGTGAGGATACACTTACGGTCGATATCGACAACGGTGACCAGTTGCCGGCGCATCTGGTCGTGGTTGCGGCTGGCGTGAAATCCAATACGGGCTTTTTGGAGGGCTCCGGCGTTGAGGTGAAAACCGGCATCGTTGTCGACAATCACTTGCGCTCTAACGTGTCGAATATTTTTGCGGCGGGCGATTGCGCCGAGGGCCCGGACTTTTCGACCGGCGGTTGGATGGTGCATGCCATTCAGCCGACAGCTACCGAACACGGCCGCATCGCCGCCATGAACATGGCCGGTAAGCCGATCGAATACCAGGGCAGCCTGATTATGAACGTGCTCGATACCATGGGGCTGATTTCCGTCAGCTATGGCGCGTGGCAGGGTGTTGACGGTGGGGATCGGGCAGAAGTTGTCGACGCGGATGGTTTCCGGTACCTACGCCTGGAGTTCGACGGTGATGTCTTGGTCGGATGTCTCAGTTTGGGGCGAACCGACCATGTGGGCGTGCTGCGCGGCTTGATCCAATCGCGGCGTCATCTGGGCGAGTGGAAAGACCATCTGATGGTCGATCCGCACCGGTTCATGGAAGCCTATGTGGACGGTTCGCAATAGTGCAGATCACGCTAAAGCTCTATGCGCTGCTCGGCAAATACCTGCCGCCTGAGGCCAAGAAGAATGAAGTCTCCCTGGATGTGGAAGAGGGCGTTACTGTGGCGGACGTACTGCAGCGTTATAGTGTGCCGGAAGACATGTGCCATCTTGTGCTGATCAATGGCAGTTTCGTGCCGCCCGGTGCGCGTGAAAGCGCAACCCTGAGTGACGGCGACGCGCTTGCTGTTTGGCCACCTGTTGCCGGGGGCTAAAATGGCCAGTAACGCTGTGGTTATCAGAAAGGAAATGGCTGTCACCCACGCAGATTTTTTCCGCTCAATCCCCAATGCCATCGATCAAGAAACCCAAACTGTATCGGGCACGACCATGCGGCTGGAGAGCGAGGCCGGCACCTGGACAATTGAGCTGGGACCGGAGGGAAAGCGGCAAATCGCGCTGCTGGCAGTTCCTGCGACGATGGTGACTTTGACGTTCGAGGAGTATACAGACGCCGAACGCGAAAATGCGCTGGAGCGTTTCGATCGAGCGTTTCAAAGAGGTGGTGGTTAAGCGTCACTGAATAGAGGCAAGCGTCCGTGTAGCTGGGAAGACCAATGTGACGGTTGTGCCCACCCCGACAGTACTGGTTATTTTCAGTTCACCGGAGAACAACTCCATCAGGCTGTGGCAGAGATAAAGCCCGAGACCCGTTCCGGCCTGGCGCCGCACCTCTTTCCTGTCTGCCTGTTCGAAAGGCTTGAGTACTTTTGACAGTTCCGTTTGCGTCATGCCAATTCCGGTATCGTGCACCTCGATGACGATGCTGTTCTTGGCGCTGACGCTGGCACCGATTTCGACACGCTGCTCTTCGTGTGAGAATTTGATCGCATTGGACACAAGATTGTTGAGTATCTGAATCAGCACCCGCTCGTCGCCTTTCAGATGCGGCAAGTTGTCCGGTATGCGTTTTTCCACTTCGATACGCGATGGGTGTGCCAAGACCGCGCACTGGCTGATGCTTGTATCGATCAGGTCCGATATGTTCACCGTTTCTTCGGCCAACTCATATCGACCGGCCTCGATCTTCGAGAGATCGAGAATATCGTTGATCAGGTTCACCAGTAGGCTGCCGCTCTTGTGAATGTCGGCGGCATATTCCTCATAGCGAGAATTGCCGAGTGGGCCGAGCGTTTGCGTCCGTATCATGTCGCTGAAGCCCATGATGGCATTGAGGGGCGTGCGCAGATCGTGGCTCATCAATGCCAAAAACTCTGATTTGGCGCGATTCGCTCGCTGCGCTTGCTGCTTGGCTTGAAACATCCAGAAAAAAATCATGGCGGCGATAACCAGCACGGCAATCACATAAGGCAGGGTTTCTTGATAGTCGATGCTTTGCTCGTAACGCACATTGAACCAACGGTTCAATATTTCCTGCTTTTTGCCGGACGGTATTTGGGAAATCACTTTGTTTGCGATGGAGACGAGCTCCGGATAGTCATCGCGAACCATAATTCGGAGATCGAATACCAATCCGGTGTTTCCTGAAATTTTCAGATTGGTGAACCCATACTGGTTAATCGAATAGGCAAGCACCGGCATGATGTCGATGAAGGCAAATGCCTCTCCACTGGTTACCGCTTGAAGTCCATCCTTCACGTTGTTGACTGGAAGGTAGTCGATTTCGGGGTACACGCGGGCCATCATCTTATGTGCGGTGAAATTACGACCAATCGCTATTTTTCGCCCAAATAGATGGGACGGGTCCGGAATAAAGTTTTCATCTTTCGACGTGGCGATCGCTAAGGGGAATCTCGCATAGGGAACCGTAAACAATGAATAGGCATCGCGTTCTTTGGTTCTCCCGACACTGTAAATGACGTCTTGCGTCTTATTTCGAATACTTTTCAGTTCATCCAAGAAACTGTCGAATTTGGTTACCCGGCTTTGGAGGCCGGCCGTGTTTACAATCTGCTCCCAGAAATCATAACCAATGCCGACAGCGGCAGCGGTCTCGGGGTCTACGAACGAAAATGGCGCCCAATTGGTCGTTGTTGCGGCTTGAACAACGGTGGTCTCGATGAAGTCCTTCTCAGCGGGTGAAAACGAAAGCTGAATGTCCTGTTCGCGCCGCGCGCCCTCCCAAACAAACATTTCCAGCGGTTTGCCTGACAGCTTGATGCCCATCAATCGGTAGGCGTCGGAGGCCTTTTCAAGCTTTTTTAAGTTGAGATCACCAATGGCAATGCCCCGTTTGATCGCCAATTTTTTCAGCGCATTGGCTTCGAAAAGCAAACTTTCATATGACTTGTTCTGCTCGTTATATTTACTTTGAATCAGTCTGATCGTTTCGTCGATATTCTCAAACGCATAGCGCCATCCTTTCAACGACGCATCGACAAACGCTTTAACTCGCTCCGGGTGCTCTTGAACCTCGGCTTGAGATGAAAACAAAAAATTGCCGTAGAAGGATAGGCCGGATTCTTTTGGGTCGAATATCCGGTAGTCGTGACCATGTTCGCGCATGTGAAACGGCTCGTTGCTGATATAGGCCGTCATCGCATCGGTCCGCTTCGAAATGAGATCCTCGACATTGTAACTGTGGTTCTGGCGGATGACGTCGGAGCGCAACAGGCCGTGACTGAACAGCAATGCCATGATCGGCGCGGCGTTTAGCGCATCTCCGCTGATCATCACATTCTTATCCAGCAGATCTTTTGGCGTTTTTATGTCAGGGTCGTTGCGGGTCATCAGGACAAGCGGTGAATCCTGGAAAATCGCCGCCAGCGCGACGACAGGTTTATCTTTGTGGAAATCAAAAACCAGAGACGAATAGCTGACTCCGTACTGCGCCTGGTTTGAGACGACGGCGTCGACCACTGCTGTCTTGCTTTTGGAGAAGGGAAGGATCGTTACATCCAGACCGGCGTCCGAGAAATACCCTTTTTCTTTGGCGATGTAGAAACCCGCAAATTCGAATTGGTGAAGCCAATGGAATTGTATCGAGACCTTTTCCAAGGGCTTTGCAAAACTCGCCCCGTTACATGTTGTAATCAGGGCAAGCGTGAGCAGCGCTCTCACAAAATTCATGCGAGCCCCTCTCTCGTCAACGCGATTACAAATTCCACAAAATCGGTTGATCAATCTTTGCCCGATAGCACCAATCATTGAGTGAATCCTCTGGAATCACTCTAGCAGCTTTGGTCGCCTCGGAAATACTTTTGGCTGAAGGTTGCTTTGTTTAAAGGTTTTTACGTGCGTTTATCGGCGTAGGGGTTTTCCCGCTGACGCACATTTATGCGCAACGGGACACCCCAGAGATCAAAGTCCTCCCTGAGGCCGTTGGCAAGATAACGCAGATAGCTTTCCGGAATTTTGTCAGCGCGTGTTGAAAAGATAATAAAGGTCGGCGGGCGCGCCTTGGCTTGCGTGATATAGCGTAGTCGCAATCGCCGTCCGGCAACCACGGGTGGCGCGTGCGCTTCGGTCATGTCGCGTAGCCATTGGTTGAGCGCAGCCGTCGATACGCGGTGATTCCACTGTGTGTGCAATTCGAACACGGCTGGCATCAGCTTGTTCAACCCCTTGCCGGTTTTCGCCGACAGAGTGACGACCGGTATGCCACGCACCTGAGGCAACGAGGTTTGAAGGCGGTCATCAAGGCGACGAAGTGCTGCCTTTCGATCGTCAGCGACATCCCATTTGTTGACGGCGATGATCAGCGCGCGGCCTTCTTCGACAACTTGACGGGCGAGGGTAAGGTCTTGCTTTTCCAGTATGGCATTGGAATCCAGGACCAAAACGACGACCTCGGCGTATTGGATGGCTCGTCGGGAATCCTGGACCGACAGAATTTCCAGTTTTTCCTCGATCTTGCCGCGGCGGCGCATACCGGCGGTATCCACCAAACTGACTTCGCGTCCCTCGTATTCCCAAGGAATGGAAATGGCATCGCGGGTAATGCCGGCCTCCGGGCCCGTCAGCATACGGTCTTCGCCCAGCAGTTTGTTGACCATGGTGGATTTGCCCACGTTCGGGCGGCCGACAATAGCCATCTGAAGCGGTGGGTTTTCCGCCGGCTCAATAGGCTCTACATCGCGTTCGTCATAAGCGACCTGTGCGGCATAAGGTTCCAGAGCATCAAATAACTCACTCAATCCACCGCCGTGTTCTGCGGAAACCGGCAAGGGGTCGCCCAACCCCAGGGCAAAAGCCTCCATGCGTCCAGCTTCTGCCGCACGGCCTTCGCACTTGTTTGCGAGCAAGACAACAGGGGTTTCTTGAGTACGGAGCCAATTGGCGAAGTGCTCGTCGATGGGGGTGAGGCCGGCACGGGCATCGATCATGAACAGCGCGACATGAGCTTCTGACACAGCGCGTTCCGTTTGCTGGCGCATCCGGCCTTCCAAAGCATTTTCATCGGCGTCTTCCAATCCGGCAGTATCGATCAGATGAAATGTAAGGTCGCCGATACGTGCGTTTCCTTCGCGTCGATCGCGCGTCACGCCCGGCGTATCATCGACGATGGCGTGGCGTTTGCCCGTCAGTCGGTTGAACAACGTCGATTTTCCGACGTTCGGGCGGCCAATGATGGCAACAGTAAGTGGCATTGGTTTTCACAATCCGGCTAGCGCGCCGGCATAATTAACGGTAAGCGACCAATTCGGCGTCGTCAGCCAGGAAATAAACACTTCCATCGGACACGACAGGGGCAACGGTCACCCTATCGGGCATGTCGACGATACCAAGGATGCGGCCGTCGTAAGGAGATATGGCAATGGCTTCTTGATTGGAGCCGGCTACGATCAACCGATCACTGGCAAGGATAGGACCGGTCCATACGATGGGGTCTTCTTTATCTTCGGGATCTTCGAAACGCGGCAGTCCTCGCACCCAATGGACCTTACCGCTTTTTCGTGAGATGGCGGCGATTTCGGCATCGGTGGTCAACACAAACACGTAGTCGCCAGCGACCCAGGGGCTCTCGATGCCGGCGATCTCATTGCCCCACACCCGTTGGCCCGTACGAATGTCGATTGCGGTCATGACACCACCATTGGAGATGGCAATGACCAACCCTCTGTCGATCACCGGCCGACCCCGGATACCGGCCAAATTGGACAAAACGTCGGTACGGCGTGCGGCGGTAAGAGAATCCTGCCAGAGCACGCGGCCGTTCTCGACCTTCAACGCGATCAATTCACCGGACGTATATGGTACTACCACAACGCCTTTGTCGACGGCCGGGCTGGCGCCGCCGAGAACGCTGGCAATTTCGGGTAAGCCGCGGTGTTGCCAGAGCGTTTCACCGGTTTTTGAATTGAGCGCGAACAATTGATTGTTCATCGTCACGACGAACAGTCGTCCGCCACGGGCCGTTGGCGCGGAGCGCATGGGGGCGGTCAGGTTCTTGCGCCACAACACCTTGCCCGTCTTGCTTTCGAGCGCGACAACTTCCGCGAAACCGGTGGTAACGAAGACAGTGCCGTCATCATAGGCTAGTCCACCCCCGATGTGGCCTTCATCATCATCTTCAGGCGCCAATTCGATATCCCAAATTCGGGCACCGTCCTTGACGTTGTACGCACTGATTTGACTTTGAGAATCCATGGCGAACACCATGCCGTCAGCAATCACCGGAGAGGAATTCAGCCGTTCTTCGTCATTCGCGCCATCGCCAATATCTGCCGACCATGCCTTTTGAATATTATCGGCGACCTGTATGTGGTGCATGGCATGGTTGGCATACCCGCCGGCCTGCGGCCAACTGGCGTTGCGCGTAGGGGCGGGGAGCAATATCGGCCGGCTTGCAAGAGCAGAATCAGCAGAAAGAGTGCGATCATTATCCAGAACCGAAATCCGTTTTCCCGGCAAAGGCGGTTGCGGTCCTTTGCCCCGCCATCGATCAAAGGTGTCGGTAACGGATTCGCATCCATTGAGGGCAACGATGCAAACCAGCATCGCCGCCATGTGCCAGAGTTTCCGATCCGTTTGATTGCTGTGGTTTCGCATCATGGATGTCATTCGAATCGATCCTGAGCGGCGCGTCAATTGGTTTTGGTGTTGTCGGAGTTGCCGGTAATCGCCAACATCTCGCCGGCGCGGGCTCGAACACCGCCCGGAGCGCCTGCGGCTTCAGACAATTCCTTGAAAATTTCACCGGCAGCTTTCATGTCGCCATTGGACAATGCTGCCAGCGCCTGAACCTCTCGGGCATTGTGGCGCCAGGGGTTTTCGCTCTTCGCTAAGCTGTCGGCGCGGGAGACGAGATTGCCGCCGCCCTTGCCGGCGTCGAGCTCTTGCAAGGCACCGAGCACGACGGCCAAGTTCTGGTAAACGTCGGAAATGGCGCTGTCGTCCGCCAGTGTCGCATACATGCTTGCGGCGCCTGCCGCATCACCTTGTCGGCCGGTCAATGCGGCAGCCTGAAACCGGGCCAGCATGGCGTACCCGGCATTGGCGTCTTTGCTCAATGCCTGCAACGCGCTCAGCGCATCTTCGGCTTTCCCGTCGGCCGCCAATTGCGACGCGGCGGCAAAGCGTTCGCCTTGTTGCATGCGTTGGTCCAGGTCATAGCTCTGCCAAGCCTTTGTGCCGGCAACACCAATGACAAGCGCCAGGGCTCCGGCAATGGCATAATTGCCGTAGGTATTCCAGAGTTTCTCGAGGCGTTCCTGCTTTAGGTCCTCGTCGATCTCGCGGAGCAGAACGTCTTGTTCGTCGGCCACGTTACTTCCTTTTCAACGTCATTCCGGGAAACGGCGGCACACCATACTTGCCGGCCCCGGTATTCTCAAGCGGGTACGGTGCAGCGTTACTCAGCGGCGTCCGCACGCCATTTAATTGAACATCCCATGGAGGCGATCTGTTCGGAAGGGCCCTTGCCGGTTTCCGCGACGAGGGTCATCGCCTCCAACAACTCTCGACGTGCGCCAGGTGGCGCGGGGTTTGGCCCCGACGCGTCCAGGCGGCCTCGGTATTGCAATTCCATGTCGGCATTGAAACCGAAGAAATCCGGCGTACAAACGGCATCATAAGCGCGAGCGACTTGTTGAGTGGTGTCGATCACGTAAGGAAAGCCGAAACCATTGTTTGCGGCGAATAGCTTCATGTTATCAAAAGAATCCTCGGTATTGTACTCAGGATCATTTGACATGATGGCGATGACGCCGATGCCTTTCGCCTGCAACGCCTTCGCATCCGAGGAAAGACGATCGGCAATCGCTTTCACATAGGGGCAGTGGTTGCAGATGAACATCACCAGGGTTCCGTTCGGCCCGCGCACATCGGCGAGGATATAAGTATTGTCATCTGTGCCGGTAAGCGAGAAATCCGGTGCTTTCCAGCCAAAATCGCAGATCGGAGTTTCGACTGCCATAATCGTCACCTGCTTAGGAAATTTCGAACGCAGCGGGTTGTACCATTTTTCAGCGCTCGGGGAAACGGAAACACGTCATTGTGACGACCATTGCGGAAAATGGCGCCATAGCCGATACAACCGGAATTAAGCCGCTGTTAATGGTGTTTATGGTATGCTTCAAGCTTCCCAGTGGGTGAGAGCGAGCAAGAGGACCTATACATGCTTAAAATGATTGCCGGCAACGGAGCCAGATTGTTGGCGTTATCGTCAATCGGTGTACTTCTTGGGTGCGCGGTTCCGCCGACATTGGCAACCGGGGTGATGCCGGGCGTTGCGCAGATTGACATGATGACGGTTGTCGGTACGGATAAATCCATCGTCGATCATGTCGTGTCATATTCCAGTGGCAAGGATTGCTCTTACATTTACGTTGAACGCGGTAATCACTATTGCAAGGAAGATGAGGTGGTCATCAAGCCTCAGGTCTATTGTTACAATTCGATCGGGCGGGTTACCTGTTACGAGCGGCCTGACCCACACGCCAACGGTCATCGTGAGAACGGTAATAACGAACACAACATGGTGACGAGCCACAAGGCTCGGTGATTTATCTCTGCGACGACGAAGAACCGGCGTCCGAGGTGTTCGCGCAATCGATTTTCGTTTCACCGTCATTTGAATCCTTATACAACCTGAATGATGCGGATTCTTTATTGGATCGTGGTGATCGGCGCGCTGCTGCTTTCTGGGGGCAGTGCATTCATGTTTTTCGGCGAGACCAACATGGATCCGGAGGCCCAGGCGCGTGCCGATTTCGAGGCCGCGGTCGCAGCCCAGCGGCCAGCCGCTGTGAACGGCACCACAGCAGATCAATTTCGGCTGGCTGAAACCTACCGTACGGGACCGGAAGACCTGCGTGACCCCGGCGGCGCACGGTATTGGTATCGCAAAGCGGCGGAACAAGGCCACATCGCCGCGCAATTCGAATTGGGCATGCTGTATGCGCGCGGCGACGGCGTGCCGCAAAGCTACCACCGGGCAGCTGAATGGTTGAAATTGGCTGCTGGGCTCGGACGGCACCGTGAAGCCCAATTCGCATTGGGCGATATGTATTTCAATGGCAGAGGCGTGCCGCATGACTACGGTGCCGCAATGTCATGGTTTCGCAAGGCTGCGGAGCGGGGGCATCCGGTGGCGCAGTATGTTGTCGGCACCATGTATGCGGAGGGCTGGGGGGTCGAAACTGATGATTTGGAGGCCTACAAATGGTTGACCTTGGCCCAGCGTGCGCCCGATGCGGTGCTGGCTTATGACCCCAAGTCTGACCCGCGTGAACGCCGGGAGAAATTGCTTCTGCGTATGAACCGTTCGCAGATCGAAATAGCGCGCAAAAACACTGCAGAATGGAAGCCGACCCAATGACCTCCGTCAAAGCCGTCACGTTCGATCTCTGGGATACGATCATTTCCGACGAGTCCGACGAGCCAAAGCGTGCAGCACTTGGTCTAAAGAGCAAGCTTCAAACCCGACATGATCTCGTGCTGGATGCCCTTAACCGCCACGCGCCGCTCACGACCGAAGAACTGGCCATCGCCTACAAGGTTGCCAATGCGGCCTTTGTCAAATGCTGGCAGGGACATGCCATCACCTGGACCGCGCGCGAGCGCTTGGAAGTGCTGTTGAACGGGCTGGGGCGCACGCTTCCAGATGAAGAGCTTGATGCATTGGCTGACGCCATGGTGCGTTTGGAACTCGACGTGCCGCCCGACCCCATTGAAGGCGCGGCCGAAGCGATTTCCGCGCTGGCCGAACGCTATAAGCTCTGCATCGTTTCCGACACGATTATCACCAGCGGTTCGGGGTTGCGCGAGCTGCTTGAAAAGCACGATCTGAAACGGCATTTCAGCGGTTTCGCTTTCTCCGACGAAGTCGGCCATGCCAAACCCCACCCGGATATGTTTGAGGCGGCCCGTCAACAAATGGATGTGGGATTCGATGAGATGGTGCATATCGGTGATCGTGACCACAACGACATCAAGGGAGCACAGGCCGTGGGCATGAGTGCAGTTCTATTTACGGCAAAGCGTGATGTGGACGCTGGGCATACGTCGGCGGATGCTATGTGCGCAAGTCATGCCGAGTTGCCGGCAATCATTGATGGGCTTTCGGCATGAGTGATTTGAAATTTCTTTTGGCGGAAGGAAATACCCGCGAGATCAACGCCCAAGCTATTGCCAGCGGTGGGCGCACGGGAACCATGTGTTTTTCAGAAATTCTCCAGTCGATAGCGCCGGGATGCATCATTGAGATTGTCAATCCGGCGGATATTGATACGGGGCTCCCGGCGGGAGCCGAACTGACCGGATACGATGGGTTCATGATGAGCGGCTCCGCACTGAATGTTCCGCTTGGCGGAGACGACCCGCGTGTCACCCGGCAGGTTGATTTGGCCAAGGCCGTATTCGATGCAGGCGTGCCGTTTTACGGTAGTTGCTGGGGGTTGCAAGTGGCGGTGGCGGCGGCAGGCGGGAGCGTGGCGGCGAGCCCATTGGGATGTGAAATGGCAGTGGCGCGCAAAGTGGTGCTCAGTGAACAGGGACGAGACCATTTGCTCTATGACGGCAAGGCGGGCGTGTTTGATGCGCCGGCCGTGCACGTTGACGAAGTCACGGCTCTTCCGTCCGGCGCAACCGTGTTGGCGAGCAACGGGTTCTCACGTGTGCAGGGAGCAACCTTCCGTTTTGCCCGAGGCGAGTTTTGGGGCGTGCAGTACCATCCGGAATTCGATTTGGCGGACATGGCCGTGTTGGTGAAGCGGTATACGCAACGGGTTGTCGACCAGGGTTTTTTCGCGACGCCTGCGGATGCAGAAGCTCATGCGGAGCGCCTCAAAACGTTGCACGAAGATCCGGAGCGCAAAGACTTGTCATGGTTACTTGGTCTTGATGCCGATATCCTGGACCCCACCGTTCGGTGGCGGGAAATCGTCAATTGGGTAGAGCATGCCGTCAAGCCGCGGCGCTGAGCAGCCCACTGCCTTTCAATCCGTCGAAAACGAACTGCACGGCCAGCGCAGTCAGCAAGACACCGAAAACACGTGAGATAACTTGCAGGCCGGTAACGCCCAGCAGGCGTTGCACCTGAGTGGCGATCAACAACAACACAAAAGTTATGAGCACAACGCTCAGCATGGCGCCGATAACAGCCGCTGCGAGTTGCAGGTCATCTCCCGCATCGCCCATCAAAAGCACCGCCGCGCCCATGGCGCCGGGACCGGCGATCAGCGGTGTTGCTAACGGAAATACCGACACATCGTCCTTGGCGGACGCCTCGCGGTTCTCGTCTTCAGTCGTGGAGGTGCTGCCGGTGGGCTCCGCGAAAACCAATTTGATGCCGATCAGTAGCAGCAAAATGCCGCCCGCTGTGCGGAGCGCCGATAGTGATATCCCCATATATGTCAGAACGCCATTACCGAACACCAGGAACGCCAACATGATCGCTGCGGCGATCACGCATCCCTTGATGGCCATACGGCGGCGTTCTCTCGGCGTGTTGGTCGTGGTTAGTGCTGCGTAGATGGCCGCAACATCCACGGGCCCAATTGTAGCGAAGAAGGTCGTGAAGGCGACCAAGGCCGTCTCCAGGAGCGCCGATGAGATCACAATCCACCCACTAGCGCAGCACGGTACATCTTCAACATGGCGTCTGTATCAACAGCGACAGGGTTGGAGCCGGCGGTCGGGTCTTCTGCGGCCATTTGCGCAAGTTCGGGTAACCTGTGCTCTTCCACCCCAAGCGCATCGGCGGTGTGCGGGATTTCAAAAGCCAGGCGAAGCTCCAGTGTCCAATCCAAGACTGCGTCAAAACCATTGCCTGCAAAGCCGAGCCAGCGCGCCAAGCGCTCCAGACGCTCCTCAATGGCGGCTCGATTGTGAACCAAGACATAAGGCGTAAATACGGCGTTGGCGAGGCCATGGTGCGCGTTGTAGATGGCGCCCACGGGATGGCTGAGTGAATGAATGGCACCAAGACCTTTTTGGAAGGCCGTCGCCCCCATGGCCGCAGCCGACATCATATGCGCACGAGCTTCCAAATCGGCACCATTGGAAACGGCTTTCGGCAACCACTCGTTGACCAGCCGAAGCCCTTCCACGGCGATGCCGTCGGCCATGGGGTGATAGCCGGGCGCACAGTATGCTTCTAGGCAATGAACAAGTGCATCCATGCCGGTCCAGGCCGTCAGGTTGGGTGGTAGGCCTGCCACCAACGCCGGGTCGCAAATGACCGTTTGCGGCAGCATCTTGGGATGGAAGATGATTTTCTTGGTGTGGGTTTCTTCGTTGGTGATGACGGAAGCGCGTCCAACCTCCGATCCTGTGCCCGACGTCGTCGGTACAGCGATGATCGGGCAAATGCTGTCAGTATCTGCACGGGTCCAGTTGTCGCCGATGTCCTCGAAATCCCAGATTGGACGTAATTGGCCGGCCATGAAGGCAACGGCCTTGGCCGCGTCCATGGCGCTGCCACCACCCCAAGCGATAACGCCATCGTGTCCGCCGGAATTGAATACGTTCACGCCCGCATTCACATTGGCGGCCACGGGATTGGCCTGAATGTCGGAGAAAACCGTCGCCGGCAAACCTGCTGCTTCAAGCGCGGCGACGGCATCGGCAATCATCGGGAGTGGCGCCAACCCCGGATCGGTCACCAGCAATGGCCGTCGAATACCCAGGGTCCCGCAGATATCCGCGAGCTCCGAAATTCGCCCAACTCCAAAACGTACGTTTGTGGGGTAATTCCAATTACCAAAGGGGGTGGTCTCGGTGTTCATGGTTCAGATAATCTCGAAATAGCGTTCCATTTCCCAGTCGGTAATGTGCTTGCGGAACTCGCGCTCCTCCCATTCCCGGCTGGCGGCGTAGTGCTCGACGAAGGCATCACCCAGGATTTCCCGTGCCGGCTTCGAAGCTTTCAATCTTCCCGCTGCTTCCCAAAGCGTTTGCGGCAGTTGCAATCGTTTGGGAAAAGTTTTGGCGTAGGCATTGCCCTTGATCGGCGCGTCCGGTTCGACTTTGTTTTCGATGCCCCAAAGCCCGGCGCCTACGGATGCGGCCAGCGCCGTGTACGGATTGATGTCCGCGGCGGCGATACGATACTCAACACGTTGCGACTTGGGTGAGCCCGGTATGACACGCAAGGCGCAGGTTCGGTTGTCGATACCCCACGACGCATCGGTCGGCGCCCAGAAGTCTGGGATCAGGCGGGTGTAGGAATTCACCGTCGATGCGACGGTCGACAGCATTTCAGGCATCAGTTTTTGCTGTCCGCCAACAAAATAGCGCATGGTATCGGACATACCATGCAGGCCGTCAGAGGCATGGAAGGCGCTGCTGCCGTCTTTGTTTGTCAAAGACATGTGTATATGGCCGCTCTGGCCCGGCCAATCGGGTGACCACTTGGCCATGAAGGTTGCCATCATGCCATTTTTCTGTGCCATGATTTTGGCAAAGGTCTTGAACAAAGCCGCCTTGTCAGCGGCGGACAGGGCGGTATCGACGGAGATGGCGGCTTCGAGCACACCGGGCCCAGTTTCCTCGTGCAGGCCCTCCAGCCCCATATCCATGCGTTGGCAGCCATCAAGCAAATTCTGGTAGAAGTCGCTCTCGACTGTGTTTCGCAATACGGAGTAGCCGAAAAAACCCGGCTGCATCGGGCGCAGATCCCGGTAGTTCTTTTCACGGACCGAGGCAGGGGTTTCTTCAAATACGAAAAACTCAAACTCGAACCCCGCATTGATGCTGAAACCCATGTCGTCGGCCTTGGCGACGACTCTGCGCAGCGCCGCCCGTGGGCATACAGCTTCGTGATCGTCGATAAATTCGCCTAAGAACAGCAGCATGCCGTCCTCCCACGGGATTTCACGGCAACTCTCGGGCAAGACGCGTACCGCGGCATCGGGATAACCCGTATGCCAACCCGTGACGGAAACGTTGTCATACAGTTGATCGTAGGAATCCCAGCCCAGCACGACATCGCAAAAGCCGAACCCGCCGTTCAGGGCGGAAAAGAACTTGTCGCGACTCATATATTTGCCACGCAGAATGCCGTCGATATCGAAGACGCCGACTTTGACGTGGTCGAGCCCGCGTTCTTCAACAAGCTTTCTGGCATCTTCGGATGTCTTAACGTCACGTGCTTGCATTGCAGCCTCCCGCTTGAATCCGCGCCCATGTTGGATGATGCAACGTTAGCGCTCAAGGTGTTTCACGTGCCCTCTTCGCTGAATTCAGATTCTTGATCCGCATCAATGTGTTTTCCGTACGGGTGTGGGAGCTTAAGACCGCTTGTCGGCGCGGTATTTGGCGGATAACTTATTCTAAACGTTTATCTATTGTGATTTTCTTCCAAGGGTTCAGTTGACGGCATGGATATCGCCACACTAATTGGTTTGATTTTCGGGTTGGGGGTAATCGGCGCCGCGATTGCATTCGGCGGCGAGGCCGCGCTGTTTTTCAATATTCCGGGCATCCTGATCGTGCTTGGCGGCACGTTGGCGGCGACACTGATCAAATTCCGGCTGTCGGACATGATCGCGGCCTTCGGCTTAGGCGTACGGACCGCATTCAAGGATGTTTCCAGCGATCCGACCGAGATTTTCGATGAAGTTCTGGAAATGGCCGGGGCCGCGCGCAAGAACGGTGTTTTGGCGCTGCAGGAATTCAAGGTCAACAACGGGCTTTTGAAACAAGGCATCCGACTGGTAGTTGACGGGCACAGCCTAGAGAACGTCAAACATATCCTGGACCAGGAAATCAATCAGATGATCATCCGCCAGGAACAAGGTGAGACCATGTTCCGCGGCATCGGGGAATCAGCGCCGGCGTTCGGCATGATCGGTACGTTGGTCGGTCTGGTGCAGATGCTCGCCAACTTGGATGACCCGGCCAATATCGGACCGGCCATGGCGGTGGCGCTGCTGACGACGTTTTATGGCGCTCTCATCGCCAATCTGGTCGCTATTCCCATTGCCGACAAATTGGCGGCAAAAACCAACCTGGACCAAACCGTCAACGAGTTGGTTTTCGAGAGCGTATTGCTGATCCATCAGCGCCAAGGTCCGCAGGTGATATCCGAAACTCTTTCGGCGTTCCTGCCGTCGGCTCGGGCGAAGAAAAAAGAAGCGGAAGAGTAGCTGTGACCAAGGGCAAGAAAAGTGGCAAGAAGGGCGGTGGCGCACCGACCTGGATGGTCACGTTCGGCGATATGATGTCACTGCTGCTGACTTTTTTTGTGCTGCTGTTCACGTACTCGACCATGGATGCTGAAAAATACAAAGCCTTGGCGGGGTCCCTGAAGAATGCATTCGGATCAAGCATGATGGATCATATGCGTGGCATGATCGAAGTTGGCGGCATCGCCACCCGTGATACTCCGACGACCATGCTGATCCCCCCACCGGAACCCAAGGAGCACTCGGGTGCGCCTGAAACTGCTGAAAAGCCGCCGGTGGAAATGGATCTCGAGAAAATTGACGAGAAGACCATCGAAGAAACATACAAGGAGGTTCAGAAAAGCCGCGCCGAAGTACTTGAAACGGACCTGAAGACAGCCATTCACCAAAACCTGCAGGGGTCGCGCGTCGGCATTGAGCGCGAAGGAGGGAAGGTGGTGTTACGGTTCCCCAGCGAGATTGCCTTTACGTCCGGCCGGGCCGATGCCAACGACCTTTTCTTGGAGACTCTGGCTCGCCTGATTCCCATATTGGCGTCAACGCGCGGTGATATCATCATATCCGGCCACACAGATAACATACCGATTACCGGCGGCAGTTTCCGCTCCAACTGGGATCTGTCTTCGGCGCGTGCCTCGTCGGTCGTACATATCCTTGTCGATAGTGACCAAATTCCATCGGAGCGCATAACCGTGCAAGGCTTCGGCGATAGCCGTCCGCTGGCTGACAATGAGACCGAAGAGGGGCGCGCCAAGAACCGCCGTGTGGAAATCACGATTCTCGTCCAGGAGAATGGTGCCAGCAAACCGTAAATTGGCGGCGGCCGTCGCGCTGCATCAGGAAGGCCGGCTTGATCAAGCCGAGGCCCTCTATCGTGAAATCTTATCAACCCATCCGCAGCACGCGGATGCCTTGCATCTAAGTGGCTTGATCGCCCATCAACGGGGCGACCACGCAACGGCGCTGGAAAACGTAGAGCGAGCGATTGAAACCGCTCCCGCCGTTGCCGTGTATCATGCCAACAAGGCGCGAATCTTGCGTGCCCTTGGCCGGAGTGCCGACGCCGTTGATGCCGCGCGCGCGGCTCTTGCTCTGGAACCGGACAACGCCGAAACATTGAGCGAGCTTTCCGGCGCATTGCTCGAAGCCGAGCAGTCGGCTGCGGCACTGACGGCCGCGGTTAGCGCGTTGAAGGTTGATCCCGATCTGACGGCGGCGAAACATAACTTGGCGCTGGCGCATTTTGCGGAAGGACAGCGTACGCGGGACGCCAATCAACTCGATCAAGCCGAGACGCATTTTCATGCAGCCCTGAATCTTAATCCGGAAATGCTGGAGGCCTTGGTGAACCTTGGCAATGTCCTGCGTGTGCGCCATCGACTGGATGATGCAGCCGCATGTTACGAAGCTGCTATTGCCAAATCGGATGAGATTCCCGAGGTGTGGGGGAATATGGGGGTTGTACGCCAGGAAATGGGAGACACGGCGCGCGCTATCGAGTGTTACGATAAGGCTCTTGTTGCACTTCCTGATAATCCTGAAATTCGCCGCAATCGGGCGCAGGCGTTGCTGAAGTTAGGGCAATTTGAAGATGGCTGGCGGGAGTTCGAATGGCGTTGGCAAACGGGCCATTTCGTCGGAGTTCGCCGCGACTGGCACAAACCGAAATGGGACGGGCAGACGCTCAACGGAGAAACTGTCTTGGTGCACGCTGAACAAGGCTTTGGCGATAGTCTGCAGTTCTCACGTTATTTACCCATGGTCGCGGCACGCGGCGCCAATGTTGTTGTTGAATGCCCGGGTGTCATCGCAAGTCTGATGGCCGGCGTGGAGGGTGTTGAGAAGGTGGTGCCTTTTGGAGAGCAAATGCCATCGTTCGATTTCCAGGTGGCGATGATGAGCTTGCCGGGGGTGTTCAACACGGATTTCAATACCATGCCGGCGGACGTTCCGTACCTCTCTGTCCCGGAGCGCGCCGAGGCCGCTTGGCGCGACAGATTGGGCGCATCTGGGGGCTTGCGTCGCGTCGGCCTCGTGTGGAAAGGCAGCGCCGCCCATCAACGCAACGAATGGCGATCACCGGGTCTGGCAGTCTTCAAACGCCTTGCAGAGCTTCCGGAAATTCAGCTGTTTAGTCTGCAGAAGGATGATGAGGCCGACGATATTGCTGAAGCGCGATTGAACGACACGATCACGCCGCTTGGTCAATCTCTGAAGGATTTCTCCGATACAGCAGCAGCCGTTGTCAATCTCGATCTGGTGATTTCACCCGATACGGCGGTTGCGCATCTGGCGGGTGCTCTGGGCAAGCCCGTTTGGCTGATATTGCCGTTCGCTTGCGAGTGGCGATGGTTTGAAGACCGCGATGACAGCCCTTGGTATCCGAGCATGCGGCTGTTCCGCCAGCCTCGCCTAAACGATTGGGATGGCGCTGTCGATGCCATCATCGCCGCCTTGAATTAGGGCTTCGGAATTAACACACTGCCCTGCATCAACCGTCTTGCCGTGCGATAACTGCGGGTCGATACCGCTTTCCATTGTCCGTCAGCATGTGCGACTTCCGCGCCCACCGGCAATACGCCGGACGGCGTGCCGATGCGGAGATCTCCTCCGTTTGCCTGCGCTATCCGGTTCGGCACCGATCCCTCGACCCGAACGGCGGCTGCCAGGCAAAGCGCGCTGGTCAGTGGTGCGACGCGGTGGATATTTTTCAGCGATAATATCCGTACGGTGATGTCTTGGCTTTCAGAGGTGACGGTGGTGCCGTCGAGTGCGGTGAATTCGCGCGGCGGCGCCAATAGGCCGATACGCGGGTTTGTCAAAGGCACGTCTTCGGGACGGTTGGCGAGCCCCATGGCGACACCGGCCGCACGGCGGATACGGTCCAATCTCGCAATCAACTCCCTATCGCCGTCAATGGCCTCGGGGCTTTCCGTGGCCGTGACACCTAAATCGTCCGCCGCTATGAAGACCATTCCGGTGGCAGCATCGGCCATGGATACTGTGACTTGTCCCTCTATTGGCACATCAAGCGTGCTGATGACCTCACCAGCGGCGGGCAGAAATTCCCCGGTGGTGGCGCCCCCCGGTTCCAGGTAGTCCAATTGAATGCGAGCGCCCGTGCCGTACACGCCCTGAATTTCGAAATCACCCAGCACAGCAGCCTTGCCGCCGGCAACCGGAATTTGCGCATGAATGACGACGCTTGTGTTGGTGTTGTGCAGACGCACCGTGGTGACGCCGTCGGTGACGTCGGGTGTATACATTCCTTCGTCGATGGCAAATGGGCCGACGGCGGATGATAAATTGCCGCAGTTGGTTGAGTAATCGACTTCAGGCCGGTCTACGGCCACCTGACCGAATGTGTAGTCAACATCGGCATCGTCACGTGTGGCGGGGCCAACGCTGACCACTTTGGATAGCGACGAGATACCGCCGCCCATGCCGTTCAATTGCCGAGCGTAAGGATCGGGCGTGCCGATGACCTGTAGAAACATCTCATCGCGCTGTTCGCGTTCGGTGGGTAGGTCTTCCTCTCGGAAAAACACACCCTTTGACGTGCCGCCCCGGTAAAAGGCGGCGGGGATTTCAATCTGATTCATGGCGTGAGTTTGCGCCGCTTGGGGCAGCGGAGCAAGAGGGGGCTTTCAAGTTCGGTGGGCAGGGGGGTATGATTCGTCGCGACAGAGGAGGGGGCTTGATGAAAC
>JAERTE010000036.1 GCA_016845145.1 Rhodospirillaceae bacterium
CAGCACGGCCTCGTTCACGTTGCCCAGCTTGTCCCACATGGTACGGCCCGCGGGGCCGCGCATTTCTTCCATGATCTGGTTGACGCGGTCTTCGGGCAGCGCGCCCATCAGCAAGCGCTCGGTCGACGATACCGAACCCACAAGCCCGCCGGCCGATGACAGCTGGTCGGCGAACTCGACGAACAAGCGTTCAATTACCGATGCGTTAATCGAGCCCAGCGACGCCATCGCCTGAGACAGTTCGCGGATCTCCTCGTCGTCCATTTTCTCAAATAAACTCGCGGAGTGAACGTTACCGACCGCCAGCATGAAAATCGCAGCCTTCTGCCGACCGGATAGAGATCGGTAGTCGTCCTTTACACGGGCCATGGGCAAGTCTCCCCAAACGCATTTCGAAGCCGAATGTTAACCTCAATTTTACGAAACCAGAAGTAAGATCGCTACTGTTGCATCCGTTATATTGGGTTTGTCGCGGATGCGGACGGTGTGGAAACCGAAATTCGATTGGAGGACGCCATGCGCAACCGCTTGGTGACGGCTTTGGCTCTTGCAGCGCTATTCGCGCCTGCAGCCCAGGCACAGCAACACTTACAGCCGCAATCAGCACGCCTTGGCAATGCTGATACCGGGGCCGTTCCGGCATCCAGCAAGCCTGTGGCACAGGCCTTTTTGCACCCGAAACTGGGTTTTCGGATCGTTGCTCCGCCCGGTGCGAAAATCTCCGAAAAGGCAGATGGCCTACAAGTGGCGATTCGTTCGCACAAGGGATATGCGGTCAATATGCAGAGTGGACCAACGCGCAAGGACATTCCGCTTGAGCGAATGTCATCGCTTTTGGAAGCGAAGTATCTGGGCGAGGGCAAACCCTGGACGGCGCGTGGTGAAGAACGCGCGCTTCGGGTCGCGGGCCTGCCCGCGCACGAAGTCATTTATACCGGCTCCAATTCACAAGCACGCGTAATCGTCGCACGCGGCGGCGCCAATGATTATGTTTTCATCTATATGGCGCCACACCATCAGTTCAACCAATTAAGCCATGAATTCAATTGGATACTGGATAACTTCAAACCGGCAACGCAAGACGTGGCACAACGGACTAATCCTGTTCAGCCCAAACCTGCTGTTATGCCGACACCTGCAAAAAAACCGACGCCGGTAAGCACGACCAGCAGCCAGCAATTCTCTGAGCCCGGGTTTGGCTACGTCATGGATTATCCGAGCGATTGGGACTTCTCCCAACCGGCGGCAATGACTGCCATGTTCAGCGGGCGCGAGGGAACACCTGAATACGCAGCGATCATCGGCGTGCAGAATATTCAACCGAGCGGCGCGACAACGGGTGATGAATCGGTGCAGCGCGCCCTTAATCAACTGCGTTCGTCATTGGGAAATGCTGTCCGCGATCTCAAGATACTGGGTGACAAACCCTGGGCATATCAACGCGACGGACGACGTCTGGTTGGCCGGCAAATATCCGTAAGTTACACCCATAGCGGACAACGATTCCGCAAGCATCTGATCGCCATTCCCAGGCCGACGGGTACGGTCGCCCATGTATGGTCGTACACGGCACCGGAACAGCAATTCACATCATTCCAGCCGATTGCACGGCAAATGCTCGCATCGCTGAGAATATTGACAGGGGACACGCAATAGAGAGTATGCTGCAGAGGGCAAAACAGCCCCCGAGCAGATAGCTGTGAACGGAACCCCGTGAGACGATCAAGCTCGTATTTCTTAACAGCCGTTCTATTGGCGGCGCTGCCGGTTTTTTCGGCGGATGCTGCCGACCCGGACTTGCGCACCGAAGAGGAGCGCCCAAGCGTCGAGCAACTGACCGGGCTGTTCGAAACGGTGGTTTTCGGCAGTGAATTTCAGGGCATCAACGCCGCCGGTGCAATCCGCAAATGGCAAATGCCGCTGCGCGTTATCGTGCGCGAATACGGCGAGATCGTCACCCGCTTGGCTGGCGGCCGGGTCTCGCGGCGGATGGAAGCACAACCCGTCTCCAATAACCATCTCAAGTATGTGCAGCGCCACCTTTCTACACTGGCCACATTGACCGGCCTGAAGACACAAGACGTTGCAAAATCCCGCTGGCCGGCGAATTTCATCATTAATTTCGTACCCCCCCTGCAGATGGCCAACCCCGATCTCGCGGATGTCCCCGGCGGCATCTTGCAACGACTGGCGGCCCAAGGTGGCTGTTACTTCCTGGCCTGGCCGGACAAAACGGGGAACAAGTTTCAAAAGGCGGTGATTGTTGTCAATAAGACACGGTCCGCGGTAAAGACCAATCACTGCGTGCTCGAAGAAATGACCCAAAGCCTGGGCCTGCCCAATGACGCCAATCCACCGTGGTCAACAATCTTTTCCAACACGGGCAGCCCGCAGCGTCTTTCATGGAGTGATCGCATCATGATCAAGACGCTATACGATCCACGAATGACGCCGGGATTGCCGCGTGCGGAAGCTCTTAAAACGGCGCGGAAGATTTTCCGCGAACTCTACGCCAAGCATTGATAATCCGCCGCTTTCGGCTGATTCGTAACTGATTGTTAAGCATATTCATGGACAACTCAGAGGTGGAGGAGTCTGTGCGCGGGCCGACGCTCGACTTCTTCCGTGACTGGGCATTTTCCTATCGGCTAAGGCGGCGCTTTAAGGCATGTTCGGATTCGGACGCCCGAAACAGCAATTGGTAGGCCCTGGGCAACTGGGCGCCATAGCCTTCATGCCGGGCAGTATCTTCGATCTGATCTTGGCATCGGTATTCATTAATCTGCTAGCGCTGGCCATGCCCATCACGCTGCTGCAGGCCTATGACCGGATCATTCCCAACTCTGCTGAAGGCACGTTGATATTATTGATCACCGGTGTTGGCGCAGCGCTTATCCTCGAGGCGCTGCTGCGACTGGGGCGCTCGTATGTATCGGGGTGGATGGGCGCGCGCTTCGAACATCTGGCCGGCAGTGCCGCCATGGAACGGCTGATGACCGTCTCCATCATCGATTATGACCGCCACGGTGCCGGCGCGCACCTGGAGCGCTACAACGCGCTTGGCACCTTGAAGGAATTCTACGCCGGCCAAGCCATTCTGGTGGCCTGCGATTTGCCGTTCGCCATTGTGTACTTGTCCGCTATCGCATTCCTGGCGTCGCATCTGGTGATGGTGCCGATCATTGTCATCATATTGTTTGGTATCTCGGCCTGGTGGCTCGGCCGCAAGCTCCGGAAATCCTTGTCCGCACGGCTAAGCGCCGATGACCGGCGCTTCAGTTTCATCATCGAGGTCCTGGGCGGCATTCACACCGTCAAGGGCCTGGCCATGGAAGAGCAGATGGTGCGCCGCTATGAGCGGCTGCAGGAAACCTGTGCGGAAGCGGAATACAACGTTGCTCTCAATAGTGCCTCGGCACAAAGCACTGGCGCGTTGTTTTCGCAGATCGTTTTGTTCGGCGTTGTTGGTTACGGCGCCACGTTCGTTATCGACGGCGTTCTCACGGTTGGCGGTCTGGCCGCATGCACAATGCTTTCTGGTCGCTCCATGCAGCCGATGCAAAAAGCGGTCGGCATTTGGACTCGCCTACAGAGCATCCAACTGGCCCGCGAACGGCTCAGCGATCTGTTCGGCATGCAGGTGGAAAAAATGCCGGGCTTGCCGGAACTGCCGCCGGTGCGTGGTGACATCGAGTTGCAAAACGTCACTTTTTCCTACGGTAAAAACAAGGATGGCGACGAATTGCCGCCACTGTTCGAAAACGTCAACCTGCACATCAACGCGGGCGAAACGGTCGGCATCTCGGGCGGCAACGCCAG
>JAERTE010000037.1 GCA_016845145.1 Rhodospirillaceae bacterium
AGCCCCTGAGGCTCGCCAACAAAGTCGCCGGGTGCGAACTTTACAGTTGGTATTTCTACTCCCTGGATGGCAAGCCTGTTCAAGCCTCTAACGGTATCAGGGTTGAGGTCGATGGCTCTTATGTGAATGTTGACATATTGCCCAGCGTGATCATTTGCGGTTGCGCGGATTTACACAATCAATCCGACCCGAAATTGATCGCCAATCTGCGGCGGCTGTCATCCCATGGCACGGCTTTGGGTGGCATCTGTACTGGGAGCCATATTCTGGCCCAGGCGGGATTGCTCGACGGATACAAAAGCACCATACATTGGGAATATGTCGATGGGTTCAGCGAGGAATTCCCGGAGGTTGATATCAGCAGCGGTCTTTTCGAAATCGATCGAAATCGTTTCAGTTGCGCCGGGGGCACCTCGGCGCTGGATATGATGCTGCATATCATTTCCCAGCAATGCGGAAATGAAACCGCGTCTTTGGTAGCCGATATTTTGACCCATCATCGCATCCGCGACGGCCATGAACGCCAGCGCATGGCATTGAGCAGCCGTTTGAAAGTTTATCACCCGAAGTTACTGGCCGTTATCGCCTATATGGAAGAAAACCTTGAAGAGCCTTTGAACTCAGGCGAGTTGGCAAATTCCGTCAATTTATCCACGCGGCAACTGGAAAGGCTATTTAAGAAATACTTACAGCAAACGCCAACACGCTATTATCTAGAATTGAGATTGAACCGTGCACGCTTCCTTTTGCTGCAAACATCTATGCCAATTTCGGAAGTCGGCCTCGCCTGTGGCTTTGCCTCGGCGACAAATTTTTCTAGATGTTACAAGGAATTATTTCAACACACGCCGAGCCGGGAACGACAAATTTAACAGATAAATGGCAGTCTGGCAGATACTCCGTTAAACGATCCCAACATCCGCCAGATGGAAGAACCTGGGGCCATCTCTATGCGGTGAAGAGCCAGTATTTAAAATTGCCGAGCCGATTATATTTTGGCAATTGAGCGCTCGCCATCAAGTTGCGGCCCCGCACCGGTCATTTATAGCTTGTAGTGCATCGCCAGTGAGAAGTCCGAAAAGGGTCAATTCCGGAAGTTTTCGCGGATGTGAAATCACTTCCGCTCTACCCCCTGATTCTGTTGCAAAACTCTCCTTGCTCAAGACCTGATAACGTGATTCCATTTTCCTGATACTTATCAGGAGGACGGAACGATGATGGGTCGGCTGGAGAGTTCTCAAGATCGGTTTTTCTACAGCTTCTCCCTAGACGATGTCGTTCCTGCCGATCATCTGGTACGCCGGATCGATGCGGTTCTTGATCTGAACTGGCTGCACGAAGAACTGGAGCCTTATTACAGCCACACCGGACGTCCCTCGATTGATCCTGAACTGATGATACGAATGCTGATCATCGGCTATGTCTTCGTCATCCGTTCGGAACGCCAACTGTGTTCGGAGGTCCAAGTCAATCTGGCCTATCGCTGGTTTTGCCGATTGGGTCTTGAAGATGCTGTCCCTGATCATTCTGTCTTTTCTCGCGCCCGTCATGAGCGGTTCCGCAAGTCCGATGTCTTTCGTTTGGTTTTTGAGATGGTGGTTGGCGCATGCATCTCCGAAGGACTGGTCGGCGGCCAGTCGCTTTCGGTTGATGCCAGCTATATCAAGGCTGATGTCGATCAGATCAAGCGGGGACCTGGTGATAAGCTGATTGACTGGCCTGAAGCCAAGGAGGCGTCGCGGGCAGTTACGGAGTATTTGGATGCTCTGGATCAGGATACCCCTGATGAGAACAAGGGGAGCAAACGAGCGAAGCCGCCAAAGGCCATATCCTTAACTGATCCGCAAGCTACTTGGGCAACCAAAAAGCAAAAGGTGCGACCCGTCTTCGTCTATGACGCCAATTATCTGATCGACAACAAGTTGGGCGTCATTGTTGATGCCGAGGGCACTCGCGCCAATCGCATTGAGGAGAACCGGGTTTGCGTATCAATGGTCAAACGCGTGATCAATCGCTTCGGCCTAAAACCCAAACGCCTCGCCGCCGATACGGCCTACGGATCAAGCAAAACCCTGAAGGCGCTTTTGGATTGTAATATTGATCCGCATATTCCGGTTTGGGACAAGAGCCAGCGCACGGATGGAACGTTCTCAAAAGGGGACTTCGCTTATGATGCAAAGCGTGACGTTTACACCTGCCCGCGTGGCAGCACTCTAAAGACGACAGGCAACATCCATGATGACACACTACGTTATCTGGCCAAAACCAAAGACTGCCGCTCCTGCCCGTTGAAGAAACGGTGCTGCCCCAACACCCCGCAGCGCAAAGTTCCACGCGACATTAATGAAGACGCCCGTGATTATGCCCGTGCCTTAGCTAAAACGAAGACATTCAAGGTAATGGCTGACGAGCGCAAGAAGGTGGAAATGGCCTTCGCGCATATGAAAAATATATTCAGACTGGATCGACTTCGGCTGCGTGGGTTGAGCGGTGCCCGCGACGAAATCCTGCTAACGGCCACGGCGCAAAATCTTCGGAAACTGGCGCGATATGTAAACAGACCGCCACCGGTCCCTGCGACAGACTGAAATGCATGAAAATAATGAAACAACAAGCCGAAAAACAAAATCCCGCACCGGCATCAGCCGAAAGCGGGAGAAGAAACGTCCGCTATTACTATAAGCGGACATCAATAATCCGCTGACAATCGAGTTTTACAACAGAATC
>JAERTE010000038.1 GCA_016845145.1 Rhodospirillaceae bacterium
GCGCAGTTGATCCCACCGGCTTGTTGACTGTGCAATCGGCGACGCTGTTCATGACGCTGGTGTTGGTGGCGCTGTCATGCATCGTGATGGGCGCGGGTCTGCCGACGACGGCCACCTACCTGGTGCTTGCCACCATGGCGACGCCGGCGCTGGCGGTACTGGGTGTCGATCCCATGCAGACACACTTCTTCGTCTTCTACTATGGTGTGTTGGCGGATATCACACCGCCGGTCGCGCTGGCAGCCTACGCGGGTGCAACCATCGCTCAGGCGAATTTGATGCAGACCGGCAATACAGCATTCAAGCTGGGTGCGGCCAAGGCGTTGGTGCCTTTTGTCTTCATGTATGCGCCGTCGATGTTGCTGGTACTTGATGGCTTCACCTGGGAGGAGTTCTTCATCGCCACGGGCGGCAGTGCCTTGGGAATTGTCATGCTTGGTGCGGCGCTGACCGGTTACTTCGTCGCTGACATGCGGCCCTGGCATCGCTGGTTGTTGGGTGTTGCGGCAATCTTGGTGGTGGCGCCAGGGTTGCAATCGGGCGCAATCGGAGTGGTGCTGGCATTGCCGGTGCTGCTGTTGCAGTTGACGGCATGGCGCCGCAACCGGCAATCCGCAGCAGCGTAGAGCATCGGAGGGTTGTGACATGGCCGAACGACAATCGTCTGTAGCCATGATCGAGGCATGTTTGTCACGGATCCAGGAGCGTGAAGGCAATGTAAAAGCCTGGGCCCATTTGGATGCCGAAAAGGCTTTGGCTCAGGCACGTGCCTGCGACGAGGCTGCGGCGCGCGGTGAAAATCTCGGGCCGCTACATGGCATTCCCGTGGGCCTCAAGGATATCATCGACACCGCCGACATGCCGACGCAATACGGTTCGGATCTGTTTGCCGGACATCAGCCTCAACAAGATGCATGCGTGACGCGCCTGTTGCGCGAAGCGGGCGCAGTGATCCTGGGCAAGACCGTGACGACGGAATTCGCGTTGTCCGGCGCGCGCGCCACCTGCAACCCGCACGACTTGGCTCGCACACCGGGTGGTTCGTCCAGCGGATCGGCGGCGGCGGTGGCGGACGGGATGGTGCCGTTGTCCGTGGGCTCGCAAACCGGCGGCTCGATGATCCGTCCGGCGTCATTCTGCGGCGTGCATGGCTATAAACCGAGCTACGGCTCGATCCCCAGAACGGGCGTGTTCATCCTGTCGCGCAGGCTTGACCATATTGGCGTCTACGCCCGCAGCCTGGCCGACCTGGCGCTCATTGCCGATGTGCTGATGGTGCATGATGCGGCGGATTTCGAGATGCGCTACCGCGCCGGGTGCAAATTGGCCGAAGCCCTGAACGAACCTGTCGACAGCCCGCCGCGCCTGGGTGTTTTCAAGGGCCCACCGTGGGATGCCATTGAAGAAACGACCCCGGCTATTTTCGATGCCCTAATCGGTAAGCTCGGCCATATTGATGATGTCACCGCGCCGTCCGTGGTCGACGAAGCGCTCGACGTTCATGCGACCATCATGGACGCCAGCGCCGCGGCCAATCCGGGTCAGAACTTGCCGCACGCCGATAAACTGCTGACGGAAACTGTCGAACGCATTTCTGTTGGCAAGAAGATCGTTGCTGAGGATTACATTGCAGCTATCGACAAGGCGGAAGCCATCCGCCACGCCTTGGATGGATTGTTCGAGGGCGTCGATGCCCTGTTGTCACCGGCCGCACCGGGGGAAGCACCTGTAGGGCTGGATTTCACGGGCAATCCGGTATTTCAAAAAATCTGGACATTGACCGGCATGCCGACACTAACGTTACCGGCAATGACCGGGCCGAACGGCATGCCCATCGGGTTGCAGGTGATCGGCCGGCGCGGACATGACGCGCAACTTTTCCGAACAGCTCAATGGATTGAGGAGCAACTTGTATGATCGACCGCGACCGGCTGTGGCAAAGTCACATGGAAATGGCAAAGATCGGTGCGACGCCTGCCGGCGGGGTGTGCCGCTTGGCGCTCAGCGACGAAGATAAAGTATCGCGCGATCTGTTCATCGAGTGGGCCGAGGCGGCCGGATGTACGATACGCATTGATCGCGTCGGCAATATATTTGCGCGCCGCGCCGGGACGGACGCTGATTCTCCGCCGGTCATGACCGGTAGCCATCTCGACACGCAACCCTTGGGCGGACGTTTCGACGGCGCTTATGGTGTGCTTGCCGGCCTGGAAGTGGTGCGTGCATTGAATGACGGAGGCATCGAGACCAGCGCGCCGATCGATATCGTGGTATGGACGGATGAAGAGGGGTGCCGATTTTCGTCAAAGACCATGGGGTCCATGGTGTTCGCTGGAATGATCGGTGAGGACGAAGTGCGCGTTGCCACCGATCCTGACGGCAAATCATTCGGGGCGGAGTTGGAGCGTATCGGCTACGCCGGACCTGAGGCGCCGGGTGGATTCCCGATAAAGGCCTATTTCGAAAACCACATCGAGCAAGGGCCGATATTGGAGCAAGAGGGCATTCCCGTCGGCGCCGTGGTCGGCGCACAAGGACAAAGGTGTTTCCTGGTTACTGTCACCGGAGAGGAGGGGCACGCCGGAACGGTGCCCATGGATCAGCGCAAGGACTCGTTTTTGGGTGCCGCACGCATGGCCGACGCCATCAACCGCGCGGCTTTCCAATTTGATCCGCCGCCGGTTGCGACCGTCGCGCACGTGCGTGTCCGGCCCAATTCACGCAACACCATTTCCGGCGAAACCGTGTTCACCATCGATAGCCGCTACCCCGATGCCGACAAACTGTTGCAATTGGAACATGCCATGAGCGGCGCTTGCCGGGAAATCGCCGAGGACATGGGATTGGGCATTGAGATTGAACGGACGTCGCTAGCGGAGCCAGTGCAGTTCAATGCCGGTTGCGTCGATGCCGTTCGCCGTGCCGCCAAGGCACGCGATATACCTTGCATGGACGTCTATTCCGGTGCCGGGCACGACGCTTGCAAGATGGCCAGCCTGGCTCCGACGGGAATGATCTTCGTACCATGCGAGCGCGGCATCAGCCACAACGAGGCCGAAAACGCGACACCGGAAGACCTAGCGGCCGGGGCGCAGGTGCTGTTCGATGTCGTGGTGGAAGCGGCAAACGCGGATTAGCTGCAAGCTTTAACCGGCCGGTCCGATACTTTGTAGCTGGGCGGCGATGGCGTCTTTGTCCAGGTCGTCGCCAGCCAAATCTATAAGCCGCCGGACGCATTCCTCAATCTGTCGATAGACACCGAGATAAACCTCGCGGGTCTCTTCCTCGCCGCCCTGGAAGGGAGCTGGGTCGGGGAAGGGCCAGTGCGCCGTCGTCGGATGGCCAGGCCAGATGGGACAGACTTCACCAGCGGCGTTGTCGCAAGTGGTAACGATGAAATCCATCGTCGGCGCGCCGGGAGCGGCAAACTCGTCCCAATTTTTTGAGCGCAGCGGTGACGTGTCGTGGCCCAGATCATTCAATAATTTCAATGTGTTGGGATTGACTTGCCTGCCGGGTGGCTGCCGGCGCTGAAGGCCTGGAAAGCACCTGCGCCCAAATGATTAAGTAGGCTTTCGGCCATGGAGGACCGGCAGGAGTTGCCGGTGCAAAGGAAAAGGACGTTAAAAGTCATTGCTGTGTCATCGCTTCCAAAATGCCGTGGGGGAGTAGGATGGAAATCCAATCCTATCAGGGTTTCGCGACATTTCTATGACAGGTTTTGCAGCAGGGTAAAATAAATACACAGTAAAAATGTATAACAAATATAAATAACAAAATTATTGACGTAATTAATTTAATAGCACATATATATGTCGTTAATACAATGATTCTCATGTTGCTCAACTCGGGAGCCAGCCATGTCCCAATATGTCATTACCGCCAACGATCTGCGCGATGGTCTCGTTGTATATCTGGACTCGGAGGGCGACTGGTGCAGCAGCCTGGAGGACGGTTGTCTGGTTGGCGATGTTGATCTGCAGGCCGCTTTGGCCGAAGGCAAAAGGGCCGAAGACGACCAACGTGTTGTTGGTGTCTATGAGGTCAGTCTCGCGTTGCAAGATGGTCGTTTGATGCCGGAACGCTTGCGCGAACGCATCCGCGCATTCGGACCTTCGACCCACGTGGATTTTGCTCGCGCAGATATGCCCGAGCACCTTACCCACCCGGACGGCGTCGAGGCCGTCCGTTTCGGCGCCGCCTAGGGAGGGCTGCCGTATGTACAGATATGATGAGTTCGACCATGCACTCGTGCGCGAACGGGTGGAGCAGTTTCGAGGCCAGGTCACGCGCCGGCTCGATGGTCAGTTGACGGAAGACCAATTCAAGCCGCTCCGGCTGATGAACGGACTGTATTTGCAACTCAATGCCTACATGCTGCGGGTTGCGATTCCGTATGGCGTGCTGTCATCGGCGCAAATGCGCAAGCTGGCGGAGATCGCGAGAGTATATGATCGCGGTTACGGTCATTTTACCACGCGCCAGAACATCCAATACAATTGGCCCAAGCTGGAAGATACGCCGGATATGCTGGCAGAGCTGGCGAGTGTCGAGATGCACGCCATCCAGACGTCTGGCAATTGCATCCGCAATGTCACCGCGGACCCTTTTGCCGGTGTCGCGGCGGATGAAATCGAGGATCCGCGCGTTTGGGCAGAGATCGTGCGTCAATGGTCGAGCCTGCATCCGGAATTCACCTTCCTGCCGCGCAAATTCAAGATCGCCGTCACGGGGGCTGCTGAGGATCGCGCCGCCGTGCGCTTCCACGACATCGGACTGATTTTACGCCGCAACTGGGACGGCGAGATCGGGTTCGAAGTGTTGGTTGGCGGCGGCATGGGGCGTACGCCAATGATCGCCAAGACGATCCGCAAATTCCTGCCGAAGCGCGACCTGTTGAGCTACCTGGAGGCGGTGCTGCGTATCTACAACCTGATGGGCCGGCGCGACAACAAGTATAAAGCACGCATCAAAATCTTGGTGCACGAGCTCGGTATCGATGCCTTGGGTGAATTGGTGGAAGACGAATGGCAGCGCATTCGAGAAAGCGCATTGGCCCTGCCGGAAGCCGAGATCGCGAGGATCAAGACGTACTTTCAGCCGCCCGCCTACGAAGACTTGCCGGCTGAGGACCAAGGATTCGCCGCCAAACGTTTCGAAGACCGTGCCTTCGCGCAATGGGTTCGGGCCAACGTCGCGGCACACCGCCAGCCCGGATACACCATTGTTACGCTATCTCTGAAACCGGAAGGGCAGCCGCCCGGCGACGTGACAGCCAGCCAGATGGAAGCCATCGCCGACTTGGCAGAACGCTACAGCCTGGACGAATTGCGTGCCACGCACGAACAAAACCTCGTGTTCCCCAATGTCAGGCAATCGGATCTGGCCACCTTGTGGCAGGAACTTCAGGGACTTGGATTGGCGACCGCCAATGTCGGATTGGTCAGCGATATCATTGCCTGCCCGGGGTTGGATTTTTGCGCCTTGGCAAATGCCCGCTCAATCCCGGTGGCGCAACGCATCTCCATGCGGTTCGCGGACCTAAAACGCCAGCATGACATTGGTGAATTGCGGCTCAAGATTTCGGGTTGCATCAATGCCTGCGGGCATCACCACGTTGGCCATATCGGTATCTTGGGCGTCGACCGTCAGGGCGAGGAATACTACCAAGTTACGCTCGGCGGTGCGCCCGGCGAGGATGCGAGCGTGGGTAAGATCATCGGGCCTGCGCTTTCAAGTGAACGTATCGTCGACGCAGTCGAGGCGATTGTTGAGACTTACGTCAACCTGCGTCGCGATAGTGAACGCTTTATTGATACCTACCGTCGCTTGGGCGAGGCGCCGTTCAAGGACCGTATTTACGGGGAGGCTTTCGATGCCGCTGCTTAGAAATGGTGTTTCGGTAACAGACTCTTGGGTTTTTCTCGATGACGATGCCGACATTCCCGCCAGTGGGCCGGTCATCATGAGCTTGCGCCGTTGGCGTGAGGATCGCGAACGCCTGATACTACGAGGTGGGCCTTTGGGCGTGCGCCTGACCAGTGAACAGACGCCCGGCGAAATTGCCGACGACTTGGAATTCCTCGATCTGGTGGCACTGGAGTTTCCGGTGTTTAGCGATGGGCGCTCATACTCCAACGCGCGCCGATTGCGCGAACGGTACGGTTTCGAAGGCGAAGTGAGGGCCGTGGGCGATATCCTGTGCGACCAGTACCTGGCGCTGCATCGCTGCGGCTTTGATACCCTGGAGGTCCGTCCGGGCGAAACAGAGGATGATTGGCGTGCTGCCGTGTCCGCTATTTCCACGCCCATGCAACCCGGCGCGGATGAGGCGGCTACCGCCATGTCTTTACGCGAACGCCGCATGGCGGCCGGCTGAGCGACTGTTCCCTTAGTCCACTTCCCAGCGGGTCAGAATGTGTTTCAACATGATCGGCGTCGCCACTGTGGTGACCACCGCCATGATGACGACAGCCGAGAACATATGCACGATCACCGGAGAATGGAGCCCAGGTATAGTAAATAGGCCGGCTTCAAGCGCGATATCGGCGATCACCAGTTCGACGGCGCCGCGGGCACTCATGCCGATGCCGATGGCGGCTGACTCGCCGCGTTTCAGGCCGCTGACCATCGCCATGGCGCCGGCGCCCAAAAACTTGCCGGCGAACGCAGCGACAAGGAGTAAGATCAAGAACAGCGGGATTTCAGTGACCGCACTCAAATCCAGGTTCAACCCTACAGAGGCGAAGAAAATCGGCGCCAGGAACCCGAATGTCATGGCGGAAATCTTCGAGCGCACATCTTCATATGTCCGTTTATCTACGGTCTTGCGGCCGAAATAGGCGCCGGCCACGAACGCCCCCATGATGAAATGCAGGCCGAGCCAATCTGCGAAAACGGAGAACGCCAGTGCGGCAATCAACACGACGCTGATCTCCAGCTCTTTCTCGCGCACGTGTTTCAGCAGCTGTCCGCCGCGCGGATAGACGACAATGCCGATAAACGCCGTGACGCCGAAGAAAATCACGATCTTCCAGCCAAGCAATGCGAACTCGGTCAGCGTTGGTGCGGTTCCAGCGCTCAGGAACCCGGTCAGCCAGGCCAACAGCAACAGGCTGAGCACGTCGTCGAACACCGCTGCGCCAATGATCACTTGTCCCGCACGGCTTTGCAGGCGCCCCAGGTCCATCAGGATTCGAACGGTCGCCGGTACGGCAGTGATGGCCAAAGCCGTGCCGACGAACAACGCTTGAATGACCAAGTATTCCGAATGCGGCAAGAACCACCAACCCAATCCAAACCCCATAGCCATTGGCAAGACCATGCCGCCTAACGCTACGGAAAAAGCGGCGCGGTAATGTTTCACCATTTCATGCGGATGTAATTCGATCCCGGCGAAAAGCATGATGAAAAACATGCCGAGATCGGTGACCGCGCGAAACACTTCGTTCTTCTCGATCCCGCCGAAGCCGAACATATGGGCTTCCGTATCGGCCCAGGGCGCAAGTGCCACACCGATGAGGATGCCGGTGATCAACTCGCCCACCAGCGAGGGGTGGCCCAATCTCTCCGCCACTTCGCCAAACGTGCGGGTGGCGACCAGCAAAATCAGCAAGACGAAGAACAGATCCATGCTCACCCTCCGGCTTGGTTGTTTCCGATCGTAAACAGTGCGATGGCCGCAATGGCGAGAACCACGGCGGCCATGTGATAAAGATTGAAGGTTTCACGGAGAATCAAAACGCCGACGACAATCGTTGTGGTCAGGATGGAGATTACGGCGTAGAGCGTATATTGGGCGGCGCCGAAATTGGTGTAGAGCAGGAAGAAACCGGTGAAGGTCAGGAAAAACCCGATGCCGCTGAGTGTCGCCATTTTCCAATTGGTCGATAAATAGGCCGCCTCCGAGCCCGAGCGATAAACAAGCGCGCTGCCCGCGAAAAGCGCGGCGCATACGGCAACGGCTGCGAAAGTGAACAAAAAGGGGTTTGGTGTCGGCTGTGCGGCGCGCTGACCGTAGACAAACACCGCATTGCCGATAGCGGCTAACGTGGCGAAGAGAAGAGGTTTGAGCATTTCGCCGGCTCCTAACCCTTGGCTTAAGAATCTATCCTGCGAGCGTAAGTGGCGCCTTGATGTGGCGCAAGAACTCGGCTTTAAGTTATTTCATGCGAATACTTGAGATCAGAGAAACATCGGCGCCGCTGGGTTCGACCATGCGCAACGCGTTCATCGATTTTTCCAAAATGACGTTGAGTGTCGTTGCCGTCCTGACCGACGTGATGCGCGACGGCAAACCGGTGGTCGGGTTCGGGTTTACGTCCAACGGGCGTTATGCGCAGGGCGGCGTGCTGCGTGAGCGCTTGATCCCGCGCGTGCTTGAAGCCGATCCGGAAAGCCTGCTCGATGATGGCGGCGGCAATTTCGACCCGGCTCGCGTTCGTGCGTGTCTGATGAAGAACGAGAAACCCGGCGGCCATGGAGAGCGGGCATTTGCCGTTGGTGCCTTGGATGCTGCAATCTGGGACGCGGTGGCGAAAATTGAGGAGAAGCCGCTCTACCGTGTTATCGCCGAGCGTTTTAACGCAGGCCAGTTCGACACGCGTGTGCCGGTTTATCCGGGCGGCGGCTACTACGACCCGGACAAAGGCCTGGATGGTTTGAAGGCCGAGATGCAGGGTTATCGCGACGCCGGGTATACGTTGATGAAAATGAAGATCGGTGGTGCGCCGCTGGAACAGGATATGGCGCGCATCGAGGCAGCCTTGGAGGTGACGGGCAGTGGTGAAAACCTGGCCGTCGATGCCAATGCCGCGCTCGACCTCGACGGTGCCCTTAAGTATGCGGGCGCCATGGCGCCCTACGGCTTGGCTTGGTTCGAGGAGCCGATTGATCCATTGGATTATGCCGCCCATGCCGACCTGGCGGCCGCAGCTGCCATGCCTTTGGCGACCGGCGAAAACCTGTTCTCGCTGATCGATGCGGTCAACCTGATGCGCCACGGCGGGCTTAGGCGCGACCGCGATTGGCTGCAATTTGATCCGTCGCTGTGTTACGGGCCGAGCGAGTTCATCGCCATCGTCAAAGCCGGTGAAGAGTTGGGCTGGCGGCCCGAGCGCCACGGCCCGCACGGCGGCCAGCAACTGGGCCTGCACCTGGCGGCCGGGCTGCAATTGGGTGGCACGGAAACCTATCCGCTGGTGTTCCAGCCGTTCGGCGGCTTCGGCGACGATGCGGTGATCGAGGACGGCACGGTGGCCGTGCCCGACGCACCCGGCCTCGGTGTCGAAACCAAGTCGGAACTCTACAACACTGTGCTGAAACCGCTGGCCGGCCTTTAGGGTGTCTCGTTAATCCTGCTTCCTGCTGTTGGAGATTGACCATGGGAGGCCCGCTTGATCTTCAGCAATAGGCCTTTTGCCAGTGGTTTAAACCGGCTTGGCCAATTCCGCTCTAATTTCCGCGCCGTGCTCGTCGAGAGCCGGTGGCATGGTGCGAATTTTCGGTGACTCCAAATTGAACCGCAAGGGGCTACCGAATGTCTTGGTCTCAACCCCGTTTGGCAGCGTCATTGGCTGGACCCAACCACTGTGGACGACTTGCGGGTGCGACAGGGAGCGTTCATAGGAATTGATAAGCCCGCAGGGCACACCGGCATCACCAAATACGTCGATCCATTCTTTGGCCGTTTTCTTGAGAAATTCCGGCGCTAGGATTTCCGCCAACTGCGTTTGATTCTTAGCCCGTAGCGACGTGGTTTTGAACTCTTCGCGCTCAAGCAAATCTTCGCGGCCAATCAAGTCACATACGTCTTTGTAAAGTTTGTCGTTTCCGGCCGCCAACGCAAAGTAGCTGTCGCTGGCCTCAAAAGCTTGGTACGGGGCATTGCGGGGATGGCGAGATCCCATCCGGGGTGAATTGGTGCCCGTGCCAAAAAACTCGCTGGTCTGCAACGCCGCGATCCCAATGGAGCATCCCAGCATGGACGCATCGATATGCACGCCTTCGCCGGTCTTCTCTGCCTCGCGGAGGGCGGAAGCGATGGCGAATGCCCCGTAAAGGCCTGTTGCAAAATCACTGACCGGCACACCGCATTTTACCGGATCATCTTCCCCGGTAACGCTCATGATGCCGCTCGCCGCTTGAATGACCAAATCGAACCCGCCCCGGTGCGCATACGGGCCGTCTGATCCAAAAGCATTAATCGAGCAATAGACCAGTGCCGGATTGAGCTCCTTCAATGCGTCGTAACCAAGGCCTAGACGGTCCATAACGCCACTACGGTTGTTCTCAATGACCACATGAGAGCGTCGGCAAAGTTCCCGCGCGAGTTCAATGTCGCCTTCGGACTTCAAGTCCATGGCGATAGAGCGTTTGTTGCGATTCACGGAAGCGAAGTTCTCGCTGTATCCTTCAGTGACGGGTGGCCAATAGCGCATGTCATCACCGGACGGTTTTTCAACCTTCACCACCTCGGCGCCCATATCCGCCAGCAGCATACCGCAAAACGGCCCCGAAGCGATGTTCGTAAATTCTGCAACCCGAATTCCTTTAAGCGGCAACATGTTGGCCTCCTAATTCTGATGTGATGCTGCGAATTGTTCCAATGAGAACATTTCGAGCAAAATTGATGAATTAAAGCAATATGTCTCTATCTTGAGCCAATTGTTCTGTGATCTCCGAGTCTGATGCCCAGTGGAGGATCAGTCTGCGAGAGCCGCTGTACGCGTGTGGCGGATCTCACGGACAATATTCGACACAACGACAACCACGGCGGCGGTCAACAAGAGTGCCGAAATCGGACGCTGAAGAAACGCGATATAATCGTAGTCCATCAACTGCATGGATTTGCTAAAGGTCGATTCACCAAGCTTCCCAAGTATCAGGCCCAGCACGATGCCGGCGGCGGAGTATCCGGTCTTGCGCAGGAAGTAACCAACGATCCCAGCCAGAAACATCACCCAGATATCGACGGTGAGATTTCTGAGCGCAAACGCGCCAACGGTTGCCAGCATCAAAATGCCGGGTGCCAACCAGCGGAACGGTATCCGAAGCAGATGCACGACCGTTTTCGTCTGAACCCAGCCCAGGAACAGGATCGCGACGTTGGCATAGAACATGGCGGCAAAAGTAATCCACACCAAGTCCTTCGAGGTTACGAACACCAGTGGGCCCGGTTCCATCCCATGAATCTGAAAAATCCCCATGATCATGGCAGTAAGGGCGCCGCCCGGCAGCCCCAGAGCGAGGAGTGGGATCATTGCCGCCCCAGTCGCCGAGTTGTTCGCGGTTTCCGATGCGACCACGCCGGCGAGCTTACCTTTGCCAAACTCTTTCGGCTTTTTTGACCAGCGAACGGCCTGGCTGTAACTCAGAAAGGCCGCAAGCGTCGCGCCAATACCGGGTAGGATGCCGGCAAAGAATCCGATGAACATAGAGCGCAAAACGGTAATCCGCTCCGCCCAGAATTCGAGCCAACTCGGGAATTCGATATTCGCTTTGTGCCGCGTCCGTGTTCCCAGGGAAATTTTTTCGGCCTGCGTGAACACTTCGGCAACCGCGAAGAAACCGAGGATCATTGGGATGAAATGAATGCCAGCGGCGAGGTAATAGGATGAATATTCAATGCCGAGGATTGCCCCTTTGTCGAACCTGGGTATCCCACCGGCAGGATCCGTACCTATTGTGGCGATGGCCAGTCCTAGAAATATGGAGAGCCATCCTTTCCAAAGGGTTTTCGCCCCAACCGAAGCCGACACGGCGAGCCCGAAAACAATTAGTGAGAAGATTTCCTGCGGACCAAACGCTTTGACCGCCCAAGAAGCAATGAGCGGCGTTGCCGACATCATCAAAATCGCGGAAGCAATGCCCCCAAGGGCCGAGCATGAGACGGCCGCGCCGATAGCTTTGCCAGCGTGTCCGTTGACCGTCATCGGATAACCGTCAAAACAGGTCGGCGCGTTTTCCGGTGCCCCGGGTATGTTGAATAATATGGCGGTGATGGCGCCACCAAAGACGCCCGAACAATAGATTACAGCAAACAGCATAATTGCATGCTGCGGTGCCATGCTGACCGTGAAGGGAAGCAAAACAGCCCCAAGAGTGAGCATGTTAACGCCCGGTATGGCACCGAATATCATTCCGCCAATGACGCCGGCAACAAAGATCATCAGTGCTGTTGGATCAAGGAAGAGGGCTTGTGTACCTGCGATGAAATCGACCATTTCTTCTTCCCCCCTACAGTCCGGAACGAACTGTGACAATGATTGCGTTGTTGATATCGTAGAAGGCCTGCCAGCTTCCGACCGGAAGCGCGACGTAAAACAGACGCGTGAATATAAGTAGGATCAATCCATAGACGATGGATGGAACGATGATGAACGGCTTCCATCCCTTGACGTGCAGGACGACCATGTAGATCGCGATAAAGAAGGGCGTCGTCAGATAAAAACCCGTCCGCGGCACCAGCCATAGATAGATAAGCGGCACTACGAAGATTGAAATCGACCGGATTCGCCGGCGCCAGCTGCTTTCGGTTTCCAGTGTGTCCGCCTGATCCTCCTCATCGGCTTCGACTTCTTCCCAACGAAAATGCTTGAAGATTGCCTGCAAGGTGGCGCCGAATACGATGGAGATCAGAACAAATCGCACCCAGCCGGTGGCGCCGTATCTGTATCCTTCGAGCGGCTTATCGAACTCGTACGTAATATTGTACGCGACAAGGGCGAGAACGAGCCATGTCAGCCACTCAAGGAAGATACTGAGTTTCTCATTGCCGTTGAACATACCTGCATTTCCTCAATGACATTATGGGCGGCCCGCGATGCAAACCGGGGACACTGGGAGTCCGGCGTCCCCGGTTTTGATGTTTGCCGCCTTGACTACTTGGCAAAAACCGCTTTGTAGGTTTTTACCGCGCTGTTGATCAGTTCAACGGAGCCTTTGGTGTCTCTGAAGCTGTCAATTAGATGCATGAACTTCTTTTTGTTGAAGGCTTGGAACGATTCAGCGTTGAAGCCGGCTTTGCAGGCGTCAGACAGATATGCAATGCGGTCCGCAGGCACGCCCTTCTTGACGTAGAAGCCCCGGAACCGCAGCAGCGCTTCGAACTTTGCCCCGGCATCTTTGTGCGTGGGGACGTCGGCGAACTCGCCTGGCCGTGAATCGAAGAACGACAAAATCGGCTTCATCGACTTGTTGGCGAGGAAGCTGCTGACGTCACCGGGCTGCTCGAACAAGACATCAACGTGCCCGCCGATCAGCGCCGCGTAGCGTTCGGAGGGCTTATCGAAGCTGATTTGCTTGGTTTTGAAGCCGAGTTCGGTCTCCAACTTTTTCATGTTGATGACTTCCATCGAGCCGACTTTGCCTACGTTACCAATCGATGTCTTGCCGGGATTGGCCTTGGCGTAAGCCAGGAAAGACCCCCAGTCGGTGAAGCGCGTTTCATCGGGGCGGATGTAAAGCTGGCTGAAGGTAATTTGCGCCATGCACAGCGGCACCCAGTCAACGCTGGGGTTCTCACGAATGTCACCTTTGGCGTAGGCGGAAACCGCATTGTCGATATGTTCCATGACCGTATAGCCGTCGGCAGGAGCCAGCATGAAATCTGGAATAGCGGCAGTGCCGCCGCCGCCGGGCTTGTTGACGACTTGGAAGTTGATGCCCGCGACTTGCGTAATGGCTTTTGCCATGGCCCGGCTAAGTTGATCGGAGCCCCCGCCGGCTCCATAAGGCACGATCATTGTAAGTGGACGCTGTGCAAAACCGGCCGGCTTGTCGAGTGCATTTGCTGGTGTCGCATTGAACGACCCGGCAAGTACGGTGACCAAGGCGCCTGCCGCAATCAGCCCCTTTGTGCTGTGAAGTTTCCCCATGTTCGTTACTCCCTATTGAAGTGGTTTTGGTTATTTCTGTCGGATCAGCGTGATCCGATACCGGAAAGTAGCAAACACAGATAGATTCAAAAATACACATTTTATTGTTTCTAATATCAAAATTTTTGATATATTGGCATTATGAGTTCCATCAACCAATTGAGAGCATTCAGGACTATCCAACGGCATGGCACGTTCGCTGCTGCGGCGAAGGTGCTTGGCATTACCCAGTCCACGATCAGCATGCAAATCGCCGCGATGGAAGAATTTATGGGGGTGGTATTATTTGACCGCCAGCATCGACCGCCAAAACTGACAAAGGCTGGTGCGGAGATGCTTAAATATGCTCATGCGATAGTTGAGCAATATGATGAAATGGCTGAAACCATTAGCCGGCCGCGCGGCTTTCATGGGGAAGTAAGGATTGGCGTCATTGCCACGTCGCTTACTAATCTTCTCCCGGCTGCGCTTGTGCATCTCAGGCAGCAGCATCCGAAGCTGATTATCAATGTTGTTTCCGGAATGTCGGATGCACTGATGGACATGCTGTCGCGCGAAGAAATCGATATGGCTCTAATTCATCGCCCAGACCAAACACCCGACGGATTCAAATGGCATAGTGTTGCCCGCCAAGAGATTGTTGTAATCGCACCACCAGGGTCCACCGAAACCAACCTGCACGAGGTTTTCAAAAAGTATCCATATATCCGTTTTAACCGCCACGCCAAAGTCGCAAGTCCCATTGAGACACGCCTTGAGACGTTGGGGATTTCACCCCGGGTACAAGCTGAGATCGAATCGGCCGAAGCGATCATTTCTTTGATTCGTCTGGGCTTCGGGGTCTCGGTCCTTCCCAAGATTGGCGGCGTCGGAAAGTCGGTGCAGTTGCTCGCGTTTGGCAAGCCGTCGATCTCCCGTACTATCGGTATACTGTCGCATGGCAAACTTTCACGCAACGGGACCGCCGAAATCATCAGCGATGCTTTCTCCGAGGCGATGGCAAATACTGGAGCCTAAATCGATGATTGGCATCGGGACTTTTTGCGCACTGATCATCGAAACGCTCCGTAGATATGAAGGGTCAGCTACTTCCAGACGTAGTCAGGACGACGCAATGAGTTCGGCAATGGGTCATTTCCGGTCAATGGTTGCAACCATTTACCATGTCTGGTTCACCGCCGGTTACAGGCCATCGTCGATGCCTACAACAACATGCTGAGGAAATGCCTTAGGTTCAGAACGCCGAAGGAAGTATTCTCCGATATCCTTAACTGTGTTGCACTTCAAGCGTGCCCCCATCTCCCTGCTTTCGCGGGGATGACGGGTGGTGAAGTTGCGAAAAGGGTCAACAGCGGAACGACACGTACGCCTAGCCAGCGTCCGGTTGTCGGGTGCGAGCGCGCTGCGATGGCTCGTTTTTCATAGACAGACCTGTGCGTCAGCTCGCCTGCAGCAAATTCAGCACATCCTCGGCGATCGCCAGGGACGACGTCAGGCCGGGGCTTTCGATACCGAACAGATTGACGAGACCCGGCACGCCATTGGTTTTTGGCCCCTGAATCAGGAAATCATCGATGTACTTGCCGGCCTCGGGGCCGCGCAGTTTTGGCCGCACGCCGGCATAACCCGGTGTTAGCGCGCCGTCGGGGAGTTCCGGCCAGAAGCGGCGAATGGATTCGTAAAAGCCATCGGCCCGGCTTTCATCGACGATGTAGTCGGGGTTTTCGATCCATTGCGCATCCGGGCCGAACTTGGTTTGACCGCCGAGGTCCAGCGTTGAGTGAATGCCGAGCCCGCCGACAAACGGCACCGGATAAATCAAGCGGCTGAACGGGCTCTTGCCGGTGAGAATGAAGAAGTTGCCTTTAGCTTTCAGCTTCGGGTCTTCGGGCACGTGTTCCGATGCCAGACCATCCAAGGACGCACCGAGTGCCAGCGCGCCCAATCCAGCTGAGTTCACCAGTTCCTTGCACGCGAGTTGCATCGGCGTCTCGCCACCGACGTCGAGCACGATGCAGTCGGTCTCGACCCGGCCTTTCTCAACGGGCGCGGAGAGCGCCAGCATGGCACCATGGCTTTCCGCATCGCCCTGGTAGGCGAGCATCAGGCCGTGCGTATCAACCAAGCCGGTGGATGGCGACAACAGCGCGCGAACCGCGTTGACGTTGGGCTCCAGTTCGCGAATTTCGTCAGTTTCCACATAGCGCAGATCGTGCACGCCGTTGGTGATGCCTTTTTGGCGGATTTCCTCAAGCGTCGGGACTTCTTCATCCGCCGTGGCGACAATCAGCTTGCCGAGGCGCGAGTGATTGACGCCGTGCGACTCGCAATAGTCATACAGCATCTGCTTGCCCTTCACGCAAAGCCGCGCCTTGTCGCTGCCCTTGGCGTAATACATGCCGCCGTGGATGACTTCTGAGTTGCGCGCACTCGTTTGCGTGCCGATGGCGTCTTCACTTTCCAGCACGATCACATCGCGCCCACTCATAGCCAGAGCACGAGCCACGGCAAGGCCTACGACCCCTGCGCCGACAACGACGGTTTGTACTTGTTCGACCATTCTTCAGTCCTGTTTCTTTCCGGATGTTGTTACATTTAAACGTTTTCGTTCAGATATCTGTGCGTGCGGCTGTCGCAGCGGCTGAGCCGCCACTCGACGGGAATGCCTTCCAGCGTTTCGGCTAAACGGTCGATTTCCAGCAACGGGTCACCAGGTTCAATGCAAAGGATTCTCGCCTCGGCACGAGTGGCGGCGACGGCGCGCAAGCTCTCTTCGACTTTGTGGATGGTAACGCCGTATGTCTCTTCGTATCGCTGATAAAGCTCGTTGGGAAGGTCGGTTTCGCGCTCGAACCCGACAAAGCGGGTTGCCGGCAAGACGATGGTCTCGACAATCATCGGCCTTTCGTCGAGAAATCGATTTCGCTTGATCACAATGACTTCGGCCGCCATCGGTAATTGCAGGCGGTCGGCCTCTACGCGGTTGATGCGGCGCCGTGTTCTCGAGGCGACGTCACTGCGTTGCGGCAGGCGTTTGTTTCCGTCCGGTCCGGCCAGATGGAAAAAATGATAAAGCTCACGTTGGGCCGTGTGAATGGAAACGAAGGTGCCGCGCCCTTGGTGGCGGATCAGTAAATTCTCCTGGCACAGATCGTCCATGGCCTTGCGCACAGTGCCCTGCGAGACGTTGATTTCGCGGGCCAAGGCCGTTTCCGAGGGCAGCCGGTCACCGGGATTCCACACCCCCGACACCACGCGCTCGACGATCAGGTGCTTGACCTGTTCGTAAAGTGGTCCGTTGCCGGGTTGTGCCAACAAATTTGTCACGATACGACCTTTTCAAAATTCTTATATAAGAGTTATATGAATTAGTTGACAGGCGCAAGAACATCCTTCACGGTGCGCCCCGAACGGCAACAAAAGGGCCTTTGAGGAAACCGAAATGGCAGCAGCAATTGATAAACGCATCGTTGATGATCTCGTTGCAAACGGCATCGAGTTCGTCACCACGGTGCCGTGCAAGCAACTCGGTGGTGTCATCGAGGAGGTCGAGGCACGCGACGAGATTTTTCACATTCCGTCGAACAAGGAAGACGAAGGCATGGGGTTGTGCGCCGGTGCCTACATGGGCGGCAAGAAGCCCTGCATCATCATGCAGAACACGGCGCTTGGCGTGACGCTCAATACGCTTGCGACGCTGATTCAGTTTTATCAAATCCCGCTGCCGATGCTGATCAGCTATCGCGGCGAACTGGGTGAACCGGTGGCATGTCAGGTGGAGATGGCCATTCATACCAAGGCGCTGCTCGAAGAGATGAATATTCCTTACTATCACTTCCATCACCAAGACCAGGTGCAAGAATTCGATGCGATCTTGAAATACACTCAAATGTGCAAAAAACCGGTGGCGATCCTTACCGATGCGACCTTCTGGAGGGGCGGGCAATGATTAGAAGCGAAGTTCTGAAATCCATCATCCCCGTCATTTCCGACGAACTGGTGGTCTGCAATATCGGCCTGCCGTCGCAAGAACTGCACATGCTCGACGATCAGCCGAGCAACTTCTACATGCTCGGCACCATGGGGCTGTGCTCGTCCATCGGGCTTGGGTTGGCACTGTCGACACCTTCGAAGGTGATTGCCATCGACGGTGACGGCTCCGTCCTGACCAACTTCGGCACATTGCCGACCATCGCCAACAACGTCGCCGACAACTTCGTGCTGCTAATTATCGATAACGGCAGCTATGGATCCACGGGTGACCAGCCGACCTATGCGGGGATGAAAACGTCGCTGGCCAAGGTTGCCGAAGCATGCGGTTGCGACAACGTTGTCGAATGCGAGGCGGCGGAAACGGCGGATGTGCTGCGTGCTGCCCTGGATTCCGACAAAATGACGATCATCGTCTGCAAGTGCGAGTCGGGTAATATTCCGGTTGAAGTCATCGACATTGCCCCGGTGACCATCCGCGACCGTTTCATGGCCGAGGTTAAGCGCCGCGCTGCCAGCTAGGTCCGGCGCGTTCAAATCGTCATGTTTCCGACAGGTCTCAATGGTAGGCTTTTGCCTATCATTGGGCCGAAAGGGACTTCCATGTCTATGATGTCACGATTGACGATCTCACTTGTGTTGGCGTCTTTTACCATTGCTGCGGCACCGCCCGTCAGTGCCGACGATGCCAAATTTCAGTTCATGAAGGCCACCGAGAACCGTGTGTGGCGTCTCAATACCGAGAGTGGCGAGATTACCGTCTGTACGCTGGGCGGTGAGCGGTTGCTGTGCACCACCAGTTCCGACGCGGCCATGCCAACAAAGAAGTCTTACGCCGAAATGCAGGCGGACAAGGCTGAGGCCGAAAAACAGATGGCGGCACAGCGCCAGAAAGACAAAGACGTGGAAATGAAGATGTTTGAGCGTTTCTTGGCGTTCTTCCGCGAATTGATCACCATGTCCCAGGAAAAAGGTTCCTGATCATTCTCTGCCTAGCGTGGAAATAATTTCTGCAAAATAGAAGAATATTAGGAAAATTTTTTAATAACGCTGAAATTATTGCAGCGTTTCACAAACCTTTTCTCTTCCGCTTCCCGTACAGTCTTGGTCGTGTCGCTGCGGGAGGGAACGGGTTCCATGAAAGACAACTACTATTTCGACAACGCCGCCACCACTTGGCCGAAACCGGAACCGGTTTACGCGTTCATGGACGCGTTCTGCCGCGGGCATGCGGTAAACCCGGGCCGTGCCGGTCATCAGATGGCCGTCGATGCGGAGGCTATGGTCACCGAGACGCGGCACCTGTTGGCGAAATTTTTCGGGTTTTCCGGCAATCCGCATCGGGTGTGTTTCAGTCTTAACGCCACCGACTCATTGAATACGGTCATTTATGGGCTGGTCAGTCCGGGCGACCACATGATCATCACGTGCCTTGAGCACAATTCCGTCATCCGCCCAGCCAATCACCTGGAGCGCGACGGCGATGTGTCGGTCACGCGCATTGGCGCCGACGGGCAGGGATATATCGACCCAGATGATATCCGCGCGGCGCTTCAACCGAACACCAAGCTCGTTGTCATCAATCATGCGTCCAACGTGCTGGGCAGCTTGCAGGATATCGCCGCTGTGGGGCGCGTCGTTGCCGAAAGCGAAGCGGTATTCGTTGTCGATACCTGCCAGACTGCCGGTGTGGTGCCGATTGATATGGAGGCGCTGGGCATTGATGTATTGGTGTTCACCGGCCACAAGGGCTTATTCGGCCCCATGGGCATCGGTGGCATGATTGTGCGCGACGGTGTCGAAATCCGCCCGACCCGGGTCGGCGGTACCGGCGTCGATTCCATTTCTCCGTTCCAACCCGACGATTATCCGTTTCGGCTGGAGGCGGGCACACCGTCCGTGCCGGGTATCGCCGGGCTGAACGCCGCGCAAAAATGGTTTGCTGAGATGGGGCGCGGTGAAGATAAGTCGCTCGATCACGCTCGGGCGTGCCGACGCGCGCTGGAAAACGTTTATGCATCGGAACTGAACCACATCAACGAATTGGCTGACGCGTTCCGAGCCATTGACGGGGTGAAGGTTTATGGCCCCGGCGGCAATGCCCCACGCGTTGCTACGCTTTCGATCAATATCGACGCCCGCCCCGCGGATCAGATCGGTGCTATGCTGGACGCTGATTTTGAGTTGTGCGTACGTCCCGGTCTCCACTGCGCGCCGCTGATCCATGTTGAGCAGGGCACCGTCGAGCAAAACGGCGCGGTGCGTTTCTCGCCCGGTTACTTTACCGACGGCGAAGACATTGCACGGGCCATCGAAGGCGTGAGTACGTTAGCGGCGGCCATCAACCGCTGATCACGAAAAGCTTATTTGCCCGTGCCCGGCGTGCGCGCCTAGATTGGTCGCCGAATTAACACGGAGACCATCATGAAAGCGAACTCGAACGTTTCACGCCGTTCCGTGGTTGCGGGATTGGCCGCCGTACCGGTTGCGGCGGCGCTGCCGGGCCCAGCCGGGGCCGCCAACATCGCTGGATTTCCACCGGAGCCTTGGTTCGCGGCGACGACGGGCGATCTGCGCGTGGACATGAAAGCAGCCGGTGATGCGAACAAGGTGTTGGCGCTGATCTGGGAACAGCATGGCTGCCATTACTGTGAGGAAATGCACAACGTAGCCCTGAAAATGCCGGAACTGATAGCGCTCGGTAAAAAGCGTTTTCATGTGCTGCAGATGGATCTCTGGGGCGAGCGCCAGTTTATTGATTTTGGCGGTGAGAAGGTCAGTGAATCCAAGCTGGCCCGCGATATGGGCGTGCGCGGTACGCCGAGCACGGTGTTCTACGATGAAACTGGCGATTTGGTCTTCCGTATGCCGGGTTATGCGTCACCGGAAATATTTTTTCTGGTCTATCAATACGTCGACGAGGAAGGCTATCAGGAAGCCTCGCTGCAGGATTGGGCGAAGCTCAAATACGGCGCGAAATAATTCCGGGTTCTACCAGTAGCGCAGCGAATCGCGGAACATCTCCTTGATCGTCGCCTTATCGACAGACATGGGCGCCATCTTGACCAGGCGCTGCTGCGCATGCGTGCGCTCCGTCAATGCATCCAGGTCGTCTTCCGAATAGCCCACACCGCCGTTGCCGTTCGGCATATCGGTTTCGCGCATCAAATCAGCCACGCGCTCAGCCAGGATATTGCCGGCATTTTCCGCTGCCGCGCCCGAGATATCCGCGCCCATGGCTTCGGCGGCTGCCAGGTGGCGCTCGGGACAGGCCGGCCCGGTGCGCCGGAACACGGCCGGCGCGTTGACGATGACGGAAATGCCATGCGGCACCATGGGATGGTTCGATTGCCAGCCCTTCGGTTCATAGTCACGCACAAGGCCGGCGACCGCATAGGACATGGCGTGCGGCATATGGCAGCCCGCATTGCCAAACCCGATGCCGGCGAGCATGCCTGAAAACGCTAACGCCTCGAAGTGATCGGGTGTTGGGGATTTCACCGCATCGACCAGATTGGCGCCGATCAGGCGGATCGCTTCCAGGCAATTCAAATCGCTCATGGGGTTGGCGCCTTGCGAGACGGGGCGTTTGGTCGGGTCGGCAACCGGTTCGCGTTTGGTATAGGGAAGGGCGGTGTACGATTCAATCGCATGCGAAAACACATCAAAAGCGTTGGCGGCGACGATCTCGGAGGGCAGGGTTGCCAGCGTATCGGGGTCGATAATGCCGAGATCGGGCTTCAATACAGGATTGGCGATGCCGGTCTTGGCTTCCATTTCCAGTAAATCGAAAATCGACATGGCGGTACATTCGCTGGCCGTGCCGAAGGTCGTGGGACACGCAATGTGTGGCTTGATCGGACCCGGTGCGGCCAACGCACTGCCGATCGGCGCGTTGACGTAGGCCAGAAAGTCGTCGACGGGGTGGGTGGCGTATAGATTGGCGGCCTTGCAGGTGTCCATGACCGAGCCGCCACCGACCGAAATGTAGCCGTCAAATCCACCATCCGCCGCAAAGGCTGTTGCCGCCTTGAAAGAGCGGTCCGTGGGTTCAACCTCGACCTCGTCGTATACAACGGCGTCGATCCCGGCCTCGGCCAATGCCGCCTTGGCGGATGCCATTGGGGCCAGGGTTGCGACCTGAGCGTCCGTGAACAACGCCACGCGGGTCATGCCCAACGCTTTGGCGTCATATCCCAATTCGTTCAATGCGCCGCGTCCGAACTTAATGCGCGGCGGCGATACGGTGAACGCGGTATCGCCGTCTGGCGTCGGTTGGAAATAGGGATCGAGAGCCATGTGAGCCCACCTCTATCAATGAAACGATACCCGTGTATTCTGTGGATGGTGCAATGCGAGATCAAGCACGCGATACGTATCATACACCGTTGATCAACGTTGCAGTCGGTCTCGCGTTTTCAAATAATTGAATTTTGATAAAAGATTCCCGTTGATTTCTATCGCGAGCTTGGTTTTGTTAGTGAGGTGAGTTGGGATTTAAGGGGTAGAATTGTCGTGATACGACGTAGTCCCGTTGTATTTTTTCTGGTGCTGATGCTGGTGTCGTTATTGACCGCTCAACCAGCTCGGGCTGACGATGCCGCGGCTGGCGCCAAGTCGTTTATCGAAGCGCTGGCGAACGAGGCGGTGCAATCGCTGACGGCGCAGGATATCGATCGGACGGAGCGCAGAGCGCGCGTCCGTAAAATGATGCTGGATAAATTTGCATTCAAGCGTATCGCGCGTTGGGTGCTGGGCCGCTATTGGCGTCGCGCCACCGAAGCCGAGCGCGACGAATATATGAAGCTGTTCGAAGACATGCTTGTCATCGTCTATGCGGATCGTTTCGCCAATTATGCCGGAGAAAAACTCAACGTCGGCAGATCCGAAACACGCGGCGAGAATGATATTCTGGTTCATTCGAGCTTGGTTCGGTCCCAAGGGCAAAATCCGATTGATGTCGCTTGGCGTTTGAGCGCGCAAGACAACAGCTACAAGATCGTAGACGTGATGGTTGAAGGCCTGAGCATGGGCATCACACAGCAAAAAGAATTCTCATCCGTCATCCGCCAGAACGGCAACGGCGTGCAAGGTTTGTTGGACGAGTTGAAAAAACGCATCGACGCCAACTCTTGAACCAGCCGCCCGACAAATCTCCGAATACATCTATCGAAACTCCTTCGGGAAAAGACGCCGATTACGAAAATTTTCCAGTCGGGTCTTTCTTGCTGCCGGCGCGTCTGCGTCCCCATATCGCCCGGTTTTATCGCTTTGCCCGCGCCATCGATGACATTGCCGACAATCCCGAGTTGGCAGCTGACGAGAAAATTGTGCGTTTACGGGGGTTCGAGACCGCGTTGCTGGGGGGCGGCGGAAACGAGGCTGCGTTTGCGACCGGATACAGCATGCGCGATAGCCTGATGGCGACGGATGTCAGTGCCCGCCATTGCCTGGATTTGATTGACGCCTTTAAGCAAGACGCCGTGAAAGGCCGCTATGCCGACTGGGGTGAGCTGATGGGCTATTGCGACCGCTCGGCGGCACCCGTGGGGCGTTACCTACTGGATCTGCACGGTGGTAGCCGTGACGGGTATGGCCCGTCGGACGCGCTTTGCAATGCATTGCAGGTGATCAATCACTTACAGGATTGCCAGGACGACTACCGGCAAATGGATCGCGTCTACTTGCCGGCCGATTGGCTGCGCGAGGTTGGTATCGAAGTTGATGTGCTGGATGCACCGAAAACCTCGCCGGCGCTACGCCACGTGATTGACCGTTGCCTGGATGCAACTGAGCTGTTGATGGTGGAAGCGCGGAAATTACCGGCGGGGTTGGTGAGCCGGCGCTTGGCCATGGAATCGGCGGCGATTATCCGGATAGCGGATCGGTTGATCGAACTGTTGCGCGAACGCGACCCGCTGGCCTCGCGCGTGCAGCTAAGTAAGCCGGGCTATCTCTGGCAGTGCGTGTCGGGGGCCGTGCCGATTGCGCTGGGTTTGGGGCGGTGAGTTTTCCCGATTGGTTACTCGTGGCCGCCCTCACGTCACTCGCCATATGGCTTGTCTTGATCAGCCTGCGAAGCCGGTTCTGGCATGCCGACCAACGTCTCGGCGAGGCCGGTAAGCTCGATACATGGCCGAGTGTTGTGGCCGTTATCCCGGCCCGCAATGAGGCCGCAACAATCGGGGTGACGGTCAATTCGTTGCTGAGCCAAGATTACCCGGGCGACTTCCGCGTCATCGTTGTCGATGACAACAGTGATGATGGCACTGCCCAGGCAGCCGGTGCGTCAGGCAGGCTCACGGTGATATCCGGTCAACCCTTGGCGGACGGGTGGGCCGGCAAGCTTTGGGCTGTCAATCAGGGTATCGCGGCCGTGCCGCCGCATACAGACTACGTGCTGTCGACCGATGCCGATATCGACCACGATCCTGGCAATTTGAAACGCTTGGTCTACAAGGCCGAAACCGACAACAGGCTTCTGGTATCGCTGATGGTCAAGTTGCGTTGCGAAAGTTTTTGGGAACAATTGCTGATTCCGGCATTCGTGTTCTTTTTCCAAAAACTCTATCCGTTTCCCGCCGTGAACAACCCGGCGAAAAAGACCGCAGCGGCGGCTGGCGGTTGCATGCTGGTGCGGCTGGAAACCTTGGACCGGGCAGGGGGGATCGGAGCCATCCGCGATCAGGTTATCGACGATTGTGCATTGGCGCGGTTGATCAAGCCGCATGGTTCGATATGGCTGGGGCTCGCGGCCCGCACGCGCAGCCTGCGAGCCTACAAGGGGCTCTCGGAAATCTGGGACATGGTGGCCCGGACAGCCTACGTGCAATTGCGTCATTCCGTTTCGGTGCTGAGCGGAACGGTGTTGGGCATGGTGGTGATCTATGTGCTGCCGCCCGCGGCATTGATTGGTGGAGCGGGTCTCGACCGCTCCGATCTGATGCTCGCCGGCGGAGTTGCGTGGCTGATCATGGTAGCGGCTTATGCGCCGACGCTTGCGCTTTACGGGCAGTCGGCGGTTCGCGGTGTTTTGCTGCCGTTTGCGGCAGGGCTCTACACCTTGATGACGATTTCCTCGGCGTTGCGCCATTGGCGTGGCAAGGGAGCTGCGTGGAAAGGGCGTCACTATGGGTGACGGACAGGAAATCGTCGTGTATCCATGGCCCCATGAGCGATACGAATTCGGCATTACCGGATAGCGGTGACCCAGCGGCCCATGCGGAAGCAGTGGTACGGCGTTCGGGCACGTCTTTCTATTGGGCCATGCGTCGGTTGGCGGAGCGCGAGCGCCAGGCGATGTTCGCGGTCTACGCCTTTTGCCGCGAAGTCGATGATATTGCGGACGACGCTGGTGACGAAAACACAAAACGCCTGCAACTTGGCCAATGGCGTGGTGAGATTGAGAGGTTATATGGCGGACATCCGCAAACCCTGACGGCGCGCGCACTATTGCCGGCGGTGGAAGCTTTCGATCTTCGGAAAGATGATTTTCAAGCCGTCATCAATGGCATGGAAATGGACGCCGGCGCCAGTGTGCGCATCACTGATATGGATGAACTGACGCTGTACTGCGACCGTGTGGCCTGTGCGGTGGGGCGCTTGTCGACGCGCGTGTTCGGCCTGCCGGCGGAATTGGGCGACCGTCTTGCTTTCTCCGAAGGTTTGGCGCTGCAGTTGACCAATATTTTGCGCGACGTTGCCGAAGACGCCGAACGCGATCGCCTCTACCTGCCCGCCGATGTCCTTGCCGCCCACGATATTTCCGAAACGGAGAACTTGGCATCTGTATTGGCCCACTCGCGCCTTGCGGATGTCTGTGAGGTGCTGGCCGGTGTCGCTGAAATCCATTTCAACGATGCGATCGCGCTGGCAGAACAATGTGACCGCGATCGCGCCCGCCCCGCGATGATGATGCTGCAGGTCTACCACCGTATTCTGGCCCGGTTGCAGCGGCGCGGTTGGCACGACATTGAGACACCGGTGTCGCTGGGCAAGCTGTCGAAGCTGTGGGTGGCGTTTCGGTACGGCATACTGTGATGGGGCGTGTGCATGTCATCGGCGCAGGCGTGGCTGGTCTGGCGGCGGCGGTGCGGTTGGTAGAGCACGGAGTCAGTGTCGTGGTGCATGAGGCCGCCGGCCATGCAGGCGGACGTTGCCGGTCGTTCCATGACAACCGGCTGGACCGGCGCATCGATAATGGTAACCATCTGATGCTCAGCGGCAACGGCGCTGTCCGGACCTACCAAAAGGCCATTGGCGCCGACGACACCATGCGCGAGCCCGAGCGCGCAGATTTTCCGTTTATCGATCTCGCCGACGGCGCGCGCTGGAGCGTACGCCCGGATAAGGGCGTGATTCCCTGGTCGATTTTCAGTTCGCACCGCCGGGTGCCGGAAACGCGTGTCGGCGATTATTTCAAGGCCTGGCGGTTGGCCCGTGCCGGCGCATCCGACACCATTGGCGATTGCCTGCCTACGGACGGTGCGTTGTGGCGGCGGTTTTGGCATCCGCTCGCGGTGTCGGTCCTCAATACCGATCCCGCAAGGGCATCGGCGCAATTGCTTTGGGCAGTGATGGCGGAAACCTTCGGCAAAGGCGAGGCCGCATGCCGGCCCTTGACGGCAAAGCAGGGATTGAGCGAATCGCTGATCGATCCGGCCGTGCGTTTCGTGCAACAACAAGGCGGCGACGTGCGGCTTAACGACAGAGTCCGACGTTTGAATATTGAATCCGGCAGAGTCGATGGTTTGCTCGCGTCAGAGGAAATTCGTATCGATGCGCAAGACCAAGTGATCTTGGCGCTGCCGCCGTCGGGCGCCAAGTCTCTGATTGCCGATATCGACGCGCCCGATGCGTTCAACGCAATTGTCAACGGCCATTTCCGCATTGATGGGCCGCTCGGAGATCAGACGTTTGCCGGCGTGGTGGGGGGCACGGCGGAATGGATATTCGTGCGCGGCGATGTCGTATCGGTCACGGTGAGTGCTGCTGACGGCTTGGCGGTGATGCCGGAGACTGAAATCGCCGCTATGCTGTGGGCGGACATTCGCAAGGTTTTTGCAGTCAATTCGGAACAACCTGGACCTTATCGAATCATCAAGGAAAAACGAGCAACCTTTGCGCAGACCCCGGAGCAAGTGGCACGCCGACCAAAAGCCGAAACCGCGTTGAGCAATGTTTTTCTCGCCGGCGATTGGACCGATACCGGCCTTCCGGCGACCATTGAAGGCGCGCTTCGATCCGGGTTTCGAGCCTCGGACCTGGTAGTTGAAAATATGAAAAGTGGTGAAGCCCCTTGAAATTGTAACGTTTTTTTACAATAAAGTTTCTAAAGATAAGCCTGGAATGCCGGGTTCACGACACCGCCATTAAACCTTGTGGGGTGGAATTGGCGGCAACGGACAACCGCCGAAAGAAGGCCGCGAGCATGGAGATGATGGACCGTAAGGTTTCTCCCGCTGAACACGTACAGGCATCCGACGCACGCGAGATCTCTGGCGTCGTCGAAGAAGCCGGAAACTGGCTGGCCGCCCAACAGGCGGATGACGGCCATTGGGCGTTTGAACTGGAGGCCGATGCGACAATTCCGGCCGAGTACATTTTCCTCAACCATTTCCTCGGCGAGGTGAACGACGACGTCGAAAACAAGCTCGCGAGCTACCTGAGGAACATCCAGGAAAAGCACGGCGGCTGGCCGCTGTATCACGATGGCGACTTCAACATGAGCGCATCTGTGAAAGCTTACTTTGCCTTGAAACTGGTGGGCGACGATCAGGAAGCGCCACACATGGTGCGCGCACGCGAAGCCATCCTTGCACACGGCGGCGCGGCCAAGGCCAACGTGTTTACGCGCATCGCATTGGCGCTGTTCGAGCAAGTGCCTTGGCGCTCGGTGCCGGTGATGCGTGTGGAGGCGCTGCTGTTGCCGAAGTGGGCGCTGTTTCACATGGACAAGGTGTCGTACTGGTCGCGCACCGTGATGGTGCCGTTGCTGGTTTTGGCATCTTTGAAACCGAAAGCCGCCAATCCGCGCGGCGTTGATATCCGTGAGTTGTTCACAACACCACCCGAGGAAGAGCGCGACTACCTGATCAATCCGACCGGACACTGGTTGGGCTCATTGTTGCTGGGTCTCGATGCCGCGATCCGGCCGCTGGAGGGAACATTCCCGGGCTTTTTGCAACGCCGCGCCATCGATAAAGCGATGGCGTTCGTGGTCGAGCGATTGAACGGCGAGGATGGACTTGGCGCTATTTTCCCGGCCATGGCCAATGCGGTGATGGCGTTTCATGCGCTCGGTTACGCACCTGACCACCCGGATTGCCAAACCGCGCGGCAATCTATCGATAAGCTTTTGGTGTTGCGTGACGACTGGGGATACTGCCAGCCGTGTCTGTCACCGGTTTGGGATACGGGGCTTGCCGCGCATGCCATGCTTGAAGCCGGTACCGAGTTGGATGACAAGGTCATGCAGGGAGCAGCCGATTGGCTGGTCGAGCGGCAGATTTTGGATGTTGCCGGCGATTGGGCGGTGAATGCGCCGGGCCTGCGCCCAGGCGGATGGGCGTTCCAATACTGGAACGATCATTACCCGGATGTGGATGATACTGCCGTGGTGGTCATGGCCTTGCACCGTGCAGACCCTGAACGCTACAAATATGCCATTGAGCGTGGCACCGAATGGATCATCGGCATGCAGAGCCGCAATGGCGGCTGGGGTGCGTTCGACATCGACAACGAATATTTCTTCTTGCAGCACATCCCCTTCGCCGATCATGGCGCGCTGCTGGACCCGCCGACGGCGGACGTCAGTGCACGTTGCCTGAGCATGCTGGCGCAACTGGGTTTCAATCGTGAGCACGACTCCGTACAACGCGCCATTGATTACCTGATCCGCGAGCAAGAAGCGGACGGTTCGTGGTTCGGGCGCTGGGGCAACAATTACGTCTATGGCACTTGGTCGGTGCTTTGTGCCTTGAATGCCATCGGTGAAGACATGGAAGCGCCGTATATCCGCAGCGCCGTCGATTGGCTGAAGGGCCGTCAGCGACCGGGTGGCGGCTGGGGCGAAGACTGTGCCAGTTACTGGCAGCACCGCCGGGACGATGTCAAAAGCTCTACGCCCTCGCAGACCTCATGGGCGGTGCTTGGCTTGATGGCGGCGGGCGAGGTCGACAGCGTGTCGGTAAAGGGCGGGGTCGAGTATTTGCTGAACAGCCCGCGCGATGGCGGGAAATGGCAGGAAGAGTACTTCAACGCGGTTGGTTTTCCGCGCGTATTCTATCTGCGCTACCACGGCTACAGCGCCTATTTCCCGCTCTGGACCCTGGCGCGCTACCGCAATCTTCGAAACCAGGACGACAAGCTGCCCCGGTTCGGGATGTAAGAAATGGCCGTCGGCATTATTTCCGGCTTACGGCGTGAGCTCGATTGCTTGCACCATGATGCAAATCTCTTGACGTTTTCCGGTGTCGGACCAGACCGCGCGGCGGCGGGGGCGCGCGAATTGGTGGCTGGTGGTGCGATCGCGCTGGTCAGCTACGGTGTTGCAGGCGGATTGGCTGACAATGTTCCGGCCGGTAGTGTCGTACTGGCGACGGGCGTCGATCATGACGGTGAGATATCTGCTACCGATACACCGTGGCGCGAACGGCTGCGGGCGCGCCTTGCCGGTGAACTGAATGTGGTCGAAGGTTCGATCGCGGGCGTAGACAAGATGGTCCCGACGCCGGCGGCGAAACAACAACTGCACAACGATACAGGCGCACTGGCGTGCGATATGGAGAGCCATGCCGTTGCCCGTGTCGCGGCGGAACTCGGCGTGCCGTTCGTGGTGGTCCGCGCGGTGTCCGACCCGGCAAACCAGGATGTACCCAGTTGGGTGCTCCGTTGTGTGACCTCGGAAGGTGACGTGAACATCATGGCATTGATGCTGGCATTGGTGCGCCGGCCTTGGGCATTGCCGGACCTAATACGGTTAGCGCGTGAATCGAAACTGGCGTTTGCCAGTTTACGCGGCGTCGCTCGCCTTGTCGGGACCGGGTTCGGAAGATAGGGATTTGGCCGCGAGCGCGTCTTGCTCTTCGCGCTGCTGGGTCATGGTTTTGACCAGGCCCTCGAACACGAACTCTGCCGGGCGCTGATTGTTGAGCGGGATTTCCGGCGCCATGTCGCCGTCAGTCCGCACACCCTTCAAAAACACTTTTAAGGCCTTGAGCGGATGAGCGACCGTGTCGGCGACAGCCGTCGCTTCGTAGCCGCAATGCACCATGCAATTGGCGCATTTTTCATAGTTGCCGGTGCCGTAGGATTGCCAGTCGGTTTCGTCCATTAACGCGCGGAAGGTCGGAGCGTAGCCTTCCGACAACAGATAACAGGGCCGTTGCCAGCCGAAGATGTTGCGCGTCGGGTTGCCCCAGGGCGTGCAGTGGTAGGTTTGGTTGCCGGCCAAGAAATCCATGAACAACGTCGATTGGCTGAATTTCCAGCCCTTGGCGTTGGGGCGGCCCAGCAGGTCGCGAAACAACTGTTTGGTCTTACGGCGGTTGAGGAAATTTTCCTGGTCTGGTGCGCGTTCATATGCGTAGCCGGGCGAGATGGTGATGCCCTCGACGCCGAGATCGTTCATACAGAAATCAAAGAACGCCGCCGCTTCGTCGGCATTCATTTGGTCGAACAGGGTGCAATTGACATTGACCCGGAACCCGCGCCGCCGAGCCTCGTGGATCGCGGCGACGGCCTGATCGAAGGTGCCGTCCTGGTCCACGGCCTTGTCATGGTGCTCCTTCATGCCGTCGAGATGGACCGAAAACGTGAGATACGGCGTCGGGCTGAATTGATCGAGTTTCTTTTGCAGCAACAGGCCGTTGGTGCAGAGATAGACAAACTTCTTACGCCCGGTGATCCCGTCGACAATGGGCTTGATGTCCTTGTGGATCAACGGCTCGCCACCCGGTATTGATACAATCGGCGCGCCGCATTCATCGACGGCAGCCAAACACTCATCAACGCTAAGCCGTTGGTTGAGCACTTGGTCTTCGTAATCGATCTTGCCGCAACCGGGGCAGGCCAGGTTGCAGCGGAATAGCGGTTCCAGCATGAGCACCAGCGGATAGCGCTCGATACCGCGCATGCGCTGCTTCATGATATACGCACCGACACGGACTTGCTGGATCAGGGGAACAGTCATGGGGTTTCTCTCTAATCCACTGCACCGGCGACACCGCCGGCACCATCGTCTGAAAGCTCGCGTGGCAATTTAAAGGTAACGTTCTCCTCGACGCCGGTCAGGCGTTCGACGTCAATGACGCCGAAATCGGCCAAGCACGAGATAACACCCTGCACCAGTTCTTCAGGTGCCGACGCGCCCGCGGTAATGCCAACCGCAGAAACATCCTCCAGCCATTCGGCATCAAGATCGTCGCAATCAGCGATCAAATAACTGGGTTTCCCCATGGCTTCGCCCAGATCACGCAAGCGATTGGAATTGGAACTGTTCTGGGCCCCGACGACCAGCAATAGATCAACCTGCGGCGCAAGCGCGCGCACCGCGTCCTGGCGGTTTTGCGTGGCGTAACAGATATCCTTGACGTCTGGGCCGATAATGTTCGGAAAACGCGCTTTCAAGGCTTCGATGACGTCGCGGGTGTCATCGACGCTGAGTGTTGTCTGGGTGACATAGGAAAGTTGGTCAGGATCGGCGACCTGTAGATCTTTCGCATCGCCCACGGTGTTGACGATCAGGACGCCACCGGGAATTTGCCCCCGCGTGCCTTCCACTTCGGGGTGCCCGGCATGGCCGATCAAAATCACCTCGCGCCCTTTTTTGGCATGGTTCTGACCTTCCTTGTGCACCTTGGAAACCAAAGGGCAGGTGGCGTCGACCACTTCCAATCCTCGCGTCCGCGCTGCCTCGACGACACTGGCGGCGACGCCGTGGGCACTGAAGATGGCGTGTGCACCTTCGGGGATGTCATCCACTTCCTCAACGAAAACAGCACCCTTGGCCTTAAGCGAATCCACCACATGCTTGTTGTGGACGATCTCGTGGCGAACGTAGACAGGCGGTCCATAGCGTTCCAGCGCACGATCGACAATTTCGATGGCGCGTTCGACACCGGCGCAAAAACCGCGCGGGCTGGCCAGCAGAATTTTCAGTTTCTCCGACATATACTTGCGCCTTCGCTTCGTTTGAGGGTCAGTGAGAACATCCCTTGTCATTGAAAATAGGGATGAAACGCATAAAGGTGAAGGCCTTCTATACAAACAGGCTCTCATTGGCCAGGAGAAACCCCCAGTTATGGGCAGTAGAAAGATATGATTCTGGTCACCGGTGCATCGGGTTTCGTGGGCGCCGCCGTGGTTCGAGCTTTGTTGGCGCGCGGCGATGGCGTTCGGGTTTTGATGCGACCAACATCCGATCGCAGCAATATCGAAGGCCTCGATGTCGAGGTCACAGAAGGCGACTTGCTTGATCCCGATAGCCTGCTGCCGGCACTCGCTGGCTGCACAGGGCTCTATCATGTGGCTGCGGATTACCGTCTTTGGACACGCCACCCGGAGGCCATGTTTCGTGCAAACGTCGATGGCTCAGTCGCCATCATCCGTGCCGCCATGCAGACCGGGGTTGCACGCATGGTCTATACAAGTTCGGTCGCCGTGTTGGGCATTGTGCCGGGCGGCGAGGGAGACGAGGAAACGCCCGTCACCTATGCCGACATGATCGGTGTGTACAAACAATCAAAATACCGCGCAGAGGAGGCCGTACGGCGCTTGATTGCTGATGAAGGGGCGCCCGTAGTGATCGTCAATCCGTCAACACCCGTCGGTCCGCGTGACGTCAAGCCGACGCCGACGGGACGGATGATTGTCGAGGCGGCGTCGGGGAAAATGCCCGCCTTTGTGGATACAGGTCTTAATGTCGCGCATGTTGACGACGTTGCGGCCGGGCATCTTCTGGCATTCGACAAGGGTCGCATCGGAGAGCGATATGTGCTGGGCGGCGAAAACATGGCGTTGCGCGATATCCTATTCGAGATTGCAACATTAGTCGGACGCAAGCCACCAACCGTGCAATTGCCACATAATCTGGTCTTGCCCATTGCCGCCGTCGCCGAACTGTGGACACGCGTTACCGGCGGCAACGAGCCATTTGCCACCATTGATGGCGTGCGCATGGCGAAGAAGCGCATGTACTTTTCCTCGGCCAAAGCCAAACAAGAACTCAGCTATGCCCCCAGAGCCGCCCGCGGAGCGATTAGAGACGCTGTTCAATGGTTTCAAGATAACGGCTATTGCACCTGACGATGCCCGGATTTATGACACTGCATCGATACGGGAAAGGTAGAAGATCGAATGAAAGCCTTGATGCTCGCCGCCGGCCTGGGCCGCCGTCTTTTCGGCGATGACAACCATGAGCCGCCGAAAGCCTTGCTGCGCTTCGAAGGGCAATCCTTGCTCGAACGCCATATCGAACTTTTGCAGGCGCACAATATCGAGGAACTGGTACTGATTGTCGGGCATGAGAAAGACATGCTGCTCGATGAGGCGCACTCAGTTTCTCATCCGGGGTTTGTCCGCAGTATTGAAAATCCGCGCTACCGCGAAGGGCCGATTCTTTCGCTTGCGTGCGGCGCAGAGGTTTTGCGTTCGGGAGCGGACGTGATGTTTATGGATGCCGATGTTCTGTACCATCCATTGTTGCTTGAAAAATTAATCGTGTCGCCGCATCGCAACAGCTTTCTATTGGACCGTGAGTTCCAATCCGACGACGACCCGGTGAAGCTTTGCCTGAAAGATGGAGTGGTCGTGGATTTCGGCAAGGAGGTCGACGCCGAACACGACACGGTGGGCGAGTGGCCGGGCTTCATGAAGATGGAACCGCGAATCGCGTCCAGGCTCATGGACGAGGCAGACGCGATCATTGAACGCGGTGAAATCGAAGGTGCTTACGAGCGCGCCATGCGCCACGTGCTGCACACGGAACCCGCGGGCGTGTTCTGTCATGACGACGTGACCGGCATTCCGTGGGTGGAAATCGATTTCCCGAGCGATCTCGAAAAGGCGACATCGAAGGTATTTCCGAGAATCGCTGATTATCTGGCGGAGATCACCGTCAAGGAAGTCACACCCAGCTGATCACACGCGGTATACGTAATCCCGATTGGGATCGCGGTCGATATCAGGCGGGAAGTTTTTGTGCTTGTCCGCGTAGTACTTGACCATGTGGTTGCCGGCGGAGGTGCGGTTGTAGGTCGCGTAGTAAATACGCCGGATGACATCGCTCATATTGGGGGCTGATTGATGCGGCGCGAAGCAATCGAAAAACACCACGTCGCCCGGCTCGGTCGGACAGGGAACGAAGTCCATGCCTTGCATGTCTTTGTCGGACAGTGGCTCCCATGAGCGGAACAAACCTTCCTGATGGCGTCCGGCGCAGAGTTCCAAGCAGCCGTTCTCAGGCGTTGCGGCATCAATACTGACAAGCGCACTGATAAAGAAGTCCGCATAGACATCCCAGCCGGCTTGGCTATCCTGATGCGGTTTGAAGCCATCGCCGCCCGGCATTTTGAAGTTGATCTTCTCTTTGAAAAGCGTCGCCTCACCGTCCAGCAATTGTCCCACCGGGACTGCCAGGGATTCGGTCAGTTCGCGAAATCCGTTGTGGAAGGGCGTGATGTTTTCCAGACGTCCGACCAAGTCAGCGCCGTCGTGCTTGAGGCTTGGTTCATGGAACACCCAGTGCTTGCCCGTCTCTTCGGGCCGTGCCAGCATTTCGTCGCTCCAACTCGAAATTTGCGCAACCTCATCACTGTTGAAACCACCGCGTAGCACAAGAAAACCGTCATCGTGGAACGTCTGGACTTGGGTGTTGGAAAGCCGGGGAATGGTAAGCATGGCGCGGATCATATGGATGTCCGTCGATAGCCGCAAGAGCGCTCAATTTCGGCGTCGGAGCCAATAAAAAAACAGCGATAACACAGCCAGATAACTCAACGCGAAGGCCAATGAAACCAAGGTGCCCAGGTGGACGCCCAGGTGAGTAAAACTCCATGGCAGGCTAAGCAAATAGCACAACACCGAACCGATACCGATGGGGAAACCGCGCAGCATGGCATGCACGTGCACCGATGAATAGGTCGCGTGTACAATCAGCATGGTTGGCCCCAAAGTCATCGGAAACCCCATCAATAACCCGGCCCATGCCGGCCCCAGTATTTTTGCCAGGCTAACCACGCCAATCACCAAAACCGCCGCCATACCGGCGCGCAACGTCAGCAGCCCGAGCGTCATGCGTACCGGTGTCGCTACCCGCACATCCAAGGCACGGCGCAAGCCGAAACCCACGCCAAGGGCGATGGGAACCGTCATGGCCAAGGCGCCAGCAATGGTGAAGCTGACGTCACGAAGCGCAAAGGCGAATATGAAGTACGCCAAAATGCCCGCCAGGGTACTCGTTACGACGGAAAAACGTCGGACGCGCGCCGATACCGCATAATAGACGCTGATGAAAACCAGCACACCGGACATTCCGGCAATCGCATGGGCGACACTGTCGACAACGAACGGCACGCCCTGTTCCAGCCCTAGCATGTAATAGGATATAAGCGCACCAAGCGGTGCGCCCGAGACGATGCCCGCGACACGCGGGCTGACCCGCTCTGCCAGCAACGACATGCAGAGCACAATGCCGCCAGCAAGCCCGGCCTTGAGGGCCAAAAAACCAAAGAACATGGAGGGAGTTCCCCAATACGTGATGGCTGATACTAAGGAGCGCCAAGACCGCCCGCAAGGCGAGCGAAGCGGGGGGAGGAACTCTGGAATATCTGGAATCTTTGGCCGTTTGTGGTATACGCGCACAGGCTTCGAAAGGCTTTTGTTTCGTTGTGTAGGAGAGTTCCCATGCGTCCGATAAAACTGAGAGCCGTGGGGAGGATTTCATGATACCTGCGGACGCGTTCCTCGGGCCATTGCGCGATGCTGGGTTTGATTTTTTCACCGGTGTTCCGTGTTCTTACCTGACGCCGCTGATCAATCGCGTTATTTCGGACGATGCGTATAAATACGTTGCCGCCGCCAGCGAAGGAGAAGCCGTTGCCATTGCATCGGGGGCTTGGTTGGCGGGCAAGAAAACCGTTTTCATGTGCCAGAACTCAGGCCTTGGGAATGCCGTCAATCCGTTCACGTCGCTCAACAACCCGTTCCGTATTCCGACGCTGGCCATCGTGACATGGCGCGGTGGACCCGGCCTCAAGGATGAGCCGCAGCATGAATTTATGGGCGCCATCACCCCAAATCTGCTGGATGTGATCGAGGTGCCGCACACACTGTTCCCGAAACGCCTGGAAGACATATCCGGCGCGTTGGATGAAGCTACATATCATATGGACACGAACCATTTGCCCTTTGCCTTCATTATGAACAAGGGTGACGTAATGGAAGACACCCTCGAAGCTGCGCCGATCTCGGTGGCACGCGCGGGCATAGTTGAAGACCGGCTCGACGGTGATATTCCAACCCGCGTTGACGCCTTACGGCGGTTTCTCTCCGTCGTGCCGGAAACCGCGGGCGTAATCGCCACCACCGGCAAATGCGGGCGCGAATTGTTTACGCTGGCGGACCGCGACCAGCACCTTTACCAGGTCGGGTCCATGGGTTGTGCGGCCGCCATGGGGCTTGGCGTGGCGCTCAATACAGAGCGGCCTGTCATGGTGCTCGACGGTGACGGCGCGGCGTTGATGAAATTGGGCTCACTCGCGACCATCGGTGCTTATGCGCCCGACAACATGGTCCACGTGGTGCTCGACAACGGCACCTACGATTCCACCGGTGGTCAGCCTGCGCCCTCGGTCGCCGTCGATTTCGCCGCCGTGGGCGTGGCGTGCGGCTATGCGCACGGATACCGCTGTGACGGCATGGATGGCTTTGAGGCGGCTCTGCAATCGAGTGTGCGCCGTCCCGGCCCACACCTGATTCATCTAAAAATCCAACCGGGGTCGATGGCTGACCTTGGCCGCCCGACGGTTAGACCGCAAGATATTGCACGGCGATTTAAGGAATTCTTGACGTCATGAGTCACAATACCTGGATTCACAAACTGTCCCGCGTGACGATCGTCAATCCGTTGGCGAAGACGCGCGTTCATCCCAATCATCTGACTTTGGTGCGGCTGGTGACGGGGCTTGGCGCGGTGGCGGGGTTTGCCACCGGTGCAGTGCCCTGGGTGCAGATCGGCGCCGTGGCGTTTTTGATCTCCATGCTGTTCGACCGCGCCGACGGTGATCTCGCCAGGGTGACCGGACGCACCAGTCCCATGGGCCATAAACTGGATTTGATCGCCGACTCGCTGTGCAACTCGCTGATATTCGTTGGATTGGGCGTGGGGCTCAGCCAAGGGGATTACGGCGCCGGTGCCATTGTCATGGGGGTGACGGCGGGCGCGGCGGTCGCGGCCATATTGGGCATGGTGATCCGGGTCGAGGCCCGCGAAGGTGCGCGCGCCGCCGAACTGGGCGGAGCAGCCGGGTTCGATCCCGATGACGCCATGGCCCTGGTGCCATTGGCGGTATTGTTCGGTGCGGCGGAGGGGTTGCTGCTGGCGGCGGCGATCGGCGCACCTTGTTTTGCTGTGTTCTTTTTGATGCTGTTTCGCCGGAAACTTTTTGGCGAAACCGAGTGATACGCTAATGATGCCGCTTCAGCCGCGCCAATTCCCAAAGGGCCCAGAGTCCGTAAACGGCGGCCCCGATGCCGGCGGCGATGAAAAACGGGTACAACCAACCGGCCCAGGTGATCGGCGCCAGCAGATAAATACCGTCTTCCAACTCGAACCCGGCGAACCCCGGATAGCCCACCGCCTCGCCTTCATCTGTGTCGATGTCTTCGTGCGCGCGGTCAATGCCCAAATTGGTAAACACAGAACCGAGCGCCGAAATCGTTCCCGCAGCCCCCAAGGCAATGGCCCACAGGCCCAGCTCGCTGTCGCGGAAACCAATACCCATACAGATAAACAGCGCGCCGTAGCTCAAACCACCGGACACATAGTCCAGGTAATAACCGAGTTTGGATTTCATGTCTTTTTGCCGCGCCAATTCACCGTCGGCGTGATCCATGAAGCGCGCAAAGACGAACAATCCCGCACCCCAATTGGCCCAATAGGCCGATCCCTGCGCCAGCATGGCAGCACCTGCGAGCGCGACGAGCAATGTGGTGATGGTCAATTGATTGGGCGTCACCGGCGATCGCACAAGTGGCTTCACCAAGATACGCGCCACGCGTTGATCCCAAGGTTCCATCGTTCCCTCCAAATGACGCCGCCAAGTTGTGCAAGCACCGAGGCCAAGTCAAGCGTGGGATCGCATGGTGGAGGCGCGCATGGACATTGATGCGGCCCGGACGCGCTACCGCGAGGCATTGGCTGCCTGGGTCGGCTGGGTGAGCCGCCACGCCGCTCTGGTGCTGGCCGCAGCGGTGCTGGTCAGCGTTGCGGCTGTCGTCTATTTCGCACTTAATCTGAAGATCAACACTTCGACCACAGACATGCTGGCCAAGGACGTGCCGTTCCGCCAGTACGCGCGCGAGATCGATGCCGCCTTTCCCCAAAGCCAAGATACGCTCGTGGTGGTGATCGAGGGGCAGACGGCGGGGCTCGCCGATGATGCGGCATTGGCGCTGGGCAAGCGGCTTCGGCAACGGCCCGATGTATTCGAGGGCGTCTATGATCTTAGGGGTGATGCGTTTTTCCGTGAGAACGGGCTGCTGTTTCTAGGAATTGATGAGCTTTATGACCTGAGCGACACTCTGGCCGAGGCGCAGCCGTTCCTGGGCACGTTGTGGCGCGAAGGGAATCTCACAGGGTTGTTCCATATTATCGGGCTCGCCGCCGATGAAGCGGCGAAACCCGAAGGCGATGCCGCTTTGCCGTTGGGGCCGGTGTTCCGTGCCATGGCTGATGTCGCCGCCGCCCAAAAAGCCGGCCAACCGTTGGTTCTGTCATGGTCGAGGATTTTGGCGGGCAAGGCGGGAGAACCGGAGCCGGTGTCGGAACGGCGGCGGTTCATCATCGTAAAGCCGAAATTGGATTTTGCTTCTCTGCAACCGGCCGATAACGCCATGGATACGGTCCGGCGGGTCGCCGCAGAGATGAATATTGATGCTGAACACGGATTGCGACTGCGCCTGACCGGCTCGGCGGCGTTGGAGCAAGAGGAATTGGCCAGCGTCGAAACCGGCATGGGGCTGGCCGCGGTGATTTCGTTGGTGCTGGTGCTGGTGATTTTGCTGGCCGGGTTGGGCTCGGCCAGGCTGGTCGTGTCAACATTGCTGACGTTGATCATGGGGCTGCTTTGGACGGCGGCTTACGCGCTGTTGGCGGTCGGTTCGCTCAACCTGATCTCGGTTGCGTTCGCGGTGTTGTTTATCGGACTCAGTGTCGATTTCGGAATCCATTTCGGGCTGCGTTACCGCGAAAGCATGAGTGACGGTGTTTCCCATGAAGCAGCATTGCGTAATGCCGCCATGGGCGTCGGTGGGCCGTTGACGCTGTGCGCCGTCAGCGCCGCCATCGCTTTTTTTGCTTTTTTGCCCACCGACTACGTCGGGCTGGCGGAATTGGGGGTGATCGCGGGTAGCGGCATGTTCATCGCACTGTTCGCGAACTTGACCATACTGCCAGCCGGAATTGCGCTTTTCCCGCCCAAGCCGGTGAAAGCGGGTGTTTCAGCGGATCGTATGCTGAGCGCCACCATGGCCAAGCTGATCTGTATAGCAGGTGCGTTGATTACGGCGTTTTGCTTGATGCTGGTGCCGCGCACGTCGTTCGATTTCGACCCGCTGAACTTGAAAGATCCGCACACGGAATCGGTGTCAACGTTGCTCGATCTGATGGAAGGGAACGCGCGCAACCACTATTCGGCGGAGGTGTTGGTGGCTGATCTCGCGGCTGCGGATGCTCACGCAGCGGCATTGGAAAAGCTGCCCGAAATTGATCGTGCGCTTACGCTGTCGACGTTCATACCTGCCGATCAGGACCAAAAATTGCAAATTATCGCGGAGATGGCGTTGTTTCTCGGCCCGTCTCTCGCGCCCGAACGACACAACAATGCCTTGGATGATAACCAGCGCCGCGCCGCATGGGAGAAACTGCGTCCGAAGCTTGCACACCTGATGGCGGGGGAGAGCGCTCTGGCCGCACCGGCACGGCAATTGACCCAAACGGTGGATGCCATATTCAGCGCAGATGGGGCCGCCGAATTGGAGCGCCGCTTGCTGCGGGGGCTTGGCGGGCGGCTGGAGAGTTTGAAGTCGGCATTGCGTGCGGCACCTGTGACACTGGACAGCTTGCCGGCAAGCTTGCGTGGACGTTGGCAGGCGGCAGATGGCCGGACGCGGGTTGAGGTTTATCCGTCGGCGGATTTACGTCGGCGTGCACCGCTGGAAGCGTTTGTCACCGCCGCTCGAACCAAGGCGCCGAAGCTGTCGGGAACACCGGTGACAATCATGGAGGCGGGGCGTACGGTGCTGGGCGCGTTTGTGCAGGCCGGTGTCATTGCGGCTGTCGGCATTTGCCTGCTGCTTGCCCTGGTGACGCGCCGCATCCGCGATGTGGGATTGGTGTTTATCCCGGTGGTGTTGGCAGGCGTATGGACCATGGGCGCCAGCGTCATCGGCGGCCTGGCATTTAACCTGGCCAATGTCATTGTGTTGCCGTTGTTGTTTGGGCTTGGCGTTGCGGGGGCGATCCACCTAGTTGCACGCGCCCATACGTCGGGCGGTTCGGATGCCGCGATGCGGACCTCGACCCCACGCGCTGTTGTGCTAAGCGCGCTCACCACTATCGGCTCGTTCGGAAGCATCTCGCTTTCAGCCCATCCGGGTACGGCGAGTATGGGAATCTTGTTGATGATCGCTATTTCCATGACCATGTTGGCGACCTTGGTTTTTCTGCCGGCCTTGATGCGGCTGCTGGCAAGGGAAGGGTGACGCCATGGAAAGTCGGACAACGCCACTGTTTCCATTAATCCGGCATGTCTCGAAACGGGTAACGCCGGTGCTTTTGCACTCGCAGTTGAGTGCCAATCAACTGACGGCTATGTCGCTGCTGTTTGGCTGCGCCGCCGCCTTGATGCTGATGCGTGGCACGCACGAGGCGTTGTTGCAGGCGGCTGGGCTGTTGTTTATCGCCTATGTCCTGGACAATTGTGATGGCGAGGTGGCACGGGCCAGGGGACAGGTGTCAAAGTTTGGCGAGGTGCTTGACGATGTCACGGATTGGATCGTCCATACCGTGTTTTTCATCGGATTGGGCTATGGCCATACAGCGATCACCGGTGAACCGATTTGGTGGTGGCTGGGCGTTGTTGCCGGGGCTGGTGGCACATTTAATTTTTTTCTGGCTCAGTGGTTTAAAGGCCGAGACAAACACGAATCGTCGGAAACTGAAGGCAGGGGCGAGACCGATGATTTGTCACCAACAACGTTTGTAGGTTGGTTGATTTTTGCCTTTCGTGAACTGGCGCGCGCCGACTTTTGCTTCCTTGTTCTGATTTTGGCGTTACTGGACGGGCTTTGGCTGTTGCTGCCGGCAGGGGCCGTCGGTGCGCAAGTGTATTGGATGATGGCGTTCGTCCAGGAGGCACGGCGCTATCATGTCTGACGCAACGCGGAGTCCAGGCAAAGCGTGGATGGCAAAGGCGATATTCATCGTCGCCGGCTTGGGCTTGCTGGCTGCCGTGTTTTCGGGCGTTGATACTGGCAAGGTATGGGATAGTGCCGCCTCCGTCGGGTGGGGTATGCTTGTCGTCTTGGGGCTCTATTTGTTGGCCTTTTCCATCGATTCCGTAAGCTGGTTATTGGCGCTCACGTGGGCGCCGCTCAATAGCCGCTGGGGCTGGCGCACTTGGGCCGTGCGCATGGTGGGTGAAACCTACAACAACATCATCCCCGCTGCGTCCATGGGCGGCGAGCCGGTGAAGGCCGTACTGCTGAAGCGGCACTACGGCGTTCCTTATCATGACAGCACGGCTTCACTGATATTGGCCAAGACGATCAACATGGTGGGGCTGTGTTTGTTTCTCGCCGTCGGGTTTGCATTGATGATGCAGTCGCCGAAATTGTCCGAAGCCTACAAGCATACGGCTGGCGTTGGGTTTGTGGCATTGATGGTCGCGACAGCGTTGTTTTTTGCAGTACAGCGCTATCGCATCGGCAGCGTAGCGAGCGGTTGGCTCGGCCGGCGTATGTTATCCGACAAAATCGACGCTATCGTGACTCAGATCAGGAGCATGGACGAGACTCTCGTTCAGTTTTACACGCGGCATCGCCCTCGCTTGGTCGGGGCTTTGGCCCTTGCCTTCTTCAATTGGGTGCTCGGCGTGGCGGAGATCTATTATGTGCTGTGGTTGCTTGATGCGCCGATCACCTGGGCCGAGGCCTGGATCATCGAAGCCGTCGCTCAGATGGTGAGAAGCGGTACGTTTTTCATTCCGCTTAGTATCGGCGCACAAGAAGGGGTATTCCTCCTGGTTGCCGGCACGATAACCGGCGCGCCGGAACTCGGGCTTTCGGTGGGGTTGATCCGGCGCTGCCGGGAGATGATCTGGATCGCGTGGGGGTATGTGTTGGGCGTGTGGTATACGTCCAGGACCCAAGATGCCTAACCTTTGCCGAGTTGGGCGGCTTTGTCGTTCAGCATGGCGATCAATCCGTCGATGCCATCACGTTTCAGAATTTGGCGATATTCCGAGCGCCGCACGGCAAGTTCGCTGATACCGGTATCGAGTACGATATCGATGATCCGCCATTTGCCGTCCATTTGTTTGGTCACGTAAGTCAGGTCCACATCATCGCCACCGGGATTAATCAGGCGAGTTGCGACCAGTTGCGTGTGCTGCGGCCCGGCCTTGGCCGATATGGTCTCGAAGGATTGGCCTGAGAAGCCATCGAAGCGCGCTGCATATGTGGCGACACTGACTCGCGCAAAGGCTTCTACCAGGGTCCTTTTCTGCGTTTCCGGGGCCTTTCTCCAGTGTTTGCCCGACGCAATCTGGGTCATCAATCGCATATGGAAGGTGCCGTTCACATGCGGCGCCAGTTTTTCATAGCGACCGGCATAGCCAAGCTCTTTGGCGCGTTTCATGACCGAAACCAAAACGCCATGAAAATCAGTCACGATCGATGAGGGGCTTGTTGGTGACGCAGCGCTTTGGGCGACGGCGGAACCGCCGGCCCAAACAGCAAAGACCAATGCCACCATTGCCAGGTGCCAACGTAGTTTCCGGGAATTGATTGTCACTTCAGGTCTACCAAAATCTCGATCGCCTATGCGCGTCTACTGGGACATAAGCTCGTCGGCCTTGCCGTTCAATAGCTGGATCAGCGCCGGGATGCCGCCTTTCTTGAGAATTTGGTTGTATTCGGAGCGGCGGACCTTGAGCTCACTGATTCCGCTATCGACGATGACGTCGATCATCCGCCAGCCGATTTTAAAGCGCCGTGCCACGTAGGCGATGTTGATTTTTTCGCCGTCGGTTTTGAGCAGATGGGTCATCACCAATGTGGTTTTGCTTGGTCCCGGTTTTTCGGCGGTGACGTGGAAGGTCTCACCACTGTATCCGCTGAACAGAGTTGCCAATGTGGCGACACTCATGCGCCGGAAAGCCGCAACCAATGATTTGCGCTCATCAATTGTTGCTTGCCCCCAGTAAGCGCCGGCACTGATCTGGGTCATCAAAGGCATGTGAAATGATTGCTCCACGGCCGGCGCCAAGCGTTTATAACGCTCGGTAACGTCCACCGATGCGGCGGATTTCATCACATCTATTAGAGAGGACTGAAACCGCTGAGCCACAGCGGACGCCGACGGCGATTCGGCCCTGACCCCTGTCTGAAGACCGAAAAGCACTGTCAAAAACACCAAAATGGCGACCCGGCGTTTTACAAAAGTGGCTTTTTCTGCGGCTATTCTGCAATTCCCCATACTCAAGTCTCCCTAAAAAGCCCCAGAATACCTGCGTTCTCCACAACCACAGTGGTATCAGTTTTCGGGGTTTGCAAAAATGTCACAGCATTGCTGAATTATCGATTCCAAGGTTGCGGCTGCAACCAACATGGCCTAAAAGTGTTAAGAAATCGCAGCTGCGGATGGGCCGTTTTATCGGAAACGTTCAGGCTGTCACGGAGGCATGGGTGACGTGAAGGAATTGACACCGTGTTGAAACGGATTCTCGGAAAACCGGTTGGCGTTTTCGCCCTCGCGTCAATTGTGGCGTTCACTCCCGTATTCCTGGGCGAGCAGGCGGCGCTGGCGACTAATGTGCAGAAGCCACTGGTTGCGCAAAATAACGGTGATGATGACGTCAATGACCCGTTGGAGCCTGTCAACCGGGCGGTTTTTCAGTTCAATGAAATGGTTCAGGACGCTGTGCTGCGGCCAGTCGGTCGAGCGTACAACGAAAATGTGCCTGCGCCTGCCCGTCAAGGGATTGGCAATTTCCTGAATAATCTTTCGAGCCCCGTAGTTGCGGCGAACAGTCTGCTGCAAGGCGACGTCAAGATGGCCTATGAGGTCTTGATCCGGTTTTTGATCAACTCCACTGCGGGTATCGGTGGACTTGTCGATGTTGTCAGCGAAGTTGATGGCGAGCTGCGCGATGAAGATTTCGGCCAGACCCTTGGCGTGTGGGGTTTTGGTGAAGGATTCTATCTGGTTCTTCCTGTCTTCGGCCCATCCAACCCGCGTGACGCCATTGGTAAGTTTTTGGTAGATCCGTATTTTGGTGTGGTCGGTGATCGGATCAGCGACGCCAGCGCCGCTGCCGATTATTCCAAGCAGGCAGTCAGTGGCGTTGATGAATATGCCGGTGTCGTTGACGAGCTTGATCAGATCAAGAAAACATCCGTCGATTATTATGCGGCTATCCGCAGCTTATATCGGCAAAAGCGCAAATCCGAGATTTCCAATGGTGAAAACCTGGATTTGCCCTCAATCCCCAATCTCAGCTATGATCTGGTGCCCGAGGATTTCAGTCAGTCTTTGGCCGGAACCGGAACGCCCGCGACTGCCGCCAAATAACGCCGGCACAACTGTCATTCAATGATACGCTTGATCCCGTCATCCGTTGACGTAGCTGTGATCAGAACAAATCATGCACATTATTGACATATCCTCGTTGTGTGTTATATTGATAATATCCCTGGTGCCGATAATGGGCTGGGGAAGATGAAATCTGCGTCATCAGTGGCCATTTGGGGCTGAATGGCGCACCCGTTAATCGCTTCGATCAGGAGGATATGGGCATGCGCAAGCGTATCTACATACATAAGCTAAATCATCCCGCTTCAATATTTTGCACGTCAGGCCAAGCGATTGGCGATTGGCGCTCGCGTATTTCAATGGCCGCAGCCTGTTGATGCGCGTTTCCGGTCGCGGTTGTCCGTGTCCGGCCATAATGCCCAATTTCTGACACAACTAGCCTTTAAGACTCAAAGGCACTGCAAGTAAAAAGGATGATACGATGTCGAATTTCGCACTCCCCGCCGTTCCCGTAGAAGGAGGGCTTTCACGCTACTTCCGCGAAGTCTGGCGCTTTCCGATTTTGGAAAAGAAAGAAGAACAGGCACTGGCGATCAGCTGGCGCGACAACGAAGACGTCGATGCCGCACACAAATTGGTGACCTCTCACCTTCGATTGGTCTGCAAGATCGCCATGGGGTACAAGGGATACGGTTTGCCCATGGCCGACTTGGTGTCTGAGGGGAATATCGGATTGATGAAGGCCGTGAAGAAATTTGATCCCGATATGGGATTCCGTCTCTCCACCTATGCCATGTGGTGGATCAAGGCGGCGATTACGGAGCACATCTTGAAGTCCTGGTCCTTGGTGAAACTCGGCACCGTGGCGTCGCAAAAGAAACTGTTTTTCTCTCTGCGTTCCATCAAGTCGAAACTAGGTGTTGCTGATAATGGTGATTTGAGCGATGCCGACGCCAAGTTGATCGCAGACAATACCAACGTTTCCGTGGCCGACGTCAGGCAGATCAGCGGTCGGTTGGGCTCGCGGGACATGTCGCTGAACGCGCCGGTCACGCAAGATGACGAATCGACGACCTTCCAAGACACCTTGGTCAGTGAAGGGCCAAGCCCCGAAGCCGCGTTCGCGGAAACGGAAGAGTTCGATTATCGCCATTCGATCTTGCAGAAAGCACTTGCCGAATTGCCCGAGCGCGAGCGGGATATTCTGATTGAACGCCGCCTCAAGGATGATCCGGTGACGCTGGAGGAATTGGGCAAGGTATATGGCATCAGCCGTGAACGCGTGCGGCAACTGGAAGCACGGGCATACGACAAAATCGAGAAGTTGGTCCGGGCTACTGTTGAAGGCACGGATGCGGCCCTGGCGCCCGCTTAGCCAGCAATCGAACTGTAAGGCGGCGAGGCCCGTTTGATCCATCTGTTCACGGATTTCGGCCTCGCTGGCCCTTATATCGGACAAGTCAAAGCCGTGCTGGCCCGCGCTAGTCCCGCTACGCCAGTGATTGATCTGCTTTCCGATGCACCGCCGTTCAACCCGAAAGCCGCAGCCTATTTGCTTGGCGCCTATGACAGCGGGGCCGAGCCTGGCGACGTAATTGTCGGGGTTGTCGATCCGGGCGTTGGCAGTGCGCGCGCCGGCTTGGTCATTGAGGCGGATGGGGTTTGGTACGTGGGTCCCGACAACGGCATATTCGAGGCCGTGATGCGCCAGGCAGAGAGCCCGCCCAATTGTTGGAAAATCGTCTGGCGCCCAACTCATGCTTCGGCTTCGTTCCATGGCCGCGATATTTTTGCGCCAATCGCTGCACTGATTGCAGACGGCAACACCCCCGATGACGATCATGAAGATCGGTATCTATCGATGTCAGTGGATGGCATCCGCCGGGGCGACTGGCCCGATGATCTGAACGAAGTGATCTACATCGACGCGTTTGGAAACTTGGTAAGCGGTATCCGCGGTATTTCACTTCGAGAACCGGAAACTTTATGTGCCGGTGACAACGCTTTGCCGCGGCGGCGGACATTCTCCGACGTTGGTCCAAGTGAGTCCTTTTGTTATGTGAATTCCAATGGTCTAATGGAAATAGCCGTGAACATGGGGCGGGCGGATGAGGCATTGGGCCTGTCGATTGGTGATCAAATATCGATTTGTTGAATTTAGTATTTCGCTTTGATTGTCTATCGTCGGGGAGGTTACAGGATAGGCGGATCAATTCGTTTTGAGTTTCTGTATTAAAGCCAATAAAAAGGCAGTGGAAACACAGTGATCTGTCGGGTTAAAGTTAAAACAGTATGTCGCTGAAAATAAAATTCTGGGGGGTCCGGGGCAGCATCGCATGTGCCTCACCGGATCACATGAAATACGGCGGGAACACCAGCTGCATAGAAGTGCAGGCGGGGGAGCATACGTTTGTCATGGATGCCGGCACGGGCATCCGGAATTTCTCCAAGGTTATCCTGGAGCGCGACGTGCGCAAAACCTATCTGCTGCTGACCCATACGCATTGGGACCACATCAACGGATTTCCGTTTTTTATTCCGGCCTACGACCCGAAGCGCTCGATTACCATCCGTGCAGGGCACTTGAAGCACCAAGGTGGTGTGCAGAACGTGCTGTCGACACAGATGCACAACCCGATGTTCCCCGTGCCGCTGGAGGCCATGCAGGCCAATCTGGCGTTTGAGGATTTCGAGGCTGGTGAAGATTTCAAGCTGTTCGACGATGTCCAAATTAGGACGACGCCCTTGAACCACCCGAACGGCGCCACCGCGTACCGGGTTGAGCACAAGGGCAAATCAGTTGTTTACGTTACCGACACCGAGCACATTCCCGGCAAACCCGACCAAAACATTCTGGCCCTGATCGAGGGCGCGGACATGGTCATTTACGATTGCACCTACACCGAGGATGAATTCCCCGAAAAGATCGGTTGGGGGCATTCCACCTGGAACGAGGGCATGCGCCTGTGTCAGGCGGCGAACGTCAAGCGGCACGCCATTTTCCACCATGATCCCGAGCATACGGACGACTTCATGGATGCCATGGCCGAAGAGGTCGCGGACGCCTGGAGCGGCAACTTTATCTGCCGCGAAAACATGGAAATCATCCTCGACTGAGTGCGGCCCTAGTGTGGCGCAAATCGGGGTTAATCTTTCTGCAGCTTAGTTGGTTTTGACTGCCGGCGCCGGCGCATTGGCAGGCGCGGGGGCTTGTTGTGCGGTGTTCTTGGCTTTGTTTTTGCCGACGGACTTGAGCATGTCTTTCAAGTTGGCCGATTCGTCACAGCGTTTTTGTTGTTCCAGGTTCATCCGTTCCACACGCAACTGAATGCGCCGGTTGGTGGCCTGGTTTTCCTTGATCGGTTTTCCTTCAAGGTCGCGGTTGGGGACTTTCGGGTCGGTGGCGGCAAAACCAATGGCGCGGAAACGAAATGGCTGCAGTTCTTGGGATATGAAAAAGCGGGTGACGCGCGCCGCGCGTGCCGACGACAGTTCCCAGTTTGACGGAAACTTGGCGGTCTTGATCGGGACGTCGTCCGTATGGCCTTCGACATTGATATTGAAACAAGCGAACTTCGGCGCGGCCAGCATGATGCCCATTTTCTCCAGCACCGGAATGGCGGCTTTGCGCAGTTCCGCCGAGCCCGGTTTGAAGAACGCGCCCGAACGCATCTCGATGGTAATGCCACGCGAATCCTGTGACACCTCCATTACCTGATCGGCGCTCATATCGAAGACGATGTCTTCCAGTTCAATCTTCAGTTCCTGGGTTGTGGTGGCTTGCTGTTCCTTGCTGCCAACGTTCGATGCGATGGCGGCGGCGGCTTCCTCATAGGCCGGGATGTCAAACTCGGCGAAGGTCAGCAGCATGACGAAAAACGCCATCAGCAGGGTGATGGCATCGGCATAGGTGGCGAGCCACGATTCGTCTACCGGTTCCTCGTCGGGAGGCGGTGGCGGCATGGTCTATATCTCGCTATGTCCGAAAATCATCAAGAGATCGGATCACCTTTTCATTTTGTCGATATTGAAGTGAATGCTCGGGTCAAGGAAACCGTTCAGGCGGTCCTGGATGTAGCGCGGCGATTTTTTCTCGGCCAGCATCACCAAGCCCTCGACCACGATGTAGTTGCGAAACCTGAGGATGCTTTCGCGCTGCGCCATCTTCGAGGCGGCGGGCATGAACAGCACGCGCGAGAACAACACGCCGTAAAGTGTCGTCAGCATGGCAACCGCCAGGCCCTTGCCCAGCTCGGACGGATCGCCACCCATGTTATCGAGCATGATGATCAGGCCGACCAGCGTACCCACCATGCCAAACGCCGGCGAAGAGGCGGCCATATCCTTCATGATGTTCACTGGCGCCATGTTGCGCCCATAGGTGCTTTCAACGAAATTGCCCATGATCTCCCGCACCTCGTCGCCGGTGTATCCGGAGATCACGCAATCGACGCCGAATTTCAGCAGCTTGTCGCTGCGCACGGCTTTTTTCGATTCACTCTCAAGCGCTACGGGGCCGTTTTTCTGCACCGCGTAGGCCCAGCGGATCAACCGCCCGACCTCGGCCTTCAACATGTCGCGACCGATCTCAGGCGCGTTCAGAATTTTCATCACCAGTTTCAGCGACAAGATAACGTAGCGTGGCTCATAGGAAATAAATGTGGCGCCGAGCGTGCCGCCGACGACCATAAAGAAGCTCGCCAGATGCAGGAACAGCAGGTAGTTGTCGGTACTCAACATGATCGAGCCGACGACCAATCCGACCGATACCAACAGGCCAATAATTGTCGCTATAGACATTCAGAATCTCGCATCCACTCAGGAGACACGGTGTACCCCGCCACCCCGTATTTCGATCGATATTAGCATCCCAATCGTTCTTACACTAATCATTAACCCAACAAAGTAATGGAATCGTTAACGGATTCCGGTTGCCGCCGTTTGCTCAGACGTGTGCGGAAAAGTGTACCTACGGTGTAATCTCAGCGTTCGCGGAAAGCTTCGTGCTTCATTTTCAGTACCGGCCTGATCAAGTAGTCCATGACCGACTTCTTGCCGGTGTGAATATCCACCGTTGCCTGCATGCCCGGCGTGATCGGCAGGTCGCCCTCCTGGTCGCCGAGAAAATTGCGTTCGGTCGAGACAACGACGCGGAAAAACGGCGTGCCGTCCTCGTCGGTACTGGAATCGGCGCCGACGCGGATCACCTCGCCATCCAAGCCGCCATAGCGGGCAAAGTCGTAACTGGAAATCTTTACCACCGCTTTTTGGCCTTCGGTAATAAAACCGCGCTCGGTGGGGTTGATCTTTGCCTCGATCACCAGCCGTTCACCGGTCGGCACGATTTCCAAGATCGGTTCGCCCGATTTCACGACGCCGCCAATGGTGTTGTAGCGCATGTTCTTCACGACGCCGTCGATGGGGCTTTTGATACTTGCGCGGATGCCCTGTTCGGTGGCTTTTGTCAGCAGTTCCTCAATGCGTGCGATGGATTGCTGGGTCTTGCCCAACTCGTCTCTCGCCTCGCGGCGGAAACGGTCTTCGCTTTCGCCCAGGCGCTGGCGCGCCTCTTCCACAGCAGCCTGCGCTTTCGGAATGGATGGGGTCAGGCTTCTCATCTCACCATCCAGGCTTTCCACCTCGGCTTCCAATTCCAAGTGCTCAACCCGCGATGTCAGGCCTTCGGTAAGCAACGACTTGGAGATCTTCAGCCGCTCCTGGGCGAGGCTTAAATTGCGCGCCACCGCCTTGCGTTGCGCCTGGAGTTCCTGGGTTTCGAGTTCTTTTTGCTTCACTTGTTCCGCCATGACACGCAGCGTCGAGGCAAATTCGCGCCGGCGTGCCTCAAACGCCTGGCGCTGGGCCTGCACCAAGGTCGGGCGCCGTTCGGCGATATCGGCGGGGAAACTGAGATCGGCACCCTCGGCCTCGGCGAGTAAGCGTGCGCGGGTTAGAAATTCGCTGTCCAATCGGACCTGCAGTTCTTCCTTGTTGGTACCGCTCGACGCCAAGTCGAGCAGGACCAAATTATCGCCTTTCTTTACGACGTCGCCTTCAGAGACGTACAAATCCTCGATAATGCCGCCTTCCAAGTGTTGCACCACTTTGACCTTGCCCAGCGGGACGACCTCGCCCGATGCAACCGCGACCTCGTCCAATTCGGCGAAGTAGGCCCAAGTGATCATGCCGATCATGGTGATCATCACCGGCCAGGCGAACATGCGCCAACTGGGCAACGGGTGCTCGGTCAGTAAAGCATCCAATCGGGGCGACGTGGTCCGGTCTTCGTGTGTGCTCATGGCGTCACCTTAACTCCGTTCATGCGGCCGGTCATCGGCCTTATCATGGGCTTGGGCCTTCGGTCTTCTTAATCAGATCGGCGTAGGGGTCGTCTGCGGCTATCGCCGGGGGGGCTGCTGTTTCGGGCACAGGCTTCGGTCTAGGCGCGGGATCGTTGGCCGGTGCTGTCGGCTGGGGTGCCGCCGCCGGTGGAGCCGGAGGTGCTGGCGCTGCCGCTGCCGGTGCGCGCGGAGCCGGCGGTGCAGGCCGCGCCGCTT
>JAERTE010000039.1 GCA_016845145.1 Rhodospirillaceae bacterium
TCGATCTTCAAGCCACCATCAACCGGTTCGTCAAAGAGCATAACCAAGCAGAGGCCAAGCCATTCATTTGGAAGGCCGATCCAGATAAAATTATCGCCGCAAGAAAACGAGGGTTCCAAACGTTGGAATCAATCCACTAGATAGATCGTCGGGTCGGTGATGGAGGCTTGTTCGAAGCCACGCCGACGAAGCATACAAGCATCGCACGCACCGCAATGGATGAATTCACCGATGCCGCCTACTGAACTTTCGGGCGGGTCGTAACAGCTGAGCGTTTGTGCGTAGTCTACGCCCAGGCTGGTGCCAAGCTCGACAATGCCGGCTTTGGTCAGTTGCGAGAGCGGTGTGTGGATGGTCAATCCGGCGTCGTCTTCAATGCCAGCCCGGGTCGCCAGATTGGCCATGGTTTGGAACGCGGCGATGTATTCGGGACGGCAATCGGGATAGCCGGAATAATCGAGCGCATTGACGCCGATGAATATGTCCTTCGCGCCTTCGACTTCGGCCAAGGCCAAGGCGTGCGAAAGAAAAATCGTGTTGCGTGCGGGGACATAGGTAATCGGCACACCGTCGCCGATCTCGGCCTCATCGCGGCCTTTCGGTACGGCTATGTCGTCGGTGAGCGCCGAGCCGCCATAGGCCCGGAGATCGATGTCCGCCACCACATGGCGTACCGCTCCTGAGGATCGCGCAACTTTTGATGCGGCTTCGAGCTCACCCGAATTGCGTTGACCATAGCGGAAACTGAGAGCCACGATGGAAAACCCGTCGCGGCGCGCGACGGCGGCGATGGTGGCGGAATCGAGCCCGCCACTGATCAGAATGACGGCCTTAGGCAGCGGCGGCCTCGCGGCGGCGCACCAGCCACCATACCACCAGCGCGCCGAGCATCTTGCTGGCCGTCATGGCGATGACCCCGACGACGGAGAGATGGCCGATAATCGCCAGAAACACCACACTGTCCAACGGCGTGCCAATCAGGCTGGAAAGTAAGACGCGTTGGCTGAAGGGCCGCCGGGTGAAGGAGTAAACACCCCAATCGGCGAACTCGCTGATCAGGAAGGCGCTCAAAGAGGCTACGGCCACGAACGGGCTGGCCATGAAATAGCTGACGGCGGCGGCGATCAGCATGGCGATGATCACTCGGTGTCCGATTTCGCGCTGCGCATAGTCGCGGGCAACGAAAATAAGGCCGACGACCAAGGACATGGGCGGCCACATCTCGCCGCCCGGCAGTTGCACAAGCGGCACCACCGTGAAGCCCCAGTTGACCAGCACAATAAGCCCGATATAGAAGGCCGATGATTTGAACGCCATGACGAATACTCTACTCACTCTGTTTCGGCGCGACATATATAGTATGGTTCGGGTGTTGGTCCAGCATTGCATGCCTTTAATCGTCACAAAAGAAGCGACATATGACTGAATGCCTCACGGGCGATATCCGCGCCGAAATCCGCGAAATGGCCCTGGCCGAGAACTTCGATGTGGTGGGCTTTGCCTCGGCACAGGCCAGTGCGAACGACCGTGCCGCCTTGGCGGCGTTTGTGAAAAACGGTTGGCACGGTGACATGAAGTGGCTCGCGGGCGTGAAATGGAGCACGGATAACCCGCGCGGCAATCCCAAGGCGCTGATGGAAGATGTTCGCAGCATCATTGTGCTGGGTACCAATTACGGCCCCGGGGTCGATCCGCTTCATGTCTCGAGCCAGCCCGACCGAGGCGCCATATCCGTCTATGCGCGTCCGCCGAAGGATTATCACGATGTCATCAAAAAGCGCCTCAAACGGCTGGGGCGCCAGTTGGTTGAACGTTTTCCGGATGCAGGCGTGAAAGTATTCGTCGATACAGCCCCGGTGATGGAGAAGCCGCTCGCAGCGCGCACCGATATCGGCTGGCAGGGGAAGCACACAAACCTGGTGTCGCGGCAGTTCGGTTCGTGGCTGTTTTTGGCGGAAATTTTCATCACGCTGGATATTCCACCTGACTTGCCCGAGCCCGATCATTGCGGTTCGTGTGATCTGTGCCTCAAGGCCTGCCCGACCGACGCGTTCCCCGCCCCCGGTCAACTTGATGCGCGGCGCTGTATCTCATATCTGACCATCGAACACAAAGGCGCTATTGACCCGGACCTGATGGCCGCCATGGGTAACCGTATCTACGGATGCGATGACTGCTTGGCGGTTTGTCCCTGGAACAAATTCTCCGAGCCCGCTGTCGACCCGGCTTTCCTGCCGCGTGACGATTTGGCGGCACCTAGGCTGGCGCAATTGGCCCGGCTTGATGAGGCGCAGTTCAAGGCCATGTTCGCCGGTTCGCCCATCAAACGCACCGGGCACGAGCGGTTTTTACGCAATATCGCGATCGCCATCGGCAATAGCGGCGACGCTACGTTGCTTGAGATTGCCGAAATGCTCAGCCGGGGCCCGTCGCAACTGGTGGCGGAAACCGCGCGCTGGGCCACGGCTCGCTTATCGCGGCTTGACGCACGACCGGCGGCGGATAACCATGAACGCGAAAGGACGCCGCCATGATTGTCTACCGGTTACTGATCGCCGTTGGCCTGCTCTTTGCTAGTCTGTCGCCGGCGCTGGCCGAAACGCCCGCGGTGGGTGCAACATTCAAGGACTGCAAGGCTTGCCCCGAGATGGTGGTCATCCCTGGCGGTATCTACCTCATGGGATTGGGGGCCAAGCGAAAGCGCGACGGCCCCGTACACCGCGTCAATATCAAACGCCCCCTTGCTATCGGCCGCTACGAAGTGACGTTCCGTGAGTGGTTCGCTTGCGTCGCCGACGGCGTATGCCGGCACAAACCCGACGACCACAAATGGGGCACCATTCGGCGTCCGGTCATCAACATCACCTGGCATCAGGTGCAGAATTATACCAAATGGCTGAGCCGCAAGACCGGACATACCTACCGGTTGCCGTCGGAGGCCGAGTGGGAATACGCGCACCGGGGCGGCACCACGACAAAATTCTGGTGGGGCGATGAAATCGGAAATAAGAATGCGAATTGCCGCGATTGTGAATCGCGCCAATGCTGCACAGCCAAGGATCATTCGTGCTGTTCACATGGCACGCAGCCCATCGGCACCTTCAAACCCAACCCGTTCGGTTTGTTCGACACCGCCGGCAATGTGTTTGAATGGACGGCGGACTGTTGGAACCCGGATCATCGGGGCGCGCCCAAGGATGCCGCGATCCGGAGCACGGGTGATTGCCGCAATCGCGTCATCCGGGGCGGGTCGTTCTACTATTTTTCAAAAGTGGCGCGCTCGTCGTACCGGTCGAAAAACCCGCCGGGCGTCAAAAGTTATTGGCTTGGGTTTAGGGTCGTCCGAGAACTGAAATAACCTACTTGCCGTCTTCCGAAATGCGTTCGAGCTGTTTTTGCATTTGCGCGAGCTGCGATTTCAAGGCGTCCAGTTCCGAGCCGTCGTCGGGGTTTTGTGCGGCGTCGGCACCGTTTTCCGACGTATCGCCGCCGTTCTCCGATCCGGGATAAAACGGCGAAAACATCTTCATGGCGTTCTCGAACAGAACCATGTTCTGTTTGCCCATTTCCTCGAACTGGCCAAATGGCGTCAGGCCGCCGAAGGCATCTTGGACGGCCTTGCGCATCTGTCCCTGGTTGTGGGCAAAGGCCTGCATGGAATGCTCGAGATAGTTCGGCACCACCGCTTGCAGGCTGTCGCCATAGAAGCTGATCAGATGACGCAGGAAACTGATCGGCAACAGGTGTTGGCCCTTGCTCTCTTCCTCGACAATGATGTGGGTGAGCACGGAGCGGGTAATGTCGTCGCCGGACTTGGCGTCATAGACGGCAAAGTCCGTCCCTTCCTTGACCATCTGTGATAAGTGATCAAGGGTGACATAACTGCTGGTTGCGGTGTTGTAGAGCCGCCGGTTGGCGTACTTCTTGATCGTCACGACATCTTTTTTGTCGTCACCGTTTTTGTCGGCAGCCTCGGCCATGATTATCAATCCTTGGTTTTCGCCGGATGTTTCGCTGGAGATACCGCCGACGATCTCGCTGGGGTTTTTGCCTCGCCCATCATTACCGCGTAAGATGCTGCACTGCAATGAAATGTTATTGGGATGCAGCATTTTGGCCTTAACAGGAGACAACGTTCATGACGGAAAATCCGGCACCGCCCGATCAACCACTGGATTTGCAGGATTTGGCGCGACGCTACCTGGACTTGTGGCAGGACCATTTGAAGGCGGTGACCGAGGATGCCGAAACTTCCGCGACATTGGCTCAAACCATGACGTTGATGAGTTCCGGCGCCCAGGCCTTCGCCGATGCGGCAACGAAGGCCGCCCACAATGACCAAGCGACCGACGACGAAGCAGACGGGACCGCGCCCGCTGCCGCTGCACCTGGCGACGCAGACGTTCGCCCTGATGAGCTCGCTGGCCGCATTGCCGCTCTTGAGAAACGGGTCGCTGAGTTGGAATCCGAACTTGGCAAACGCAGCGGCGGATCTGACAGCGGCGATTGACAGAATTGACGCGGAAACCTTTGCCCGCGCCGTCCAAGACGAGGCCTTGCGCCGGCTTGATGCGTTCACGGCGGGGGTAAAGCTTTATCAAGCGTCATCTCGCGCCCCCCGGCCACCGGAACCATCCGTGGTCTGGCAATCGGGCTCGGCGCGGCTATTGGATTACGGCACATCTGGCGGAAGGCCCATCTTGGTGGTGCCGTCGCTGGTCAATCGTGGCTACGTGCTCGACCTTTCCGAGGAGCGCAGTCTGTTGCGTGATCTGGCCGACCGTGGGTTCCATCCGTTCTTGATGGACTGGGGCGCGCCGGATGCCGACGAACGTTCCTACTCACTCACCGATTATATTACCGGCCCGCTGCAAGATGCTTTTGATCACGTCGCGGGTATTGGCAGCGACGCTCCGGCGTTGATCGGCTATTGCATGGGCGGCAATCTGGCGGTGGCATTGGCGGCCCGAAACGCTGGACGTGTCGGCGCGTTGGCGCTGCTGGCGACGCCCTGGGATTTCCAGGCCGGCCAGGAAGCTTACCTGCCGGTGCTCGGCGCCATGGCGCCGGCCTTGGACGCAGTGATTGAAAACCTCGGCGTGCTGCCGACTGATTTACTGCAGGCCATGTTCGCCGGCCTCAATCCGCAAGGTGTCGGCATGAAGTTCCGCCAGTTTTCCGCACTGCCGGATAATTCAGCAAAGGCGCGGGAGTTCATTGCCCTGGAAGATTGGCTCAACGACGGCGTGCCGCTGGCCGGGCCTGTGGCACGTGAATGTCTGTTTGATTGGTATTTGAACAACTCGCCCGTGCAGGGCGCTTGGCGGGTGGCGGGTGAGGTTGTCGACCCCGGCGCCCTGGATGTGCCGACCTTGGTGGTCGTACCCAACGACGACTACATCGTCCCGCCCGGAAGCGCCAAGCCGCTGGCACGGTTGATTCCCGGTGCACGTCTAAAAACCGTCAACGCGGGTCATATCGGCATGGTTGCGGGGCGGCGCGCACGATCGGTGCTCTATACGCCGTTGGCAAATTGGCTGACGGAACGCCTGATTTAACTCAAGACTCCCATCTCCGTCATCGTGTAAGCTTGACGGTCGAAAAATCAGGGCGGCATTGGGTGAATTCAATTCTTTTCGCAGGTGCACAATAAATTTGTTGATTTAGGTCAATAGTGTTGCTATATATGGCCTAGGGAGTTTTTGCACTTGCGAAATAACTTGCTGCCTGGCGTCACCGCCTGCGGGTTGTGACACGGTATTTAACCGCGTGCCGCACGGATGCGGCGCAGCGAACGTAGGAGGATTTGAGGAAATGACTGAAGTCGTAATCGTGGGCGCCGCCCGGACGCCCGTTGGCGGTTTTAACGGCGGGCTGAGCTCGCTCCCCGCCCATAAATTGGGTGAAGTTGCCATCAAGGGCGCGCTGGAGCGTGCCGGTGTTGCCGCCGAAGACGTTTCGGAAGTGATCATGGGCCAAATTTTGGCTGCTGGCGAAGGCCAGAACCCGGCCCGTCAGGCCGCCATGGCCGCCGGCATCCCGCATGAGAAAACAGCATATGGTATCAACCAGCTTTGCGGCTCCGGCCTGCGCACAGTCGCCTTGGGTTACCAAGCCATCAAGATGGGTGACAGCGACATCGTCGTCGCCGGTGGCCATGAAAGCATGAGCCAGGCGCCGCACGTTATGCACCTGCGTAACGGCATCAAAATGGGCAGCGGTGAAATGATGGACACCATGCTGCGTGACGGCCTGATGGATGCCTTCGCTGGCTACCACATGGGCAACACCGCCGAAAACATCGCCCAGCAGTGGCAGCTCACCCGTGACGAACAGGACGAGTTCGCCGCCAACTCGCAGCAAAAAGCCGAAGCCGCCATGAAGGCCGGCAAGTTCAAAGATGAGATCGTTCCGGTCACCATCAAAACCCGCAAGGGCGAAACCGTGGTCGATACCGACGAGCACCCGAAAGAAGGCGTCACCGCCGAGGGTCTCGGCAAGTTGCGCGCCGCTTTCGATAAAGAAGGCACCGTGACCGCCGGTAACGCATCGGGCATCAACGACGGCGGCGCCGCCGTCGTGCTGATGAGCGCCGAGGAAGCGGAAAAGCGCGGCACGACCCCGCTGGCCCGCATCAAGTCCTGGGCCACCGCCGGCGTCGACCCGGCGATCATGGGTACGGGCCCGATCCCGGCTAGCCGTATGGCGCTCGAAAAAGCCGGCTGGACCACCGACGACCTGGACCTGGTCGAAGCCAACGAAGCCTTCGCCGCACAAGCCTGTGCCGTGAACAAGGACATGGGTTGGGACACGGACAAGGTTAACGTCAACGGCGGCGCCATTGCGCTTGGCCACCCGATCGGTGCGTCCGGTGCGCGCGTGTTGGTGACGCTCCTCTACGAAATGCAGAAGCGCGACGCCAAAAAAGGCCTCGCCACCCTGTGCATCGGTGGCGGCATGGGTATCGCCATGTGCCTCGAGCGCGATTAAGCCAAGCTTGGATAAGGGAGCAATATCATGGGACGCGTAGCAGTCGTCACCGGCGGGACCCGAGGCATCGGGCACGCCATTTCAGTCGCCTTGAAGGGTGCGGGTTACTCCGTCGCCGCCAGCTATGCCGGCAACGACGAAGCCGCCGCCAAGTTCAAGGACGAAACCGGTATTCCGGTGTACAAGTTCGATGTGGGTGATTTCGATGCCTGCGCCGAGGCTTTGGCCCAGATCAAAGCCGATCTCGGCCCGGTCGAGGTGCTGGTCAACAACGCCGGCATCACCCGCGACAAGCCGCTGCACAAAATGGACAAAGCGCACTGGGATGCGGTGATCAACACCAACCTCTCAGGCCTGTTCAACATGTGCCGCAACGTCATCGACGACATGCGGGGCGGCAACTTCGGTCGGATCATCTCGATCAGCTCGATCAACGGCCAGAAGGGCCAATTCGGCCAGACCAACTATGCCGCCGCGAAAGCCGGTGACATCGGCTTTACCAAGGCATTGGCATTGGAAACTGCTTCCAAGGGCATCACCGTCAACGTGGTGGCGCCGGGCTACATCTCCACCGAGATGGTGATGGCGGTTCCGGAGAAAGTGATGAACGATGTCATCTTGCCGGCGATTCCGATCGGGCGGTTGGGCGATGCCGAGGAGATCGCGCGTTGCGTGGTGTTCTTGGCTTCCGATGACGCCGGCTTGATCACCGGTTCCACCCTCTCAGCCAACGGCGGCCAATATATGTCGTGATGGCGATTTCGTGACCTGACAATCAGGCCGCGCTTTCATAGAATTCGGGCCTCCCGTTTATCGGGGGGCCCGTTTTCGTTGAGGAGTTGTCGTGATCAGATTCTTGTTTCTTGTTCTCGTGACTTTCGCCGCCGGTGCGAAAGCTGACGAAGCCAAAATTCTCAAACGCCAATTGCAGGCGCCTGTGGCCAACTTGACGGCAACGCGTGACGGCTTGCGACTGGAATTGAAGAACGGCCCCTCGTACCTCGTCGGTATCAACAAGGGCGCGCTGACATTCACGCTGGCGTCGACAATGACTCCGCCGAAGCCCGGATCCAATCCACTGCCCGATACGGTCGTCGCAACCGGCAATCGGGGCATTGCCGCCGCATGGTTCACCGAGCCGACGCGGCGCTACGGGCACGGCGTGTTGGGTGATGCCATTGAGGCCGGCGGATTGGCGGCGCGTATGGCCGACGGGCGGGTGGTTTCCATCAGCCTCGATCAGGGCTCGGTTTTCGAAGACCGCGTGCCGCGCCTGGCGGACTTGGACGGCGATGGCAAGGATGAGATTCTGGCCGTGCGGTCTTATCTTGATCGTGGCGCGGCGTTGACTGTCGTCGCGCCACGAGCCGGCAAGTTAGCCATCGTCGGCGAAGCAGCGGCCATCGGGTTGTCGAACCGCTGGCTCAATCCTGCGGGCGTTGGTGATTTCGACGGCGACGGGCGCATTGAGGCCGCCGTGGTCATCACCCCGCATATCGGGGGTACCTTGCAACTGTATGAATGGAAAGGCGCGCGCCTTGTGCCTGACCACGACAGCTTCGGTTATTCCAATCATGCCATGGGTGCCCGCGAGTTGGGCCTTGCGGCGGTGGCCGACATGAACGCCGACGGCACCCCCGATATCATTCTTCCCGACGATACCCGACGCGACTTGGAAGTTGTGACCTTCGCCGGCGGCAATGCCAAAACACTTTTCGACATTCCCATCGGCGGCCGTCTTGGCGGACCTGTCGTTGCGGCTGACGTGGACGGCGACAAGCGTCCCGAGATCGCTTACATTCTCAGTGGAAACACTCTTGTGATTGCCGACCCATCGCCATGACAAGTGCCGCCAAAACCAGAACCGCGACCCTGGTTGGCGCTTCGGCTGTCCTCATGTGGGGGCTGCTGGCATTGCTGACGACGCTGTCGGGCCAAGTGCCGCCGTTCTTGCTGGCTGCACTTTCCTTCGGCATCGCGACGCTGTTCGTCAGCGTCAAATGGCTGGTACGCGGCGATAACATTCTCGCTCATCTTCGGCAACCTTTGGGGGCTTGGGTCTTGAGTGTCAGTGGTTTGTTCGGCTATCACTTTTTCTACTTCATGGCGCTTCGAAATGCACCGCCGGTAGAGGCCGGGCTGATCGCTTACATGTGGCCGCTGTTGATCGTGCTGTTCTCGGCGTTGTTGCCGGGAGAGAAGTTGCGCTGGCATCATCTGGCGGGTGCGCTGGCAGGTCTTGGGGGGGCGGTGCTGTTGATTACGCGGGGTGAGGGACTGGACGGTTTCAAGCCCGAATTTGCGTTGGGCTTTATGATGGCCGGGTGTTGCGCTTTTTTTTGGTCGGGTTATTCCGTTCTCAACCGCCGTTTTTCTCATGTGCCCACTGACGCTGTCGGCGGGTTTTGCGCCGCCACGGCTGTTCTCGCCGCCTTCGCACATATCATGTTCGAAACCACCGTGTGGCCCGCTGACGCAGGTGAATGGTTGGCCGTTGCGGGTCTTGGTTTGCTGCCGGTGGGGTTGGCGTTTTTTACTTGGGACTATGGCACCAAACATGGTGATATCCGCGTGCTGGGTGCATTCTCTTACGCCGCACCGCTGATCTCCACGGTGCTGCTGATCGCGTTCGGCAAGGGCGACGCCACATGGGCCGTCGCCGCGGGCTGCGTGCTGATCATCGGTGGTGCGGTGCTGGCGGCCAGGGAAATGCTGTTTGGTAGGCGGACGGAACATGCCTGAGATTGAAGATATCGTTGATATTGCGCGGCACCGAATCCTCACAGCGTCGACGCCTGAGGAAGCGGCGGCCTTACCCAAACAATATGAAACCGAGATCGGCCTTCCGCAGAACCAAACCCGTTGATTGGAAGCGTACGTTTCATTGCGAAGCGGAAACGCACCGCAAGCGATTGAGCAGATGACCGGCAGTTTCAATGAGGACCGCTATTTCGGCACGCTTATAGATCTCGCGTCATTATTTCTAAGTCATGAGTTTTCAAGTTCCAACCAACGCGACGAAATGATCGGTTCGTTGGCGACTGTGTCCAACCAGTTGCGGTTAAATGGACTGGGAAAGTACGGTCTGCGAGCCGACTGCGTCGCATCGTTACTGCTTTATCAAACTCCGGAACTCTACCCTGTTCTCAAACAGATTGCCGAAAAGTGGGGAGGTCGGGCCGGTTCACTAAATTACACGGACGATGAACTTGAGAGTTTTCGTGATTGCGGTTACGGGTCTCCGGCGGAAAAACGGTTCATGGGTTTCGTGTACGCGCTCGCGGGAGAGTACGAGCTATCCACCCGGATCAACGACCTATTTACACTGCCGCTGAACGCCATTGAGAGCGAGATCTCGGCTCCATCCGGTGATGATTTTGGCTCAGACGTCAACGGACAGAAGAGTTATCTGCACAATCCGGTCTTCCAGCGGACAAATGATATGTTCGCAGAGGTTCTGTTGGATGATGAGAGTTATGGCCGGGCCGCCGATCTTGGCTGCGGCTGCGGCCTGGTGGGTGAGAGGGTGCGGTCGCGCGTGCGGCACCTCGTCGGCGTGGATATGAACGGGCCGGCGCTTGAAGTGGCGAATGACCAAGGCATTTATGACGAGCTTAAGCGCCAAGACATGTTTGAGTTTCTGCAAAGTGAAACTCAATCGTACGACTTAATTACGGCGTGCATGGTCATTGAGTGGATCCCCGACACGGATGCGCTTTTCAAGCTGGCTTGGGACAGCCTGGTTCCGGGCGGTCGGCTCGCGTTCGTCGTCGTGCCATGTCGAGAAGGACCAGTGCGTGCAACGGCCGGCCTGCTTTCGGGGCTCCGCTGGTACTGTTTCGAGCCCACGTACCTGGCGGAACAGGCAAAGTCGTTCGGCTTTCAAGTGGCGCGCCTCGAATACCGCCCCTATGCCTATTCGGTCGGCGCTTTTTTCCTGCTGCAGCGCCCGAACTGACGCAAGCCTATCCACGCATCATTCCTCTGTAAGCTTGTGGCTGTCCGCCGCTGTCAGATCGAGCCCATAAGCTGCGCGCATCTGTTTAATGAACTCCAGTGTCTCTGCTTCGAACGGACGCCGCCCTTCAAAACTGTGCAGAACAATCCCTTCGATAAGGTCGCCGAGGCCTATCTCGTTGCGCGCTGCGATGGCTTTCAAGACTTTCAGGATGCGTTTTTCGATACGGACGCCGGTCTGGACGCGGTCGATTTTTTTCATGCTGGCGGACATTTCCATCTCTTTCATTGATTTCAATATGGTACCATGGTACCATATTTTTATCGTTCTTCAATCGGAAACCAAGATCATGTCGGACAACCTCAAGGGCATCCTTTGGGCGCTGGCTGCGACGGGTTTGTTCTCGGTCGTGGCTGCCATGGCGAAAGTTGCCGTCACCGAGTACCACGTGCTGCAGATATTGTTCTTCAGGCAAATCATTGTTTTGCTCTCATCGCTCCCGTCGATTGCGAAATCATTCCCCGAAAGCCTGAAGACAAACCATCCGGGCATCCATGCGGCGCGTTTGATCGGTGCCTTTGTCGCTTTATCGTGCAGCATCTGGGCGGTTGCGGTTCTGCCACTGACAACGGCGATTACGCTGGCCTTCGCCCAGGTGTTTATTGTCGCGCTGCTTGCCCTGAAATTTCTGGGCGAACCCGTCGGCAGACACAGGATCGGCGCTATTGTTGTGGGGTTCGTCGGTGTTGTGATTGTCATGCGGCCAGGCGTTGAGGGAACCTTCGTTTGGCACGCACTCATTCCCGCGCTTGGCGCGTTTGGGGCCGGCATCGCGATTATATCGGTCCGGAAACTTTCCCAATCGGAATCAACGGCGACATTGCTGGTCTATCAGGCATTGTTCGTCGGTGCATTGGCGGGGATGCCGCTGTTGTGGGTATGGGTGACGCCGGACCTGGAAGGGTTAATATTTCTATTGGCCATGGGTGTGTTGGCGACGCTCGGGCAATGGGTCGGCGTACAGGCATTGCGTTTGGGCGAGGCCAGCGTTGTCGGCAATATTGAATATGTGAAACTGATTTACGCAGCCGTATTGGGATATGTTCTGTTCAGCGAGGTGCCCGATATTTATACGGTCACGGGTGCAGCGGTCATCGTTGGGTCATCGGCTTACATATTCCATCGTGAATCAATGAAAACACGAGGCGTTTAGTCGTCGCCTTTTGCATGCGCTCTCCTCAGAGGCTTATTGTTGTATTTTTCCAAGCAAAGCGAAGGCAACCCCAATCCATACCAGGCTTCGAAGCGCCATGGCGCCGACGGTTCGCGCCTCAAATACGCCGCCTATGAAAATATGAATACCGAAGGCGATGAACACCGCGGCCGTTGTTAGCGCGATTGCCAACGCGAGTTGGGCAACCCAGGGGCGCCACATGAAAATACCGATCGCGCCTGCGATATACGCGAAGCCGGCCACGAAGTTGAACCAAACAACGAACGGCACGAAATCTCCGGCGGCTTTGCGACCTGCACCGTCAACGAACAGAACCTCGCCACCGGATTTAAGCGTCAGCAGACCAAACAGCCCTGCGAATACCGCTACAGGAAATGTCCAGCGTGGCCGTCTTTCCAGGCCTTCCATGGGTTGGTCGGACTCCCTTGTGTCACGCGGTGAATATGCGGACATCCTAGATTGGAGTGAGAGCTTCAATGTTGATCTTGGTTAGTCCAGATTTTTCACCAAATACCGAACGGTCTTATCCACATGCGGCAAGGCGACCCGGCCCATCTCGACAAACCCCATCTTCCCGTGGAACGCGTCGGAGCCAGGGTTCGGCGGGTCGACATTGACCTCGCAGACATGGCTGCCGATCCCTCGGACCTCTGCGTGCGCCCGCAGATCATCGTACAAAACCTTTGCCAGTCCTTGGCCGCGGTGCTCGCTGCCAACAACGACCCGGTCGATATAGATGAACTGCTTGAGGCGTTCGCGAAACCAATTGAAATTGAAGTTGTCGTAGGTTGCCGCATGATCGAAGGCGATCAGAAAAGCGGATTTTCCGCCGATACATGAGGCCACCGAGGCATTCCGCAGGAGATCCGACCATGTTTCCGGCGCCAAATACGACGTCTCGCGGGCATGCAGATTGTTGAGCGCCAGCAGCGATGTCTGGGCCGCTTGCGTTTGATCTGCGATTTTTTCAGTTTGCATGACAATCATGGCTGAACGACACCTTGGCCGAAACGACGTCATTCCCCAGGTTTGCGGGAGATGGCTTCATCGACGATCTTATGAACTACGCCCGCCTGCAGCAATTCCGTTGCCGACGGAAACCAGATATCGGTGTGCAGAGCCTTGAACGCTCTGGCCAGGAAATCTTCGGAAATGTGTTGTTGGCGATAGAACGAAATATCCTTTTCTTGCTCCCCTTCCAGATCCATCCGAGGCATGACGTAACGTTGTTCAAGTCCGTACTGATGAAATCCGAGACGAGCCTTGGTGCCGATGAACCGCTGCCGGCCGCCGATGAAAGCGGTCGTACAGGCCGATTTGCAAACATTAAGGACATAAGTGTTCAGACGACGCCGTTTGATTAAATAGCCGGCGCCGCGGCCTTCGTAAATATGTCCGCCATCGCTATGCAGGACGATGCCCGTGACACCGGGATAGCGGTCCAGCAATGCCTCGAGTTTTTCAGTGATACCGAGCGCAAATGTTCCCTCAACATGGACAAGCGTGTCGTCGGTGCTCAATCGCAGTGTGTACTGATTGGCACGGGCCTGTTCCAGGCTGATGCCTTCGTCACCGGCGAATTGACCGACGGATAGCGTTTGGTAGGCACTGAATAAGCTGACCAGCGTGAACAAAAAGCTGATGACGATCGCGATGTAAGATACCCACTGCCAAATACCCGAATTGATGCCCAGGCTTTGACGTTCGCTGGCCCGCAACAAACCAATGACCTGCCAGGGGTAGATTGCGCCATGACAGATGGTCATGAAGACAATGGTCGCGAGTATGGCTTCGGGGCGTTCGATCAGATACGGCGGAAGGGTGAAGCGATCAGCATAAAAAATGATAACCCGTACCAAGACCAAGTTTACCCAGAGCGACCAATGTAGGGAATGGTTTCCACGCCAGTGGTCCCGGATATATCTCATCGATCTTCGACCATGAGACAATGGTCTCAGACCCTCTCACAGGGGTCAAATTCTTATATCGCAGACAGCATAATAATGGCGCGATGACGCCAACCTTATGGCCGCATGCCGAAACTCGATGGGCCGGTCTCGCGGCGTTTGGCGGCAAGATTGGCGAAGTCACACAGGATCGAACGCGTGGCGCGCGGATCGATGATCTCTTCCACCGCGAAGGTTTCGGCGGTGCGGAAGGGCGAGCGCAGTTTTTCCAGCCGGTCTTCGATTTCATCGAGTTTCGCTTGCGGGTCGTCGGCGGCCTCGATCTCGGCTTTGTAGGCGGCCTCGATACCGCCAGCCAGCGGCAGCGATCCCCAGGCACCCGAAACCCAGGCATAACGCATGGAAAAGCGCCCCGCCGGGCGGTGTGCGCCGCCGGCCACGCCAAAGGCATTGCGTACAATCATCGAGCACCAAGGAACGGTGACTTGGCTCATGGCCGCCATGACACGCACACCCAATCGGATCGTGCGGGTTTTTTCCGCCTCCAAGCCGACGGCAAAGCCTGGGCAATCGCAAAGATAAACAATGGGCAGATGAAACGTCTGCGCCATATCCATGAAGCGGATGATTTTTTCGCAGGCGTCCGATGTCCATGCGCCGCCGGAGAACAGCGGATCACTGGCCATCACGGCGACCGGCCAGCCATCGAACCTGGCAAAGCCGGTGATGATCGGACGGCCGAAGCGGTCGGCCATTTCGAAAAAGCTGCCCTTGTCGACCACCGCGTCGACGATGCGGCGCATGTTGTAGGCTTGCTTGGGGTTGTGCGGAACGATGTTGAACAGGCTCGGGTCGCGGCGGTTCACGGGGTCCGAATTGGGGGCCTGTTCGGCCAGATCGTCAATCGAGGACGGCAGGTAGGAGAGGAATTTCCGGGCCCGGTCGAAGGCTTCGTCTTCCGTGTCCACCGCATCGTCGACGCCACCGGCTGCCAATTGAATTTTCCACCCCCCGAGCTCTTGTTTGCTCAGGTCCTCGCCAAGACCCGAGACCACGGGCGGCCCGGCCACGAACATGGCGGATTTCTCTTTCACCATCACCGAATAGTGGCTGCCCGCCAACCTGGCTGCGCCCAATCCGGCAACGGAGCCGAGCCCCAATGCCACCACGGGGATGTAGCTCATGTTCTGCAGCATGAGATCGTATTTCGATCCAATGCCGCCGGGCAGGTTGGGTCGCCCGGTTGTCTCGATGGTTTTCACCGAGCCGCCGCCGCCCGACCCCTCAATCAGGCGGATGATCGGGATACGAAGTTCGCGCGCCATCTCTTCCGGATAAGCAGCTTTTTCCTTGATGGTGGCATCGGCGGAGCCGCCGCGCTGGGTGAAGTCATCACCGCTGATAACCACCGGGCGGCCATCCAGTGTGGCCCGGCCCATGACGCAGTTGGACGCATTGAGTTTTATCAGATTACCGGCGCTGTCGTAGTCGGCGCTGCCAGCGACTGTACCGATTTCATGGAAAGAGCCTGCATCGGCGAGCTTGGCGACCCGTTCGCGCACGGTCAGGCGGCCGCCGTCGTGCTGACGTTTGACCCGCTCCGGCCCGCCCATTTCCCGCACATCGGCCTGACGTCGGGTTAATTCACTAAGTCGCTCGCTCCAGTCTTCGCTCACCGTTTCCTCCCAGAAATGTTCGCCGGAGTGTAATCAATGTGAGAAATGAGAAAAGGCTTTATCGGGAAATTTCGTGCTCAAGGGCCGTGGCGACGTCCTTTACCAAGCCCGCCCAATTGCCACGAGCCGTTTGCCGGAACAATCTGGCGGAGGGATACCAGGGCGTATCGTCGCGGCCTTCGAGCCAGCGCCAATCGGCATCATGGGCAAGTATCACCCACATGGGCTTCCCCATACCGCCCGTCAGGTGCGCCATCGATGTACAGATGGTTATCACCAAATCGAGGTCCGCCACCAATGCCGCCGTGGCTGCGAAGTCCGTCATTTGCGGGCGTAGGTCAACAATTCGATGGTCAAATCCCGCATCGGCAATCTCATCGCCCCGCACGCCGTGCTGCAACGAAAAGAAACGGCACCCTGCAACGTCGAGCAGTGGCGCCAATTCGCTCAGGCTGGTGGAGCGGTCGGTGTCGGTTGGGTTGCGCGGATTGCCCGCCCACACCAAACCGACCTTAAAGCCGTCGCCGCTCAGGTGCGTGGGCTCAACGGTTGGCGATAGATAAGGGCCGGTCCATGGCACGGTTTCAGGCATGGTGCCGAACACCGCCGGCAAACTCATGGCCGGGAGATGCAGATCGAACGCCGGCAGGCCGCCGCCGGCCTCCAGCACGTGGATGTTTCCGGGCATTGCATCGAGTAGTGGTTTCAATTCCGCCTGGCACTCCACGCTCAACCGCCCGACCCGCTCCGCCGCCATCGGCAAATAGCGCGCCACCATCATGGTATCGCCCATGCCTTGCTCGGCATGGATCAGCAGTGATTGATCGGGTGCCGGAGAGCCATCCCACACGGGGACCTGAAATTTCCGGCGGAACGGCGCCATCTGGCGGGTTTTCCAGCGCTTTTCGAAACCGGGCCACGCGTCCGTCCAGCGGCCTTGTCGCAACAATACAAGCGCTCGATTGAAATCGGCGTCGGCGAAATCGGGCTTTAGGGCCAGGGCGTGTTCGAAAGCCGCGAGTGCCTCGCCGCCACGCCCCAGGCTGACCAGCGCATTGCCCCGGTTGTTATGGGCCTCGGCTAAATTGGCATCGAGCCCGAGCGCAATATCGAGATGCATCAGCGCTGAGTCCCACAGCCGGCGTTCTGCGAGTACGGCGCCTAGATTGCTACGCGCCGTCGCATTATTCGGGTTTAATTCGACGGCGCTTCGCAGTGTGCTCTCGGCGCTGGTCAGGTCGCCGGTTGCCAACAAAATGGTACCCAGCGTCTCTTGCGCCTGATCGGAACTTGGAACGGCGGCGACCAAGCGTTCGCCGAGCGCTCGGGCCATCTCAAGATCGCCCCGACGCCGATACAGGTTTGCCAAGGCCTGCAAAGCAGCGGCCTGGTCCGGTTGCAGTTCCAAAGCGCGCTCATAGCGGTTGATGGCCTCAATGCTATCTCCCCGCACCTCGGCGGCGGCGGCAAAAATGGCTTGTGCCTGCACCAATCCGGGCTGCACCGCCAGCGCCCGGGCACAATTGGCTTCCGCCGCAGCAAAGTTTCCAAGCTGCCATTGCACCGTAGCCAAGTTGGTCATGACCCCGACATGCCCTGATGCGGCTTGGTCGATATCCAGCCAAGCACGCTCAGCTTCCGCCAAGCGCCCGGCTTGTTGAAGTTCCTGTGCGGCTTCGAATTTTGCCTTTAGTTCTTCACGACTGGTTTGTGGAGGATTGCTCACAGTGGTTTACGTTAGTTCAAGGCGGTTTACGGGGGATCGATTGGGATGGTGGCCTGCATGGATGGGCGCTGGGAAAATCCTGCGTACCAGTCCGAAAGGTCCGGTGCGATGTGGCGCCAATCCTCGCTTGGAAAGCGAAAATCCAAATATCCCAGTGCGCATGCGATGGTGATGTGGCCAATGGTGAGCGGGGCTTGCAGTTCATCCACGCGGGCTTCCAGGTCCGCCATGCTGCGGTGGATGGCGCCCGTTTGATGGGCGATCCAGCCCTTGGAACGCAAATTCTCGCGTCGGGCTTCCTCTCCACGCCGTAGCAGTGCTGCATCCAAAATACCATCCGCCTCAGCCTGCTGGCGCAGTGCCTGCCAGCGTCGCGGACCGGAAGCGGGAAACATCTTTTCGCCGTCGTGCAGGCTATCCAGGTATTCGCAAATCACCGGCGAGTCGAAAAGCACCATGCCGTCATCGGTGATCAGTGCCGGGATTTTACCCAGCGGGTTGCGGTCGTGCAGATCATGACCGGAACCTGACGGACTCGCGTGCACCAATTCCAATTGACTATCGATGCCGGTTTCCTGGGCGACAAGCATCACCTTTCGCACGTAAGGTGAGGTGGGCCAGTAATAAAGTTGCATGATCTTGCCTTTTTTCATTCGGTAGGCTGGTTTTCAGTGTCCCGGTTCCATACGGGACTGTCAACGCAGCGGCGGCTGTGTACACTGGCAGCCATGTGGCGCGATGTTATCGATATCAGGGATTTCTATAGCTCGTCGTTGGGACGGCAAGGACGACGCATGATCAATGCGCGTCTGCGGCAGATGTGGCCCGACGCAAAAGGCCAATCCGTTTTGGGCCTGGGGTATGCGGTGCCGTACCTGGGTGAGCTTCGAGGCGAGGCGGCGCGTGTGATCGCCGCCATGCCGGCCGAACAGGGTGTGTTGCATTGGCCGGCTGACGGCCCAGGCCAGACCACCTTGGTGGATGAATTGGCCTTGCCGTTCGAAGATCTCAGCATGGACCGCGTGATCTTGGTGCATGCGCTTGAGTACAGTGAGCAGGTACGGCCATTGCTGCGCGAGGTGTGGCGAGTGCTGGCCGGCAGCGGACGGTTGATTGTCATCGTGCCGAACCGGCGTGGCCTATGGGCGCGCTTCGAGCGTACGCCGTTTGGATCTGGATTGCCCTATTCCCGCCAGCAGTTATCCCATACGCTGCGCGAGAATATGTTCACGCCGGTGGATACCACGCGTGCACTGTTCGTGCCGCCATTGCGCTCGCGCATGTTGCTATCGGTAGCTGGGGCGTTGGAAACCATCGGCAGCCGTTATTTCCCCATGTTGGGCGGCGTGATCATCGCCGAAGCCACCAAGCAGATATACGCCGGTAGTGCTGCGAGCGCGAAGGCCCGGATGCGTGGTTATGTGACGATGCCAAATCAAACCCGCCGAGAAATCCACCGAAAAACGCACCGAATTGCGACGGGTAACAAACGCAGTTTGCTTTGATTTTACCGAGCCATGCCAGTATCACTAGCGGGCTTCGGCTGATGAGATAAATTGGCGGGTGAGCAAAGGCCTGCGGGGACAGATCGGCGATGACGACCAAAGAAGAAAAACTGTTGGAATTGCGCCACGAGATCGATGCCATCGATCGGGGCATGCACGATCTGATTCAGCGCCGTACGCGGGTTGTCGAGGGCGTGCGCGACGTCAAGGAAGGCGACGACGTGAAGATTCGTCCCGCCCGTGAAGCGCGGATTCTCTATCGATTGTGTGAGGAACACAAAGGGCATTTCCCGAAACGCGAGCTCTGCCGGATCTGGCGTGAGATGATTGTTGCCACGCTCAGTTTTGAAGGGCCGTTTTCCGTCGCCGTATTCCATCCCGACGATACGCCCGGCTATTGGGATTTAGCACGCGACCAATACGGTACGTTTACGCCGATGCAGCGCCACACCTCGGCCCGCGCCGTCGTCGAGGCGGTGCGCGAGCATCAGGCCACGGTTGGCGTGCTGCCGTTTCCGAGCCGCGATAAGGACGAGCCCTGGTGGCGTTTTTTGGTCAGTGAATCCCCCGAAACACCGCGGGTTATCGTGCGGCTGCCGTTCATTCCTGGTTCCAACACCCACGATCTCGATCTTGATGCTCTGGTCATCTGCCCGGTGCCGCAAGAAGAGACCGGGCGTGACCGTTCCATGCTGGCGGTCGAGGCGGAAGAGGACATCGGTTATCCGGCCATTGAGAACGCTCTGTCTCAGGCGGGGTTTTCGGCAGCCTTCCACCAGCTTTGGCACGATCCCAGCCGTCCGCCCGGCTGGACCTATCTGGTTGAGGTATTCGGCTATGTTGGACCCGATAGCCGCCAGATGTCGCGGTTGAAAGATGCGTTGGGCAACCGTGTCTCGAGGATTATCCAGTTGGGTGGTTACGGCACGCCGCTCAGTGAGCGTGACTTGGCGCCCGCGTCCGAAGAGGAATAAATATGAGCACCCCTGTCGTTCAACCCGGTATCATGGATATCGCACCCTACGTGGCGGGCGAGTCCGACGTTGAAGGTGCTGCGCGCATCATCAAGCTGAGTTCCAACGAAAGTGCGCTGGGGCCGAGCCCCAATGCCTCTTCAGCCGTTGCCGACATCGCCCGCACCTTGCACCGTTACCCGGACGGCGATTGCGCCGATGTGCGCCGCGCCATCGCCGAAACATTCTCGCTGGATGCGGCGAAGATCGTCTGCGGTTCGGGCTCGGACGAGATTATCAGCCTGATTTGTCAGGCCTTTGCCGGCCTCGGCGACGAAGTGTTGTATTCCGAGCACGGTTTTCTCATGTACCCGATTTCAGCGAAGGCCGCCGGCGCCACACCCGTGACCGCGCCTGAAACCGACCTGACCACAGATGTCGATGCCTTGTTGGCGGCGGTCACGGATAAGACTCGTATTGTGTTTGTCGCCAATCCGAACAATCCCACCGGCACGTATATCGCGGCGTCGGAGATGCAGCGCCTGCGCGATGGATTGCGTAGTGATGTTCTGTTGGTCATTGATGCGGCTTACGCGGAGTATGTCGGCCGCGATGATTACGCCGATGGCGCAGCATTGGTCGAAGCCAACGACAACGTCATCATGACGCGCACATTCTCCAAGATTTACGGCCTTGGCGGCATGAGGCTGGGGTGGGGCTATATGCCCGCCGCCCTTGCCGATGTATTGCATCGCGTGCGCGGCCCCTTCAACGTCAGCGCCGCTGCGCAAGCGGCCGGTGCGGCCGCGGTGCGCGACATTGCGTTTACCGGCAAAGTTCGCGCCCACAATGACAAATGGTTGCCCTGGACACGCGGGCGCCTGATTGGCTTGGGGCTCCGTGTTACCGACAGCGTCGGCAATTTTTTGCTGGTTTGCTTTGACGGCCTGCCCGATCACGACGCCGAAGGGGCCGATGCGTTTCTCAAGGCCGACGGTATTATCGTGCGGCGCATGGCGGGCTACGGCTTGCCGGAATGTCTGCGGATCACCGTGGGCACGGAAGAGGAAATGCGCGCCGTCGTCGACAGCCTGGGGCGTTTCCTGGGGAAAAACCAATGAGTGCCAAACGCAAACCGCGTCCCTTTAGCCGTGTGGCGCTGATTGGTATCGGCCTGATCGGGTCGTCCATCGCGCGCGGTATCAAGAAACACAAGCTGTCGCACGAGGTCGCGATATCGACGCGCAGGCGCACGACATTGAATACGGCGCGCAAGCTCGGGCTCGGCTCCAGCTATCACCTGAAGGCTGCGCAGGCGGTGAAGAACGCCGACCTCGTTATCCTGTGCGCGCCCTTGGGCGCCAACAAGGCTTTGGCGCAGGAAATCGCCCCGCACCTCAAGCCGGGCGCCATCGTTTCCGACGTGGGCTCGTGCAAGGAATCGGTGATCAAGGATGTTGGGCCGCATTTGCCCGAAGGCGTACATCTGGTGCCGGCGCATCCGATCGCGGGTACCGAACATTCCGGGCCCGAGGCCGGGTTCGCCGCACTGTTTGAAGACCGTTGGTGCGTCCTGACCCCGGCCGACGGCATTGATGCGAAAGCGGTCAAGGCGGTGGAGGGCTTTTGGCGCAAGCTGGGCTCGCGCGTCGAAATCATGGACGCGGCGCATCACGACCAAGTGTTGGCCATCACGTCGCACCTGCCGCATTTGATTTCCTATACCATCGTCGATACGGCGACGGACCTGGAGCGTGATCTGCAAAAGGAAGTGGTGCGCTATTCCGCCGGTGGGTTCCGCGAGTTCACCCGCATTGCGGCCTCCGATCCAACCATGTGGCGTGACGTGTTTTTGTCCAATCGCGATGCGGTGCTGGAAATTTTGGGCCGTTTCACCGAAGACCTGACAGCCTTGCAGCGCGCAATCCGGCGCGGTGACGGTGAGTTGCTGCACGACCGCTTCACCCGCACCCGCGCCATTCGCCGCGAGGTTATCGACGCCAAGCAGGCCGGTACCGAGCCATGGCGCAACCGACGCTAACGCTCAAAGACATCAAGCTTCGCGCCGTCAGCGTACCGTTGCGGCGCCCGTTGGTGACGCGCGTCGTGACCATCGAGCGCGCACCGCTGTTGCTGATAGATCTGGAAACCGAACAAGGCATCACCGGCCGCGCCTATCTGTTCGGCTATCTGCCGCAAGGCCCGGTCTACATGGCGCCGTTGCTGTGCGGTATTGCGGATATGTGCAGAGGTGACGCGTTGGCGCCCGTTGATCTGTTCGCCAAGGCCCGCAAGGGCCTGACTCTTATGGGGCACGAGGGTTTGAGCCTGCTGGCGATCTCGGGCTTCGACATGGCGTGTTGGGACGCGCTGGCGCAAGCCGCCGGTCAACCGTTGGCGGTGATGTTGGGCGGCACAACCGATCCCATCCCCGCCTACAATTCCAACGGTCTCGGCCTGATGGACCCAAGCGCGCTGGCCGACGAAGCTTTGGCATTGATCGACGAAGGCGGCTTTAAGATGATCAAGCTGCGGCTTGGGCGCGAGCGCTTGGCTGACGACATCGCCGCCGTGCGCAACGTGCGCGCCGCCATCGGTGACGACGTGCTGTTGCCCGTCGATTTCAACCAAGGTTTGGACGTGGAAGAGGCCGTGCGCCGTGGCCGGGCACTCGACGATGAAGGCATTTATTGGATCGAAGAGCCCATCGTCTATGACGACCTCATCGGCAACGCCCGCATCACCGCCGAGGTGGCGACGCCGATACAGGTTGGCGAGAATTTCTATGGCCCCAAAGACATGGCCCGTTCGCTCGAGGCCGGCGCTTGCGATTGGGTGATGCCCGATGCCGAGCGCATCGGAGGCGTGACCGGCTGGCTGCGCGCTGCCGCCTTGGCCGAGACGGCGGGCATCCGCATGTCGAGCCACATCCTGCCGGAAGTCTCAGCGCACCTGATGGCCGTGACACCGACGGCACACTGGTTGGAATATGTCGATTGGGCCAACCCGATCCTGGCTGAGTCCCTGAAGATCGAGAACGGCCACGCCTTACTCCCGAATGTTCCGGGCACGGGCATCAGTTGGAACGAAGCCGCGGTCGAGAAATATCAAGTGGATTTATAGACAGGGCGGCGCGGTTTTCCGCGGGACCAAGATACGTCCACAGGCACCCACTCGTCCGTATTCACGCCGTGGAGGCGGCTTCCCAGCCCCTCTATATTTGATTCTTTCCGTCTGCGGCTTCGAAGCGGTAGACGGTAACCCCACCGCGTAACGAGGTTGCCTTTCCGAACAGCTGCCAGCCGCGTTGTTTCAGGATCCCTTCTGCAGTATCTGTCGAACAATACATCGCTTCGAAACCCAGCCGCCGTGCCTCGTCTTCCATGGCGGCGATAAGTCTGGTGCCGATGCCTTGGCCGCGTTGCGCTCTGGCGACCAGAACCGCCGCCAACCACGGTCCGACGCCAAGTTCGTCGCCAACCGATTCGGCTTTCAATGCCGCCGTGCCAATTACGTTGCCATCTTCTCCCACGGCCACGAGGCAGATCGGCATCTGGTTCTTGCTTCGGCAGGCGACCAAATCTTGCTTCGCGTCGCCCGCACCACCGGGGCCATACCACGGTGCCCATTCCTCGACGAACCAACTCTCGAGGGTCGGCACGAATTCCGGACAATCGATAAGATGCATGATTTGCACGCTAATCATCCCCATATTCGATCCCATCTGCGGGGATATGCCGCCAGGTGGTGTCTTGCGATTGTTCCTCGAGGTAGTGCGTGCCCATGGAGACGCTGCGCGGTGTGAGTAGGAACATCCGTGTCGATTGCCAAGGGAATCCTAAGTCCAAGATCACGGCGGCGCTGACCCCGTCGACGTTCATGGGGATCGCCCGCCCGCCGCGCGCTCGTGCCAGTTCCTCGCCGATGGCTTCGGCGAAGCGGCCATAGCGGCCATGTGTGCCTTGTTGTTTTGCGATATTCATGACCTTCGGCGCGCGCGGGTCGGCGCCGTGCAGCGGGATGCCGTAGCCGGGCATGCGTTCGCCTCTCGCCTTAACGCCAGCGACCACATCGGCGGCGCGGGCGCGGAGATCCTCATCGTCAGGGTTTTCCGCTAAATCCGCCAGGCTTCCCACCATCAACTTGGCCAATTGCTCGCCCAACCCGCCCATCTTGTCGCCGAACGCCAAAATGCCACCGGCTATCGCCGATTGGATATTGGTCCCGTAAGAGGCAAAACAGCGTGAGATCATCGACGGCGGCGCGATGCCGTGCTCCATACACGCAATCAGCAAGGCATCGAGTACGCGGGTTTGCGCAGGCGTCGGCTTGCGGCCTTGCAGCATCAAGAACATCATGCCGGCGAAGCTCATGTCGTCGATCAAATCATCCAGGCTGTGACCGTGGACGATGATGTCTTCTTCCGCATCAGTACTGACCACCTGACTGATGGATGTTTGCCATTCGCTCATGTCTTTGGTCGGCATGGACGTTTCCTTATTCTTTCAAAGTTTCAATCTGTTCGGGATGGCTGACCTCAATCATCGGGCCATTGCGTTTGCGCAGCCAACCGCGCACGCGCACGCGTTGGCCTTCAAGCGCCGTCGCCTCAAGGCCGGATTTTGCGTAAAGCCTTGCCGATTTGGGTGCCAACGTGGCGGTGAAGTCGTCGCGCCAGTTGTCGCCGAAGTTCAAGTACACGCGCCCCTTGACCTTGGCTGCCGCTTGCACGCGCCCCTCGACCAACTGGAAGCTGCCAAGTTGGCGCAGCAGGGTTTCGGGGTCTGCGGCGCGCGGCTGATAGTAGCGCAGTGACCATATGCCCTTGTTGGCGGCTCGGGCCGCGGATTCCAGCGCGTACATTTCGGCGGCCAGCATGCGGTTGTCGGGGAAGGTGTAGACGCGCGCCATGCCGCGCTCCAGCATTGCGCCTTGCACCCACAAACCATCATCCCGGAACAAGTGCGCCAAGTGACGGCCATGGCGGTCCATGCGGCTTTCGCCGAAGTGCAGCGTGACGCCGCGACGCAAAACCAGTTTTTCCAAAAGCTGTTTCGATGCCGTCGACAGCGGCCAGGCCTTGAAACCCTTGCGGCCCAGCGGCAGTTTCGGCGCCTGGATGCCGACCAGCCGGATTTGCGGCGCGCCACCCGGCGCGGGGGAGACGATCACGGTGTCGCCGTCCACCACTTCAGTGACGGTGGCGGTCGCGCCCGGTGTGAGCTTTGAGCGTGGGTCGGCGGCATGGCCGGGCAGGGCCAACCACAGTAGCGCGATGACGGGAACGCAGCGCCACATCATCATCCGTCATCCTCAAAACCTGCCAGAGCCCGAACCTGGGCTGGTGTCTTGCCGCTTTCACGCAAATGCCGGATGGTTGCGCCCTGGTCGCGCTTGGCCAGGCGCTTGCCATCCGGGCCCGCAATCAGGCCGTGGTGGAAATAGTCGGGTGTCGGCAATTCAAGTAAGGCCTGCAACAAACGGTGCACGTGAGAGGCGGCAAACAGATCTTCGCCGCGCGTCACCAGCGTGACGCCTTGAATGGCATCGTCCACCGTGACCGCCAGATGATAGCTGGTCGGCGTGTCCTTGCGGGCCAGCACCACGTCGCCGAAGATTTCCGGCGTTGCGCGTTGTTCGCCGGCGGTGCGGTCATGCCATGTAAGCGGTCCGGCCTTTGCGGCGGCGGCATCGGTTTTCAGCCGGAATGCATGTGCCTCTCCGGCGGCGATGCGCGCGGATTGTTCAGAGAGCGAAAGGTGTCGGCAGGTGCCGGGATAGAGCGTGCCGTCGGGACCTGACGGAATGTCATGCGGTGCGTGGCCGGCATGCGCGATTTCGTGCTGAATTTGTTTGCGGGTGCAAAAGCACGGATAGAGTAATCCCAAGTTCTGCAGTTGCGCCAGTGCGGCGCGGTAGTCCTCCATATGGTCGGACTGACGGCGCACCGGTGTCTGCCACTCAAGCCCGAGCCATGCCAGGTCATCAAGGATCGCAGCTTCGAACTCTGGGCGGCAGCGGCCGGGGTCGATATCTTCGATGCGCAGCAAAAACCCGCCCACATCGGCCTGGGCCGCCGAAAACAGCGCCGAATGGGCGTGTCCCAGGTGCAGATAACCGGTCGGGCTGGGGGCGAAACGGGTGATGGCGGCGGGCGCGGACATGCTGCAAAGTTGACGCGACGCAAGCAGGCTGGCAATAGCTGTGTAGAAATTTTGACAACGGAGCCCCATCCATGAGCGAACTTCCTGAACTCTCCGGCCCGACCCAGGAACCCGCCTCCGGCGGCCCGGCGCAGCAGTTGGTGATCATGTGCCACGGCGTCGGCGCCGACGGGCATGATCTGATCGGCCTCGCGCCTTATTTCGCCAAGGTGCTGCCGGACGCCAAGTTCATGGCGCCCAACGCGCCCTATGCCTTTGATCAGGCGCCGTTCGGCCATCAGTGGTTTTCCATCGGTGACATGTCGATGGCGACGCGCCTGGCGGGCACCCAGACGGCAGCCCCCATTCTGGACGATTTCATCGACGAGCAATTGGCGGCGCACGGGCTCTCGGAGGCGCAGCTGGCGCTGGTCGGTTTTTCGCAAGGCACCATGCTGTCGTTGCATGTGGGGCTCAGGCGCACCCAGCAGTTGGCCGGCATCATCGGCTATTCGGGTATTCTGATCGGTCCGGAATTGCTGGCATCTGAAATGAAAAGCCGCCCGCCGGTGTTGCTCATGCACGGCGACACCGACGACATCGTGCCGCCTGAAAACTTGGGACTGGCCGCCGCGGCGCTGCAGTCGGCAGGCGTGCATGTGCGCCACGAGATGCGCCCCGGATTGGGCCACGGCCTGGATGAAGGCTGCATCATGGCGGGGATGGATTTCCTGGCTGGGTGCTTCGGCGTGCCACTACCACAGCCGCAGCCAACCATGTGAAGCTGTTACTGACATAAATATTTCAACGAGCGGGGTTTGCACCGCTCACACAATATATTGTATCCTCCTGGCAATCGTGACGGAGGATCGTGTTGTCTATGGTGACGGGAACTCATCCGGCTTTGGTTCTGAACGCCGATTTTCGGCCGCTCAGTTACTTCCCGCTGTCGCTGTGGTCATGGCAAGACAGCGTCAAGGCGGTGTTCATGGACCGTGTCACGGTGATCTCCGAATACGACCATGAGGTTCACTCACCCTCCTTCGCCATGCGCCTGCCAAGCGTCATCTCGCTGAAGCAGTACGTCCCGCTGAACCGCCGTCCGGCATTCACGCGGTTCAACGTGTTTCTGCGCGACCGCTTCACCTGCCAGTATTGCGGCGGGCGCTTCCATTCCGAGGACCTGACCTTCGACCACGTGGTCCCGCGGTCTCGCGGCGGCAGGACGCTCTGGAACAACGTGGTCACGGCCTGCGCACCGTGCAACCTGCGAAAGGGCCATCAAATGCCGTCGAAAACCGGCCTACAGCCGCTGCGCGCGCCGGGCCCGCCGTCGAACCATCAATTGCAGGAAAACGGCCGCGCCTTCCCGCCCAACTTCCTGCACGAAAGCTGGCGCGATTTCCTCTATTGGGATGCGGAGTTGGACGCGTAGGCCTTTAGGCCCCCAATCGATCCGCCATTTCCGTCAGGTTGCCGACCACCAGGTCCGGTTCCAGCCCCAGATCGTCCAGCGCCTGGCCGTATCGGCGCACCCAGATGGTGGGGTAGCCGTAGTTGCTGGCGCCGATCACATCGAAAGAATTGCCGGACACAAAGGCGACCTCGTTTGCGTTTGCGCCGATTTCGCTGACGCCCAGCGCATAGGCCGCCTTGCCGGGCTTGTAGACTTTGTGTGGCTCGGCGCTGATGACGCGTTTGAAATACCGGTCGATGCCGGCGTTCTGCTGGCTTTGTTCGATCATCCACGGCGAGCCCATGGACAGCACGTAGAGATCGAAGCGTCCGGCCAGCCGCGCCAAGGCGGTATCGGCCTCGGCGTAGGCGGGCAGGCGTGTGTCGGCCTTGATCCAGGCGTCGCGGGTGCCGTCGTCGACCACCAGGCCCAATTCGTCGGCGGTGAATTTGAACGCCGCCTTGGTCAGCTCGCTCCAGGGGATGTGACGCTCCATCATGCCGTTCTGGAATCAGTAACGTTGGGTTTGCGCGAACCAAAGCTTGGCGAAGGCGTGGCCTTGGCCTGGAAGATGGGCGTCGATCTCACTGGCCAATGCGGTCTTGTCGGCGATGGTGCCGAAGTAGTCGAATGCGAGGGCCTTCAAGGCAGTAAAATCGGTCATTCGGTCGGTGTCCTTATTTTCATCACCGCGTGTTGACAAAACCCCGCAAATCCCTACATTGCGCCCCTTCATTCCCGGGAATGTGGATCGGCGGCTGGTTTCGCTTGTATCCCGCCCCCGCCGCCACGCAACATCGTGGTTTGCGGGATCAGGCCTACCGGGACAACACCGCCCGGAAAACGAGGGTATCATGAGTAAGCGAATTCAAGCCAAGTACAAAATCAACCGCCGTCTCGGCGTCAATCTGTGGGGCCGTCCGAAAAGCCCTGTGAACACGCGCGAGTATGGCCCCGGTGAGCACGGTCAGCGCCGCCGCAAGCCGTCCGATTTCGGGCTGCAGTTGCAGGCGAAGCAGAAGCTCAAGGGCTACTACGGCAACATCACCGAAAAGCAGTTCCGCCGCTACTATACCGAAGCCGTGCGCCGCAAGGGCGATACGTCGGAAAATCTGATCGGCGAGTTGGAACGCCGCCTGGACGCCGTGGTCTACCGCATGAAATTCGTGCCGACCGTGTTCTCCAGCCGCCAGTTCATCAACCACGGCCACATCCGCGTCAACGGCAAGCGCGTCAACATTCCTTCCTATAAAGTGAAGGACGGCGATGTGATCGAGGTGCGTGAGAAATCCCGCCAATTGCCGATCGTGCTGTTGGCCGTGGAAAGTGTCGAGCGCGACGTGCCCGATTACATGGAAGTGAACCACAACAAATTGGCAGGCACCTTCCTGCGCACGCCGAAACTCGAAGACGTGCCCTACCCGGTGCAGATGGAACCCAATCTGGTCATCGAATTTTATTCGCGCTGATCTGGTTTTTCTCGGGGTTTCACCCCAACGCATTACCGAAACGCCCGCTCATGCAGCGGGCGTTTTGTTTTGTGGGTTTCGGCTAAGACTTAGCCGCTGACATCCACCAACCCGCCGCGCGGCCTTTCCGCGCCGGAACTGCCGGCCTCGGCGGCATTGCGGATTTGGTCGACACTGCGGCGCAGCGCTTGTTCTTGGCGGATATCGTCGGCGCGCTCTTGCAGGCGGCGCTCGACAATACGCGCCTCGCGCTCGATCTGTTGGTTGCGCAAATCGTCGTTGCGTTGGTCGATGGTGCGGAGCTCGGCGGCCTCATTGCGCTGGCCGGCGATATCGCGCAGCAAAAGGCTTTCGTCCAGATCACGGCCATCACGCGCGGCATTCAGTTCACCTTCGATGCTGTCGCGGCGGCGGACGAAATGCGTGTCGTTGTCGATGAAGTCGCGGGTGCGCTGCCGGTCGCGCTGTTGGTCCTGGTCGGCGCGCAAGCCGTCAACGATATCGCGGCGATCCTGGATGCGGCGCGCCGCCAAAGCGGAGCTGCCCTCGGTGATTTCGCGCTGACGCAGGTTGTCGGCAAATGACTGCTCGCGCTGACGCTGGACGGCCTCACGCTCCTGGTCGCGCTGGCGCAGCACATCCTGGATCAACCGGTTGCGGTCGGCGGCGGCAAGGGAGGGAATCTGAGTCATAAGCGCGTCAAGTGGTTGCGGAACGTTTAATCATACGCCATTTCGCGGTGATTTTTCAATATTTCCGGACAACGGCAATGGGCCGCTTGCAAGCAAACGGCCCATAACATTTCCGTGGCGTTCAGATGACCAAACGGCAAATTACGCGTGCGCGATGTCCTTGGCGTCGAGAACCTGCTGCAATTCGCCGGTTTCGGCCATTTCACGCACGATGTCGCAACCGCCGACAAACTCACCCTTGACGTAGAGCTGCGGAATGGTCGGCCAGTTGGAGAACTGCTTGATGCCTTCTCGGACTTCCATGTCCTGGAGCACATCGACGCCTTTGAATTTCACCTGCAGCGTGGTCAGTACATGCGCCACAGCGGCGGAGAAACCGCACTGCGGCATCAGGGGCGAGCCCTTCATGAACAAGACGACGTCGTTTTCGTCGATTTCGCTCTGGATTTGGTCGAATGCGGGATTGTCACTCATGATCGATCCTGGTGTTGCGGCCGTTCGTGTTGTTCGTTGGCGGCCCTGGGTTGAGTCAGTTGGTAAACCGTTGCCTATTCGGCGTCTTCCGGCGTGCCGGTTTGCAATGCGAGCGCGTGCAGTTCATTCCCCATGCGCCCTTGCAGGGCCTGGTAAACCATTTGGTGCTGTTGCACGCGGGATTTTCCTTCGAACTTATCGGACACCACATAGGCGGCGTAATGGTCGCCGTCACCGCGCAAATCCTCAATAGTCACGCGGGCATCGGGAATACCCTCGCGGATCAGGCGTTCGATTTCAGCGGCTTCCATGGCCATGGTTTCGTCCTCTTTAACAGCGTCGAGACGCGAGCTTCCGTTCGCTCACAGGATATGGCCTTGAACAGCGGTTCCGTCAACCCTTGGCAGTGAGGGGTTTTTGCCGAAAACCCAATGCAAAACCTGCATGGATTCTAAGTATAGGCCCCAAACGAACGTGTCGTGAGGCGGAAGCGGTCGCGTTTCATGGCATCGGGAAAACCGCGCATGAAGTCCTTTAGCATGCCACCGTCAAGAAACAGGTCGGGCCGTTGGCAGCACGCGCAGACCAGCGGCAGGTCGATGTCCTTGCCTTGTTGATAGTCGGAGAACACCTTGCCGGCATTGCCGCCTTGCTCGGCGATTTGGCGCACCGCATTGATTTGCTTGGCGATGGCCCCGCCGGTGCGCGCGAACAGGTTCATCAGTAATTTGTCGTCGTCGTTGTCAGGCGGCTGGAATTCGTCATTGGGAGCGATGATTTGCGCCCAAATATTTTTCGCCAATGTGTTGGATTGTTTGACGCGCGCCACTTCTTCTTCCCATTCCTCGACGGTCATGGGTTCATCCATCCAAGCGGGGCCTTCCTTCTTCTTTTTTAGCTCGCTGAGCAGCCCCTTCTTTTCCTCCTTCGGCTTTTTCGGCAGTTCCTGTTCCGAGGTCATTTCCCGCCACACGATGCGCCAACTGTCCCAAAGGATTTCCCGAGACCGCCTTTCTTCCATGTTCTCGCGGATGAAGCTAACGCGTTCGGGAGGCTCTTTTTGTTCAGCCTGCATGATGAACGGCCGGCAGGCGCCCATCATGGCGGGTGCGAAATGTTCACGAACCAAGCCGTCGAACAGTTGGGCAAAGGCTTCCGAAACCGGGAACGGCGGCGACTCGCCGGCGACCTTGCCCGGCGGCACATTGTCGCGCAACGCTTCAAAGCGCCCGGCCAAAAGCTGGCTCATGGCCTCGACGAACGCATCTTCGGCGGAAATGTCGCCTTCGTCCACCAACGGCGCGGCAGTATCGATGAATTCCGATTCCGCTGCGTCTGTGGGTTCAACCCGTTTTTCGCCTTCAACAATGCCCATCTTGATGCGTGTGATATGAAATTCGGCGCGCTCCACCCGCACGTCCTTGATTTCACGCATCAAGGCGATCACCCGTTCCTTGCGGACCGCGTCACCGCTTTTGCCGCTGTCCGCATCGGCGCTGGAGCCGTCAAACGTCAGAATCATGGCGTCGTTGACCTTGCGCTCGAAAGCGACGCGTTCTTCGGCATCGTCTTGGCGGCTGAACAGCGCGTGAATGATAACCTTGCAGCAAGCCAGAATGCCGTCTCCGGTCGCGGCTTGCTCGACCAGTGAAATCAGTCCGTGCTCGGGGTTTTCGAAGGCGGGCTCCCAATCGATGGTGCCGTACTCCGTGCGCGGCCAGTCCTTCTTATTGGGAACGGCGGCTTCGGGAACGGGGTCCCCATCATTCATATTGGTTGCCCTCAAGTTGTAATACAGGTCAGCTTAATCCAGCCACGCGCACTTGAACAGTGGCGGCGATCACACCTTGGCCATATAAGTGGGCAACCAATCTTCGTGCGCGCGGCCGAGATCGCTGAGCGCCAAACGCCACTCGCCCAGTAGCAGCGTCTCCCCACCCATAGTGGCGACCTGCCGGGCCGGAACGCCGGCATCACGTGCCGCCGCCATGATCGCGGGCGCATCGTCCGTGGCGACCAGATAGCGGGCTTGGTCCTCGCCGAACAGCCAGGCATGGAGCGCGACGTTGCCTGCCGCGGTCTTGTCGATCTCTGCTCCAATGCCGGCGGCCAGGGTCATCTCGGCGATCGCGACCAACAGGCCGCCGTCCGCCAGATCGTGGCAAGCCGCGACATTGCCGGCCAATATTTCCGTGCGGACAAAATCACCGTTGCGGCGCTCGGTCGCCAGATCCACCGGTGGCGGCGTACCCTCTTCACGGCCCTCGATCTCGCGTAAATAGAGCGAGCTTCCGAGATGGCCTTTGGTCTCGCCGATCAATACCAAGGCTTGGCCCGCCCGGGTGGGGGCGATGCCGATGGCTTTTGACGATTGGTCCAACAGACCGACCGCGCCGATGGTCGGTGTCGGCAGAATGGCGTTGCCATTGGTCTCGTTGTAGAGGCTGACGTTTCCGGAAACGACGGGAAATTCCAGCGTATCGCAGGCTTCGCGCATGCCTTCGATGCAACCAACGAATTGGCCCATGATCTCCGGACGTTCGGGATTGCCGAAATTCATGTTGTCGGTGATCGCCAAGGGCCGCGCGCCGACGGCTGTCAGGTTGCGCCAGGCCTCGGCGACGGCCTGGCGTCCGCCCTGCACGGGATCGGCCAGGCAATAGCGCGGCGTGCAATCGGATGTCATGGCCAAGGCCTTTTCGGTGCCATGTACGCGCACCATGGCGGCGTCGCCGCCGGGACGGCCCAAACCCAAGGTATCGCCCATGACCATGTGGTCGTATTGCTCCCAGATCCAGCGTTTGGACGCGAGGTCGGGGCATCCCATCATGCGGGCCAGCGTTGCCAACGGGTCGCTCGGGATGGAAATTTCGCCCGGATCGATCGTTTTTCCGGGCTGGGTCGGTACCCACGGGCGCTCGGTTTCATCGTATTCGGGAGATGCCAGCGCCAAGGGGTCAATCGGCAGGTCGGCGACCGTTTCGCCCTTGTGGCGTAAAACCATGCGGCCCGTATCGGTCAGTTCACCGACAATGGCAAAATCCAGTTCCCATTTTTCAATGACTGCCCGAGCCTCGTCTTCGCTGCCGGGTCTCAGCACCATCAGCATGCGTTCCTGGCTTTCCGACAGCATCATTTCGTAGGCGGTCATGCCGGTTTCGCGTTGGGGCACGCTGTCGAGGTTAAGTTCAACCCCCATGCCGCCCTTGGATGCCATCTCAAAACTGGATGATGTCAAACCTGCGGCGCCCATGTCCTGGATAGCGACGATGCAATCGGTGTTCATCAATTCCAGGCAGGCTTCGATCAACAGTTTTTCCGTAAACGGATCGCCCACTTGCACGGTGGGCCGTTTGGCATCGGAATCGTCGGCAAACTCGGCAGATGCCATGGTGGCGCCGTGAATGCCGTCGCGCCCGGTCTTGGAGCCCACATAGACGATCGGGTTGCCGACACCGGATGCGGCGGAATAGAAAATCTTGTCGGTATCGGCGACGCCCACCGTCATGGCGTTGACCAAGATGTTGCCGTCGTAGGCGGCATGAAAATCGCATTCACCGCCGACCGTCGGTACGCCGACGCAATTGCCGTATCCGCCAATGCCGGCGACAACACCGTCCACCAGGTGACGGGTCTTGGGATGGCCGGGGCTGCCGAAACGGAGCGCATTCAAATTGGCCACGGGGCGTGCGCCCATCGTAAAGACATCGCGCAGGATACCCCCGACACCCGTCGCCGCACCTTGATAGGGCTCGATGTAGGAAGGATGGTTGTGGCTTTCCATCTTGAAAATGGCAGCTTGGCCGTCGCCGATATCGATGATGCCGGCATTCTCGCCTGGCCCGCAGATCACCCAAGGCGCCTCTGTTGGCAGGGTTTTCAGCCAGTGCTTGGAAGATTTGTAGGAGCAATGCTCCGACCACATAACCGAGAAGATACCGAGTTCGGTCAGGTTTGGCTCGCGGCCCATGATTTCCAGGACCTTGTCGTATTCGGCAGGTGAGAGGCCGTGCTCAGCAACGATTTCCGGGGTGATGTCACTCATCAGGATAGCTGTCTCCGAGTTCAATCCGGACCCCTGAGATGAGGCCGGCGCTATGGCAAACGATCACGCCGTCTTAATAGCAGATGCAAGCCGGTTGGCAATGTCATGGGTGGGGAGGAAAGTTGGAGAAATACGGACATCAATTTAACAATATTATAATGTTAAATTGATGTCCGTTAATTTCGGAAGTGTATATATGTATTCAAGTACGGTTAAAAACTGGAGAATTGTACAATTTTTTTATGTGGAAATTAATTTCAATTTGTCGTATATGTAAGAAATGATCTGGCGCGTAGGCGCGTCATTTCGAACGAGAGGATCAGACAAGGGAGAAGCATGTGAAACCGAAAATCTTTACAGCGACCGCAGCAGCTGCTGTCGCGGTGGGGGCGTTTTTCGCCACCCCAACCGACACCCTGGCCGCCGGTATGGCGCCTGCCAGCATGTTGGCGAACACTTGTAACGCCTGTCACGGACCCGATGGCAGTACCTACGGACCGGCAACCCCGTCGATCTCCGGCACCAACATGGAATATCTCGTCGACACCATGCAGGCCTATAAGTCCGGCCGGCGGCATTCGACGATCATGGGCCGCATCGCCAAGGGCTATACGGACGCGGAGATCGCCGCCATTGCCAAGCATTTCGCGAAGCAGAAACTGGTGCGCCAAGTCATGCAAAAGACCGATTCCGGCATGGCATCGAAAGGCCAGGAACTGTCACGCAAGTATTGCCAGGACTGCCACGAGAAGGACGGTTATACCGGCATCGACTATCCGGCACTCGCTGGCCAGCCGGTACCGTATCTGAAGTATCAGTTGGCAGACTTCCTGTCCGGATCACGCAATATCGATGAAAACCCGGCCATGTCGAAGAAGGAAAAGCGCAAGAAGAAGCGCAATCTGGCGGATCTCAAGGCGGCCGAAGGTGATGCCGGTTTCCAGGCGATCATCGACTTCTACGGCAGCCGGAAATAGGAGGAACCTGCAAATGACCAAACATCAAATAAATCGTCGCGGATTCCTCGGCGCAACCGGTGCGGCTGTTGCCGCAGGTGCGGTTGCCGGTATTCCGAACATCGCCCGTGCTGCGGGTGGCAAGGTCGTCATCGTCGGCGGTGGTGTCGGTGGTGCAACCACCGCACGTTACCTGAAACTCGCCGACCCCAAGATCGACGTCACGGTGATCGAACCGTTGGCGACCTATCACACCTGTTTCATGTCGAACGAGGTGCTGGGCGGTGATCGTTCTCTCGACCAGATCGCGGTCAGCTACGACGGCCTGAAGAAAATGGGCGTCAAGGTGGTGCAGGACATGGCAACCGGCATCGATGCCAACGCCAAGACGGTGTCGACCAAGTCGAACGGCAAGTTCTCGTACGACCGCTGTGTTGTGGCGCCGGGTGTTGGCTTTAAATTGCCCGAAGCCGACGGCATTTCCATGGGGATGTTCGACAAGATTCCTCATGCCTGGAAAGCCGGTCCGCAGACGGCACTGCTGCGCAGCCAACTGGAAGCCATGAAGGATGGTGGTACGGTATGTATCGTGGCGCCGCCGAATCCGTTCCGCTGCCCACCCGGGCCGTATGAACGCGCCAGCTTGATTGCGCATTATCTGAAGCACAACAAGCCGAAATCGAAGATCATCATCGTCGATACCAAGGACAAGTTCTCCAAGCAGGGCCTGTTCACTCAAGCCTGGAAGAAGCTCTATGGCTTCGGTACCGACAACTCCATGATCGAGTGGATTCCGGCCGCCAAGGCGCATGCCATAAGCAAGATCATGCCGGGCCTCGTGCAGACGGACTTCGTCAAGATCAACGCCGACGTGATCAACTACATTCCGCCGCAAGTGGCTGGCAAGATCGCGTTCGACGCGGGCCTGACCAACGACAAAGGCTGGTGCCCGATCAACAAGGCAACGTTCGAGTCCAAGATTCACAAGGGGATTCATGTCCTCGGTGATGCGTCCGTGGCGGCGAAAATGCCGAAATCCGGCTACGCGGCGAACTCGCAAGGCAAGGTCACGGCCGCGGCTATCTGGTCGGCATTTGCTGGTGCCAACGCACCGACGCCGTCCTACGTCAATACCTGCTACTCCATCGCCGGTACGGATTACGGCTTCTCGGTTGCGGCGGTCTACCGCTACAACGCCGAGAAAGACCTGATCGCCGGTGTCAAGGGCGCGGGCGGCCTGACGCCGGGTAATGCGTCGGCCGAGGACCTCAAGCGCGAGGTGCAGTACGCCTACAGCTGGTACGACAATATCGTTAAGGACATCTGGGGTTAGTCCAGGTTCTGACGATACCATCTCTGTCTATGAGGGTTCCCGCCGTCTCGGTGGGAGCCCTCTGTGACGGCATATCCGAGAATATAAGCTGGGGCGCCGGGTGAATAGGGGCTCGTACCCGCCTAAGGCTATCGCGACAAAGAGGCCGGAAGCATGTTGAAATCGATTTGGAACTGGTTCAAGCAGCCCGCCGCCCGGTGGGCGGGGATGGCTGCCGGGGTCCTCGGCACGGCGTTATTCCTGGTGGTGTTTTTCCAGGGCGTGGCGTTCACCAATACGATGGAATTCTGCACCTCCTGCCATTCCATGACATTCCCCTATGAGGAATACAAGAAGAGCGCGCACTTCAAGAACAGCGTCGGCGTTCAGGCGACCTGCGTCGATTGCCACGTACCGCACGATTATCCCGACCTGCTGATCGCTAAGGTGATGGCGGCGAAGGACGTGTACCACGAGATTTTAGGCACGGTGAACACCAAAGAGAAATTCGAAGAGCATCGGCTGCAGATGGCCAAGGCCGTTTGGGCGAAAATGGAAAAGCGCGGCTCCAAGGAATGCCACGCGTGTCATCAACTCACCGATATGGTGATTGAGGATCATGGTCGCCGCGCGCGGCGCAAACACAAGGAAGCCATCAAGGACGGCAAACATTGCATCCAATGCCACAAGGGCGTCGTGCATGAGTTGCCGAAGGGCTACGAGGGCTGAGACATAAATCGATGGGCAATCCTATCTCTCATATCATGAAACTTGCCGCTGTAGTGGCGATCGTCGTTGCGTGCGGATCGGCGGCTTGGGCAGATCACGACCCGGCGCACACCACCGCATCAGTCGCCGCGGGAGGCAGGTTGTACGACAACTGGATTCGGGAAATGGCCAAACGGCCGCCGAAATCCACACATCCGCTATATCCCAAGGAAGGCGTGCTCAACGGCAATCCGTCAGCGACATGGCGCTGCGTGACATGCCACGGCTGGGACTACCTGGGCGAGGATGGCGCGTTTCACTTGGGCCCCGATTTCACCGGTATCAAGGGTATCAACGGCAAGGCCGGCGCCAGTGTAGAAGAAATCATCAAGGTGCTGTCCGACGAGCGCCATGGTTATCTGGAATACTTCGACGACCAGGAGATGCGCGATGTTGCGATGTTCGTCAGAGCCGGACAAACCAACGCCCGCGATGTCATTGATCCGGAGACCCGCCGCGCGCACGGAAAACCCGGTTCCAGTGCAATTTATTTTTCTACCGTATGCGCCGGTTGCCACGGCACCGACGGGACGCTGATGGACACCATTCCGCCCATGGGCGATGTGGCGCGAACCGACCCGTGGCGCTCGCTGCACAAGATGCTGAACGGCCATCCCGGTGATGAAATGCCCGCCCTTCGGGTGTTCGGCCAAGCCACCGTGGTCAACATGCTGGCCTATATGCAGACCTTGCCGGGCAACAATATGTTGTTGTCGATCCTGCGCGGCGGCAAGCTCTACGACGATTGGGCGCGCGAGGTCGGGAAAGATTTCCCGAAAGACCGCCACCCCGCCTACCCGAAGGGCCAAAACGTGCCCGAGGGCTCCAGCAGTTGGCGCTGCGTGGAATGCCACGGCTGGGACTATAAGGGGGCTGCCGGCATTCAGGGGCTCCGAAAACTAGCCGGTGCCCATCCGTCACCGATCCTGGATATCCTCAGAGACGAGACCCACGGAATGGACCGATTTTTGAAGTTTCGGGATTTGTGGGATTTGGCCAGTTTTGTCGCTCATGGACAGACGGAAATGAACGAATTCATCGCGCCGCGTACCAAACAGGCGCGCGGTACGGCAGATGAAGATCAGTCTTTCTACTTCGCACTCTGCGCACCTTGCCATGGCGACGCCGGAATCGAAATGCGCACCATGCCGGCCATGGGGCGCGTGGCGAGCGACAATCCTTGGAAGGCGTTGCACAAAATCATGCACGGACATCCGGGCGAATTCATGCCTGCCTGGCAAGCCGCCCTTTCACGCAAACAGATCAAGAATATTTTGGCGAAGCTGCAAACCTTACCGAAACGGAAGAGATAGTACGTTTGAATTGAGTTCGCCGCCCGCGGCCGGTTTATGCCGCGGTAACAACCGAAACCGGGATCAACCCGGATCATACCTTCTCCAATCCTGATCAAATTCTGCCGGCCTGGCTCCCCTGGGTCGGCATTTTTTTGCTGCAGCGCCGTCAGGGGCGCCGGCTCCAGGGGCCTTTGCGCATGGTGATCTTTGGGGTGCGCCGTCCAGGGCCGGGTGAGCCGCGATCGAGTAACGGCACGTGTTTGCGCCGCATGGGCACGATCAACACCAGGCCCGCGACCAAGCCGCCAATATGCGCCCACCACGCAACACCACCGCCGACGCCGCCGGTGGCCATCAGCGCGCTGATGAATTGGAACACGGCCCAAATGCCAAGCACCACCCAGGCGGGTAACTCAATGATGAACACCCAAACCAAGGTTTTGATCGACGCTCTCGGATGTAACAACAAATAGGCGCCGATAACGCCCGAGATGGCCCCTGATGCACCAATCATCGGAATCTCAGAGACGGTGTCGGTTGCCGCGTGGGCCAGCGCTGCGACGACGCCACAGGCCAGATAGAAAACAACGAAGCGTGCATGGCCCATGGCGTCCTCGACGTTGTCGCCGAGCACCCACAAAAAAAGCATATTGCCGACCAGATGCATGACACCGCCATGCAGGAACATTGAGCTGACCAGTGTCGCCCAGCCCGGTAGCTCGGCGATTTCGGCTGGGAGGCGGGCATTGCCGAAAACGACCGTGGGAATCGCGCCAAAAGCATGGACGAAGATCGCCGCCGCGCGCTCCCCCAAAGTGGCCTGATACAAAAAAACCATGATGCAGGCGAAAATGATCGCCCATGTGACAAAGGGATCGCGGATGTGGCGTAACGGATTGTTGTCGGCGAGCGGTAGGATCGCCATCGCTCGGCTTATGCCAGCGCGGCCACCAGGCCTTCGAACATGGCGGTGCCGTCGTCACCACCCAGTGCACCGCCGATCAGTCGTTCCGGATGCGGCATCATCCCCAGAACATTGCGGTTTTCGTTCATTACGCCGGCGATATGGCGCTGAGAGCCGTTCGGATTGGCATCGGCCGATAGTGTGCCGTTGGCGTCACAATATCGAAATGCTACCCGCCCCTCGCCTTCAAGGCGGTCGAGGGTGTCATCATCGGCGAAGTAGTTGCCGTCGTGGTGCGCGATGGGAATTCGAACGACCTGACCGGCATCGTAGCCATGTGTGAACGGCGTCTCGTCGCCGTCGACTTTCAGCCACACGTCGCGGCAGACGTATTTGATTCCGGCGTTACGCATCAACGCGCCCGGCAAAAGCCCTGTTTCGGTCAGCACTTGAAAGCCGTTGCACACACCCAGTACCGGCACGCCCTTGGCGGCACGGGCGGATACCTCGCGCATGATCGGCGAATTGGCGGCAATGGCACCTGAGCGCAGGTAATCGCCATATGAAAATCCGCCAGGCACGGTGATCAGGTCGACGTCCGGCATCTCTGAATCGCCGTGCCAAACCATGATCGGTTCCGAACCCGTGGCGCCTCGGAGTGCGACCTGCATGTCGCGGTCGCAGTTTGATCCGGGGAAGACAATGACGGCGGTTTTCAAGGTGTTGCTAAGGGCCATTCTTAGGCCTCCGCGATCTCGATTTCGTAATTTTCGATCACCGTATTGGCGAGCAGTTTTTCGCACATTTCGGTGACGTGCGCGCGTGCTGCCTCGGTGTCCGACTCGCTTAAGTCCAGTTCGATAAACTTGCCTTGCCGGACATCGTCGACACCGCTGAAGCCCAGCGCATCAAGTGCGTGTTGAACGGCCTTGCCTTGTGGATCGAGAACACCATTTTTTAATGTAACGTGGACTTTTGCTTTCATTTCAATCCATTACCCCAAGATTTTAACTTATTGCATGATCTGCGGACCTTTGAGATCCCGCGGCCCCCCTTCGGGCAAGATCCCCAATCTGCGCGCCACTTCCTGATAGGCTTCCTCGACCCGGCCCAAGTCGCGCCGGAAGCGGTCCTTGTCCATGGGTTCGTTGGTCGTCAGGTCCCAAAGCCGGCAGTTGTCGGGGCTGATTTCATCAGCCAACACGATGCGCATCTGCTCGCCTTCCCAAAGCCTGCCGAATTCCAGGCTGACATCGACCAGTCTAAGCCCGATTCCTAAGAATAGCCCCGATAGGAAGTCGTTAACCCTGAGCGACAGCGCCAGAATCTCGTCGATATCCTGCGGATGCGCCCAACCGAACGCGGTAATGTGTTCTTCGGTGACCATGGGGTTTTCCAGGTCTTCCGACTTGAAATAAAACTCAACGATGGAGCGCGGCAACGCCGTCCCTTCGGGGATGCCGAAGCGCTTCGCCAACGTGCCCGCAACGATGTTGCGGACCACGATGGTGATCGGAATGATCTCCACCTCGTGTACCAATTGCTCGCGCATGTTGAGCCGGCGCACGAAATGCGTCGGCACGCCGATCTCCGCCAGCCGTTGCATCAGATATTCCGAAATTCGGTTGTTGAGCACGCCTTTGCCGGTGATGGTGCCGCGTTTACGGGTTTCGCGCACGTAGGTATCGTCCTTGAAATCCAGGACCAGCGTGCCCGGTTCCGGGCCTTCGAAGAGCACTTTGCCCCGGCCTTCGTAAACCTGCCTGCGTCTCGCCATGTTAAGAAATTCCCAATCAAAACGCATTAAATCAATGCTCGCGCATAAACCTGTCTGCGTTTCGTTTCGATGTCTCCATATAGCAGGTGTTTCATGGCAAGACAACGACCTGCCAATACACGCCATCCGGGACCCCGTAAAGCCTTGGAAATCTGCAAAAAATCCCTTTGCTCCAGTGCGGAAATAAGAGTACTATAATAATTAATAATAAGGGGGGCGTTGTTCGTTAAGTTGGCTACGGCAGGTCACGGCGGCATCGCGGGACGAAAGCCGACCCTGGTAAGTGCTCGATAGGTAAGGTTGAATTTCACGGCAGCATGATGGTGTCCGTGCGATGAAGGATTCGGGAGTCGGAATACTGATCGATTTCAGTTTGTTCAATATCGGGCGCGTTCCAAAGGGTGAGTGGAATTGAATTACGACGGCCCTAGTGGAAGCGGCGGCGGCGTTGGACCGGAGGATTCGGACAGCGCGAAACCGCTTGTGCTGAGCGCTGAGACTGGCCGCGATATCGTTCTTCCCGACAGTGCCTGGATTCTGGGTGGCGAATACATCCGCCAAGGCGGCGATCTCGTCATCAAGGGCGCCGACGGCCAGATGATCGTGGTTCGCGATTTCTTCAATCTCGCCACGCCCCCCGATCTGCACACTGGCACAGGTGCGGTCATCAATGGCCCGCTGGCGGTGAAACTCGCCGGCCCATTAGCGCCTGGACAGATGGCGCAGGCCAACCCGCAAGCCTCTCCCGGAGAACCCATCGGTAAAGTCACGGCGGCGGAAGGCACCGTCGAGGCAACCCGCGTTGACGGCACCAAGGTGCGCCTCAAGGAAGGCGACCCGGTGTACCAGGGTGACGTTGTCGAGACCGCCGGAGACGGTGCCGTCGGTATCGAGTTTGCTGACGAATCGACCTTCTCGCTGGGTGACTCTGGCCGCATGGTCCTGGACGAGATGGTCTACGACCCCGGCGGCGGAGCGGAAAACAATTCGTTCGCCATGTCGCTGGTGCAGGGCACGTTCTCGTTCGTGTCGGGGCAGATTTCCAAAACCGACCCGGAGGCCATGAGCCTCAACACCCCGGTGGCGACCATCGGTATCCGTGGTACCACCATCGCCGGCGAAGTTGGCGGCGAGGGTAACGACAACACCCTGTCGCTGCTGCCTGACCCGAACGGCTCCACTGGTGAAATCGTCATCACCAACGATGCCGGTACCGTGGTCTTGAACGTGATCGGCGCCACGGTCACGGTCACGTCGATCAGCCAGGCCCCGCCACCAGCGACCATCTTAACGCCTGAGCAACTCTCGGCGCGTTACGACAGCGTGCTCACGGTCAACCCCGCCCAGCCGCAAGCCGCCCCGCAAGATGGCCAAGAGGAAGGTCAGGACCTGCCGCAGGACGTTCTCGACCAGTTACAGGAGATCGGCGAGCAGTTGAACGAAGCCGTCCAGGACGGCCTGTTCCAGGCACGGCAGTTCGGCCAAAAAATTGATGCGTTCAAGCTGTTCACCCAGAAACTGCTGGAACCGCCAAAGATTGATGTTTTTCGGATCCAGGAACAGATCAAGACAGAGGTCCTGGTTGATTACAGTGAGACGACGGCGCGGCTTGGCGAGGTCATTTCCGCGGCGACGGCTGCCGAGCAAGCGGCATCCGCAGCAGAGGTCGCCGCAGCCACCAAGACGGCATCGCTCGCCAGCGAGATCGTCGTCAAGGCGACGGCATCGAATGTCGGTATGTCGGCCAGCGAGGCGCAGGCGCTGGCGTCGGTCATCACCGCGCCGCTAAAATCATTGGGCACAGCGGCAACTTTTGCGGCCGGCGCGTCCTCGACCAAAGAATCAGCCATCGCCGCCATGGCTGCGGCGGCCAAGGGCGAGACGGTATCGGAAGAACTGATCGCCGAACTCGAAGCCTTTGTCGGCAAGGGTGCAAACGCGACTTCATCAAGCGATATCACGCAGGCGATTGCCAAGATTGAAAAAATCGTCGCCGCAGCGATCACCGCTTCCGATGCAATTCTGACAAAATCTATTACCGCTGCGAAAGCGGCCAAGGCTGCCGGCCAGGATGTGGCTGCTGCCGCGAAACAATCGGCAGCGGATAACTACAACACTGAAATCAACAGTGCGCTCAGCGGCGTCACCACCGCCGCTGGTGAAGCAGTTGCCTTGAGTGATCTGTCCGAGCTGGTCAACGGCGTGCAGACGCAGATGGGCAAGATCAAGACCCGCGTCAACGAAGCCGGTGATTCGGAATCGTTCGCCGCCATGAAATCGGCGATCGGTTTCGCTGAATCAGCCCTGCTGAAAGCCGACGAAACGGCGGAAGCCGCAGAGCTGACCATGAGCGCCGGGTTGACGTTCGATCAAATTCTCGGTCATGCGACAACGGCGATCAATGCAGCGAAGGAAGCCGAGGCCTTCCGCAAGCAAGCTGATGCAGCTGTCGATTTAGGCAAATTGGGTAGTGGTATTGATGCCAGTGCTGCCGATGAATTTTTGCGGTTCGTCGGTTTTGCTCCGGGCCAATCCGAAGAAGAGTTTGAGGCCGCACAGAGTGACGATGTCATCACGGCCGATGAAGCGATCGCAGCCATTGAGGCCGCGACCAACGCATTGGAAGCTGCGCAGGATTATATCGAAGGCACGGCGCAGAGCGATGCGAAAAAGACCGATGCCATCTTTCTCGGCGCCAGCAATGGCGACAAGGGCAAGGTCGCTGTCGCAGCCGACGGTTCCGTTACTTACACGCCGACGGCACGCGATTACGCCGATCTCGGCAACGGTGACGACAGCACGGATACGTTTTATGTCGCATCGCGTACGCAGGATGGTTCGTTCTCGACCCAGGCCGTTACGGTTACGGTCACGAATAATGGCGGTACGCTGGGTGTCAGTGATCTCAGTGCCATAAGTGGCGAGGGCGCGAAAGCCGCCGCTGGCGCGGCAGCTACCGCGGCGAACACGGCGGCGGCGGCCGTTCTGGATGCGCGTGGCGTGTTGGTCGAGAAGCTGGTCAACGAGGCGGTGGCCAAGGCCCGCGCCAACGTGCTCGAAGATGCCGCCAACACCGCTGATACAGAGGTTGCGAACGCGCAAACCGCAGCGCAGCAAGCAGAGGCCGTCGCCGATGGCGCCAGCGCCGGCACGAAAGGCTCCATTACCATTGCGCCGGATGGGTCGATTACCTACACCGCAACCGGTTCGAAGTACGCAGGCCTGGAACTCGGTGACAGCGCCACCGACACTATCTACGTCGCTTCTCCCGACACGTCAGCCAATGCCAAGGCGGGCGACTATGTGACCACGGCAGTTACGGTCACGGTGACCAAAACTGCGGGTGGGTTGGTCGCGAGTGGGCTCGACGGCGTTACGGCAAACGGCGCCCAGCAGGTGGCCGATGCGGCGACGGCGGCGAAAAACGCCGATCCCTCGAACGTCGTTTTGATTGCCGATGCGGTATTGAAAACCCAGTTGCTGGCCAACGCCGATAACGCGAGTGATTTTGCCGATCAGGTGCTGGGCCTGTGGCAGGGCGCGGCCACAACCGCACGGACCAACGCCACCAATGCCCGTACGTCGGCCAACACCGCGACCGGCGAAGCCAATGACGCGCAGACCGATGTCGACAATCTGGAGGCTGCTGCTGATGCCAAGTTGGCGGATGCGTTAGCGGCGACCCAGACCGCCGCCGACGCGGAATCGGCTGCTTCCCGGGCTGACGGCACCTTAGCCATTGCCCAGGCGGCAGCTGAATCTCAGGCCAACGCCGCTTTGGAAGTGGCGGTTGAGGAAGCCCAGGAAAATGCGGATTTAGCGGCGACTGCCGCCACCAATGCAGCCGAACAGGCGGCGATCGCGAAGTCGTATGCGATTCGTGGGCAGAACCCGGACAAAGAAATAGCGCAAGCTGCTGAGGAGGCGGCGGAGAAATTTGCGGCGGACGCTGAATCTTATGCTGCATTGGCAGCCGAGGCGGCGTTTGATGCGGAATCCGCAGCTGCACTTTCTTATGCGAGCCAAGACGCAGCTGCTGTTACCGCCCGTGCGGCAGCTTTGGATGCTGCGAAGAAAGCCGCGGCATCCGCTGAAGTGTCAGCGGAGAATGCCAAGGCATCCGGAGAGCTTGCCGAAACCGCTTCTGCGGTCGCAGATCTCGTCAATCCACACCTCGTGGATGCACAGATGACTTTGTTGTCGCAACGTCTCGATGCGCAAGCCCATGCGCAAGAAGATGCTGACAAAGCGGCTGCCGACGCAGCGGCCAAGGCGGCCGCCGAAGCGGCTGCGCGAGCGGCAGCGGAGAAGGCGGCAGCGGAGAAGGCGGCTGCGGAAGCCAAAGCCTTAGCGGATGCCACGGCCGAGACGGATGCCGCAGGCTTGGCAGCGGCGCAAGCGGCTGCCAAAGCGGCGGAAGCCGCGATACTTGCGGGACAGGCGAAAGCCGCACGCACGGCTGCGGAATTGGCTGAAACCAATAATGA
>JAERTE010000040.1 GCA_016845145.1 Rhodospirillaceae bacterium
ATGATGTGGTTGGCGCCGTTTACCTGCCCAAGGACGGTAAGGTGAACCCGATTGACGTCACACAGGCCCTGGCGAAGGGTGCAAAAAATGGCGGCGCCAGGATTTTCGAGGATACCAAGGTCACTGCCGTTCACAAAAAAAATGGGCGTGTCACCGGCGTCGCCACGGACAAGGGCGATATCGCGGCGGAAGTGGTCGTCAACTGCGGCGGCATGTGGGCGCGCGAACTGGGGTTGATGGCAGGGGCCAACGTGCCGTTGCATGCGGCAGAGCACTTCTACATCGTCACCGACAAGTTTGACGGCATGGTGCCCAATCTGCCCGTCCTGCGCGACCCGGACAATTGTGCCTACTTCAAAGAAGATGCCGGTAAACTTCTGCTGGGTGCGTTCGAGCCGGTGTCCAAACCCTGGGGCATGGACGGCATCCCCGATGATTTCTCATTCACTCAGTTGCCAGATGATTTCGATCATTTCGAGCCGATCCTGGAAACCGCCATGCAGCGCCTTCCGGCTTTGGAAAATGTTGGCATTCAACTGTTCTTCAACGGACCTGAAAGTTTTACCCCCGACGATCGCTATCTGTTGGGGCCAACGCCGGAAGTTGAAAATTTCTACGTCGCTGCAGGTTTTAATTCGACGGGCATTCAGTCATCAGGCGGGGCGGGCAAGGTATTGGCTGACTGGATCGTCAACAAGCGCCCGCCTATGGATTTATGGGATGTGGACATCAGCCGCATGCTGCCGTTCCAGAATAACGCCAAATACCTGCATGACCGTACGGTTGAAGGCCTGGGCCTTCTGTACGCCATGCACTGGCCTTTCCGTCAACCTGTAACGGCTCGGGGTATCCGCCGCACACCGCTCTATGGCGTCTTGAAAGATGCCAATGCCTGCTTCGGTGAGGCCGGCGGCTGGGAGCGTCCCAACTTCTTCGCACCGGAAGGCGTCACGCCGGAATATGATTATACCTACGGCAAGCCCAAGTGGCTGGAATACTCTGGTGCCGAACACAAGGCGATCCGTGAAAACGTGGGCCTGCTGGATATCTCCACATTCTCCAAGTTCCTGTTACAGGGGCGCGATGCGGAGAAGATCATCAATCAGGTTTCCGCCAATGATATGTCGGTGGAACCAGGCAAGATGGTTTACACCCAGTGGCTCAACGAGCAGGGCGGCATTTCCGCTGACCTTACCGTTACCCGCCTCGCTGAAGATTGCTACATGATCATGACGGCATTCTCCAGCCACACCCGTGACTTCAACTGGCTGCAACGCCACATCGGTGAAGGTGATCATGCGGTTCTGACCGACGTGACGGCCGCCTATGCCGGTATCAACGTGCAGGGGCCGAACTCCCGCGCGCTGCTGCAGAAAGTCAGCCCGGAGGACTTCTCCAACGAGGCCTTCCCCTTCGGCACATCGAAGGAAATAGAAGTGGGCTACGCCACGGTGCGTGCTTCCCGCATTTCCTATGTTGGTGAGTTGGGTTGGGAACTGAGTGTGCCCAGCGATATGGCCTTGCACGTCTATGAAGTCCTCGCTGAAGCCGGTAAGGAGTTCAACCTGGCCAATGTGGGCATGCATGCCATGAACTCGCTCCGTATCGAAAAGGCCTATCGTCACTGGGGCCACGATATCGCGGACGAGGATACCCCCATCGAGGCTGGTCTTGGCTTCGCCGTCAGATACGACAAGCCGGGTGGTTTCATCGGCCGCGATGCCCTGCTGAAGCAGAAGGAAGCCGGTGTGGTTTCTAAGCGCCTCGTCCAGTTCCTCATGGAGGACCCGGATGTGATGCTCTATCACAACGAACCCATCGTACGGGACGGCGAAATCTGCGGATACATCACCGGCGGCATGTACGGCCATACGCTGGGTGGTTGTGTCGGTCTTGGGTACGTCAACAACCCCATCGAGAACGGCGGCGTGAATGCGGACTACGTGAACTCGGGTAGTTACGAGATCGAAGTGGCGTGCAAACGTTTTGCCGCCACAGCATCCCTCCGCCCCATGTACGATCCCAAGAACGAACGGATTAAATTGTAAGCGATCCCGTATCTACGGAGCGCACACCGCATTAGTCGGGTATGACAAATGGCTCTTCTTCCAGGAAGCGTCGGATAACGTTTTCTGAAAGTCTGGAGACATTGTTGTCATACCCGTTATGCGGCAGGCTTGCGCCCCACGCGATTGAGCTAACAGAGAACACCGCGCCGCCGCCCGGCGTCTCAAAGAACGTCATGTCAGCCTTGACCAGCGGATGATGGATGCCGTCCATGGCAGTGTGGTGGAACCCGATTTCATCCGGCACCAGAAGCGTGTTCGCCGAATGGCCTTCAGAACTAGCGACAGCCAGCGTATGAGCCGGTGTTCCCATCATGGGATCAACCCCGTCGATCTCCGAGCCGCTGGCACCATCACCGAGATACCCGAAGTCGCCTATGATCTCATCGTCACCAATTCCTTCAAATATAAAGGTTGCTCGTGGGTCGAAACTATCTTCCTTACGTCGATAATATCCGGACTGATCAAATCCCACGGCGATTGTGCCAACGCCAACCAAAGCCTGTGGCGGAATACCGAGACGCCGCCATAGGCCGCCATACTCGCCGGTAAGTTCCATATAGTATTCGCCCGGCTCTTCCGTTCGATACCGGATACCGTCTTCGGCCCGTCGCAGTTCAAGCACGCCCGGCAATTTGTCGGACAGCCCACACCGCCAGATAAAGCCGTTCCCGCCCAGATAAATC
>JAERTE010000041.1 GCA_016845145.1 Rhodospirillaceae bacterium
GCTATGTCACCTCGTCCGGATACAGTGTCAATGAAATCGCCTATCTTCTGGGCTTTTCCGAACCCGGGAATTTCACACGTGCGTTCAAACGCTGGCACGGGGTGCCGCCGAGCCGTTTCAAAACAAAGGAAATCAGGTAAACGCTTCTCCGCTATTCGATCAGCCTTAAAAAAGCAGCTCACCGCGAAGGGCTCGAAGAAATACCCAGAAAAACAACGCGAAAACGGCATATCCAAGGGTAATGGACATCATCTGGAAAGTGCCCAAAAAACCACGGCCAACAGTTTGAAAACCTTCGTGCTCTTCGTGTCCTTCGCTACCGCGTCAAACAACGGTTACGCGATGTAATCCATTGAACTGATTGGTCGTTCGACTCACCACATTGTCCATACTCCATCAATTATCAGCTCGTTTTCAGCCGAGTGACGGGTATTTTCGCTGTTTTGTTCCCAAAAAGGGGGGTATTTCGACACCGGAATGCTATAGTAAGGACCAAGTGGTAGTCATAGAATCCTTACTACATCAGAGCAGGCTATGCCATGATCTCCGAACGCTCCGTGGAGGGGGTGCGCAATCTGTTTGCGGCCGAGACCGTTGTGGATTTCCGGCAGATAAGAACCGCGCTAGGCGACGCCTCGGCGATGACCGCATTCCGTTATTTGCGGCAGTTGCCTTACCGGCGTAGCTACAACCACAATGGCCGTTATTACTGTCTCTACGAGCCGTCGCTCCACGACCGTTTTGGCCTACGGAACGTGGGCGATGTTTGTTTTTCGGTGGATGGAAGTCTCGGGCATACGGTGCGTCGTCTGGTGTATGAAGCGCCGGTCGGCGCCACCCACCGAGAGTTGCAGGAGCGGCTCGGGGTGAGGGTTCACAATACCCTGCTGACACTGCTGCGCCGAGGTGAAATCGGGCGGGAGCGCTTGGGCCCGGCGTACGTGTATCTACACAGTGATACCGATGTGCGCCGGGAGCAGATCCGGCGCCGACAGGCATTGATCGATGCGCGAGAGGCTGAGCGGCAGGTCGAGAAGCCGCTGGCCGATGAGACGGTCATTGCGGTGCTGCTGACGCTGCTGCGCCATCCCGAGGCGAAGACGGCGGAAGTGGTGCGTTTTCTACGGGGCCACTCGCCGCCGATAGCCCTGCAACAGGTCGAAGCGGTATTCACCCGGTACGATCTCGATCAGATCGGCAAAAAAGGGGGCGGCTCGATATCCTGAGGTGGCTGCACGTGCATACCGAGCAAGCAGGCTGGTCGGCACAGGAGGTGGCAAGGGCGACGATTGAGGCCGATGGTGGCACGCCGTGCATCGAGTTTGTCGCCGAGGCTCAGTGCTGCCCGGTGTGCGACGGTGCACTGACGGTGTACAAGAGCCGCTCGCGGCAGGTGATCACGCTGGAGGCGGGCGCATTTCGGGCTATCGAGACACTCAAGCAATGCCGTTGTGATCCCACCCATCCGCTCATGGGCTCCGAGGCGCTGTCCCGGCTGCTCTCGCAGCGCCAGCGTTATGGCTACGATCTGATCGTCCACGTGGGTTGTGCCCGCTATCTGCAGAACCAGCAACGCGAGGAGATCCGCGCCGAGCTGCAGAGGCGGGGTATTGTCTTATCCGCCGGTAGCATTTCCCATCTGTGCGATCGGTTTCTGACCCACCTGGAGGCGCTGCATCTGGCACGCGTGGTGCCGCTGCGTGCGGCCCTTGGGGACGGTTACCCGCTGCACATCGACGCCACCTGCGAGCACGGTAAGGGCGGATTGTTCGTCTGCATGGACGGTTGGCGCGGCTGGGTGTTGGTGGCCGGGCGCATCGCCTCGGAACACGAGGATCATTTGCGCCCGCTTCTCGAGAAGAGCACAAGCCTGTTCGGCGAACCCATCGCGGTGGTGCGCGATATGGGCGCGGGCGGGGCCAAGGCGGTTGGCCCGTTGCGTGAGAAGGCGATCCCCGATCTGATCTGCCACTTCCATTTCCTCGCCGCGGTGGGCAAGAAGCTCTTCGAGCAGCCCTATCGGTTGCTGCGCAAGTTGTTGAAGTCCAGTCATGTACGCACCGACCTGCGGGATCTGTTGCGCGATTTACGCCGCTACACCGCCACCGGTCCCTATCAGGGACGCTTCGGCAAGGGGGTGATACGTGAGGAACTGCTGGCCCTGGTGTTGTGGATCCTCGAAGGCGATGGAACAAAGGACCTGCTCTATCCGTTTGCCCTGGTGCATCTGGCGTTTTTCCAACGCTGCCGAGAAGCGCTGCAACGCGCCTGCTGCTGGGTACAAGGGCCACAGAGCCCGCCCGAGCGGCGCGCCATCGAGCAGCTGAGCGCGCTGATTCGCCGATTCGACGCCGATGCCCGCATCCTCCCGGCGGTGACCGCCCTGGAGAGCGGCTGGCAGGCCTTCTGTGAGCTGCGCGATGTCCTGCAACTGTCCAGCGCCGAGCTGCCGCGCGCCGATGTGCGCCAACAGCAACGAAAGTTCGCCTCATTGGAGGCGCGGCGGATGTGCGAGATCGAGGCGGCGTTGCAGGCGTACCGGGCCGAGCTGGGCGAACGTATCGCCGCCTCCCAGAACCCGGGGGCGCCATCGGCTTCACCCAGTGTCATCATCCTGAGATATCTCGATCGTTACGGGGAACGCCTGTTCGGCCATCCAGTGCGCCGCGACGAGGACGGCACCATTGTGGCGATTGTCGAGCGGACCAACAATGTGATCGAACACTTCTTCGGCGATGAGAAACAGCACCTGCGCCGTCGGTTGGGACGGGCCAATCTGGGACGCGATCTCGAGGACCAGCCCGCTCAGGCCGCCTTGGCCGCCAACCTGCGTCACCCGGATTATGTGCGTGTGCTTTGTGGTTCCCTGGATAATCTGCCCGGAGCCTTTGCCGATCTCGACGCGCAGGCGCTTGCTCAGGCATCGCCCTTGGTGAGAAGCAATCGGGATTCCAAGCTACAGAAGTGTATCCGCACACTGATCAAGGGTGAAAAAACGCTCGATCCGGAGCCTGATGACCGGACATCCAACCGTTGTTTGACGCGGTAGGTCCTTCGTGGTTCAAGCGGCGGATCTGGGTTTAACTTGTAAAGCTTCGCCATTCTCCGCCGCAAACAGGTGTATCGGAAGCCATGATCGTGGCTGGCGGATTCATCGGGGAACAGCGGTGCCTGTATTCCAGTGGACAGACAGTTTTTGCACCGGGCTCAGCCCTGAAGCATGAGCGCCGAAGGCCCGCCCTGGCAAGGACCTGCGGCCGATGTTAAAAAGAACTTTCGCAAAAGGGCGCTAGACAACACGGATCGAGTTTGGCAGGATAAGGGGAGCGCAATAGGCCTGCGATGAGGCCGGGAGGGTTCCCCGATGGGTAAGTCAGACGCTGGCGAGTGGGTACAGTGTGGTCGAAAATTCCGTGCGCAGGAGATAGAGCAAATCCGCGAGACGGTGACGTGGCTGCCCGGGTTGGCACGCAGGGAATTGGCGGCCACCGTGTGTGAGCATTTGGACTGGCACACCGCTTCGGGAACACCAAAGTTACAGGCCTGTCGGCAGTTACTGGAAAGATTGGAGGCGGCAGGGCTGTTCGAGCTACCTTCGTTGAGGCGACAGAAGAACCCTACCGGCAACCGCGCCCATGTTGTGCTCAGCGCGCGAACCACGGCCGGTAGTCCTTTGGCAGGTCCTTTGCGCGATTTTGACCCGGTGCGCCTGGAGGCGGTGACGGAAGCGGCCGAGGTGGGACTCTGGAATGAATATGTCGAGCGCTTCCACCCCCTGGGCTACAAAGGGGCGTTCGGCTACCGGCTGCGCTATTTCATCTGCTCGGGCTCGCGGTACTTGGGGTGTGTGCTGCTGGCCGGTGCCGCCAAGGCTATTGCGGTGCGTGACCGGTGGATCGGCTGGGACGAGCGAACCCGGCTGCGCAACCTGCCCTGGGTCGTCAACAACAGCCGGTATCTGATCTTTCCCCACGTTCAAATTCCGCACTTGGCCAGCCATGTGCTGGGGCAGTTGGCCCGGCGCGTGGCGCAGGATTGGCAAAGCCAATGGGGATTCGCCCCGCTGTTGCTGGAGACCTTCGTGGACCCCAGCCGATTTTCCGGCACCTGCTACCGGGCGGCCGGCTGGGAGGCGTTGGGCTCAACCAGCGGTCGGGGGCTGGCTAGGGCGGGCAAGCACTACCGAAGCCACCCGCGGCTCGTTCTGGTCAAGCCCCTGGCTCGCGATTGCCGCCACCT
>JAERTE010000042.1 GCA_016845145.1 Rhodospirillaceae bacterium
GTGTTTTAGGGCTTAAAATGCCCTTTTTCCCCGGCCCCTATAAGGGTCGGCGCTCTAACCCCATAAGGGTCGGGCCTCTAACCGGTAAGGGTTGGATGCCTAACCTTATAAGGCTGCGCTGGCTACCCGCGAGGGTTAGGGACCCTAATCAACGCGGTTAGGATGTCTAACCTACGCGGTCAGAGACCGCAGGCAGTCAGGTTTGACGCCGTAATCAAGGCAGTTGGAGACCGCCAGCGGTACAGTTAGAGGCCATGCGAAGCCTCCCAATAGGTGTAAATAAATGTAAGTAATTATATATCAAACAGATAAAAGGAGTAGCATGATGAAAGCAAAAGTAATGGCACTATGTGCGTTAGCAGCGGTGCTGGCGATATTGTCGGTGGTGCTGGCCGGATCGCTGGAGCCGGCAGGTCAGCCGCAGCCGACCATGCATACGCTCGAGCAGCTCTACCACCGGCCTATCTGGCCGATGCTGGACAAGCAGTTCGTGGACTGGCCGGACAACCCGCGCTTTGCGGTATGTGATGATGTATATGGCGATATGGTGCTCGATAAGGAGACTGGACTGATCTGGTCCCGCGACGCCAATCCCTTTGCCAACCCGACCCAGTGGATCATGGCCAAGATCAAATGCCACAGCAATTTCGCTTGGGGCAACCGCCGCGGCTGGCGGCTGCCGACGGTAGAGGAACTGTCCAGCCTGATCGGGCCCGGCGATCCGGCACTGCCCCAGGGTCATCCGTTTACCAATGTGCAGAGCGGTTATTACTGGTCGAGCACGAATTACAAAACCTCCGCCCTGGACCATGCCTGGGCTGTGCTGATGACAACCGGCACCTTCGAGGTAACCAGCAAAGACAAGACCGAGTCTCATTACTTCTGGCCGGTACGCGGCGGCTCCGGGCCGGAAACACGTGTGTGGTAAAGAAAAGACGAATACTGAAAGGACAATAACAATGAAAGATGCAAAAGAAAACACAACGACAGTAAAGACAGCGGCGGTGGCAGTCATCGCTGCAATAATGCTAATTTGTACGGTTTATGCCGGTGATCTGGAACCATCGGATCCGCCAACGGTCGGCACAATGAAAACGCTCGATGAGGTTCAGCCGGCAGAGCCGATCGATTCCGATGACATGCCGATGACGATTACCGAAAGCGGCTCGTATTATTTTACCGAGAACATTCATCTGCCGGCGGCAATCACAGCCATCACCATCGAGGCCAACGACGTGACGCTGGATATGAAAGGTTTTACGCTCAGCGGGCCCGGCGGCGGTTCTGGTGCCGGAGCGGGGATCCATGCCTCCGACGCCAGTCTGACCAACATTGTCATCGCCAACGGCACCGTCCGCGACTTCCGCTGGTATGGTGTCAAACTCGAAGGCACTGACCACAGGGTTACGGCAATTAGCGCCTTGGGCAACGGCAGTAACGGTATTTCCATAAGCGGCTCCGTTTTAAGTTGTACGGCAAGGGCCAACGGCAGCAGCGGTATCGTTATCAGCAACGGCACCGCCGAGGGCTGCACTTCCCGTGCCAACCAGGGCCACGGCATCTATGCCGATTCTGCCAGCGTTATAAACTGCATCGCCAACGGCAACACCAGCTACGGCTTCTATGTTTCCGACAGTTCACTGCGGGATTGCAGCGCCACGGAAAATGGATCTGACGGATTTTATACCAGCAGTTCCTCGTTGAACAACTGCACCGCCAGTTCCAATGAAGATTACGGCATTCGCAGCTATTACAGTTCGATCATCGGCTGCACCGCCAAATCAAACGGTACCGACGGCAGCGGCGATGGCATCCGCGGCCAGACCTCCTGCACAATCAACGGCTGCGTGGCATATGACAACGCCGATGACGGCATCAGCACCCTGTACGGCGGTTCAATTATGGACTGCAGCGTATATGACAATGGCGAGAATGGTATCAGTGCCTCCTACAAGGCGGTCATCAAGAACTGCTCTTCTGCCAATAACGGCGTTCATGGTATCTATGTTGCTCACGATTGCCGTGTGGAGGCCAACAATCTGCGGGACAATGACGGCTGGGGCTTGAAGGTCAACAACACCAATGGACACAATTACTGCATCCTTAATGTCGCCAGCGATAACACCCTGGGCGAATTTTATGTTCCATCGGGCAACTATGTCCCCACTACCGGAGATAACGCCAATTACAGTTTCTAAGCAGCGTAATAAATTATGACCTTTAAGGAATAGAACGATGAAAGCAAAAGTAAACACAATGATATTGAAGACAGCGGCAATGGCGATCATTGCCGCACTGATGTTGACGTGCAGCGTCTATGCCGGCGACCTGGAACCATCGGCGCCTCCGGCGGCGGGAGGCACGATGAAGACGCTGAGACAGATTGAGCCGCGCTCGGCGATCAGTGCTGCGGTGCTGCCGCTTACCATCACGCAGAGCGGCTCTTTCTATCTGATCGAGGATGTCAACTATACCGGCGCTGCAACGGCCATCACCATCGAG
>JAERTE010000043.1 GCA_016845145.1 Rhodospirillaceae bacterium
GGCGGCGAGGGTCAGGGTGCCGGAAAATTGGCTTCGTTCCGTCAAAAAAATCATAAACGCCATCAAATCAATGCCTTCCGCGCACCGTTTTGTTGTTGTTCGGAAGCAAGTCGCAGCCCCAATCCGCCCGCCGCCGCCGGTATGGCGGCACCATCTGTTCCGCACATCGAAACCCAACGGCCGACTTTACGCCCACCATCTTGCAATGGTGCGAATTGGCGTCAAACTGGCAGCCCCTTGAACGCCGGAGATCCATTCCCATGCCTATCGCTGGAAAGCACCTGTTCACTTTCGCCGTCATTGCCGACACGCATATGAACCAGGAAGAGGATTATTCCTCCTCGCCCTACCCCTGCAACGCGCTGGCCAATGCGCGCACGCGCCGTGTGATTGCGGAGCTGAACCAGTTGAAGCCGGAATTCGTCGTGCACCTGGGCGATATCGTCAACCCGGTGCCGGAATTGCCGACCTACGAGGCCGCCGCCGGGCACTTCAAGGCGCAAGTCGCCGAGTTGGACATGCCGTTGCATCTGGTGTCGGGCAATCACGATGTAGGCGACAAGCCGGTCAGTTGGATGCCGGCGGGCACGGTGAACGATGAACATTTGGCGCTCTATGAACAGCACTTCGGCGATCATTACTATTCGTTCGATGCCAACGGCCTGCACATGGTGGTGATTAATGCACAGATCATCAATTCGGGCCTGCAGGCGGAGGCCGACCAGCGCCAATGGCTTGAAAAAGATTTGGCCGATCATGCCGACAAGCGCACCTTCATCTGCATTCACTATCCGCCGTACGTCTCCAATGAAGGCGAGAACGGCACCTATGATAATTTGGACGAGCCTGGGCGCTCCTGGTTGATGGACCTGATCAAGGCGCACAAGCCCGAGGGCATGTTCTGCGGCCATGTGCACAATTTCTGGTACGACCTGCTGGGCGAGACGGAGATGTATATCCTCCCCTCCACCGCCTTCGTGCGGCAGGATTATTCCGAGATGTACCGCATCGAGCCCGGCGACCAATACGGCCGCAACGACGAACCCAAGCTGGGTTACTTCATGGTGCGTGTCTATGAGCAAGGCCATGTGGTCGAGAACATCCGCACCTATGGCCGCACACTCGATGAGGGCGCCGAATTGCCCGCGACACCCCAGCGCGTTCACGTGCCGCAGTCGAAGGAAAGCACGGTCACCGATGTCGGCCTCGACATGCGTCACGCCTGGGCTGAGGAACTGGTGGTGGCGCCGTCCGGCGGCGTCGATGAGTTCGAGCGCAAGCTGGCGCGCAACGATTATCCCGTGTCGGCCATGTGGGAGATGGGCATGAAGCGCATGCGCGTGCCGATCCAGGATTTGCTGGATGATAAAACGCGGCGGCGCATGCGCATCATGCAAGGCGCCGGGCATCTGTTCCAGGTGCACAGCTACGGGATTCCGCAAGACGCGGCCCGCAAGCTGTCAACGGACAACGCCGATCTGGTTTACCGCTTGGAAATCGTCATCAATTGGGAGAAGGCCGAGGAGCGCATCGCAGAGATTGCCGCCCTTAAAGCCGAGACCGGCTTGCCGATTTACCTGTCGCGGGTCAACCGCAAGCACACCGCCAAGCACACGGGCGGGCGTTACAACCACCTGATCAGCCACGGTTTCGTGCTGGATGAGGCCGATGAGCTGGCGGCATTTTTCGATAGCAATGAACATGCCGCCGCCATCGACGGCGTGATGTTCAATGTCATGCGCGACGTCGAGCCCGCCACCGCGGCGATGGAAGCGCATGCTTTCGCCGAGCGCATGGGCCGCACGGCATGCCTTTATGTTAAATCTTCCACCGGCAGTCCGTGGGAAGCCTTCATGGATGATGCTTCCAACACCAACCGTTTCGCCGAGACCGTCGCCGTAGGCCTGGGTGTGGCGGGTGTCGAGACCTACCTCGATACTTTCGACGACATTGAGCGCAGCTACTTCGCGCGCGCCGGTCTCGTTGATCGGCGCTTCAATCCAAAGCTCGGCTCGCGCGTGGTCGGCAATCTGTTCGGGTTGCTGGGCGGCGGCGATTGGGCTTTGCACGGTGACGCGGCGGCGGCGGGCGGTGCCCGAGTATTAACGCTCAACGGAAACGACCAAACGCAGTTACTGGTCTTGCCGCCCGAGAACGGCGTAGCGTGCGATGCGGTATTGGATGGCCGTTCATGCAGCCAATCCGTTGATCTCGATAGCGGTGAAATTTCAGGCGCGCCACCGCAGACGATCTCGACGGCCAGTGTCTTGCAGGTAAGCGGATGACGGACCGCCTCGAGCAGCAACTGGATTTTATCCTGGCCACCGAGGCTTTGCGCACGGTGTTCCGTCAATCGCCCGTGCTGAACACCGGGCGCAAGGAGAACAGCGCCGAGCATTCATGGCACGTGGCGTTGATGGCATGGTTGCTGGCCGAGCACGCGAACGAGCCCGTCGATGCATCGAAGGTGATGGTGATGATTTTGCTGCACGATCTGGGCGAGATTGATGCGGGTGATGTGTTTGCCTACGACGAAGCCGCTCGCGAAGCGCATCACGAGCAAGAGCAAGCCTGCATCGTGCGTTTGGCGGCGTTATTGCCCGATGATCAAGGTGAAAAACTACTGGCGCTATGGGAGGAATTCGAAGAGGCCGAAACTTCCGAAGCGCGCTTCGCTCGCTCCCTCGATGCACTGCAGCCGATGTTGTTGAACTATCATTCCGAAGGTGGGACGTGGCGAGAGCACGATGTTTACGAGGCTAAAGTAACGGCGGTTAAATCCCCCATCGCCGAGGGTTCAGAAACACTATGGTCGCGCGCCAAGCGGCTGATCGCCGATGCGGTCGATAAAGGATTTTTGAAAACATAGAGGAGAAAAAGAGATGTCCATGGTCAATGTTGTTGCGGTGATCACCGCGAAACCCGGCAAACGCGCCGAAGTCTTAGCGGCGTTCAAAGCGAACGTCCCCGCCGTGCATGCCGAAGACGGCTGCATCGAATACGGCGCCACCATCGATACCGAAGGTGTCGGCAGTTTCCAGACGCCGTTCGGCGAAGACACCTTCGTGGTGATTGAGAAGTGGGAGAGCATGGATCATCTGAAAGCCCACGCCGCAGCACCGCATATGGCCGAATATGCGGGCAAGGTGAAGGACATGCTGGCGGACCGTGTCATCCACGTGCTGTCGGCGGCGTAGGGAAAAAATTACCATGGGCGGCGATGCGCGTGTACAGGCCTTGTGGTCGGCATTCCTGGCCGAGACGGGGCGTGCGCCCGATACGCCGCTTTATGAGATTTTCCATTTCGACGATAACGAGGCCAGCGCCGGTCGGTTGTCGGCGCTTGTTGTCGCGGGTACGAAGACCGCCACGGCGTCTTTGGCCTGGGAATACGACGCACCGGACAAGCGTCCGCCTGCACTTGGCGACCTGAGTATCATGACCGCCTGGGACGGCACGCCGCTCGGCGTGATCGAAACCACGGCGGTGGAGGTTCGCGCGTTTGAGGATGTCGACGCCGCGTTCGCCGCCGCCGAGGGCGAGGGGGACGGGTCCCTCGACTATTGGCGGACAACGCATTCGGCCTACTTCGGAAGGGTTTGCGGCCGGTTGCAGAAAACCGCCGCGCCGGACATGCCGGTTGTCTGCGAGCGGTTCGAGTTGATCCATATGTTTTCCGAACCTGGGATTGCAGACAATTCCGCCGCGACTATGGACTGGCACGCCATAGCGCCGGTAGAAGTAGCGGCGGCGCTGGATGTGGATGCCTTTGTGGGGCTGGGCACGGAGGCGGTTGCCGAGCGCCGCGAACAGCATGGCCCGAATCGCCTGGCCGAAGCACCACCGCGTTCGAAGTGGTTGCTGTTTCTTGATCAGTTCAAGAGCCTGTTGATCTTGGTGTTGATCGCAGCCGCGCTTCTAGCGGGCGCGATCGGTGATATCAAGGATGCGGTGGTGATCTTGGTCGTGGTGACGATCAATTCCATCCTCGGCTTTTGGCAGGAGTACCGCGCCGAGGCGACGCTTGATGCCTTGAAGCAGATGCTCTCGCCCACCGCGCGTGTGCGACGCGAGGCCCAAGTGCTTGAGGTGTCTACGGATGAGTTGGTGCCGGGCGATTTGGTGCTGTTGGATGCCGGCGACCGGGTGCCGGCGGACGGGCGGCTTTGGATGTCGCGCGGGCTTGAAATCGACGAGTCGGCGCTGACCGGTGAATCGCAATCTGTGAGCAAAAGCGCCGAAGTGCTCTCCGGTGCAGCGGCTCCGATCGCCGAGCGCACCGGCATGGCCTACATGAACACCGTCGTCACGCACGGGCGCGGCGAGCTGCTGATTACAGGCACCGGCATGGCGACCGAGATGGGGCGATTAAGCGGCATGCTGGCGGCGGCACAGCCGGGGCCGACGCCGTTGCAAATTCAGTTGGATTCACTTGGCAAAAAACTAACCGTGATCGCCGGTGCGGTGATCGCCTTGATTTTCGCGCTCGGCCTGATGCGCGGCGAGGAGTTGATCACCATCGTGCTGACATCGATCGCGCTGGCGGTGGCGGCGATCCCGGAAGGGCTGCCTGCCGTGGTCACGGTGACGCTCGGCATCGGCATGCACCGCATGGCCCAACAACGCGCCATCGCACGCAAGCTCGCCGCAGTCGAGACGCTGGGCTGCGCCACGGTGATCTGTTCCGACAAAACCGGCACCCTGACGCTCAACCAGATGACCGCACGGCGCATGGTGTTTCAGGGACGGCGCTTTGATGTCAGCGGCGAGGGGTATGGCGCGGATGGCAACATTGCGGCGGCGGATGGCGGCGCGCTGCCGGGTTTTTCGGCCCTGGCGTTACCCGCCGCGCTGGCTAATGAAAGTCGTATCCGCGACGGCGCATTGATCGGCGCGCCGACCGAAGGGGCATTGCTGGCCTTGGCCACCAAGTGCGGTATTGAGCGTGACGCTGCGGTGGCAAGTAAGCCGCGCATCGCGGAAATTCCGTTCGATTCCGAGCATAAGTTTATGGCCAGCTTCCACCATGATGGCGACATCGTGCGGCTCTATGTGAAAGGTGCGCCCGATGTATTGCTGGGCCGATGCACATCTTGGTGCTCGGGTGACGGCGAAGCACCGTTGAGCGATGACGCACGTGCGGCGCTGGTTGCCGAGAATGAGGCGTTGGCCGGCGACGCCATGCGCGTGCTGGGCTTGGCCGGGAAGGACATCCCTGCCACTGATTTCGATCCGGCAGGCGATCTGATGTCCCATATTGATGGCCTGTCATTCGCTGGGCTGGTGGGGATTGTCGACCCGCCGCGCCCGGAAGCGAAAGACGCGATCCGCCTGTGCCGCCGCGCTGGCATCGATGTCAAGATGATCACCGGCGATCATGTGCTCACCGCCGCCGCTATCGCCCGCGAGCTTGGCCTTGAAGGCGATGTCATGAGCGGCGCGGAGATCGATGCGCTCTCGGATGAGGAATTCGATACCCGTGTGGAAAGTGTCGCCGTGTTCGCCCGCGTCGCGCCGGAACACAAAGTGCGCATCGTGAGCGCCTTGAAAGCCCACGACCACGTGGTCGCCATGACCGGCGACGGCGTCAACGATGCGCCGGCCCTGAAACAGGCCGACATCGGCGTTGCCATGGGGCTAACCGGCACCGAGGTCACCAAGGAAGCGGCCACCATGGTGCTGACCGACGACAATTTCGCCACCATCGTCCGGGCCGTGGAAGAGGGACGCGGCATCTATGACAACATCGTCAAGTTCGTGCGCTTTCAGCTGTCGACCAACATCGGCGCCATCCAAACTGTGCTCGGCGCGAGCCTGCTGGGCTTGCCGACGCCGTTCACGGCGATCCAGATTTTGTGGATCAACATCATCATGGACGGCCCGCCCGCCATGAGCCTGGGCGTCGAGCCCGGCCGCGTCGGCATCATGAACGACCCACCGCGCCGGTCCGAAGCGCGCATCCTCGGCAATCAACGGCTGGGCGTGTTGGTGTTCCTGGGGTTGACCATGGCGGTCGGCACCCTGGGGCTGTTCTATCTTGCATTGCCCGACGGGGAATCCCATGCGCTGACGCTGGCCTTTACGACGTTTGTATTGTTCCAGGTGTTTAATGCCTTCAATGCACGCTCGGAGCGCGGCACCGCCTTCAACAGCCACTTCTTCCGCAACCGCTGGCTCTGGCTGTCGTTGTCAGTGACCGTGGCGCTGCAGGTGCTGGTGGTGCATTGGGCGCCGGCGCAGGCGGTGTTCCACACAACTGATCTGACGCCCGCGGATTGGATGGCGGCTATCGGCGTGGCGGCGAGTGTTTTGGTGTTGGACGAAGCTAGAAAATTTATCCTCGCCGTTCGGCGCAACCGGGATGATCTTTAAGTACGCGCTCCGTCGACGCCGGATGCTTTTCCAGCATGTTGGCCGGGCGGACCGGCCGCCGCACCAAGTCGCCGCCGCAATTGGGGCAGGTGCCGGAAAAATGGCTTTCGGCGCAATCGGCGCAAAACGTGCACTCGTAGGTGCAGATGCGGGCATCGGGCGTGTCCGGCGGCAGGTCGGCGTTGCAGCACTCGCAGTTGGGTTTCAAGATCAACATGTATCGCTCAAAGTCCCTTCAGCCATTTCAGGATGTTGCCTTTGCCTTTTTTCGGCGTCGCCCCATGCCCGCCGCCGATCACCTCGTAGCGGTTTTTCGGATGCGCCGGGGCTTTGGCGAATGCATAGGCCTCGCCGCGGTCAGCCATGCGGTCCTTCTCACCAACGATCCACAGCAGCGGCGTGCCGGGTTTCAAGCTTGCCGCGTTTTTCGGCATCACCGCCTCGCCGTCAGGATCATACCAACTCAGATAATGTTTTGCCGCCATGCTGAAGGTTGTGGTCCTGCCCTGGTTGATGTCGCTGAAGTCGGCAGAGTCGTTACCGTTTCCGGCGTCGACCATGGCGCGGGCCTTGGCAATGTCATCGGCGAAGCGCGACGCCCAGAGTTCCGGCACGTGCCCCGGCGCCATGGCTATGATCCCGGCCAGACCATCGCGCCTGGCGCCGTAAGCCAACGCCGCGTTGGCGCCCAGGCTATGGCCGGCGATGACGATTTTGTCGGCGCCGTCGGATTTCAACTCGGCAACGATGCCGTCGATTTCCGCCATCGCACCTTCGAGCGTTTTGTCGAAGATGCGGCTTGCCTGCCAAGGCATGTCGGGCGCGGCGACGATGAAACCCTTGTCACGGAGAAACCGCGCCAGGATTTGCGTCGGCGCTTTTTTCATATTCTTGCCGCCCTTGCCGTGCATGATGACGATGCCGGTCTCGGCGGGAGCGGGCGTTGGCAAGGCCAGCCCTGCTGCAAAGACAACAGCCGCCGCGAGAGTTGTTGAGAGAAATTTGATCATAATATCATTCTCCATCGAGTATGGAGCGCCACGCCGGCCACGCGCCGACAATGTCTGCCATGCGCCGGTGTCCGTCGGGTGCGGGATGCAAACCATCGGCCAGCATGCCGAGCCAAGCCGTATCATTGATCAGCGCCGACATCATATCGAGGTACGGAATTCCCAACTCATCGGCCAGGGCTCGGAATGCCAGATTATAGTCAGCCGAGCGCGCATTGCGCTTGTCGCGCACATGCCCCTCATCGGTGGTCAGCGGCATGCGGGAATCGTCGACCGGCGTCGGGCCAATCCAAAGGGTCGGGTGCATGGTTGTCGCCGCCGACAACATGGCCCGCGCATTCTTGATGCTATCGCCCAAAGGCACGCGGATGCCGTCCTCTTGTTCGGTGGCGTCGTTGAGGCCGAAGTTGAAGATGATGGCGCAATTGAGGCCTGCGGGCAGCCGGGCGGTGACTTCGGCCTGCCAGCGTGGCAGCAGACCGGCGGACGTATCGCCCCGGATGCCGAGATCGTAATAGGTCATGTCATGGCCGGCATCGACCTCCGCAGCACAGAGGTGTCCTGGCCAGCCGAGCATGGTCCCGTCGCCAGTGCCGTTGGTGATGCTGTCGCCAATGAAACAGGTGCGAAGTTGGGTCATTTTCCTGGCCTAGGCTTCAGTCTGGCCGATAGCCGCGGCATCCGGCGCCACCACACAGAAACGATCCGACAATGCCACCAATTCGGCGCGATGCAGATCGGCGGCAGCGGCAACGCCGCCTTTGCCATCCGGCAGGTCACGCGTCGCACAAGCCGCATCAACCACGGTGGAAAAGTACCCATGGTCGAGGGCCGAGCGCACTGTGGCGCTGACACACATGTGGGTCATGAACCCGGCGACGATGAGTTTCGGGCGCCCCGTTGCTTTCAGTTGTTCGTCCAGGTCCGTGCCGGCGAAGCTATTGGGGAGCCCCTTGCCGATCACCGTTTCACCGTTTGCCGGTGTCACGGCGTCGCAGATAGCACCGCGCGCATCGTCCCAATCGAACGCCCCGCCGGGCTGGCCCTTGTGACGGATGTGGATCACCGGCGCACCGGCGTCACGGGCCGCTACCAGCAGTTTGGCGCACTCCGCCAGCGCCGCGTCGACACCTGCCAACGGCACTGCGCCGGTGACGTATTCGTTTTGGCAATCAATGAGCACCAAAGAGCTTTCGCTCCAGCCCGCGGGCGTGAGATCGGCGCCGGCCATTTGGAGCAGGGTTTTCGGCAAAGATGCGTCGGACATGGGAGTCTCCGGGCTAATCAGGGGGACTTATTGATTAGCCGGATTCCGCGTCTCCGTCATGCGAAAGATGTGATGTTAATTGCGTCCACTCAACAATCCGCGTGCAATCACGTGGCTCTGGATTTCCGCCGCACCCTCGAAGATGTTGAGGATGCGCGCATCACAGAGCACGCGCGAGATCGGATATTCCAGCGCATAGCCGTTGCCGCCGTGGATTTGCAGGGCGTTATCGGCATTGGACCAAGCGACGCGTGCCGCCAGCAACTTCGCCATGCCGGCTTCAATGTCGCAGCGTCGGTCGGAATCTTTCTCGCGCGCCGCATCATAAGTGAGTTGGCGGGCAATCATTGTTTCCACGGCCATCCAGGCCAACTTGCCGCAAACACGCGGGAAGCCGTATATGGGTTTGCCGAACTGAATGCGCTCCTGGGCATAGGCCATGCCCAACTCCATGGCATTTTGCGCCACACCGACGGCACGCGCGGCTGTCTGGATTCGCGCAGACTCGAACGTCGCCATCAATTGCTTGAAGCCTTGACCTTCTTCACCGCCCAGAAGCTGCGATTTCGGAATTTCAAAGCCGTCGAAGCCGATCTCGTATTCCTTCATGCCCCGGTAACCCAGCACCTCGATCTCGCCGCCGGACATGCCTTCGGCTGGAAAGGGATTATCCGAATCCTCGGAACGCGGCTTTTCGGCCAAGAACATCGACAAGCCCTTGTAGCCGGGCTCATCGGCATTGGAGCGCGCCAGCAGTGTCATCATGTCGGTGCGCGCCGCATGGGTGATCCAGGTCTTGTTGCCCTTCACCTTATAGATGTCGCCATCCAACTCCGCGCGGGTACGCAAGGACGCCAGATCGGAGCCGGTGTTGGGTTCGGTGAAGACGGCGGTGGGCAGGATTTCACCGGACGCAATTTTCGGCAGGTAGTGTTCCTTTTGTGCGTCGGTGCCCCCCAAGCGGATCAACTCAGCCGCAATCTCGGAGCGCGTGCCCAAGGAGCCAACACCGATGTAGCCGCGCGACAATTCTTCGGTGACCAGACACATGGAAATCTTGCCGAGCCCCAGCCCTCCGAATTCCTCTGGCACCGTGAGGCCGAAGACGCCCAGTTCCGCCATCTGCTCGACCACCGGCATGGGGATGAAGTCGTCCTTCAAATGCCATTCGTGCGCATCAGGCATGACCTGCTCGTCGACGAAGCGGCGGAACTGATCGCGGATCATATCCAGCGTTTCGTCGCCCAAGCCCAATTCGCCGAAGTGCCCATCAGCGATCAATTCCGCAATCCGCATGCGCACGGCGTTGGAATTGCCCGCTGCCATAAGGGTGCCCATGGCGGCATTGCAAAGACCATGAAGCTGATCGTTGCCGACACCGATGTCGGAAAGACGCACGACTTCGACCTGGGAGATGGCGATGCCGCCGCAAATCTGGTTCAGGTACTCGCCGTAAGCGGCCTGCACCATGAGCTGCTCGAGTTCGCCCAACTTGCCTTCGGCTTCCAACCGGCGGCCCCAGCCGAGCATATGGCGAAGGCCCTCGACATAGGTGGTCAACCACGAAAAGCCGTGCGCGGCGAACTGTTCCGCTTCCAACATGGCGCCATCAACGCGGCCGTCTTTCGAGACCTTAGCCGACAGCGCTTGGCGCGCAGCGGCCAAAATCTCGTCGGCCGCTTTTTGCGCCTCGTCGCAGGTGGCGAACAGGTTGTCGAGAAGAGGAGTGTTCATATTGCCGGCATCCATGGTTCCAGTTCCTTCAAAGCGCTATCCAAAAATCATCCATCCGACCACCACGAAACCGAGAATGGCGAAAACAAGGATGAGCCAATCGGCTGTTTTCATCGCGCGGGGCCGGTATTCCCCATCCTTGCGCCCGCGGAGATTTCGGAGTTTGGCGAGGGTCGCGCCACGGTCAACGGCGAAACCCATAAAATCGGGTCGATCCCGGCCGATGTTGTGGGATGCGGCCAAGAACGCTTTGGCCTCGTCTTCGCGGTCACGCAGATGGTCTTCGCGCGTCTTCTTCCTCACGCCGCTCCCCCTCCGGGCGTCGGCTCAGCCCTCGATGCAGTCTTCGATGGTCCGCCGACCCGGCTTCACGGCTTGTACCATCACCGCCATATTGCCGGGCTTGTGCTGATTGCGCAGCATCTTCATGTGCGCTTCGGGGATGTCATCCCACGAAAACACTTCCGACATGCAGGGATCCAGGCGGCGTTCGATGACCAACTGGTTGGCCTGAGACGCCTGCTTCAGGTTGGCGAAGTGGCTGCCCTGGATACGTTTTTGGCGCATCCAAACGAAGCGCGCATCCATGGTCAGGTTGTAGCCCGTGGTGCCGGCGCAAAAGACGACCATGCCGCCGCGCTTAACCACGTTGCAGCTGACCGGGAAGGTGGCCTCGCCCGGGTGTTCGAAGACGAAATCGACATCGTTGCCTTTGCCGGTGATGTCCCAAATGGCCTTGCCGAACTTGCGGGTCTCTTTCATGTAGTCCGAGAAGCCTTCACCGTTGACCTCGGGCAGTTGGCCCCAGCAGTTGAAGTCTTTGCGGTTGATGACGCCCTTGGCGCCCAAGCCCATGACGAAATCGCGTTTGGTCTCGTCGGATATAACACCGATGGCATTGGCGCCGGAAACGGCACAAAGCTGAATGGCCATGGAGCCCAAGCCGCCGGATGCACCCCAAACCAACACGTTGTGGCCCGGGCGCAGGATGTGCGGGCGGTGACCGAACAGCATGCGGTATGCGGTGGCCAGCACCAGCGTATAGCATGCGCTGTCTTCCCACGTCAGGTGCTTCGGCCGCGGCATGCACTGCTGTGCCTGCACACGGGCGAACTGCGCGAAGGAGCCGTCGGGAGTTTCGTAACCCCAGATGCGTTGCGAGGTGGAGTACATCGGGTCGCCGCCGTTGCACTCTTCGTCGTCGCCGTCGTCTTGGTTGCAGTGTACGACGACTTCGTCACCGACCTTAAAGCGCGTGACCTTGTCGCCCACGGCCCAAACGATGCCGGAGGCATCGGAGCCGGCGATGTGGTATTCCGCCTTGTGGTAATCGAAGGGCGAGATCGGCGTGCCGAGCGCGGCCCATACGCCGTTGTAGTTGACGCCTGCCGCCATCACCATGACCAGTACGTCGTGGCTGTCCAATTTCGGGGTTTCGACCACCTCGACCTGCATGGCGGTATCCGGGTCGCCGTGGCGCTCGCGCCGGATGGCCCAAGCGTACATGTTCGCCGGCACATGGCCCAGAGGCGGAAATTCGCCCAATTCATAAAGGTCTTTTTTCTCCTGGCCGGGAAACAGCTCGACGACTTCAGCGGCTTCGGTCATGGTTGGCTCCTTGGTCTGGGGGCCTGTGTACGGCCCGGAATTTTGACTGGCATCGTCTTAGACGGTCGTGTAGGTTTTCGCAATGCACAATTTGTTAATTACGTTAAATCACGTACAAACGAAATTATATTTCGTATGATATTGCGTAATTTCAACAGGTTAATAATTTTCGGCTATCCGACGGGGATGCACACATGACGGAAAAATTCGCAAACGCAACATCTCAGAACTCGAATGTTAAAGACCGTCCCTGGTTGTTTCGCACCTACTCCGGCCATTCTTCGGCGGCAGCATCGAACGAGCTTTACCGCAAGAATCTGGCGCGCGGGCAAACGGGCCTCAGCGTCGCCTTCGATCTTCCCACACAGACGGGCTACGATTCGGATCATCCGCTGGCGCGCGGCGAGGTCGGTAAGGTCGGTGTCCCCATCGGGCACCTGGGCGACATGCAGACCCTGTTCGATGGCATTCCCTTGGGCGAGATGAACACATCGATGACGATCAACGCGCCGGCGGCGTGGCTGTTGGCACTTTATATCGCAGCGGCGGAGAAACAGGGCGCGGCGCGCACAGATCTTTCCGGCACCACGCAAAACGACGTCATCAAAGAGTATCTCTCGCGCGGCACCTATATTTTTCCGCCAGCGCCAAGCCTGAAATTGACCGCCGATGTTATCAGCTTCACCTATACGGAATTGCCCAAGTGGAACCCGGTCAACGTTTGCTCGTACCATCTGCAGGAGGCCGGCGCCACGCCGGAACAAGAACTGGCATTCGCGCTTGCCACCGCCATGTCGGTCTTGGACCGGGTCCGGGATTCCGGGCAGGTGCCGCCAGAAGACTTCCCGAAAGTGGTGGGCCGCATCAGCTTCTTCGTCAACGCCGGGATCAAATTCATCACCGAAATGTGCAAGATGCGCGCATTCACGGACCTATGGGATGAAATCACCGCCGAGCGCTATGGCGTCGAAGACCCGAAGATGCGGCGCTTTCGATATGGCGTGCAGGTGAACTCACTGGGGCTGACCGAACAGCAGCCGGAGAATAACGTCTACCGGATTTTGCTGGAGATGCTGGCGGTGACGTTATCCAAGGGCTCCCGGGCGCGCGCCGTGCAACTGCCGGCCTGGAACGAAGCCTTGGGCCTGCCGCGCCCGTGGGACCAGCAGTGGTCGCTGCGCCTGCAGCAGATCGTCGCTTATGAGACCGACCTTTTGGAATACGGTGATATTTTTGACGGCTCTCCGGTCGTACAGGCCAAGGTGGATGCGCTGAAAGAATCGGCGCGCCAAGAGCTTGCCGCCATTGATGCCATGGGCGGGGCGGTCAGCGCGGTTGATTCGAGCTATATGAAGCGCTGCCTGGTGGAGAGCAATGCCAAGCGACTGGCCGCTATTGAGGCCGGTGAGCAAGTGGTGGTCGGCGTCAATAAATTCCAGGAAGGGGAACCTTCTCCGCTGGCTGGTGGCGAGGACGCGTTTCTTGCCGTCGACCCAACGGTCGAAGCGCACCAGATTGAGGCGCTCAAGGCTTGGCGTGACCAGCGTGATGCGGGGGCTGCGACGGCTGCGTTGCAGGACCTGGAACAGGCCGCCCGCGAGGACAAAAACATCATGGAAGCCTCAATCGCATGCGCGCATGCCGGTGTTACCACCGGAGAATGGGGGGCGGCACTTCGTGGCGTATTTGGTGAATACCGTGCGCCCACGGGCGTCGGCGGGGCGCAACCGGCGCCGGTGGCAGCGTTGGATTCGGTGCGCGCGCGGGTCGATGCGGTATCCAACAAACTGGGCGGTCGCATCAAGATGCTCGTCGGCAAGCCGGGCCTGGACGGACATTCCAACGGTGCCGAACAGATCGCTGTCAGGGCGCGTGATGCCGGCATGGAGGTCATCTATGAAGGCATTCGCCTGACGCCCGAGGAAATCATCAGTGCCGCGACTCAAGAAGGCGTGCATGTGATTGGACTGTCGATTTTGTCGGGTTCGCACGTGCCGTTGGTAACGGAGGTCATGCAGCGCTTGCGCGATGCGGGCTTGAGCGATGTGCCAGTGGTGGCCGGTGGCATCATCCCGGAAGAGGACGCGGCAACCCTGCGTACTGCCGGTGTTGCCAGGGTTTACACGCCGAAGGACTTTGATTTGAACGCTATCATGGCGGAAATTGCGGAAATCGTCGAAGGGGCGTGGCAGGACGCTGCTTGAGTGCCTGCAACTTCAATGATTTCAGCTATTTCGCTTCCTCGCCTTTCGGCACCATGCCGGGCGGGTAGACCGGAATCAGGTCGACGTCGTCCTCGCTTTTCGTTTGCGGATTGTCGACTTTCGGTTTCAAGGCCAAAGTCAGGTAGGTGACGACGCCCGGTTGAAGCTCATCGCGGATGTAGCTCCATGACACATAGAGCGCGCCACGGTCCCGGTATTCAAGCACGTCCGCATCATCACCCAATGCGAAAAACGTTTTCGCCAGATTGGTGCTATGCCCGATGTATACCCAGCCCGGCTGAACGCCGGTATGCCAAATCGCAAACACGCCGGATTTACCGTCCAGCCCCGCAGCCTCCGGGTCAAGATCGAGAAACTTGGGAAACCGCCCGCCTTCGCCGTGGGTCCATTTTGGATCCTGCGGCGGGCCGAGGGGTTTTCGTTTTTTCTTGCGGCCAAACAATGCCATGGGTCCCGTCCGTCTGATAGCTGTCGAATCTTTTCAGAATTTTATCTACATTCTTCTTTATGACAACAGTAGCAACACATTTCTGATGAGCATATGACAATCAATATTCTTGTGCTAGCGACCGGTCTATCGGTTATCGCCTTGATGTTTGCGTTTACGCTGATTAGTGGAAGCCCGCCGACACCCACCTCTCCTCGGGTGCGGCGAGCCTTTTTGGCCTTGCTGCCTCGCCGCTTGCCGGTCGGAGATGTTTATGAGTTGGGCGCCGGTTGGGGAGGAAACGCCATTGCCTTGGCGGCGGCATTTCCGGACCGTGCGGTGAAGGGCATTGAGTTGTCGCCCTTGCCCTGGCTGGTGACGCGCCTGCGTCTTTTGTTTCGCCCGCGCAAGAACCTTGAATTCAAACGCGGAAACTTCATGGTACAGAATCTTTCCGATGCGGCATTGGTGGTCTGCTATGTGGGCGGCGCTCAGATGGTGCAGTTACAGCCGAAACTGGCAGCGGAAATGGCGCCCGGTGCCTTGGTGCTCACTCATACATTCGCCCTGCCGAACTGGCGTCCGGTTGATACCGTGCAGGCCGACGATATTTATCGGAGCCCGGTCTATCTCTACGAGGTGCCTATTAATGAGCCTGATCAGCCGAGCGGCGCCGTCGCTTCGGCCAACCAAGATGCCGCTGCGGGCGGTAGCGAGGCCGACAGCTGATCTTGAACCGTGGCGTGGTAGCCGTCGAGCCAAGCGATTTCATCACCATCGAGTATCGAAGTCTCGATCAGCGCCCGATCGATAGGCGCCTGCGTTAATGTTTCGAAGGCCATGTAGCCGGCATCACCGGCACTGCCAGTAGCGCGGGCCACCAATACCAAGTTCTCGATACGGATGCCGTATGCGCCGGTCAGGTAAAACCCAGGCTCGTTGGAAATTACCATGCCGGGCTGCAAGGCCACCTGGCTTGGCATTTTCGAAATGCGCTGCGGCCCCTCGTGCACACTTAAATAGCTGCCGACGCCGTGTCCGGTGCCGTGATCGTAATCGAGCCCAGCCCGCCACAAGGCCTGGCGCGCGAGCACGTCAAGTTGACTGCCGGTGGTGCCTTTCGGAAATACGGCACGGGCCAGGGCGATGTGTCCCTTGAGCACCAGCGTGAAATGACGCCGCATGTCGTCGGTGGGCGCGCCGATGGCCACCGTGCGAGTGACATCCGTTGTGCCGTCTGGATACTGGGCTCCTGAATCGACTAAATAGAGTGAGCCCGGCTCCAGATGACGGTCGGTCTCGGGTGTCACCCGATAGTGCACAATAGCGCCATTGGGGCCTGCGCCGGAGATCGTTGGGAAGCTTAACTCGCGGAACAGCTCATGTTCGCGGCGTAGCGATTCGAGCTTGTCGGCGGCAGTCATCTCCGTGATGTCGCTGGATTTTGCCTCGGTTGCCAGCCATGCCAAAAATCGTGCAACCGCAACACCGTCGCGCAGATGCGCGTTACGCATACCGTCCATTTGCTGGGCGTTCTTGCAGGCCTTTGCCAACTGGCACGGGTCGGCCCGGCCATCGACGCGCGCGCCGGCCTGTTTCAGCCGATCATGAACCCAGGCGGCGGCTGACGCCGGGTCGGCGCGCACGGTAAGATTTTCAGTGCCCAACCGGTCCAATGCTGGACCCAATTCATCCGGTGCATGCACGGATACGCTTTCATCCAAGACGGCAGTGACATCAGACGAGAGCTTGCGCTGGTCGATAAACCATTCGGCGCGGGCGTCGGCATGCAGAATGGCGAAAGACAGTGCAAACGGTGTGAACGGAACATCGCCGCCACGGATATTGAACAGCCAGGCGATGGAATCGGGCGCCGTCAGGACCACGGCGTCAGTATCATCCGCACGCAGCAACGCGCCAATCCGGCGTCGTTTTTCGCTGGAGCTTTCGCCGCTATAATTCTCGGCCAGTGGGGTGACAGGGGCCAGCGGTGGCGGTGGCTGGTTCGGCCAAATAGCGTCGATGGGGTTACCGTCGGTGGCGCAAAGCTCCACACCGGCTTTCTTGCATGCCGTGCGATAGCGGCCCAATTGCGCGGGCGTCAATAGCCACGGATCGTAACCCAGGCGCTGGCCGTCGGAGAGAGTCTCGGTGATCCAGTCCGTCACCGGTTGATCCGTAATATGGCGCCGTGCATACAGTGTACCGTCGACCTCGGTTTCCGCCTGCAAAGTATAGCGTCCGTCCGTGAATACCGCCGCACTTGCAGCCGCTACGGCCGCCACGCCCGCGGAACCGGTAAAGCCCGTGAGCCACGCCAAGCGATCGGCGCGTTCGGAAACATATTCTCCCTGATGTTCGTCGTTTCGCGGCACCAGGAAGGCATCCAACTCCCGCGCCGCTAACTCGTGACGTAGGCGAGCCAACCGTTCGGCGCTAGAAAGCGAGAGTTCTTGATTGTCGTCCATGACATAAAACTAGGGTGCGGCGTGGCCATGTGCAAGGCGTCCAGAGCCATGCAAAATCAACAATGCTGCAGTGCAGCAATTGCGCTATACGCAAGGCTCATTCGGTCCTATATCTCAATCAGACGGTGACGCACGGGCGAGCACCGCAACCTCCTAGTATTGGACAAATGCCATGATTGCATCAAATGCGGGCCAGAAGGCTCCTCTCGACGTTGTTTCCTATCTTCACCCTTGTGGGCCGGCGACACCGGAGAAATCCGGGTTCAAATTAGGCGCTTGGTTGAAATCGCTGATTCGGACCATGCAGAAGAACGCGCAACTTCGTGTTGATCGGAACCTGCTGTTGGCGATGGACGACCGGCAATTGGATGATATCGGCATCACGCGCGGCGATATTGAAGATGCCATCAACGGCACATATCGCTACAGCAGCAGCTCGGTTATCCAAAAGCCGGCCTCGATTGAAGCTGAAACCGTCGACGACGACGACCACAAACTCGCGGCGTAGTCCTACGTCGCCGTGATTGACTTCATGGCCGCCAATGCGTTTTCGTATTGGCGCGCCAGGTCGGCGACGCGCTCGGCCGCCGGCACGACCTCCTTGACGACGCCGATGCCCTGTCCACTGCCCCAAATGTCCTTCCAGGCTTTGGTTTTGGTCGATTCTCCTTCACCGAATTTCATCTTCAGGCCGCCTTCGCTCGGCAAGTTATCCGGATCAAGGCCGTTGGCTTCCAGTGTCGGGCGCAGGTAGTTGCCCCACACGCCGGTGAAATAGTTCGAGTAGACAATATCTTCCGCACCGCACTCGGTGATCATCCGTTTGTAGGCGTCTTCGGCGTTGGCCTCTTCCGTGGCGATGAAGGGCGAGCCGATATAGGCCAGGTCAGCCCCCATGGCTTGGGCCGCCAAAATGGATTTTCCATTCGCGATGGAGCCCGACAGCAACAGCGGACCATCGAACCATTCCCTGATTTCCTGGACCAAGGCGAACGGCGACTGGGTGCCTGCGTGGCCGCCGGCGCCCGCGGCGACCGCTATAAGGCCGTCAGCGCCTTTCTCGATGGCCTTCTTGGCGAATCTGTTGTTGATGATGTCGTGCAAGGTGATGCCGCCGTAGGAGTGAATGGCGTCATTGACCTCGGGCCGGGCGCCCAGCGAAGTTATGACGATCGGCACCTTGTGCTTCACGCAAAGCTCGACATCCTGCATCAGCCGCTCGTTGCTGCGATGCACGATCTGATTGACGGCATACGGGGCGGCAGGCGTATCGGGATTGGCCTGATTGTATCGGTCGAGCTCTTCATTGATGCGCGTCAGCCATTGGTCCAACACTTCGATGGGACGCGCGTTCAGTGCGGGAAACGAACCGACGATGCCTGCCTTGCATTCGGCCAGCAATAGATCGGGATTAGAAATGATAAACAGCGGCGCCGCGACGGCGGGCAGCCGCAAAGGATCGAACAGGGATGGCAGGCTCATTGAATTCAGACCTTTATGTTGGGTGGAATATCAGGCTTTTGCAGCAGGGGTGGGTTTCGGGGTGATCAATTTGTATCCCCTGTGCTGCAGGCAGCTCCTGTATAGGGTTTCGTAATTCTTTTTAGCGCCGTGTTGGCGCATGAGTGCATTGTATCCAGCCGCCTGATTTATGCCGCCCGCAGATGAACGAGGCTGAATAGCGAGCTCTTCCTCGGCAAGGTTTCGAGCACGGGAGCGGCAAGTAGCGCTGTCGACAGCCCATTGATCGGAAGTCATGCCCGGCTTGTACCAGGTTTTCTTCGTTGATGCGCATCCACTGGCCACAAGGATAATTCCAAGAGCAGACAAGGTGAGTAAATGCCGTAACGATATAATCATGGCGCCTATGGTACCCGCTCGCGGGCATTCGTCAAAGGCTGCAATGCACCTTCGTCTGTCAACGGTACGAAGCGGAACCGTAGGACTTTCCACATCGTCCTTGAGACCGTAATCTGAGCGCATGATTTCATATGATCTCTATATCGCCTACGTGCTGGCGACCTCGGCACTGGTATTGATGCCCGGGCCCATTGTTACGTTGACCGTAGCCAATAGTTTGGCGCATGGCGCTGGACGCGGCGTGTTGACGGTGCTCGGATCTTCCGCCGGCACGGGGGTGCTTTTGGGGCTCGGTGCTCTCGGCATGGCTTGGATGTTGACGGCGCTCAGCGAATGGATTGTCTGGATTCGCTGGATCGGTGCAGCCTATTTAATTTTTTTAGGCATTAAACAATGGCGCGCCACGCCGGTCGACCTCAAGGACGCCCACGCCGACAAAGGTCCGGTCGCCTCCGTGCTGTTGCACGGCTTTGTGGTCGCTGTCACCAATCCCAAGACCATCTTGTTCTATGTGGCCTTCTTTCCGCAATTCCTGGATACCTCTCGTCCGCTTGGCCCGCAGTTGTGGTTGATGTGCCTGACTTTCGTGGTCATTGCGATGGTCCTCGATAGCGGTTACGCAATTCTCGCGGGACATTTGCGCCGGTGGTTGACCGGCTCCGAAAAAGGCCGGTTGCGCAACCGCATCACGGGCTCGCTGCTGATGATCACGGGCGCTGGGTTGGCGCTTGTCCGGCGCTGACATCCGACGCTGATCTATTTGTGTTTATCCAGCGGTAGCCGGAATTGTCGCCGTTGGCGAATGGTCAAGCCCCGCGGCAATACGTTGCGCATAAGCTGTGCAAGCGTTGCAAGATTGTCGAAACTCTCATGACCAGCAGTCGGTTTGAGGTTCGCATCCCAAAGCCTTGCCGTGCCGTCCGCGCCTGCGCTCAGAATGTGTGAGCCCCCGGCGCTGAACCTGAGCGTGCCAACGGCATTCCGGTGACCGCGCATGGTGGTGATGGGTTTGCCGTTTGCCGCATGCCACAGCCGTACAGACCAATCTGCGGAAGCCGTGGCAATGCGTTTTCCATCTGGGCTGAAGCGCGCATCATTGACCCACGCCCTATGACCGGCAAGTGTCGCCATGACCTTGCCGGTGCGGACATCCCAAATTTTGGCCGTCGAGTCGCGCGACGCCGTTACAATTGTTTCGCCGTTAGGGCTGAATGCCGCCGTATTGACCCAACCTGCATGCCCGTCAAGGACAGCGATCTCCTCACCGTGCGCCGTATTCCATATACGGGCCTTATTGTCTCTCGACGCACTCACCACCATGTGCCCGTCAGGGCTGAATGTTGCCGCTAAAACAGCATCACGATGTCCACGCATAATGGCGAGCGGAGCCGTGACGGCCGTATCCCATATGCGCAGCGTTCCGTCGTGCGACGCGGTGAGCAGGCGGCCCGTGTTCGCATCGAATGATACTGAAACGACCTTATCCGTGTGTCCTTTCAATATCGAAAGAGGTTGGCCTGTAACCGGACTCCAAATGCGGACCGTGCCATCATAGGCGGCGGACGCCAAATGATTGCCGCCCGGGCTGTAGGCAACTGCCGCGACTTTGCCCTTATGACCTTCAAGAATATGCGTGTTCAACCCGTTGTGGGCATTCCAGAGCCGGACGGTATTGTCGAAAGATGCCGTTGCCAGCTGGTTGCCGTCAGGACTGAACGCGCCCGCCCAAACCTCTCGTTGATGCCCCGTTAATTCATGGATCATAGCGCCGTTATGGGCATCCCAGAGCCGTGCCGTCCGGTCCGACGAGGTGGTGAGTAATCGGTTGCCGTCAGGGCTGAAACGGGTCGATCTGACATAGGCGAAGTGAGCATCCAGCGTCAGTTGTTCGCGCCGGGCAAGGTGAGCGTCACGGAGAACGGATAACACGTCGTCATGGATGGCCGGCGCACCGTACCGATGAGCCTCTAGGGCGAAAAGTGCTGCACTTACCGGATCGGCTTCACGCACCAAGTGTTTTGCGTGCGCGAGCAATTCGCGGGGATCGACGCGGTTGTCGACGACGAGTTCCGGGCCGCGGGGGCGAATGTCAGCGGGCTTGGGTTGAATGCGCTCAGGCCGAGAAGGTGCCCCGCGATTGACGGCCCCATATACAATAATCGCCAACGAAAGCACGATACCACCGACGACTTTGAAGGCTAGTTTCTTCGATTGCGCTTGATATTTGGCGTTGTCCGCCATGGCCGCCTTTCCAGCTATGTTCGCGTCTCTGCATGATAGCCGCAATTTGGGAATTCCGTTGTCGATTTATCTTGTCTGATCGAGATGTTCAACAAGCCTTGCTCCACCCGGTGGCCTGGGCTAAACCCCTTGCAATTCTGCCAATGATTGGATTTTTCAGGAGCCTGATATGCCCTTTGATGACTACATCGTCGCCGATATGGACCTCGCCGAATGGGGCGCCAAGGAAATCGACATCGCCGAAACCGAAATGCCCGGCCTTGTCTCCATCCGTGAAGAATACAAGGCAAGCCAGCCTTTGAAGGGCGCGCGCATCGCGGGTTCCTTGCACATGACCATTCAAACAGCGGTGCTGATCCAGAGCCTGAAGGCTTTGGGCGCCGACATCCGCTGGGCGTCGTGCAACATCTACTCAACGCAGGACCACGCCGCAGCGGCCATTGCCGCCGACGGCATTCCGGTGTTTGCCGTAAAGGGTGAATCGCTTGAGGAATACTGGGAGTACGCCCACAAGATTTTTGAATGGTCCGATGGCGGTACGCCGAACATGATTTTGGATGATGGCGGCGACGCGACGCTGATGGTGCACCTCGGTATCAAGGCGGAGAAAGATATCTCGGTGCTCGATAATCCTGGCAGTGAAGAAGAAGAAGTTTTATTCGCAGCGATCAAAAAACGCGTCGCTGAGAAGCCTGGCTGGTATTCGGAATTGGGCAAAAACATCAAGGGTGTCACCGAAGAGACCACCACCGGCGTACATCGGTTGCAGGAAATGGCCAATGACGGCTCACTGCTGTTCCCGGCCATCAATGTGAACGATTCGGTGACCAAATCCAAATTCGACAATAAGTACGGCTGTCGTGAAAGCCTGGTGGACGGCGTTCGCCGAGCTACCGATGTGATGATGGCGGGCAAGGTCGCCGTGGTTGCCGGTTATGGCGACGTCGGTAAGGGCTCGGCGGAAAGCCTGCGCAGCGCCGGGTGCCGGGTGCTGGTCACCGAGATCGATCCGATTTGCGCTTTGCAGGCCTGCATGGAAGGTTTCGAGGTCGTGACCATGGAAGAAGCCGCACCGCGCGGTGATCTCTTCGTCACCACGACCGGCAATATCGATATCATCACTGTCGATCACGTGCGGGCCATGAAAGACCGTGCCATCGTATGCAACATCGGACACTTCGATAACGAAATCCAGGTCGCCGGTCTGAAGAATTTCAAGTGGACCAATATCAAGGCCCAGGTCGATGAGATCGAATTGCCGGATGGCAAACGCATCATCTTGCTGGCCGAGGGCCGCCTGGTAAACCTGGGCTGTGCCACTGGCCACCCGAGCTTTGTCATGTCGGCGTCGTTCACCAACCAGGTCTTGGCGCAGATGGAAATCTGGGAGAACCCTGGAAAATACGACAACAACGTCTTCGTATTGCCTAAGCATCTCGACGAAAAGGTGGCGATGCTGCACCTGGAGAAACTTGGCGCCAATCTGAGCAAGCTGAGCCAGGAGCAGGCCGACTATATCGGCGTCACAACCCAGGGCCCATTCAAACCGGAAGCTTACCGCTACTAGGTTTGTAAAATTCACGGCGTCATCAAAAAGAGTTGATGACGCCGCCCTCGGGTTGTTCGTTCATCCGAATTGGTGCGACACTCTTTTCTCCATCACGGAGAAGAGGGGGCGCACATGTGCCGCTGGCTGGCCTATGCCGGACCGCCGATTTATCTCGATAGCCTGATCTTGAAACCTGAACGGTCGCTGGTGACGCAGAGCCACCATGCCAGCAAAGGAGCGACGGCGATCAATGCTGATGGCTTCGGCATCGGCTGGTATGGTGAAAAGCCCGAACCTGGCGTCTATCGCGACATCCTGCCGGCTTGGAACGACTCCAACCTTAAGAGTATGGCAGCACAAGTGCGCTCAGGGCTGTTTTTCGGCCATGTTCGGGCAACAACAGGTACCGCCGTGACCAAAGTGAATTGTCATCCGTTCACGCATGGCCGTTATTTGTTTATGCATAACGGTGCCATCGGCGGCTTTGATCGGGTGCGGCGATCCCTAATGATGGCCGTGGCACCCGAGTTGTTTCCATTGTTGCAAGGCAGTACCGATAGCGAGATTTTCTTCTATTTGATGCTGACCAATGGATTGGAAGACGGCCCAGAGAAAGCCTTCCAGGCAACCGTGGCGCAGGTGCTCCAGCAGATGCAAGGTGCCGGCGTTGACGAGAGGTTCGCAATGACCGCGGCCCTCAGTGATGGCGAAACGATTTATGCTTTGCGCTACGCTAGCGATGGTGCGCCGCCGAGCCTTTACTACGGGATAGGTCCAAAACCCTTAGGAGAGCTGGGCGTTTCGGCGCAGCCAACCAATAACACCTGCCTGATTGTCTCCGAGCCATTGGATGAGATGCGTGACCAGTGGCAAAAAGTTCCGCCACAACACATGCTCATCTCGAGTGTGGACGGAATCGGCGTATTTCCTTTTGAGCCAGGCACTTAATCGCGCTCAGTTAAGTATGCTCGGTCCTTGCCCACGCCGCTGCGCAGTGGCTAAATGGCGGCATGGATATTGGTGCAGTATTGAAAACCACGGACCCGGCGTTGTTGGCGGCTTTTGGCGCCGGATTTGTCGCATTCGTGTTGCTGATTCTGTATATCATGCAGCGCGCTCGCGTGCGCGAGGTGATGTCGGAGCGCGACCGACTTGAAGGAGTGGCCACCCGCGCCCGGGAAATTCTCGCCACCGCACCGGACGGTATTTTCCTTTGGGATCATCTGCTTGGCGGCATCACCTGTTCGCGCCGGCTCGCCGTGCTGCTGGGGTTGGAGGCCGGCACCCAAGCCCGTTACGACGATATTCGCGCTAAGTTCGATGAGGAAACCCTAGCCCGGCTGGAGCGTCATGTTTCGGGGTTGCGTGGAAACGGCACGCCGTTTGATGCTTTGTTGCCACTGGGTGACCGTCTATTGCAGGCGGTCGGTGCGCGGGCGGAAACCGAAGACGGACAATCGGTGGCCGATATCGTCTGGATGCGCGATGTGACGGCGGTTCGAGGTGAGGCCGGCGATGTGCCATCTGCAACCGCGACAGATGCGCCGCCGCGCGCCAACATTTCCGGTCTCGACGATCGGCATCTGACGGCTCTGTTGGATGCCATGCCGTTTCCGATATGGTTGCGCGACTCCGGGCTCAAGCTGGCGTTCGTCAATCGCGCTGGCGAGGGTATCGCCAAGGGCGAGCCGGAAATGGCGATGCAGGCGCGCGGCAGCGGGCAGGCCGTGAGCGAGCGTCATCTGATTGACAAGGATGGCCGCGCCAACTTGATGGATATCACCGAGGTGCCACTGGGTCAGTTGGGCACGGACGGAGAAACGACGGGCGGGACGGTTGGCTTCGCCGTTGATCGCACGGAACGCGAGGAGGCGGAAAGCGCGCTGAAGCAAAAGTCGGCAGCGCGTGATGCGGTGTTCGAGACCTTAGGCTCGGCGGTGGCCATATTCGGCGGCGACAAACGCCTGGAGTTCTTCACCCGCGCCTACGCCCGGCTTTGGTCATTGGATGCGAACTGGCTGCAGGAAGCACCCGAATTCGGCGAGGTTCTGGAAAAACTGCGCGAGGCCCGGCAATTGCCTGAAGTCGCTGACTTCCGCGCCTTCAAGGCGGAAAGCATTGCCCTGTTCAGTGCCTTGCAATCTGCCGAGACTGATATGATGCATCTGCCTGACGGGCGCGCCGTTCGCCGTACCACTGCACCGCATGGTGATGGCGGTCTCGCATTTGCCTTCGAGGATTTGAGCGAACAACTGCAGTTGGAACGCTCGGTCAACGAGCTCAGCGCTGTACAACGCGAGACTCTCGACAACCTGCACGAAGGCGTGGCGGTGTTCGGAAGCGACGGCAAGCTGAAGCTTTCCAACCCGGTTTACGCCCGGCTGTGGGGTTTGGACGAAGACGCGTTGATCGAGGCGCCGCATATCTCCGAGGTGGTCGAGAAAACGCGGTCCATGGTGCCACCGCCTGAAGGCACCGAGCGCTGGGCCGACGACGCCTGGACAGCGCAGCGTGACCTCACTGTCACGCGACTGCTGTCACGGGCCGCGACACAGGGCCAGCAACGGCTGACCAGTGGTACGGTCATTGATTTCGCCACCGTGCCGTTGCCGGATGGAGCGGTACTGCTGTCGTACCTGGATGTTACCGACGGTGCACGGGTCGAGAATGCCTTGCGCCAGCAAGCGATTGCCTACCGCGAAGCTGACCGCATGAAATCGGAGTTTATCGCCAACGTGTCGCATGAAGTGCGCACACCGATGAACACCATCATCGGGTTCGCCGATATGTTGAGCCAAAACTATTTCGGCGACCTGAACCCGCGTCAGCAGGACTATGCAATAGGCATCCTCAATACATCGCGCGGATTGGTATCGATCATCGGCGATATTTTGGACCTTGCTTCCATTGAGGCGGGCCAGTTGGAATTGCAGCGCGAAACCTTTGATGCGCACGCCATGCTGGTTGCCGCGCTCAATCTCATTCAAGAACGCGCACGCCGCAAGGAGTTGAAAGTGACCTTCGATTGCCCCACCGACATCGGTTGGATGGTGGCTGACGAGCGGCGCTTAAAGCAGGTGGTGTTCAACCTTCTGTCCAACGCCATTACCTACACGCCGCCGCGAGGCAGCTTGCGCCTGGAAGCGCGCCGTGACGGTGATGAGATCGTGGTTTCCGTATCCGATACCGGTGTCGGCATTCCTACTGAGGCGCGCGAGCGGGTGTTCGAGGCTTTCGAAAAAGGTGACGAAGCACGTACTGAGTCGGCAGAAGCAACGGATGCCGGGGTTGGTTTGGGACTGACCATCGTGAAGAATTTTGTTGAGTTGCATAAAGGCCAGGTAGAGGTGAAGTCGCAATCAGGCCGGGGCACAACCGTAACCTGCTATATACCCGCCGGCCACCTGGGTGGCAGTGTTGAGACGGCGGAAGCCCGCCCGGCGCTTGATATGAGTGAGGCGCAACGCCCGGAATCGATACCGGAACCGATTTCCGGATCGACACCGGAGGCCAAAGCCGGTCCTGAACCAGAGCCCGCATCAGATCCCACAGAAGACCTTGAAGAGCCCACCGGTGATCTCAACGACGTGTTTCCCAAGTCCGACGCTTGACCCCACGCGGGTCCGCCACCTAACATCCGCATCTTAAATATCACTGAAATATCAGGGCCGATAGGGCATCTGACATGGAGATTGCCGTGAGCAACGAGTCCGATCGCAAGAAACGTACAATCACCGAGATTCGCAACTCCAAGACCACTGGCGAGAAGATGGTCTATATGTCGGTGCCGGATTATACGTCGGCGCAATGGGCCGAAATGGCTGGTGTGGATGTGGCGGTCGTCGGCGATAGCTTGGCAATGATCGCGCATGGGCACCCTAACACCATCCCCGCCACCATGGATATGATGGTGCTGCACAGCCAAGCGGTGCGTCGGGGTGCGCCTCATACATTCGTGCTCGGCTGCATGCCGTACCAGAGTTACAACACCGTCGAGCGCGCGCTCACCAATGCGACCCGGTTTATGCAAGATGCCGGCTGTGACGCGGTGAAGCCACAGGGCGGTAAGTCGCAGACGCATATCCTGAAAGCGCTTGTCGATGCCGGTGTTCCCACCGCCTCGCATATTGGTTTGACGCCACACACGGTGGCCATGTTCGGTGGTTTCAAGATCCAAGGCCGCACGCCGGAGGCTGCCATGAAGATCCTGGAAGATGCTTTCGCCATACAAGATGCGGGTTGCTTCATGCTGGAGTTCGAGGCGGTGCCCGGCAAAATCGCCAAGCTGATCTCAGAGCAATTGGACATTCCGACAATCGGCATCGGAGCGGGCGTCGGCACCGACGGGCAGATCTTGCTGGGGTATGACTTGTTGGGCGTGTTTACCGACTTCAAACCTAAGTTCACCAAGCGCTACGCCAAGTTGACGGAGGTCGCTGTCGGCGGCATCCGGGAATACGTCAAAGAGGTGAAAGAAGGAAGCTTCCCCGATGATGACCATACCTATGGTGTCGACGACGCAGTATTTGATGAATTCGCGACCATGGTGGAAAAGCGAAAACAGATTTAGAGGCGAACCTCGGATATGAGTAAGACCGCCAGCCTCACCGACAAGGCCTACCGCGAACTGGAGGAGCGGATTGTTACACTCAACCTGCAGCCGGGCAGTGTGATATCCGAGAGCCAGCTTGCCGAACAACTAGGGATTGGTCGCACGCCGGTCCGCGAGGCCTTGCAGCGCCTCGCACGTGAAGGCTTGATTGTCATTCTGCCACGAAAGGGCATCCTGGTTTCAGAGATCAATCCCGCCAAGCAACTGCAAGTGCTTGAGGTGCGGCGTGAACTGGAGCGGTTGATGGCACGCTGCAGTGCGCGGCGCCGGACGGAGGCGGAGCGCGACGTGTTCCTCGATATTGCGGACGGTATGAAACGGGCAGCGAGGAACAACGACGGCATTGCCTTCATGCGCCATGACAACGCCTTTAATGCCCTACTCGCCGATGCCGCTCACAACGAATATGCACTTGGAGCCATCAATTTGATGAACGGCTTGTCACGGCGGTTTTGGTATCTGCATTACAAACAAGCCGCTGATATGCCGCTGTGTGCGCGCCTGCACGCGGCCGTCGCGCGCGCGATCGCGGATGGCAATCCTGACGGTGCGGCGGCGGCATCCGATGCGTTGGTGGATTATGTTGAGAGCTTTACCCGCGCCACCGTGATGTCTGCATGAATTTGCAAAGAATCAATGCGGCGCTTCGCCAAGCCGGCCTGACTCCACGGGGCGCATTTCATCCTGTCCCTGGCGACGGCGTTCCCGATATAGCACCGGAGCAACCGGCAAAAACCTTGATCTTGGCGGGAAACGCCGGGCCGGACATGTGGCAGGCGTTTAGCGCCTCACGAAACACCGATACCGATTTGCTCGATGACTGGTCGCGCGACCAGTTGACGCCATTGGCGGAAACATTTGGTGCGCGCGCTCTGTTCCCCTTTGAGAGACCGCACCTGCCGTTCCAACGTTGGGCGATGCGCGCTGAACCTTGCAACGCCTCGCCGCTGGGCATGTTCATCCATCCTGACCACGGACTATGGCACGGTTATAGGGGGGCGTTGGCACTACCGGAACGGTTGGAATTGCCGCCCATGGACAACAGGCCTTCGCCTTGTGAGAGTTGTCCGGATCGCCCCTGCCTGCAGACTTGTCCGGTCGGCGCGTTCGGAAAAGATGGCTACGATGTCCCCGCCTGCGCGCAACATTTGGCGACGCGGGATGGCGGTGATTGTATGGAGCTAGGGTGCCGTGCGCGGCGCGCCTGTCCGGTTGGCGCGACATCTCGCTACGAGCCTGAGCAGGCGGCGTTTCACATGCGGGCTTTCTTCAAGACGCATGGGCGCAAAACCGACCCTTGAGCGACGGGCGGTTCTGGTGGACGATTACTTCAAGGGAGAAACATCGTGGGAAGGGAAGGCGAAATGACACATGCATTTAGTGAAGCGGACATCTCGCAGTTCCATGAGCAGGGTTATGTTTGCCCCGCACCCGTTCTGCAAGCTGACGAGGTCGCCGCCCTGCGAGGTCAATTGGAAGCCGTTGAGGCAAGCCAGGGCGGTAGCCTGGAGCCGCCGCAGCGCAACAAGGCGCATTTGTTGTTCAAGTGGGTCGATGATCTGATCCGAGACCCTCGCATCCTCGACCCCGTATCACAGCTGATCGGCGACGATCTCCTGTGCTGGAATACGTTGTTTTGGATCAAGGAGGCGGGCTCGGAGAGCTTTATTTCGTGGCACCAGGATACCCGCTACTGGGGCTTGTCGAGTGAACAGGTGGTCACCGCCTGGTTGGCGTTGTCGCCGGCCAGCGTGGAAGCGGGTTGCATGCGTGTGATGCCCGGCAGTCACATCGGCGACGTGCTGCCACATGTTGACCGCTATGACGAAAATAATATGCTGACCCGTGGCCAGGAGATTACCGCCGGTGTCGACGACGACGAGGCCGTCTACATGCCCTTGGAGCCGGGCCAGATGTCCATTCACAATTATCGCCTGGCGCATGCGTCCGGTCCCAACAATGCGCCGGACCGGCGGATTGGGTTGTCCATGCATTTCATGCCGCCCGATACCGCACAGATCGTCGGTGAGTGGGACAGTGCTGCGTTGGTGCGCGGTGAGGACAGATTTCACCATTTCGAACCGACACCCGTGCCAGCCGGCGATTTCGATCCGCCGGCTGTCGCCTTTCATGCCCGCGCAACCCGCGCCATTCGAGACGTTCTCTATGCCGACGCGGCTCAGAATACGGAGAAACTTTAATGACATCTACGCCTACCGACATTGGAAAATTGCGCACATTCGTGCAGGAGATGACCCGGCTCGTGGAAACCGCCGGAGACGACGAAGCCCGGATGATCGGCGAAGGCGGCGATCACGTGAAGCAACTTGTCGCTACAGATGATTGGCTGCCCGATGCATTCACCAAGCCACACCCCGAGCACTTCCAGCAATACCTGCTTTATTGTGACCCGCTGGAGCGCTGGTCGGCGGTCAGCTTCGTCTGGGGTCCCGGGCAAAAGACACCCGTGCATGATCATACGGTCTGGGGCCTGGTCGGCCAGTTGCGTGGTGCCGAGCGAGAAACCATGTACACGCGCGATGGCGATGGGCCGTTGGTCGTGGGCGACAGCGCGGTATTGCAGCCGGGTGGCTTGACCGCCGTGTCGCCGAGCATCGGTGACATCCATGTGGTGGCCAACGACATGGCCGACCAAACATCGATATCCATTCACGTCTATGGCGGCAATATCGGTGCCGTGGCGCGACATGTATTCGTGCCGGAAACCGGCGAAGTGAAGGATTTTGTTTCAGGTTATTCATCCGAGGTCGTTCCCAATCTCTGGGATCGTTCGGAAGCCGTGCGTTCGGCGCTTTAACGGAAGGGATATTATGCAAAACGATTGGGCCGGCGTTTTTCCGGCATTGATGACCGAGATGAACCAAGACGGCAGCCTCGATTTGGAAGGCACTGCACGGCATATGGAATCGTGCCTGGATGCGGGTGTCACGGGTTTTGTCATGCTGGGCACGCTGGGCGAAAATCCGTCGCTCTATACAGATGAGAAAGAGCAGGTGCTGCGTATGGCCGTCGAAACGGTGGCGGGGCGCGTGCCGGTGCTGAGCGGCGTCGCCGAATATACTACCGACATGGCCATTGATCATGTGCGCGTGGCCGAGAAGGCCGGGTGTGACGGGCTGATGGTGTTGCCTTGCATGGTCTATACCCAGGACCAACGCGAGGCGGTAGCGCACTTCCGAGGCGTCGCCGAGGCCACCGACCTGCCGGTGATGATTTACAACAACCGTGTCGGCTATAAAGTTGATGTCAGCCCTGAGTCCTTTAACGAATTAGCCGATTGCGAGACCATTGTCGCGGTCAAGGAATCGTCGCATGACAGCCGCCGCGTCACTGATATGATCAACATCTGCGGAGATCGCTACCGCTTGTTCTGCGGTGTTGATGACCTGCTGTTGGAGAACATCCTGTTCGGCGCCGTCGGATGGGTTTGCGGCATGGTCAACACATTCCCGAAAGAGGCCGTACGTCTGTTCGAGCTGGCGCGCGACCAACGCGTCGATGAAGCGGTGGAGCTTTACCGCTGGTTCATGCCGTTGCTGCATCTGGACGTGGATGTGAAGTTGGTCCAGATGATCAAGCTTGCCAACCAAATCACCGGCGAAGGTAGCGAATGGGTGCGCCGTCCGCGCCTGACGCTGGAAGGCGACGAGCGCGCCATGGTCACTGCTGTGCTGGAGGAAGCGCTCGCCAACCGGCCGAACCTTTAGTTCATGGCAGAGAGCCGGGCTCGCGTAACTGTCGTCGGCGCCGGGATTGTCGGGCTATGCTGCGCATTCCATCTGCTGCGCAGCGGTTATCAGGTCACGATTTTTGACCGCGACCCCGATGGCGATCGCACCTCGCACGGCAACGCAGGCGCCGTGGCGGTGGCGGAAATCCTGCCGCTGCCGGCACCGGGTATTGCGCTTAAAGTACCAGGTTTTTTGTTCGATCCGTTGGGTCCACTTTCAATCCGGTTACGCTACTTGCCATGGCTCTGGCCGTACCTCAGTCGGTTCTTGGCTGCGGCCAACGCCAAAGATTTCGAGGCTGGTACGGCAGCCATGGCTGCATTGTTGTCCACTGCCATGGACGATCATGAAGCCCTGTTGCAGACCATCGGCATGTCGTCGTTGCTCAACCGCACGGGCGGATTGTTTGTCTATCGCTCGGAGGCCGCGCGCGCGGCCGAGGATGCTGGGTGGGCTCTCAGACGGGAAGTTGGCCTTGCGGCGCAAGCCCTGAACCGCAATGAAATCGAAACCTTGGAGCCGGCGTTGGGGCCGGAAGCGCAGTGTGGATATTTGACCGAGGACTGGGCGCACTATGGTGATCCGAAGGCGTTATGCGATGGGTTGCAGAACTATCTGCGGGAAAACGGTGCCGAGATCGTGGCTGGTGAGATCGTTCGCATTGAGGGTAGCGCAACTACTACCGCCGATGGCGTGCGGCGTGAGTTCGATCAATTGATCATCGCGGCTGGAGCGTGGTCCCATGAACTGAGCGCCCAATTGGGCGATCCGTTTCCGCTGGAAACGGAGCGCGGCTACAACACGACGCTGCCCAACCCGGGTGTTTCGGTCAATCACATGACCACCTTCGCCGAAGACAGTTTTGTCATGACGCCCATGGATATGGGGTTGCGTATCGGCGGCGCGGTGGAGTTCGCGGGCCTCGACGCGCCGCCCAACTACCGGCGCTCAAAGGCATTGTTAAAACTGGCCGGACGCTATCTGCCTGACCTCGACACACAGGGTGGTACCGAGTGGATGGGACATAGGCCATCGACGCCGGACTCACTTCCCGTGATTGACCGTTCGGCGCGCCATTCGAATGTCTTCTACGCGTTTGGCCACGGGCACTTGGGGCTCACGGGAAGCGCGACTACCGGGCGGATCATTGCTGAAATGATCCAGGGGCGTGATCCGGGGCTGGACTTAACGCCGTTCCGGGTGTCACGTTTCGGCTAGGAGGACGCGATGGCCACTGAAGACCCCTTGTTGCAGCCGTTTCAACTGAAGCATCTGACGTTGAAGAACCGCTTGATGTCGACCGCGCATGAGCCTGCCTACTCCGAGGACGGCCTGCCGACGGAGCGCTACCGCCTGTATCACCGTGAAAAAGCCTTGGGTGGTTGTGCGCTGACCATGACGGCGGGGTCCGCCATCATTGCCGAAGACTCACCGCCGGCATTTGGCAACCTGCACGCCTATAGGGATGAGATCGTACCAAAACTGCGGCAACTCACCGATGATTGCCACGAATTCGATACGGCGGTGATGATCCAGCTGACACACCTGGGCCGGCGCACCAACTGGAACCATTCCGATTGGCTGCCGGTGTTGGCGCCTTCCCCCATCCGCGAGCCCGCGCATCGCGCCTTTCCGAAAGAGGCTGAGGACTGGGACCTCGATCGCATCGCCAAAAACTACGCCGATGCATCCGCACGCATGCAGGCCGCCGGCCTGGATGGTATCGAGTTCGAGGCCTATGGGCATTTCCTGGATGGCTTCTGGTCGCCGGCCACCAACACGCGCACGGACGAACATGGCGGTTCGCTCGACAACCGGTTGCGATTTACCCACCGAGTGATTGACGCGGTGCGCGATGCCGTCGGGCCGGATTTCATCGTTGGTGTCAGGTTGGTGTGTGACGAGGATTGGGATAAAGGCCTGTCGCGCGAAGATGGTGTGGAAATCGCACGCCGTCTGGTCGCCGCCGGTGGCATCGACTTCCTCAATGTCATCCGCGGTCATATCGAGAGCGACGCGGCATTGTCAGGTGTCATTCCGGTGATGGGGCAGCGCTCCGCGCCGCACCTGGACTTCTCCGGCGAGATTCGTACCGAAACCAAATTCCCCGTCTTCCATGCTGCCAAGATCGCCGATGTCGCCACCGCGCGCCACGCCATTGCCGAAGGTAAGCTCGATATGGTCGGCATGACCCGCGCCCACATGGCGGACCCGCACATCGGGCGCAAGGTCGCCGAAGGCCGCGAGCACGAAATCCGCCCCTGTGTCGGGGCCACTTATTGTCTGGACCGGATTTACGAGGGGCACGAAGCGCTTTGTATTCACAACCCGGCGACAGGCCGCGAGGCCTCCATACCGCAAGATATTGATAAAGCCGACGGCACGGCGAAGCGCGTGGTCATCGTCGGTGCTGGTCCGGCTGGGCTGGAGGCGGCCAGGGTATCGGCGGCGCGCGGACACAATGTCGTGGTGTTCGAAGCCGCACCTGAGGCCGGGGGGCAGGTGAGACTCGCGGCAAGAAGCCCGCGCCGACGCGATCTCACGGGGATCATCGACTGGCGCATGGAGCGCTGCACGGATTTGGGGGTCGACTTTCGCTTCAATACATTTGCCGAAACCGCTGACGTCATAGCGGAAGAGCCGGACTTGGTCATAGTTGCTACCGGCGGCTTGCCCAATACGTCAATCTTGGATGCCGGTGAAGACCTGGTGATCAGCACTTGGGATATCCTCTCGGGCGATATTGCGCCGGGTCAGGATGTCTTGATCTACGATGACAACGGCGGCCACCCCGCCTTGCAGACTGCGGAGTTATTGGCTGAAGCCGGGTCGAACGTGGAGATTGTCACGCCGGAGCGTTTTTTTGCGCCTGAGATCGGCGGGCTCAACCATGTTGCCTATGCACGCATCTTCCAGGAGCGAGGCGTGAGGCTCACCATTAATACGCGCATTGGCAGCGTCGAGCGCGACGGCAACACATTGGTGGCCAAGCTTGCCAGTGATTACACTGAGTTGAATGAAACCCGCCGAATTGATCAGGTGGTGGTGGAGCACGGGACCTTGCCGCTGGATGATCTTTATTTTGAGCTAAAGCCGGGGTCCGTAAACGGCGGCGAAATTGACTACCAAGAGATGCTGGCGGGTAAGCCGCAAACCGTCGTCCGCAACCCGGATGGCGCCTATCGCCTATGGCGGATCGGCGATGCGGTCTCAAGCCGTAACGTACACGCCGCCATCTACGAAGCGTTGCGTCTGTGTAAGGATATCTGAGCATGCCTGTCCCGACATTTACCTGTATCGACGCCCATACCTGCGGCAACCCGGTGCGCGTGGTTCGTGATGGCGGACCGGACCTCAAGGGCTCGACCATGTTGGAGCGCCGCGCGCATTTCCTGGCCGAATACGATTGGATTCGCACCGGTTTGATGTTCGAGCCGCGCGGGCACGATGTCATGTCGGGCTCGATCCTGTATCCGCCGACCCGCGATGACTGTGATATCGCTATCTTGTTCATTGAGACGTCGGGGTGCCTGCCCATGTGCGGGCACGGGACTATCGGCACGGTGACAATCGCTATCGAGGAAGGTTTGGTGACGCCGCGCGAGCCGGGTGTGTTGCGGCTCGATACGCCGGCGGGATTGGTGGAGGCGCGCTACCGCATGGAAGGCAGCCATGTCGAAGGTGTGCGCATCACCAACGTGCCGAGCTTCCTTTACGCCACCAACCTGGAAGTTGAAGCACCGGAACTGGGGCGGTTAACGGTGGACGTTGCTTATGGCGGCAATTTCTACGCCATTATTGAGGCACAGGAGAATTTCCATGACATGGCGGATTTGACGCCCGGGCAAATCCAGCAATGGAGCCCGGTGATCAGACAACGCATGAATGAAGCCTACACTTTCACGCATCCAGAGCAGCCCGATATCCAAGGGCTTTCGCATATCATGTGGACCGGCGCGGCAACGCAAGAAGGCGCGCACGCACGCAACGCCGTCTTCTACGGCGACAAAGCCATCGACCGCTCGCCCTGTGGCACGGGCACGTCGGCACGCATGGCGCACTTAGCTGCGCGGGGAGTTTTGAGCGTTGGTAGCGATTTCGTGCACGAGAGTATTATCGGCAGCCTTTTCAATGGCCGCGTCGAGGCGGCGGCAAAGGTTGGCGACAAGCAGGCAATCGTGCCCTCGGTGGAAGGCTGGGCACGCATATATGGACATAACGAAATCACCATTGACGAGCGCGATCCGTTCGCGCATGGGTTCTTGGTCACTTAGGGCAGATCAAACCTTGGGCAGGTGAAGCCGCGCTGCGACGCCGCCGAGTGAAGATTCGGCCAAGTCCAAAACCCCGCCATAGAGCTGCGCAATATCGCGTACAATTGGTAGACCAAGGCCGCTACCAGGCGTCGCCTCATCCAAGCGCTGTCCACGACCAAGGACTTTACGGCGGTTTTGCGGGGGAATTCCTGGTCCGTCATCAGCAACTTCGATCAACAGGCTGTCACCATTGTCGGTGCCCCGCACGGTAATTCGTTGCCGGCCCCATTTGCAGGCATTTTCCATCAGGTTGCCGAGCATCTCCTCAAGGTCCTGACGTTCGCCGCGAAAGGCGATATTTCCGGCAACGTCGACATTCATCTCAAAACGGCTGCTTGCATAAATTTGCATCAACGTGCGCTGCAACCCCTCAACCACAGGACGCACCGGCGTACGTGCGCCGATCACCTGCGCCGTGCCGGCAACTCGTGCCCGCGCAAGATGATGATTCACGCTTTCCGACATCAGCGAAACCTGTTCGCGAACGATATCTCCTTGCTCGCCGTCGATGTCCTCGCCGGCGTTCTTCAGGGCAGCAATTGGTGTTTTCAGAGCGTGCGCCAAATTGCCGACCTGGGTCCGGGTGCGATCGATCGATTGTTCATTGTGATTCAAGAGCGCGTTGAGTTCAGATGCCAGTGGTTCCAATTCAAGCGGCAAGCTGCCGCTCAAGCGGGCCGCGCGCCCGGCCCTGACTTCGGCCAGTGCGCGTTGAATGGAGCGCAACGGTCCCAAGCCGAAATGAACCTGAAAGGCGACGGCAAACAAAAGACCGCATCCCAGCACCAACAAGCTGATCAGCAAGATACCATTGAATTCTTCGACAGCCGTTTCGATCGCCGATGTGGGGCCGGCCAGCAAAACCGTGGCCATTCGATCCGTACCTGGCAATGTCACGGTTTTGCTGACGACACGGATCTCGATATTCCCCGGGCCGACGACGCGGTACGCCGTAGTTTCACCTGACGTGGCATAGGCCGCTGGCGCTTCGGAAATCCGTCCCTTGCCAAGCGACCGAGATTGCTCGTGCCATATGCTGCCCGAAGAGATGCTCCAATACCAACCGGAATGCAATTTGACATAGCGCGGGTCGACGGGATGGCGTTTCAGCGACGGGGTGCCGTCCGGAGCAAGTTGCGTCAGCGACAAAAGTTCCTCGACGTGATCCAATTGGACGGCATCGAAGTTTTTGGTGACCGTGTTGCGAAACAACCCGGTCAGCAAAAGAAAAGTTACCGCCAGCGCGACGGCCAGCCACAACATCGCACCCGCGATAAGGCGCACGCTGATAGAATTTTTCCGAAATGGGTTGAAGGTCATTGCCATTGGGTTTCCGAAAGTCGATATCCCTGACCTTTCAGGGTTTCGATCCGTCGGGTGCCGAGTTTGCGGCGCAAACGCGATATGAAGACCTCGATTGTGTTGGAGTCCGGGTCGTCGTGTTGCGCGTATATGTGATCAATCAACTCCGAGCGCGACACGATACTTCCGGCATGATGCATCATGTAGGACAGCACCCGATATTCCTGGGATGTTAATGTGACTAGGGCGCCGTTCTGGATGACCTTGCCCGAGCGTGGATCAAGTTCGATATCCCCGCATTCAAGAGTTGCCTCCGCATGCCCTGAAGCGCGGCGGATCAAGGCCCGAATACGGGCCAATACCTCCTCAATGTGAAACGGTTTTGTGACATAATCATCGGCGCCGGCATCGAAGCCGGCAACTTTCTCCGACCAGGTTCCGCGAGCTGTCAGAATCAACACGGGCATGCGGCAATGGGCTTCACGCCAGCGCGCCAGCACATCGATTCCATTCAGTTTTGGCAAGCCCAAGTCCAGAACGGCGGCATCATAAGTTTCGGTCATGCCCATGAATTCACCGGTCTCACCGTTGTCGGCGAGATCGACGGAATACCCGGCATCATTCAGCGAGCCCGACAATTGTCGGCCGAGTACGCGGTCATCTTCGACAACGAGAACACGCATTCCTCTATCCCCGCCTTCCCGTCGCATAAACATGCGACCTGATTGTCCTTCGTATCGTGTGAAGTATTACTGATTTTCCCTGAGCCAACCTTGTTCCAGATCAAATCTGGAGATGTTTTCGGTTTCACCTCCGTGCCGGTGAAATCCTGTTCAGCTTGGGTTCATGTTGAAAAAGTTACGATCCGAAGACGGATTTGGGATGAAACGCCCAAAACGAGCTGTTTGGGTGTCAGTACAGGAGGATCGAGCATGCAAAATCATTTGAAAAGATTTCAGAGCGTCGCATTGGCCGCGGTATTGGGTATCGCAGTTGGCTTCGCGGCGACAAGCGAGGCTTTTGCCGATGAAGGCACCATCGCCTTGGGAGGCAAGCTCTATGACAAGTGGTTCAAGGTGATCAAGGCACCGAAGCCGAAGGACACCCACATGTCGTGGCCGAAATCGAACACCAAGAAAAAGGGCAATGCCACGCATCGCTGTAAGTCCTGCCATGGCTGGGATTACATGGGCAAGGACGGCGCCTATTCATCGGGGTCGTACAAAACCGGCATTCCTGGTGTGCGCAAACATGCCGGCGGCGACGCGGCGGCTGTCGTGGCGGTATTGAAAGATGCCACGCATGGGTACAGCGGTAAAATGGACGACGCCTCAATGGCGGCGATTGCCATGTTCGTCACCAAGGGTCAGGTCGATATGGACAAATATATCGATCGCAAATCCAAAAAGGCCATGGGTGACACCGCCAAAGGCAAGGACTACTACAATACGCTCTGCATCGCCTGCCACGGTGCTGATGGTATGCTGCCGAAAGACATGCCGCCGTTGGGTGCGCTCTCCAACAAGAACCCGTGGGAAATCATGCACAAGGTGCTGAACGGCCAACCGGGTGAAGGCATGCCGGGCCTGCGCGCACTGCCGATTCAAGTGACGGCGGATGTGGGCGCCTATCTGCAGACCTTGCCGAAGAAATAGTTAGGTAAAACCGATCAACCCCTCGCCAGTTGGCTGGCGAGGGGTTTGTTTTGCCCGCATGAACTTAGGCAAGAGAAATGATTAAGCGATTTTGGACTTGGTTATTCATGCCAAGCCGGCGTTACGGCTGGGGTGTGTTTTTTATCGTAGGCGGAGTCGCGGGAATCATTTTCTGGGGCGGCTTCAACACTTTCATGGAATACACCAACACCATGAAGTTCTGCATCTCATGCCATGAGATGCGCGACACCGTCTATGAGGAATACAAGAAATCCGCACATTTCAAGAATCCGTCCGGCGTCCGCGCCATTTGCTCCGATTGCCACGTACCGAAGCCCTGGACCGCCAAACTGGTGCGTAAGATCAAGGCGTCGAACGAGCTTTACCACAAGCTGCTGGGTACCATCGATACGCCGGAAAAATTCGAGGCCAAGCGGTTGCAGTTGGCGGAAAACGTTTGGGCCGAGATGAAACTCAACAATTCGCGCGAATGCCGCAATTGCCACGCTTACGATGCCATGCATTTCGACAAACAAGGTCGCCGCGCCGCCGAAAAGATGCGCGAAGCCGTGAAGGAAGAAAAAACCTGCATCGAATGTCATAAATTTGTCGCGCACGCCAAGCCCGAAGATTACGAAGACGACGATCGTTGATCCGGCACTGAAAAACCGACTCCCGAAACCGGACGTCATCTGATTGAATGGCGATGTTGATTCGTTTGAGCGGCAATAGGGAGTTTTTCGAAGATGGTGGGAACAGTCGATGCGGTGGAGCTGAAAGCCGAGGTTCATGCGTGTGTCGGCGGCATCGGCGAGGTGGCGTTTTTGGATATACGCGAGCACGGCCAATACGGTGACGGGCATCCGTTTTTTGCCGTTTCCTGCCCTTATAGCGTTCTCGAGAAACAAGTGCGCGTGCTGGTGCCGCGCCGTACCGCACCGGTGGTCGTGTTTGATGACGACGATGGCGTGGCGGACCGCGCTGCGGCGGCGCTGGAACGTATTGGCTATACGAACGTTCGTGTTCTGGTCGGTGGCGCGCCAGGGTGGGCCGCGGCGGGGTATACGCTCTACCAAGGCGTCAACTTGCCGTCGAAAACATTCGGGGAGTTGGTTGAGCACGCCTGTCACACGCCGTCGATCACCGCAGAAGATCTGCACGGCATGCAGACACGCGGCGACAACATCATCTTGCTCGATGGCCGTACGCCGGAAGAGTACGCCAACTTCAATGTTCCAGGCGGTATTTCGTGCCCCAATGCGGAATTGCCGCTTCGGTTCGATGATTTGGTGTCAGATCCCGATACCACGGTGGTGATCAATTGTGCCGGGCGCACGCGCTCCATTATCGGTGCGCAGACCCTGATCGACTTCGGTGTTTCGCAAAAAGTGGTGGCGCTGGAGAACGGCACCCAGGGTTGGGCGCTGATTGATCTCGAATTGGAACGAGGCGCCGATCGCTTCGCGCCGGAACATATCTCGGCAGCGGCATTCGATGCGGCCAAGGCACGTGCAGCCGACCTGGCCACCAGAGACGAATTGTCCTTTGTGGATGCCGATACTGTGGCGGCTTGGCGTGACGACAATACGCGCACCACCTACCTGATCGACGTGCGCTCTCGGCCTGAGTTCGAGGCCGGGCATTTGGAAGGTGCGCACCATGCGCCGGGCGGCCAACTTGTGCAGGCAACAGACCTGTCGGTCGGTGTCATGGGGGGGCGCATTGTGGTCTGTGACGATACCGAAGTGCGTGCCGTTATGGCCGCGCATTGGCTGCAACTTATGGGCCGCGATGTGCATGTGCTGCGGGGCGGTGTCGGCGCAGCAGCGACACATACAGATGCCGCCGTCGATGGCGTGAGCGATGAAATTGCTCCACACCTAACCGAAACCGATGTCAATGACATGCGTGCGGGCATGGCGGATGGCACCATGGTGGTTATCGATATTCGCTCAAGCCAATCGTATCGCGATGGTCATGTGCCGGGTGCTCATTGGGCGCTTCGCCCGCAATTGCCGGGTTTCGCCAGCCACTTGGATGGCAAACACGCGGTGTTGATCGCAGAAGCGGGAGACGGTGCGCGATTGGCGGCGTTGGACGCATTGGATTTGGGGGCGGCAGGTGTCACCATTTTGGGTGGCGGCATGGCGGCTTGGGTGGCGGCAGGCCACGCGATCGAGCGCTCACCCGACGTGCCGGCGGACGCCAACCGCAAGGACTATCTGTTCTTCACCGGCCAGCGCCACATGGGCAACAAGGAGCACATGCGCCAGTATTTGGAATGGGAGATCGGCTTGGTCGGGCAACTGGATACCGACGAGCGCGCAGCGTTCAGATTGCCGGACGCCTGATGTCCAAACAACCACTTGGACGACCACCTGAACTTCGTCGTACCTGGTTGTTTGTCGGCGGTGCCGATGACAACGAACTAGCGGCCGCAGCCTCAAGCCATGCAGACGTGATCGCGCTGGAATTGGAAGATTTTACGCCCCCGGCTGCAAGGGCAGAGGCGCGCGCAATGGCGCCGCAACTGTTCAATGAATGGCGGGCTGCGGGCAAGGTCGCTGCGGTGCGCATCAATCCACTTGAATCGGACGACGGTCTTCCGGATTTGAGCGCCGTGATGCAAGGCCGGCCCGATGTGGTCATGTTGCCTAAAGTGGCTGAGCCGCATCAGGTCGAGCGCCTGGATGCGCGGGTCTCGCACCTGGAGCATGACTTGGGTTTCGAGCCCGGCAGCACTGAACTGGTGCCCAATATCGAGTTGGCGCGCGGCCTCATGCAAACCTACGATATCTGCCTCTCGAGCCCGCGAGTCACGGCATGCTTGGTGGCCAGTGAAGACATGGCCGCCGATCTGGGCGCGGAACGCGGACCGGATGGTATTGAGCTTAATTACGTGCGTGAGCGGTTTTTGCTGGAATGCGTGGCAGCCGGGACGGTGGCCATCGACTGCCCCTATACCTGGACGGACAAAGACGGCGTCGAACATGAGACCCGTCACGCACGCCGGCTTGGCTACAAAGCAAAAAGCTTGGTGAATACAACCCATGTCGACATCATCAACAGTGTGCTGACGCCGACTGTCGATGAAGTGACAAAGGCCGAAAAGGTTGTGGCCGCTTTCGAAGCTGCCCAAGCCGTCGGCGAGGGGCGGGCGGAACTGGATGGCTCCTTGGTGGAGTGGCCGATTTATTTAAATGCGAAACGATTATTGGAACGCGCGGGGGCGCTGGCAAATTATGAATAGGGCAGACATCGTTATCATCGGGGGCGCCATCACCGGCAGTGCGGCAGCGTATTTTTTAGCGCGTGACGGGCGGGCGGGCCGTGTGGTGGTGATCGAGGCCGACTCGACCTATGAGCGCGCCACTACGCCGCAAGCGGCGGGCGGGATTCGGCAATTGTTCAGCCGGACCGAAAACATCGCCATGTCGCAATTCGGCTTGCCGTTTTACCAATCATTCGACGAGGACATGGCGGTTGACGGTGAGACCCCCGGCGTGAATTTCCGGTTCAAGGGCTATCTGTTCGTCGCCACCAGTGACAGCGAAGCGGAGCTTATGCGTGCCAATGCAGACGTGCAAACGGCGGCAGGTGCGAACGTGGAACTGATGGATGGTGCTGCCATGCAAGAACGGTTTCCGTCCATGAGTGCCGATGACGTGACGTTGGCGTGCTACTCCGGCGACGATGGCTGGATTGAGCAAACGGCAGCGCTTTGGGGGTTCTGCAAGAAGGCCGTGTCGCTGGGTGCAGAGTACGTGCAAGGCCGGGTGGTTTCCATGGACGTCGACGGCCCGGCGGTACGCCGGTTGCATTTGGAATCAGGTGATATCTGGGAGGCGGATGTGGTGATCAATGCCGGTGGTCCTTGGGCTGGGGAAGTGGCGGCGATGGCTGGTGTCGACGTGCCGGTAGCGCCCATGTCGCGAGCCGCCTATTTCTGGCGCTGTGCGGAGCCCGTGGAAGACCTGCCGCTGATCAAGGATGATCATAAGTTATTCATTCGAGCGGAAGGTGATGGTTTCATCGGCGGCGCGCCGACCTTTGACATCAAACCCGGCTTCAATTGGGATTTCGATCGCGGTTACTTCGCCGACTACTTCGAAACCACCGTATGGCCGTTGTTGGCGCAACGTGTGCCAAAATTTGAACGCATCAAACTGGAACGCACATGGGGCGGCCACTACAGTGAAAACTTGTTCGATGCCAACATGATCATTGGGCGCATATCCAAGAGCATCGAGAATCTCTATATGGCAGCTGGCTTCTCAGGGCATGGCATCATGCATGCACCGGCGGTGGGGCGTGCGCTCACCGAATTGATCCTGGACGGCGGCTATCAGAGCATCGATCTGACGCGGCTTGGCATGCAGCGGGTTTGGGACGATACACCTTATCCGGAAATTGGTATAAAATGATGCATGGCCAAAGACGACGCCAAAGTTCGGGTTTTATTCGTCGATGATGACGAGGCGGTGCTGCGGAAGCTGCGCGAGCAGTTGATGGCGCTGCATTTGGATTGGGACATGATGTTCGTCACAGGCGGCGGCAATGCGCTCCGCCAGTTGGAAAAGGCGCCCTTCGACGTCATTGTCTCCGACGTCAACAACCGCCATATGCCGGGTGAAGAATTGATGGCGCAGGTGCATGCGCGATTTCCAGACGTGGTGCGCATTGTTCTGTCATCTGAGGTCGGGCGCAGCCATCTCCACCGATTGGCGGATTCCGACCACTTCTATTTGGCCAAACCCGTCCGCCGCCAGGTGCTTGTGGCCGCCGTCGAAGAAGCCCACGAATTGCATCAAGCCCTGGTCAAGGGCAAGACGGCGCTGGAGTTGGAAGACATCCAAGATATCCTGGTGGAATTTTTCATCACCCAGATTCGCCATCAGAAATTGCGGCTTGATGAAATCCCGGTGCGCATTCGCCCGTTGCTGCCGGAACATATTCTCGACGCCATCGCGCCGCACTACGATCAATCGTCAAGTGCAGGCGCCGGAGCGGAACCCGACCGCGACATGGCCGCGCACGATGATTGGTTGGACATCACCGACGCGGAGTAGGTGACTTAGGTAAAGTATTCAGGCAACACGCGGGCCAGGTTTTCGCGAATACGATCGCGAACCGGACGATCCATGGGTGCGTGTTTAAATGCTTCACCGGTTACCTGCTCATAGAGCCGCACATACTTGCCGGCGAATTCCATCAACGTATCCGCCGGGATTTCGGGGATCGGGTCGTTATAGGGGTCGCATTTGTCGGCAATCCAAAGACGCAGAAACTCTTTGTCCAGGCTGTCGGGGTTTTCTCCGGCAGCCAGTTTGGCGTCATAAGTATCCGCCAGCCAGTAGCGGCTGGAATCGGGTGTGTGGATTTCATCGGCGAGCGTAATGCGCCCATCGGCATCAACACCGAACTCGTATTTGGTGTCGACCAGGATCAAACCGTTCTTAGCTGCGAATTCGCGTCCGCGCGCGAACACGGCCAAAGAGAGCTCTGCCAATTCATCCCACTGTGCCTGGGTCAACAAATTCTGCTCGACGATCTCCGCGGGTGTAATCGGCGCATCGTGCTCGCCAACCGCGCCCTTGGTGGTGGGCGTTAGAATGGTTTCCGGCAGTTTTTGATTTTTCTTCAAACCTTCGGGAAAGGTAACGCCGTACATCACCCGTTCGCCGCGGTCGTACATGGGCCAGATCGAAGTGTCGGTCGAGCCCGTCATGTAATCACGCACCACCATTTCGATGGGCAGCATATCGAGCCGCTGGCCGATGACCACGTTGGGGTCAGGCACCTCGAGGATATGATTGGGGCAGATGTCAGCAGTCTGCTCGAACCAGAAAGTCGCCGTCTCGTTCAGGACTTGGCCTTTGTAGGGGACAGCGGCTAAAACCTTGTCGAAGGCGGATTGGCGGTCCGTGGCGATCATCACGCGGCGGCCGTCGGGAAGGTCATAGGATTCCCGCACCTTGCCGGATGTGTGATTCGGCAACTCGTCAAATGTAGCGTCGGTAAGGCAATTGGCGATAATGGTTTTGGGATCAGTCATAGCGTCCGTCCGGCATCGAGGGGTTTCAAGGAAGCGCACATGATCGTCAAAATCGTGTGTATTTCAAGGGTAAACTGGGGACTCAACGGGCCAGGATCAAGATCAGGATCGCCATTACGATAAGGCCAACACCAAGATATTCCATGGGTGATGTCTTTTCCTTGAAAAAGAAGATCGACGCAATGAATGTGAACACCAATTCGATCTGCCCGAGCGCGCGGACGTAGGCCGCATTTTGCATCGTGAATGCGGTAAACCAGCAAATTGATGCCAACACGCCGGAGATGCCGACCGACAGTGCCGGCGCCCAATTGGCGATTACCTTCGTGATCTCGCCGGGTTCACGCCATTTCAGATAAACCCCCATAATGATGGTTTGCATGACCAGCGAAACCGCCAGCGCGAATGCAGCGCGCATTTCCGCAGGGCCGTCTCCCAGTGATAAGCCGGCGCCCCTGAAGAACACCACCGATGCCCCCAGAAACGCGCCGCACAACAGCCCTACCAGAGTCACCTTGTCGGTCAGCCCGGAAACCATGTTGCGTACACTGATATGGCTCTGTGCCAACGATAAGGCCATGACGCCGAACAAACTGATGCCGATGGCAATAGCGGCGGAAATGCTTAATGCATCGCCCAGCAATATCAGCCCCAAGATGGCAATTTGTACAACCTCGGTTTTCGACAATGTCGTGCCGACCGCGAAATTGCGGAACGAAAACAAATAGATCAGCACAAACGTAAAGATGATCTGAGAGATACCGCCTGCCAGACAATAGGCCAGGAAGGTCCAATTCCATTGCGGCAATGTGTAACCGCCGAACTCAACCAGGCTCCAGCAATAGATCAGCGAAAACGGCAAGGCATACAAAAACCGCACATACGTGGCACCGCCCGTGGACAGCCGCCCTTTCAGGTGCTTCTGCAAAGCTGAGCGCAAATTCTGGAAGAACGCGCCACCGATCGTGATGGGAATCCAAAGCTCGAACACGTTTGCCTCGCCAAAAGAAATCAATCATGCAAAACGGAGGGCTTGGACGTGCGCCCCCCGCGACTTACCTTTAGAGCATGCCGGATCGCTTGTCACATGCCCGCCCAAAATTCATCGCCAGCGAGATCTATCGTTCGACCAATCATGGCCGGCGTCATCCACTTGCGATCCCGCGGGTAACACTTGCCATGGATCTCTGCCGTGCGTTGGGGTGGCTGGATGATAGTAACTTTATTGATAGCCCACAGGCCGCAACGGCTGATTTGGCGCGGTTCCACGATCCGCTCTACATCAATGCGGTCAAAGCCGCTGAGCGGGACGGCACCCTGCCCGACGACGCGGCCCAGCGCCATCATATCGGTGTCAACGGCAACCCGATCTTCGACGGTATGTTCCAGCGCCCGGCGACCGCGTGCGGCGGCGGCTTGCTGGCGGCGCGGTTGCTGATGTCTAACCAAGCGAAGATTATCCATGCGCCCGGTGGCGGCCAACATCATGGCCGTTCGGACCGGGCCAGCGGGTTCTGTTTTTTCAATGAACCGGCACTCACCATTCTGGCGATGATGGAACATGGTGCGGATCGGGTGTTTTACCTGGACCTTGATGCACATCACGGTGATGGCGTCCAGGATGCCTTTGACGATGACGACCGGGTATTGACGGTCTCCATCCATGAAGCCGGACGTTGGCCGATGGCACGGGATGGCGGCGGCATCGGCGATGTTTCGGATCGCGCCGGCGGACAGGCGCGCAATCTCCCCGTGTCGGCGGGTTTCAATGATCATGAGTTGGAATATCTGATGGAAGCGGCGGTATTGCCGCTGCTGGCGGATTTCGCACCCGATGCGGTTTATCTGCAAGCCGGCGCCGATGCACTTGGCGATGATCCGCAAAGCAAGTTGGCCCTGAGCAACTTGGCGATCTGGCGTGCCGTGGCGACAGTGCGAGACGCCGCACCCCGGCTTTTGGTCGCGGGCGGTGGCGGGTACAACCCTTACTCGGTCGGTCGCTGCTGGGCAGGCATTTGGGCGACGCTTTGCGGAAACGCCGTTCCCGAAGCCCTCCCACATGCGGCGGAGGCTTGCCTTCGCGACGTGGTCTGGCACCATCGCCTCGCCCGCAATGCGCCGGAGCACTGGTTCACCACATTGGCCGATTTGCCCAATGCCGGCCCGGTGCGCGACGAGATCAAACATCTGGCCCGTATCACCTTGGCAACTCTGGAGTCCTGAACGCATGAACCTACTTCCGCCTCGCGCCGATAAACGGCCCGCCACCGATACGCGCCACGGCCGAACCCGTACGGATGACTATGCCTGGTTGCGCGACGACAACTGGCAGCAGGTGATGCGCGACCCCAATGTCTTGCAAGCTGATATCCGAGCCTATCTGGAGGCGGAGAACGCCTACACAGACACGGTATTGGCGCCGCTCGAAAATGAAGTTGAGGCGCTGTTTGAGGAGATGAAGGGTCGCATCAAACAAGTCGACAGCTCCGTGCCACTGCCGGATGGGCCTTGGGCCTACTACCGGCGCTATCGTGAAGGCGGTGAGCACCCGCTGTTTTGTCGCATGCCGGTCGGCGGCGGCGAAGAGGCGATGATATTCGATGGTGATGCCGAGGCCGAGGGACAAGCTTATTTCAAACTCGCCGCTTGTGAACACAGCCCCGATCATCGCTACCTCGCCCATGCCGCTGACCTCAACGGTTCGGAAATCTATATCCTCAAAGTCCGCGACCTGGAGAACGGCGTGGATATGGAAGACACCATCGAGGGCGTTCACGGTGCCATCGAATGGGCAAACGATTCGCGCACCCTGTTCTATACCGTATTGGACGAGAACCATCGTCCCTGCGCCGTGCGCCGGCATGTGCTGGGCACAAACGCTGCGGATGACGTTGAAGTCTACCGCGAAGTCGATCCCGGATTTTTTGTCAGCATTTCCAAGACCGAAAGCCGACAATTCATGCTGATCAGTGCGCACGACCACCAGACATCGGAAGTGCGGGTGCTGGACGCCGATGATCCGACGGGAGACTGGCGTTTGATCGAATCGCGCAGTGTCGACCATGAGTATGATGTCACCGATTGGAACGGGGCTTGGCTGATCCGGACCAACGACGGTGGTGCCGAGGATTTCAAGGTTGTTACCGCGCCCCACGACGCGCCTGGCCGCCGGAATTGGACTGACATCGTCGCGCACGAATCCGGACGGCTCATTCTTGGTGTGCAGGCTTTCGGCGGCTATTGGGTGCGCATGGAGCGTGTCGACGCGCTGCCGCGCCTCGTCATCACGGGGCAGGACGGCGATACGCATGCCGTCGCCTTCGAGGAAGACGCCTACGCGTTGGGCATGGGTGGCTCCTATGAATTCGAGACGACGTCCTTGCGGTTCACCTATTCGTCCATGACGACGCCGGAGCAGACCTTCGATTACGATATGGCCACGCGCGCGCGCACCCTTTTGAAAGAGCAGGAAGTGCCGTCGGGCCACACCACCGAGAATTATGTGACGCGCCGCATCCAGGCGTCGGCGCCGGATGGAGAGACGGTGCCCGTGAGCTTGCTTTATCGCAAGGAAACCACATTGGACGGAAGCGCCCCTTGCCTGCTTTACGGATATGGCGCCTATGGCATGTCCATGCCGGCATCGTTCTCCACCGCACGACTGAGTTTGGTGGACCGAGGTTTCGTTTATGCCATCGCTCATATCCGAGGCGGCATGGAGAAAGGATATCGCTGGTACAAGACGGGGCGCGCCGAGCACAAGACCAACACCTTCACGGATTTCATTGCCGCCGGCGAGGCACTGGTGGCGCGTGGCTACACGTCGCAGGGCCGCATCGCGGCACACGGTGGTAGTGCGGGCGGTATGCTCATGGGAGCGGTCGCCAATATGGCGCCTGATTTGTTCGGCGCCATTGCCGCCGATGTGCCGTTTGTCGATGTGCTGAATACCATGCTTGATGATACCTTGCCGCTGACGCCACCCGAGTGGCCGGAATGGGGAAACCCCATCGAGGACGCCGAAGCCTACGCGCGGATTGCCGCCTACTCTCCCTACGACAATGTTTCGGCACAAGACTATCCCCACGTTTTTGTCACCGCCGGTTTGACCGACCCGCGCGTCACCTATTGGGAACCGGCGAAATGGGTGGCGCGAATGCGAGAATTGAAAACCGATGCCAACACGCTGTGCCTGAAAACCAATATGGATGCCGGCCACGGCGGCGCCGCGGGCCGGTTTCAGCGGCTCAAGGAAACGGCGGAAATTTATGCGTTCGTGCTTTCCGTTCTTTCGGCCAGAGCGGCCAGAGCAGCCAGAGCTTGAGTTGCGAAGGCAGGTGCCCTTATGGAGTTGAACATCGCGCTGTTGGTCTTGTTGTCGGCGGGGTTGCACGCGGTTTGGAACGCGCTGCTTAAAAACAACGCCGACAAGGAGGCCGCGTGGTGGGTGTTCGGTCTCGTGCTGTGCGGTTGGTCGCTGGCCCATTCGTTGATCATGGGATACGACCTCTTGTCCGTCGGCCCGGTCTGGATGCTGGTCGTTGCATCTCTCGGCGGGCAGTTGCTGTATGGCATGGGGCTTATCGGCGCCTACCGACATGGCGACTTGTCCGCCTATTACCCAATCGTCCGTTCGACACCGCTGATCGTGGTGGTGATCGGCGTGGTGTTTTTGGGTTTGAGTTATTCGACGGAGGTTCTGGCGGGTATTGCTTTGGTTTTGACCGGTGCATTTGTGATTCAGTTTCGGCCCGGCCTTAGAGTTCTCGACCACCCAAAGGCGCTTGGTTTTGCAATCCTGGCTTTGTGCGGAACCGGAATCTATGCGCTGGCCGACGCCAATGCCGTTCGGGTCGTGCCGCCGCCGGTGGTGTTTTTCTGGATCGAGCTTTGCTTGATTCCCATCTACATGGTGATGTTTCGCATTGTCGCCAACCTCAGGGTCGAGCGCCAAGGCTTGATGATGTTGCGCCTGCACCCGCTCAGATACATCGGTATCGGCCTGCTTGGCTACGTTTCCTATTTTCTCATCTTGTCGGCGTTCAGCAGCGGCGCCGATGTAGCGTCGGTCGCGTCGGTGCGCCAAGCGTCGATACCGCTGTCCGTACTGCTGGGTGGGCTGTGGCTGAAGGAAAGTCATTTGCCCATGCGGCTCGCGGCGTCGTTGATGCTGGCCGCTGGGATTGTGGTGATAATTGTAAATGGTTGATTTCGTCCTTGAAGAAGAAATGGCCACCCAGGGATATGAGCTCATCTGCGGTGTCGATGAAGCTGGGCGCGGTCCGTGGGCCGGGCCGGTCGCTGCGGGCGCGGTGATTCTTGATCGGCGATCACTATGCAACGAATTGCGCACAGGCCTTGATGATTCGAAGAAACTTAAACCGGGCGCGCGCGCGGCAATGTTTGAAATTCTGCAACGCGAAGCGCGGATTGGCATTGGGCTGGCCGATGTCGAGGAAATCGATGAGCTAAATATCCTGCAGGCAACGATGCTGGCCATGCGGCGCGCGGTCGATGATTTGGGATCGCCGGTGCCTGATCTCATCTTGGTTGACGGGAACCGCGAGCCGCAAATGCCGTGTGATGTGAAGACCGTGGTCAAGGGCGATGCGATCAGCATGTCCATTGCCGCTGCGTCAATTGTTGCGAAAGTGACACGCGATAACATCATGACAGAACTGGATACGCGATACCCTGGATACGGCTGGGCACGCAATGCCGGATACGGTACCGCCGAACACAAAGCCGCGTTGGATACATTGGGGGTAACGCCGGCGCATCGGAAATCCTTTGCGCCCATTCGCAAGATGTTGAGTTCCAACGACTGATCAGACTCCATATCTAGCGCCTGAATCTCCGCTAAGTCATTGATTCCAAATAAGTCTTGACCCTGACTCTTGGCATCGGCATGCTCCGCGTCATGGGCAGAGATCAAACAAAAAGGCGCGCCGCCGAGGTTGCGCCAACAGGGACGGTGCCGGCTGACGTGGAAAACTCCATCCTCGTCGGTGATTGCATCGAATTGATGAACAGCTTGCCGGAAGGCAGCGTCGATATGGTGTTCGCCGATCCACCCTACAATCTGCAATTGGGTGGCGACCTGCATCGGCCGAACAACACCTTGGTCGATGGCGTCGATGACGACTGGGACCGCTTCGACGGCTTTGCCGCCTACGATACCTTTTCGCGCGACTGGCTGACTGCCGCGCGCCGGGTCTTGAAACCGAATGGCACGCTCTGGGTGATCGGCTCCTATCACAACATCTACCGCGTCGGCACCGTGCTGCAGGACATTGGTTTTTGGATGCTGAACGACGTGGTGTGGCGCAAGACAAACCCGATGCCGAACTTCCGTGGCCGACGGTTTACCAATGCGCATGAGACACTTTTGTGGTGCGCGAAATCGCAAGAGTCGAAATACCGTTTCAACTACGATGCCATGAAAGCTCTGAACGACGATTTGCAAATGCGCTCCGACTGGCTGCTGCCGTTGTGCACGGGCGGTGAGCGGTTGAAGAAGGACGGCAAGAAAGCGCACCCGACGCAAAAACCCGAATCGCTGCTGTACCGGGTCGTGCTGTCTTCCACGGATGTGGGCGATGTGATCCTGGATCCGTTTTTCGGGTCGGGGACGACGGGGGCTGTGGCGAAGAAGCTCGGTCGCAAGTACATCGGTCTCGAGCGCGATACGGAATACGCCAAGTTGGCGGAAAAGCGGCTGTCGCGCACGCAGCGGGTCTGCGCGGAAGAGTTTCTGAAGACGCCGACCAAGAAAGACCTGCCACGCGTACCGTTCGGGCGGTTGCTCGAAAGCGGCTTGTTGCAGCCGGGCCAAGTGCTGACCGACAACCGCAAGCGCCACGCGGCACGCGTGCGGGCCGACGGGACGTTGATCACCGACGGCTTCAGGGGCTCGATCCATCAAGTGGGGGCTTACGTCCAGAAGGCGCCGGCGTGCAACGGCTGGCAGTTCTGGTACGTGGAGAAAAAAGGCGAAATGATCCCCATCGACCTGTTCCGCCAACAGCTGCGCGCCGAGATTCATTGAACGACAACAAAGAAGAAAACCGCACCGGGTTTTCCAGGGAAATAAGATCAAAAACAAAATTGCGGGGCTTCGAGCCCCGCTTTTTTTGTGTGCGTCAATAATGAGAGAATGAGTATTTATTATACATATTATGCGAGTATTCAATGGCGACATTTAATGTTCTCGATCTTTGCCATGAGTAACTTCGGTGTTGAGTTGGCTAGATTTCTTAGTTCGCCGGAACTGCCTTCAGACAATCGCGGCGGAAGAAATCGGCTTGGCGGCGGTCTTGTTCTTCCTGCATCCACACGCTTTCGCGCATGTCTTCCAAAGCGGCCTTCTGATCCGCTGAGGCCTCGGCCAACTGGCGCTCGATTTCGGCCAGTGAGCTGATCCGGTTTTGCTCAATGGCGCCGAGCATGGCCTGAAAGTCGGCTTGGCAAGACGCTTGAGTCGGTCCTGCCGCCCCGGCCCGATAGGCCAGGACGCACAGTATCAGAATGACCGCAAACCTTATCAGCGGGTCGGCACCGGCTCGTCGCCGGAGTAGTCGTAGAAGCCGCGGTTGGTCTTTTTGCCGAGCCAGCCGGCTTCGACGTATTTGGTCAGCAACGGACAGGGCCGGTACTTGGTGTCGGCCAAACCTTCGTGCAGCACGTGCATAACGGCGAGGCAGGTATCGAGCCCGATAAAGTCGGCCAATTCCAACGGTCCCATGGGATGGTTGGTGCCGAGCTTCATGGCGGTATCGATGGCGGACACGGAACCGACGCCTTCGTACAGCGTGTAGACCGCTTCGTTGATCATCGGCAACAAGATACGGTTGACGATGAAGGCCGGGAAATCCTCGGCGGCGACAGCGGTCTTGCCCAACTTATCGGTCAGCTCGCGCACCGCCTGGTAAGTGTCTTCATCAGTGGCGATGCCACGGATCAGTTCCACCAGTTGCATGCGCGGCACCGGGTTCATGAAATGCATGCCGCAGAACTGTCCCGGACGGTCGGTCTGGGCGGCCAGGCGAGTGATGGATATGGACGACGTGTTGGATGCGATCAGTGTGTGTTCGGGCACCACGGTACAAAGCTCGCGGAGGATCGCCTTCTTGACCTCCTCGTCTTCGGTCGCGGCTTCGATGACCATGTCGCACGTGCCCATGGAGGCGTACTCGGTGCTCCACGATGTGCGCGCCAGCGCCTCGTCGCGGTCTTCGGCGGCCAACCGGCCCCGGTCGACATCGCGGGCCATGGCGCCTTCCAGCCGCTCACGGCCTTTGGCAAGCGCCTCGTCCGAGATGTCGAGGACGGCTACGTCGAAGCCCTTAAGCGCACAAACCTGGGCAATTCCGCCGCCCATTTGTCCGCCACCAATGACGCCGATCTTTTGAATATCCATGCTTAGCATTCCATTTTTATTGTTACAGGACTTTGTCCAGCTCCGCCGACAATTCCGGCACGGCGTTGAACAGATCGGCCACCAGACCGTAATCGGCGACCTGGAAGATCGGCGCCTCTTCGTCCTTGTTGATGGCGACGATGACTTTCGAATCTTTCATCCCCGCCAGGTGCTGAATGGCGCCGGAAATGCCGACCGCGATGTAGAGATCGGGCGCGACGACCTTGCCGGTCTGTCCGACCTGATAATCGTTGGGCACGAAACCGGCATCGACGGCGGCTCGCGAAGCGCCGACGGCCGCACCCAGCTTGTCGGCGATGTCTTCCAGCATCGGGAAGTTATCGCCCGACTGCATGCCCCGACCGCCCGAAATAATGATTCCGGCGCTGGTCAACTCGGGGCGCTCGGATTTGGTGAGCTCCTGGCCGACGAACGAGGAAAGTCCCGCATCGCCCGCTGCGTCGACCGCTTCAATAGCAGCCGAACCGCCCTCGGCGGCAGCGGCATCGAAGCCCGTGGTGCGCACGGTGATAATCTTGACGCTGTCGGACGACTGCACGGTGGCCATGGCGTTACCGGCATAGATCGGGCGTTCAAAAGTATCGGCACTCTCGACGGCTGTGATGTCGGAGATCTGCGCTACGTCCAAAAGGGCAGCAACGCGCGGCATGATGTTTTTACCCGACGTCGTCGCGGGCGCGAGCATGTGGCTGTAATCGCCGGCAATGCCGACGAGAAGCGCAGCGACATTTTCCGCCAGCGAATTGGCGTAGAGTGGGTTATCGGCGACCAATACCTTGGCGACACCGGCCACTTTCGCGGCTTGCTCACCGACTGCGGCACAATCGGCGCCGACCACCAAGATGGTGACATCGCCGATGGCCTGCGCCGCCGTAACGGTGTTCAGGGTGGCGGGTTTCAGTTCCGAATTATCGTGTTCGGCTAGGACCAGGACGCTCATCAGATCACCTTCGCTTCGTTTTTCAGTTTGTCCACCAGTTCGGCAACGCTTTCGACCATGACACCGGCCTCGCGTGCCGGCGGTTCGGTGACTTTCACCGTCGTCAGACGCGGCGCGATGTCGACACCCAGTTCGTCAGGGGTAAGCGTATCAATGGGCTTTTTCTTGGCCTTCATGATGTTCGGCAGCGATGCATAGCGCGGCTCGTTCAAACGCAGGTCGGTGGTCACCACCAACGGCATTTTCAAGTCCACGGTCTCAAGCCCGCCGTCGACCTCACGGGTCACTTTCGCGGTGCCGTCGGCCAATTCGACCTTCGACGCAAACGTGCCCTGCGCCCAGCCGAGCAACGCGGAAAGCATCTGGCCGGTCTGGTTGCTGTCGTCATCAATGGCCTGCTTGCCGACGATGACAAGATCCGGGGATTCCTTGTCGACCACGGCCTTCAGCAATTTGGCAACGGCCAGCGGCTGCAACTCATCATCGGATTGCACCAAGATGCCCCGGTCGGCGCCCATGGCCAGCGCGGTGCGGATGGTTTCCTGACACTGTTGCGCGCCCAGCGATACGGCGATCACTTCTTCGGCGGTGCCCGCTTCTTTGAGGCGTACGGCCTCTTCCACGGCGATTTCATCGAACGGGTTCATGGACATCTTGACGTTGGCGGTTTCCACCCCCGTCTGGTCCGATTTGACGCGGATCTTGACGTTGTAATCAACGACCCGCTTGACGGCGACTAGCACTTTCATGGGTAAACCTGCAATTTTAACTCAACAATTGAATTCGGCAGAAATTAACCGGTGTTCGCTTCGTGTCCGCAAGACGGTCACGGATTTCCCCAGTATTTTCCCCCAAATTTCGCACTGCACAATAGGCTCGGTCAAAGTACCGGTCAAGCCATGTATGGCGTTTTGATGACAAGGGCTTTGTCGGAGCCTCGCTGGTGCTGCGGTGCGGTATCGAGGTGGGGGCCGGACCGGCGGCGGCGGGCGGATTGGGGCTGCGACTTGCTTCCGAACAACAACAAAACGGTGCGCGGAAGGCATTGATTTGATGGCGTTTATGATTTTTTTGACGGAACGAAGCCAATTTTCCGGCACCCTGACCCTCGCCGCC
>JAERTE010000044.1 GCA_016845145.1 Rhodospirillaceae bacterium
GGTAGGTATCAGCTTTCGATGCGTGTTTCGCTTTGAACTGTTCCGCATGATTCAAATCCGCATCGCACACTGCCACGACGTCGCCGAACTTCTGCGCCCATGTCGAGACGTGAGTACCGCGTCCGCCTACTCCGATACAGCCAATCGTGGGACGGTCATTCCTGGCCTCTCCGGCCTTTGCGTTCGATTGGATTGAAAACCAATAGGGTACTGCCGTCGTTGCCAGAGTGGATTGGATGAACTGCCGACGAGAGTGGGCGTGATGCGTTGTCATGGATGTCACCATCTTCTCGAATTGATGCGTCCGGTGTCTGTGGATCTGCCGCGACTCGCTTCCGCTTGATCCTGCAAAGCACTGATGTCACTTCTGAGAGGTCGCGTGTTCCAGGACCAAGTCTCAGCGTACGATGATGCTACGGCCTGGCGTGCTGTCTGTCGAGCCAACCGCTCATGCATTCAGACAGCTGGTGTGACCTCGGCGTTCATGTGAACTGCCATGAGTCTTTGCGATTTTCGCCAGAGACTGGTCAATAAATGAAGCCGTGTGACTTTGCCTACGCGTTTCGCATCGAACGTGAGTGATACCCCGGGCTTCAAAGCTTGGCCTTACCAACAATTTGTGAATCGCGAAGCGATGGTAGCACGTAGCTGCGCGGCTGGCCGAAGATGTGCGTAACGATCAGGGCTTCAAAGGCGAGGTATCCGCGGAATGCGGTGATGCTTCATCTGATCGGCGAGACCGGTTCTTCATCGTTTCCGCGCAGGACGCATCCGAATTCAGCCAGAATTGCTTCAAATGGAGTTTCGCGCAAAGCCTGAATCCGTTCGTCGATTACCGCGAATCTCTCGCGAGCGTCATCCCGGGGAGCAATCGTCGCACGTTTCGCCTTGAGAACGCGAATCCTTGCGTCTCGTACAATCCCAGCACCTTCGAGCAACTTAGAACTCGTAAATGCTTTATTTCCTGAAATCTCGTTTTGAAGTACAAATGGCCCTTCGTTTTCAATGGATTGAAATGGAGGACGAGTGATGCAAGATGCAGATCGTTGGGCAGAAGAGACGCGTTTGGTATTCGAGCGTTTGAACGAACAGCAGCGACGCTGGGTGGCTGGATTGCTGTCCAAGGCGATCGGGTGGGGAGGCGATACCGAGATCTCGCAGGTCACAGGGTTGGATCCCAAGACGATCAAACGCGGTCGAGATGAATTGGAAGATGATCTCGTGGATTGTCCGACGGACCGCATCCGTCGCGAAGGTGCAGGGCGGCCGCCTATAGAAAAAAAGTTCCTGACATCGAAGATCGCCTGAAAACGTTGGTCAAGGATCACATCGGTGGCGACCCGACGGGAAAACGGAAGTACGTGCGTTGTAGTTTGCGATCGCTCGCCAGACAATTGAAAGTTCTCTCGCATATGACGGTCGGTCGGTTGTTGCGGAAGCTCGGCTATTCGTTGCGTGCCAACGTGAAACGGCTGTCGGGGCCGCCGCACCCAGATCGAGATCGCCAATTTCGCCATATCCAACGCCAGAAGAGGCGTTTCACGAGAGAGAACTTGCCAGCGATCAGTGTCGACACCAAGAACACCGAACTGATCGGCAATTTCAAGAACAACGGGAGACTGTGGCGGCAGAAACCGGACGAAGTATTCGTGTACGACTTTCCGGGGGATGCTGAGTGCCGAGCGATACCGTATGGAATCTACGACATGGCACGCAAGCGAGGACATGTTTCCGTCGGCACATCGGCCGACACGCCGCAGTTTGCTGTGCGTTCGATTAAGAGTTGGTGGAAGCGATCGGGGCGAAGACAGTATCCCGACGCAACCGAATTGTTGATCACGGCCGACAGTGGCGGCAGCAATGGGCATCGGCCGCGACTCTGGAAGCGGGAACTCCAACAATGGGCTGACAAAGATGGCCTTACAATAACGGTTTGTCATTATCCTCGCGGGGCTTCCAAATGGAATGACATTGAGCATCGACTCTTTGGCCCTATCTCCAGCAACTGGGCAGGACAACCACTCCGAAGCCTTAAACTGATGCTCAATGCGATCCGTGGCACAACAAACGACGGTGGGCTTCGTGTTACTGCAGAGCTTGACCATCGTCAGTATCCGAAGAAGATCAAAGTCAAGGATCGAGAGATGAAAGAGCTGAACCTACAAAGGCACACGCTCAGCCCCGATTGGAACTACACCATCAGGCCACGACCTGATTTCCGGAAGTAATTTGTTTGCGAGTTCTTACCAAGTTCAAGAGCAGATTATCGAGAGTCATGTCGGCGTGCTGCGTGAACGAGTTGCCACATTGGCCTGACCCTCGGTGGGGAGTCATGCTTCCTCGACGATGGCGTGAGCGGGTCGATGCTATTGTGGCCGACACCGATCGGAATGCGTGATATGGCTTACGTGAGTGGTATTCACAAGTTGCATATTCAGTCGCACCTCGATTAGCTCTCTCGATCCGTCCTCGTTCAGCGCATCGCATTCGCTACATCTGGTGCATTCGGATCTTCCGTTTCGCGCGCCCGACTTCGTCATGCGCATCGGGAG
>JAERTE010000045.1 GCA_016845145.1 Rhodospirillaceae bacterium
TCAGTAATGAGAAAATTGGGTTCGGTCCCCAGATTTTTTTATATTTATAATAAAATCAATAGGTTCCAACCCGGACTTTTCTGTTGGACCTTCCCTCCGGGGGATAACCTGTCACAAACGCTCCACCGGAGCATTTGAGCCAGAACATTCCCCAGGTTTTTTATGTTTCCAATAAAATCAAAGGGTTCCAACCCGCACTTTTCTGCGCCAAGCGTTTACTGCAACATCTGCGGCAACCACAGCGTCAAGGCGGGGAACACGATTAGCACGCCGACCCGGACGATTTCGGCGCCGAAGAACGGCAAGACGCCTAAGAAGGTTTGGCGCATGGGCACATCGGGTGACAGGGCGGAAATGATGAACACGTTCATGCCGACCGGGGGCGTGATCAGGCCGAGTTCCACCACTATCAAGGCCAAAATGCCGAACCAGATCTTCAGGTCCTCCGTCGTCATGCCGAACGGCGACCCCTCAGCGGTGACCAAATCGCCGCCGTTGATTTCAACGAGAACCGGCCAAAAGAACGGAATTGCCAACAGGATCATCGACAGGCTGTCCATCAAACAGCCCAACAAGATCAGCGCCACCAACAACACCAGCAGGGTCGCCATCGGCGCCATGCCCGACGTCGCCATCCATTCGGCCATGGCCTGGGGCACGCCGCCACGCGACATGAAAATCTTGAGAAGCTCCGCCCCCAACAGGATGAGGTAAATCATGCCGCCCGTAAGGGCTGTTTCGAGAAGAGATTCGCGGAAATCGTTCATGCCCAGCCGTTTGCGGGCGATGCCGAACAAGGCGACCATGACCACACCCACGGCCGCCGCGGGGGTCGGGTTGAAAAAACCGAAATAGATACCGCCGATAACAACGCCAAAGACGAGGCCCACGGGCAGGATATTCAATGTCGCGTCTATGAGTTCCTTACGGTCGGTTTTCTCGGCGCGCGGGCCGGCCGACGGGACAATCCGCACGTAGATGACAATGGTGATGATGAAAAACAACACCGCGATCAATCCCGGGATCATCGCCGCCATGAACATGGTCACGACATTGGCCTCGACGATGATGGCATAGATCACCAGCACGACCGAGGGCGGGATCAAAATGCCCAAAACGCCGCCCGCGGCGATGGTGCCCGTCGCCAGGGTGCCGGAATAGTTGTAGCGCTTCAGTTCCGGCAGCGCCACGCGCCCCATGGTCGATGCGGTGGCGAGGGAACTGCCGCAAACGGCGCCGAACCCGGCACAGGCAGCGATCGCCGACATGGCCACGCCGCCGCGAAGACCGCCCAACCACGCATTGGCGGCACGGAACAAATCCTTGCTCAAGCCCGAGCGCGAGGCAATCGCGCCCATGAGGATAAACAGCGGCAACACGGAGAGGTCATAAATGGAGAATTGACCGTAAGCCAAGTCCTTCAACTGGCTGAGAACGATTTGCGGGCCGTTCAATATGGTGATGCCGACGCCGCCGACGACGATCATCGAATAGGCAATGGGAACCCGGATCGCAATCAGAACGATGAGTGCACCAAGGCCGAGCAATCCAACGGTAATGCTTTCCATTCTAGAGCGCCTTTTTTGCCGTCATCTCAAGAACGGAATCGCGTAGAGTTATAAGGGAGGCACAGACAAGCAGCGCCAACGAAATCAATGCCGGCACGAACGCCCACCAAAGCGGGATTTCCAATATGCCGGTGAATTCTTCGTATTCCTGGTAATCCAGAAATCCGTGCCACATCCGCCAGATCATCAGGCCTGAGAACATCGTGGCGATAACAGCGGCAAACACGGACATTACCGCGATCGCCTTTGGGCCGGCCCGCATGGTGAAGATGTCGGCCGACACGTTGGAGCCCATCAGTTGGCAATAGGGCAGGAAGCAAAATGCGGCAATGGCCGCGCCCATCTCGGTGAGTTCGAAATCTCCGGGGAAGGGCTTATTGATAATGATACCGGCGAGGATGGAATAGGCGTTCACAAACACCACGCCGACCAAAACGAGCCCACCGAACAGCGCCCAGCCGGTAATGACGCGACGGGCGAGGCTATAAAGCCCCGCCCCCCGGTTCGTTTTGGTGGTATTCACTGGTTATTACTTCGGTGAATTTTTGCTGACCAACGATACCGCACGGTCATAGAGTGCCTTGCCGTCGATACCTTTGGAGTTCATTTCCTTGATCCAGCGATCGACAACCGGTGATACGGCTTTTTCGAATTTAGCCCATTCACTGTCGGTCAACTGAATATGCTTGTTGCCACTGGCCACGGCCACCTTGATGCCACCGGCTTCCGCACCGTCCCAGATAGCGCCGACTTCATCATGCCAAGCAGCGCCGGATTCCTTTTCGAAAACGGCCTTGATATCCGCCGGCAGACTGTCCCAGCGGGCCTTGTTCATGACGAGCGAGAAGGACGTCGTGCCCAGACGTTTTCCGCCCGGACCTTCAATCTGGTATTTGGTTTGCTGTTGGATCTTCAGCGGCGGGATGATCTCAAACGGTATCATGGCGCCGTCGACGACCTTCTTGGACAGAGCCACCGGAATTTCACCGACCGATGTTTTAACCGGGCTGGCGCCCAAGGCTTCAAGCACCCATGAACCCGTCCGTGACGGGATCCGCATCTTCTTGCCAACCATATCGGCAGGGCTTCGCACGAGCGTGTCGGCCATATGAATGGCCTGACCGCCATGGACATGCTGGAAAATCGCCACCAAGCCTTTGAAATCCTTGCTGAGCTCATCTTTGTACATGGCTTGCATGGCCTGATTGACGGCCCCGCTATCGCCCTGATGCACGCCGGGAAGCTCAAAAACCTCGGTGCGCGGGAACGAACCTGCAGCATAAGCGTTCACGATCCAGGCCATATCGACAACGCCGTCGCGAGCCTGGCGCGGCAATTGCGGCGGCTTGCCGCCCAGTGTCATGGAGGGGAAAATCTCGATGGAAACCCGGCCATTGGAAGCTTTCTCAATCCGCTTCGCCCAAGGGGCAAGCATTTTGGCGTGGGCCGGTGCTTTCGGACTCAGAAAATGGTGCAGTTTCAATTTAATATCAGCGGCGTTGCCGATCCCCGGCAGGCCGATCACCAAGCCAAGGGCAATGCCGCCGGCGAGGGTCTTCAATGTTTTTGTATGCATTCCTGTCTCTCCCAGTTCTACATGTGGCCACAATTGGCCGGTTATATTTGTCCCGTTGCCCCTTCGCTGGAGGCTTGGCACAAAAACTTTAGCACAGTCAGGCGTTTGTCGTGTCCGCCCTCGTGTCCGTCCTGGCCGCCTCAACGGCCTTACGGCTCTCCAGGACCGCATTCTGCGTGTCCGTGCCGCCATCCAATGCAGGCAGCAACACGTCGTCGCGCACCCGCTCGAAATTCCTTGTTCCCCGCGCATGGGTCTTGCCGTAGCCTTTGATCAAGCGCGGCATTTCAGCCGCCTCGATCGCCAAGTCGCCGTCAATTTCCGCCGCGCGGCGCACATCACCCAGCCAGGCATCAATGGCTTGCTGCTCGACACCGTATCGATAGGTCCGGCGCCGGAACGGCTTGAGCTTGGCCAGGAACCACAACCGCGCAGCCCCCCATATGGTCGAGGTGCGCAGCTCCAACGTCCATTGCTTGGATGCAAACCACTCGTCGTGTTCGGCGCGCGCCAACCAACGCTTGGCCAGCCTCGGTGGCAGGATGTCGCACATTTCCGCCAGTCCGGGCCGGAAGTACTGCGTCACGTGTACGACGCTGCCAGCCGCAGCCGTTTGCGGGCGTTTTCGGATTTTGGTTTGCGCAACCCGGATGATATCGCCGTAAGCCATGCGCACCGCCAAGTTACGCGCCACCGCCGCCGCCAAAGCCGGCTCGCCGTCTCGGAACGGCGCCACGCGCGTCTCGAACTGGTCCGCGTAGGCGGTATCCTGGAAATCGGTGAGCCGTTCACGCGCCTCCGAAACAATGGCATCCAGGTCTTCCAACACTATTGGCGCATCAGCTGGCTCATCTCCCGGACCGGCCCTCAAACCGGCTTGGAAACCGTTCAGGTTGCCTTCCACTGCCTTGCCTGTCGCGCGGATGGCATTCTCGAAAGATTCCGTATCCATCGGCAATAAACCGGTCGCGGCAATGGCGCCCAGGACGACAGCGTTTATGAATGCGCCGCTTTCACGGGCGACCGCACCTAAGTCGGCGAGCACGGCGTGCTTCGCGCGCGTTTCCGCCGCCCTACACAATCCATCGGCATCCAAGCGGCCGTCGCCCGGCGCCATCTTTTCCAGTGTCGTGTAGGTCCGATGCGTCGACGCAATCAAATGCGTGCGGTCGGGCGTGACGTAGCCGTTCATGATGCAGCGCCCGGCTTCAAGTAATTCCGTCGCGGCAACGATATCCACTTCCCCTTGCGCGGGGGCCAGGGCGAATATGGGCCGCTTGCCGTTGAGCGCCGACATCGGCTCGGGCCAAATTTCCATATAATATGTTGTGGCCCCGGTGCGCTGCGCAACGCCCGGAATCGAAGTCGCCTGCACGGGGTATCCCGATGCGTGCGCCGCGGCGACAATCCAATCAGTCAACACACCGCCGCCTTCTCCGCCGAGCGCGGCAACCAAAAGCGTCACGGGTCGGGCTTGAGAGTTACTCATGCGTGCCCCCTGCCATCATGCCGATCACGCCTTGGCGCAGTTTCGACATAAAGAGCTCACCACCGCCGGGGTTCATGACGGTCTCAGTCCTGTCTCTTATACACATCTCCGAGCCCACGAGACAGGCA
>JAERTE010000046.1 GCA_016845145.1 Rhodospirillaceae bacterium
CACCGACAAAATCGTCCAGGCATTCCGGCAGGAACGTCGCCCGGCTCCGATCAACACCCTCGACAAAACGCTTCATGTAAAACCTCGCTCCCTCAAACAGCGAGATTCTAACACAGACGCGTTTTTACACAGACAGGGTCATGAGCGGAAATCGCAAGCTTTGTTCGACGAGGACCGAGCTCCGCCCATGAAATGGATGAACTTCCGTACACGGCTTGGCGTGAACTCAAAGTGGTACATACGGGCTCTCACGTCCTGATGATGTTCGCCTCCGGCCCGTAGGGAAACTTGGTGATGTTCTCGGCCCCCGTTTCCGTCACCACCAAAATATCGTGCTCGCGGTAGCCGCCGGCGCCGGGCTCGCCCTCCGGCACCCAGAGCATGGGCTCCATGGAGACCACCATGCCGGGCCTAAGCACGGTGTCTATGTCCTCACGGAATTCCAGTCCGGCTTCGCGGCCGTAGTAATGGCTTAGGATGCCGAACGAATGGCCATAGCCGAAGGACCGGTAGTCGAGCAAACCCTCAGCGGCAAAGAAATCGTTTAAGCGCGCGCAGACTTCGGCGCAACTGATGCCCGGCTTTATCAGCGAGAGGCCGAGTTCGTGTGCCGCCACGTTGGCTTGCCAGAACCGCATAGATGCGGCATCCGGCTGGCCCAGGAACAGGGTGCGCTCCAGCGCCGTATAGTATCCTGAGATCATCGGGAAGGTGTTGAGGCTCAAGATGTCGCCCATCTGCAAACGCCTTGTGGTGACGGGGTTGTGCGCGCCGTCGGTGTTGAGGCCGGATTGAAACCAGACCCAGGTGTCGCGCAGCTCGCTATCAGGAAAGCTGCGCGCGATTTCCAGTTCCATGGCGTCGCGCCCGGCCATGGCGACGTCGATCTCGCGGGTGCCGGGTTTGATGGCGTCGCGGATCGCCTCTCCGCCCAAGTCGGCGATGCGCGCTCCCTCGCGGATCAGCGCAATCTCGGCAGGCGACTTGATCATGCGTTGAGCCATGATGCCGGGCGCGATATCGACCAGTTCCGGCGTATCGAACGCGCTTGCAAGCGCGTCACGGGCGGCAAGCGTCAGGTGGTCGGTTTCGATGCCAATGCGTCCCCGCGGCGTTAAATCGGCAACGGCGTGCCAGAAGTTGTCTCGCTGCCAGTCGGTGTAGATAACGTTTTCACTGATGGAGCGACGCCAAGGCTGGCCACCGTCGATATTGGCTGAGACCGTGGTGCTGGCGTCTTGCGTGACGACGCAACCGAACGGACGGCCGAAACTGCAATAGAGAAAGCCCGAGATGTAAGCGATGGAATGCATGGAGGTGAGCACGACCGCGGCGATGTCGCGCTCGGCCATGAGTTTGCGAAGTCGCTCCAGGCGGGTTTCATATTCGCTTGGCGGAAATGCGGACGGCGCTTTGTCACCGTTGGGGCGGCGGAAAGTTCGGGGGCGGGTCTGGAAGTGTTGGGGATTGTCGAGCATGCTGAAGTCCTCACGTTTGGCCGGGCCGAAAACGCAAAGCCCGGACTAATCGATCCGGGCGTACAGGATGTCATTGATGCCATTGAACCCGACGCCGGTGTGGCGCTTGCGGCGACGCCATCGCCGCTTGGGTTGATATCTCAATATAAAGGATTCCGAACCCCGTCAAGAGGCAATGAAACGCTTGGATTTCCTTAATGTTTAGATAAGTATCGGATATTATACTTGATGTCGCCGATTCGATCTTTTATTTCCCGAGTGCTTGGCGCGCATGGGCGCGGTCAAGTTGTTGATTAAAAAATCCAATTCCGGGGTGCCGAGGCGCATTTGAAGGATACCCGACGAACAGTCTCCCGCATTGCCCAACCGGTCAAAACGCTGGCCCATCGGTTTGCCTTCGTCGCACTGGTGTTGGCGGCGGTCGCGCTGATCGTGTTGGGACGCGTTGACGTGGCAAGTGTCGAGAAAGCGCGCCAGCAGATCGTCGACGCGGCGACACCGATTTTGGACGCGCTCTCGCAGCCCGTCGTCACCTTCAATCACATGGTGGACGAGGGCCGGGCCTTGCTGAGTGTCAGGGCTGAGAACGCTCAACTGCGCGAAGACCGCGAGCGACTGATGCAATGGCAGGCCGCCGCGCGGCGCCTGGAGATGGAAAACCGGATGCTCAAGGGCTTGTTGAATTTTCAACCGGGCCCAGCCGTCAGTTTTATCACTGGCCGCGTGGTGGCCGACACCGGTGGCGCGTTTGTTCACTCGTTGATTCTCAGCACCGGCGCCAATGCCGGTGTCCGCAAGGGCCAGGCGGTGGTCACGGGCGATGGCTTGCTCGGTCGTGTGGCAAGTGTCGGAAAGCTGGCTGCGCGGTTGCTGTTGATTACTGATTTGAACTCACGCATCCCCATTGTGATCGAGTCATCGAGAGTCCGCGCCATCATGGCCGGCAACAACACCGACCGCCCACGCTTGATCCATTTGCCGACCGGTGCGGTCGTTTCAAAAGGCGACCGCGTCGTCACATCCGGCCATGGCGGCGCATTCCCGCCGGGATTGCCGATCGGCGTGGTATCGTCGGTCTCGGACGGCGGTATCGAGGTGCAGCCTTTCGTCAACCGCGACCGCGTCGAGTATGTGCGGATTCTGGATTACGGGTTGCAAGGTATCATCAACGATTTGCCCAACGCCGCTACCGGCATCAGGCGGAAGTGAGGCTGGCGTGCGTCGTACGGTTTGGCACCGCATGGACGCTTTGAGCCGGCAGTTGACGCCGGTGTTGCTGACGTTGGTGTTGGTGATCCTCGGCGTGGTTGCGCTGCATGCGCCGGGTTGGGCACGGATCGCGCCGCTGTTGTCTTTGTTGGCGGTTTATCATTGGGCCGTGTACCGGCCGGATTTGATGCCGGGCTACGCGGTGTTTGCGATCGGCCTGTTGCAAGATGTTCTGGGGGGCACCCCCATAGGCCTATTCACGCTTTTGTATTTGGTGGCCTACGGCGTGGTGGTGTCGCAGCAGCGATTCTTAACGGGCAAGGCGTTCTTCGTTGTGTGGCTGGGGTTTGTGCTGATTTCCGCCGGCGTCATGGCTCTGGCTTGGATCTTGCTGTCCGCCATCAGTGGTGATGTCCTCGATCCGGAAGCATTGATGTATCAATACTTGCTTGGCGCCGGCCTGTATCCGGTAATGGCTCGGCTGTTCTTGTCGTGGCAGCAGAAAATCCTGAGGCCGGTCTGAGATGCTGCGCGACAACGAACGCCACAAGCTTTTCAATCGCCGGACGGCCATGTTGGCCGGTGGCCAGGCGGTGCTTCTGTCAGTGCTGGCGGGGCGGTTGTATTACTTGCAGGTTGTCGAGTCCGAGCGCTACCGGACACTGGCCGATGAAAATCGGATCAACCTGCGCCTGCTGCCACCGCTGCGTGGCCGTATCGTCGACCGTTTCGGTATCCCGATTGCCGACAACAGGCAAAATTACCGCGTGCTGTTGATCCCAGAAGACACCCGCGATCTTGACCTCACATTGTCGGCGCTCGGGCAGATCATTCCCATCGGCCAGATGGAACAGCGCAGGATTTTACGCGACACCAAACGCAACCGGAGTTTCGTCCCTGTGACGGTGCGTGAAAATCTCGATTGGAAAACCGCCGCGCGCATCGAGGTCAATGCACCGGATCTGCCGGGGATCATGATCGATGTGGGTCAAAGCCGCAGCTATCCGCACGGCGCCGACCTTGCCCATGTGTTGGGCTATGTGGCGGCGGTATCGCCGGACGATCAGACCGGCGACCCCTTGCTCGAATTGCCGGGTTTCCGGGTCGGAAAGGCCGGGCTCGAGAAGATCCACGACTTGGCATTACGCGGTAAGGGCGGCTCCTCGCAGGTTGAGGTCAATGCCTACGGCCGGGTGATCCGTGAGTTGGAGCGTCGCGAGGGCGAGCCCGGTGCCGAAGTGCAATTGACCATCGACATGGGTTTGCAGCGAATGGTCAGCGAACGGTTGGGTGAGGAAAGTGCCGCGGCAGTGGTCCTCGATATCCACACGGGCGAGGTGTTGGCCATGGCATCAACGCCTGCCTACGACCCCAATGCCTTCAACAAAGGCCTGAGCAGCCCCGAATGGCAGGCTTTGGTGAGCAATCCCCGCGCGCCATTGACCAACAAAGCCATCGCTGGTCGGTATGCACCCGGCTCGACGTTCAAGATGGCGGTGCTGCTGGCGGCGCTTGAAAAGGGCATCGTGACGGAGGACAGCGAGGTCTTTTGCTCCGGCTTCATGGAGTTGGGTAACGCCCGGTTCCATTGCTGGAAGAAACACGGCCACGGCCTGGTCAACGCCAAGTCCGCGATTACGCAATCTTGTGATGTCTATTTCTATGAAATTGCCCGCCGGACCGGGATTGAGCGTATTGCGGCGATGGCGAAGCGGCTCGGGTTCGGCTCGCAGCTGGGCGTCGATTTGCCCGGCGAACGAGCCGGACTGGTGCCGACGCCGAAATGGAAGCGGGGCGCCCTGGAGGCTGGCTGGCAGAAAGGCGAAACCGTCATCACCGGGATCGGTCAGGGATATCTGCTGGTTACGCCGCTGCAGTTGGCGATCATGACGGCGCGGTTGGTGAACGGAGGCTTCGCCGTGACACCGAGCCTTACTCGCGCGGTATCGCGCGCGGCACCCGGCAAAAACGAAGCGAGCGTACCGTTCGAGAGTCTCAATCTCAGGCCGCGCCATTTGGATCTTGTCCGCGAAGCCATGAACGATGTGATGAATTCCCCTTTCGGTACGGCACGGCGCGCAAGAATTGACAAACCGGAATGGGCCATGGGGGGCAAGACAGGCACCGTTCAGGTGCGCCGCATTACCAAGGCGGAGCGCGAGGTCGGTGTTATCAAGAATAAAGATTTACCTTGGAAAGAGCGCGACCATGCGCTGTTTGTCGGCTTCGCGCCCATCGATAACCCGCGTTATGCGGTATCCGTGGTGATCGAGCATGGCGGCAGCGGATCAAAGGCTGCGGCGCCCATCGCGCGCGATATCCTCGAAGAAGCGCAGCGCCGGGATTCGGCCCGCAATGTGATGGCCGGCAACTTCAATCAGGCGCCAGGTAACCAGGCACCAGAAAACAAGGAGCAAGAGGACGGATGAGAGAAGACAGCCTCAATCCTCCAGCTTTTTCTATCGGCCAGAAGTTGCTGCACGTTCATTGGTTTTTCGTGCTGTTGGTTTGTCTGATGGCTGGTATCGGGATTGCCATGCTGTATTCGGCGGCGAACGGCAATTTCCAACCCTGGGCCAGCCGTCACGCGGTACGCTTTGCCATCGGGCTTGCGGTCATGTTGTGCGTGGCAATGGTTGATGTGCGTGTTTGGTTGCGTTTGGCCTATCCGTTTTACGGCATCAGTCTGGTGCTGCTGGTGTTGGTCGAAGTGATGGGCTTCATCGGTATGGGGGCGCAGCGCTGGATTGATTTGGGTTATTTTAACCTGCAGCCGTCTGAACTGATGAAGATCGCCTTGGTTCTGGCCCTGGCGCGTTATTTTCATGGCCTTGGCATGGAGAATATCGGACGCCCAACCCGCCTCATTCCGCCCCTGGCAATGATCGGCTTGCCGGTGGCGTTGATCTTGCGCCAGCCCGATCTCGGCACGGGATTGATGCTGGTGATGGCTGGCGGCGCGATTTTCTTCGCTGCCGGCGTGCGGCTGTGGAAGTTTGGCGTGATATTGGCGTTGGCGCTGGCGTCGCTGCCGGTGGGCTGGCAATTCCTCCACACCTATCAAAAGCAGCGCATCATGATGTTTCTCAATCCGGAGGTCGACCCCCTGGGCGCCGGATACCATATCATCCAGTCGAAAATCGCGCTCGGTTCGGGCGGGCTGTCGGGCAAGGGCTTCATGCTGGGCACGCAGGGGCACTTGCGCTTTTTGCCCGAAATGCAGACGGATTTCATCTTCACCATGCTGGCCGAGGAATTCGGCCTGATCGGCGGCCTCGGGTTGATCGGCCTCTACGGTCTGTTGCTGGTCTACGGCATTGCCATCTCCATGCGCTCTTACAGCCATTTCGGTCGTTTGGTCGGTCTCGGAGTTACGGTGACGTTTTTCCTCTATGTGTTCATCAATATCGCCATGGTGATGGGGTTGATACCCGTCGTTGGTGTGCCGTTGCCACTGATCTCATACGGCGGTACCGCGATGATCACGCTGCTGATCGGGTTCGGGTTGTTGATGGGTGTGTGGGTGCATCGCGACGTCATCATTGGCCGACGTGGCGGCGAGGATAGCTGAGCCTCGACGCCTGGGGAATGCCCGTATAGTGATCGACAAATCGGGGTTCGCCTGCTATATGACGGCCTCTCAAACTGAGGGCGCTTAGCTCAGTTGGCAGAGCAGCTGACTCTTAATCAGCGGGTCGTGGGTTCGAATCCCTCAGCGCCTACCAATAATATCAAAGGGTTAGTCGACTTTTATCAGTTGGCTAGCCCTTTGTTTTCGGGCTCAACTCTTAAACTAGTGATGAAATTCTCAGAATTCGGGTCGGATTTGCGGATTTTCATTGCAGGCGCTGCCCGCTTAGCACTCAATTCTGTTGCAAAACACCTTGTTGATTAGGATTTGAGAACGTGATTCCATTTTTCTGGTGGATATCAGGGGATGGAACAATGATGGGTCGGCTGGAGAGCTCTCAGGATCAGTTTTTCTACAACTTCTGCCTGGACGACG
>JAERTE010000047.1 GCA_016845145.1 Rhodospirillaceae bacterium
GACAGCGTCGAAACCGACCTGCGCCATGCGCAGCGGAAGATCGCACGCCTTGAGGATGAACTCGGCGAGACCCGTAAGCGGGCTTCCAGCACGGCGCTGCCGCCGGCGGATGCAGCTTAAGGCCATGTATTGGGCTTGGGCTTAAGCAGGGTCGTGCGCACCTTTTCCGCCGCTGAGGTTGCCGAGCGTCTCGACTATCCATCCCTCATTGATGTTCTCGAAGATGGATTTCGCGCCGAGATCACCATCCCGCCGCGTCATCATCACACCGTTCCCGTCGAAGGCGGCCGTGACGCGACATTGCTGCTGATGCCGGCGTGGTGTCCCCGTTTCGTGGGTTTGAAGACCGTTATCGTTGCGCCCGAGAATGCCGACAAGGCGCTGCCCGCCGTGCAGGCGGGCTACCAATTGATGGATCGCGAAACCGGGCGATTGCTGGCCTTGATGGACGGCGCTGAATTGACGGCTCGGCGCACGGCGGGCGCCTCGGCACTGGCTTCGCGGTATTTGTCGAGGCACGATTCAAAGCGCCTTACCATGGTCGGTACGGGCGTATTGGCGCCGCACCTGATCCAGGCCCATGCCGCAGAACGTCCGATCAGCGACGTCACCATTTGGGGGCGAAACCCTGAGAAAGCGCAGGCCCTGGCGGCGCAACTGGATGGTGCCGATTTCAGCGCAAAGGCCGAGTCCGATCTGCAAACCGCCATCGGTGGCGCGGACATTATTTCGTGCGCAACGCTTTCCGCAAGTCCTCTGATCGACGGTCATTGGCTGGAAGCTGGCCAGCATTTGGACTTGGTTGGTGCGTTCACACCTGAAATGCGTGAAGCCGACGATACGGCGCTTAAGCGCGCCGATATATTTATCGACACCAAGGATGCCATCACCAGCGCCGGTGAGATTTGTGATCCGTTGGCGCGTGGCGTGATTTCCGAGAATGATATCTTGGGAACTTTGTTCGATCTTGCCGGTGGAAGGATCGACAACCCGCGCGCCGGCCCTGACGCCATTACGCTGTTCAAGTCGGCGGGAACGGCGGTGGAAGATATTGCCGCCGCGGCTCTGGTTTACGGACGGGCTTGAGGGTATAAGGCAAGGCATGGATCCCAGAAAACGCATTCTCGTCGCCCTCGATACCACCGATGTGGACCACGCCAAGGCCTTGGCATTGATGCTGTCGGGCCACGTGGGCGGCATCAAACTCGGCAAGGAATTTTTTACTGCGCACGGACCGCAAGGCGTACGCGAGGTGACAGGCGGGCTCACTGGTGGGCCCACTGGCGAGGAGCAGCCGCTGTTCCTCGATCTCAAGTTCCATGATATTCCGAACACCGTGGCAGGCGCGCTCCGGTCCGCCATGGCCTTAAAGCCGCTGATCTTGAATGTGCATGCATCGGGCGGGGTGGCGATGATGAAAGCGGCCGCCGCTGCGGTTGCCGAAGCGGGCGCGGAACGTCCGATGTTGATTGGCGTTACCGTGCTGACATCCTTGGGTGATGAAGACTTGGCGGATATTGGCGTGCCGGCCAGCGCCGCCGATCAGGTGGTGCGGTTGGCCAAGTTGGCACAAGGCTGCGGCCTGGATGGCGTTGTCTGTTCGCCGCGTGAGATAGAGTTGGTGCGCGATGCTTGCGGCGCCGATTTTAAGACCGTGGTGCCCGGCATCCGCCCCGAATGGGCGGCGGCGGGCGACCAAAAACGTATCATGACGCCACGCCAAGCCGTGGATGCGGGTGCCGACTATCTGGTGATCGGCCGCGCCATCACCGGCAGTGACGATCCGATTGCGGCGGCGAAACGCATAGGGGAGGAACTGCAATCATGACCACCAACATCGATGTCAACGGCACCACATTGGCGTACCGGTTCGATGGGCCGGCGGAAGCGCCGGTGGTGATGCTGTCCAACAGCCTGATGTCCAACCACACCATGTGGGACCCTCAGATCGAAGCGCTGAGCACAGAATACCGCGTGTTGCGATATGATACCCGCGGCCACGGTGCGTCCGCCGCGCCGGACGGCCCCTATAGCATCGCCATGCTGGGCGAAGATGCCGTCGCGCTGATGGATGGGTTGGGTTTGGATCGTGTGCATTTTTGCGGCCTTTCCATGGGCGGCATGATCGGCCAGCACCTGGGCGCGAAGCATGGAGATCGTTTGAAATCCCTGACACTTTGCGACACCGCTTGCGTCATGCCGCCGGCATCGCTTTGGGATGAACGCATTGTTCAAGCCCGCGAGGGCGGCACCGGCGCCGTTGTAGATGCGACGCTCGAGCGCTGGTTCACGGCGCCCTACCGCGAAAGCGGCAATCCGGAGGTCGAAAAGATCGGCGCGATGATCCGGGGCACCGACGTGGAGGGTTTTGCCGGCTGCGCGGCGGCAATCCGTGACATGGATCAGACAGGCCTGCTGGGGTCAATCGATACCGACACGCTGGTGATTGTCGGGGAACACGATCCGGGCACGCCTGTGTCCGCCGCAGAGGTATTGCACGAGAAGATTGATGGCTCGCAACTGGTGGTGATCGAGGACTCCGCGCACCTGTGCAATATCGAGCAACCCGCCGCATTCAATTCAGCGTTGTTGGGGTTCCTCGCGAACCGGTGACGGCGATCAATCGAGGGGCAGAATTCTGCTTTCCGGGAACGAAACGCTGACGGTAGTTCCCTCGCCCGGCGCGCTTTCGATCATAAAATCAGCCTGATGCAGGTCGACCAGGCGCGAAACGATGTGCAACCCTAAGCCGACGCCGTCGATTTCCCTTGATATCTCGGGGGCGCCGGCGCCGGCGTTGCGGCCACGGACGAAGGGCAGCATGATATTGTTCAATTCCTCAGCGGGGATGCCCGGACCATTGTCGTGAACTTGCATGAGTCCGTTTCCATTGTCCTCAATTTCCCATCGCAGAGAAATCACGGGATTGGGGCTCGCGTATTTGATCGCATTGGTCAGAAAATTGTCGAGAATTTGGGACAATGCCGTGTCATCGGCAAACAGCCTGGGGGCGTTCGGGTCGGCCTCGACACGAATCTCTGCGCGGTCTACCAGGTCAGTGGTGCCTGGCAGACACCGTCGGCGGGATGATATCATGGCATCGAAGACATTGAGGGGTTCTTCCGCTAACTCATACTCGCTGCTTTCGATGCGTGACAGGTCAAGGATATCGTTGACCATGCCCACCAATCTCTGACCGCTGTCGTGGATCAGCTGGATGTATTCTTTGTAGAGTTCTTCCCCTATCGGTCCGAAGGTCTCGTACTTCATGATTTCGGAGAACCCGAGGATGGCGTTCAGCGGTGTTCGCAGGTCGTGGCTCATATGCGCCAGAAACTCGGATTTCGCCCGGTTGGCCGATTCCGCGTCAATCTTGGCCGATACCAGATCAGCTTCCATGCGTTTTCGCTCAGTGATGTCGATGGCAACAGTGCCGAGCCCGTGAGTCTTCCCAGCCGGAGATTTGATCGGGAACTTGATCAAAATTCGGTCGTACGTGTTGCCATCCGGCCTGGAGACCCGGATTTCGCTTTCAAATGTCTCGCCCGTTACCAGGGCTTGTTTTTCAGCGGCGGTCAGACTGTCGACCTCATCATCGTGCAGGTCCAGGTCGTTGACTGTCTTACCGATGATGTCTTCGGCTTTGAGGCCATACCATTCTTCGTAAGGCTTATTGAGCCAAATAAACCTGCCTTCGGTGTCCTTGAGGTTCATGCAGACAGGTGTGTTGTCGAAGACAGCGCGGAGTTGCGCTTCGCTTTCATGAAGCGCCAATTCGATACGCTTGCGGTCGTCAATGTCGAAGATCCACAGCATGGTGCAATCGTCGGCCTCGAAGCTAATGGGCAAAGAACTCATTGACGCCCAAAAAGCGGAGCCGTCCATGCGCCGCCTCAGGCACTCGTATCCGGCAATGTTCTCTCCGCGGCGGAATTTCGCCTCGAGGTCTCTCATCTGATCCAGGTCGCCCCAGGTTTCACCGATATCGCCGGTGAGCAACTGCTCGGCCGATGATGCACGGAACATGTCGATCAGTGCGCGGTTGGCGAAAACGCGCTGGCCGGGCATGGTGTTGGCGGTATCTGAAGGGTGATTGACGATGGCAATGCCGACAGGCGTGTTGTCCAAAATATCGCGCAGTTTATCTTCCGCACCACGCAGGGCGCTGATCGCGAATTTCTCATCGGTAATGTTGGTGGCGCTGCCGCGGTAACCCGTAAATTGGCCACTGGCATCGAAAACCGGGACGCCACTGACCCTCAAGTGCAATGTCTTGCCTTGCGGCACGGTGACCACGTATTCGAAATCTTTGAACGGTCGCCGTGCGGCCAAATCCGCAAAATGGCCGGCCCATTCTTCGGTCTTTAATTGATCTTCATCGACCAACTCTTCGCGTTTCAAGCCTATGCGATAATCGGAACTGACACCTGTGACGACATCGTAGCGCTCGGAGATGTACGTAAAACGCAGGTTGTCGTCCATCTCCCAAAACCAATCGGAACTGACGGTGGCGATATCGCGGAAGCGGCGTTCACTTCGCCGCACCGATTGTTGGCGCAGCAAGGCAAACCGCAGCAACAACCCGACAGCGAGCGAGAGCAGCAATCCGGCAATGAGTACCATTTCATCGACAATAGAGGCATGCATGCGCAATGTTTGTGGCGTCGGTATCACCGACAAAGACCAGACGCGGTTACCGACTTTGATGGTCGGTTGCGGTGACGTCCGAGAGGCATCCGCTGCGCCGCCTTCCCCATATACGGAGGCCTCGCCATCGGATATGACCGCCGAAAAACGGTCGCTCACATCGTTTGAGATTGTGGCCTCGATGAGTGGCGCCGTCCGAAATACGATATTGAGAAAGCCTCCCGGCCCCCTGTCCGGATGCAGTGGAATATAAGCAACGAAGCCGCGACCGCCCTGGGCCAGTTCGATCGGTGCCGTAACCCGATATGATCCTGTGCGCACCGCCTCATCCAAAGTCGCATTGGGGATGGGGAGTTTGTTGATGTCGAGTCCAATCGCCGCCTCGTTTCCCTTTAACGGTGAGACCCAGCGGATGATGCGCTCGGAACTGACCCAGTTTATGGCTTGGATATCGGGAAATAATTCATGTGGGGAACGGGTCATTTGCCGGAAACCCGATTCCGTCACGATGTTTAGATCGGCAAGGTCGTGGCCTAAATGAACCCCGATCGCCAAACGAGTGGCAATATGCGCTTCGAGACGAGCAGCAATATGCGTCGCGTGTCCGGATATTTCACTCTTCAACCGCAACGCCTGATCCTCACGGATCAAATCCCAGGCACCTGCAAACAACGCGACAACCACCAAAGCCGCAGCAAACGGCAGGATTCCAGTATGATTGGAAAGCCTGAGTTCCTGTGCGGATGCGGCGCGAAATACTTTGCTCATTTGCATTCAGTTTGGGTCGTGGTTCCGGCGTGGTCAATCACCAGTTGTACCGAAATGCCAATGGCTTGACGCTGCCCCCCGGAGACCGGCATATGGGCGCTGAAATGCAGCCGAAGCAAAGATGTTGATGTTCGACCCATGCCGACTGTCGTAAAAATCTGTGGCCTGACCCGCGAAACCGATGTTGATGCCGCCGTTCAGGCCGGTGCGAACATGGTGGGGTTCGTGTTTTTTCCGCCGTCGCCGCGATCGATCGACACTGCGCGCGCAGCTTCGTTGGCAGCCCGGGTGCCGGAGGGCGTTGTTAAGGTGGCGCTTAGCGTCGATGCGGATGACGCATTGCTGAGGGAAATATCTGATAACGTCGGTGTCGACATGATGCAGTTGCACGGCAAGGAGACGCCCAAGCGCGCGCAGGATATCAGGGCGATGTTCGGCGTGCCGGTGATGAAAGCGGTGGCCATTGCGGGTGCCGAAGATGTCGCGCGCGCACGAACTTTCGAGCCCGCGGTTGATCGGTTAATGTTTGACGCCAAACCGCCCGCCGACGCAACGCGGCCGGGCGGCAATGCGCTGGCGTTTGATTGGCAATTGATCGCCGGCGAAAACTGGTCGAAGCCTTGGGTTTTGGCCGGTGGGTTGACGGCTGAAAACGTAGCCGAGGCCGTGCGGGTAAGCGGCGCGGCCGCCGTGGATGTGTCGACGGGCGTTGAAGATGCGCCGGGTATCAAGAATGCTGAAAAAATCAGACGGTTTATTGCCGCTGCACGCACGGAGATCGCCTGAAAAGGCTTGCATTTCCGCGCCTCTTAGCGATTTATAGCCGTTCGAATTTGAGGACACTCATCCATGACCAAGTTGAACTCCTATCGCACCGGTGTCGATGAAGACGGACACTTCGGTATCTACGGCGGACGTTACGTTGCCGAAACCTTGATGCCGCTGATCTTAGCCGTGGAGCAGGCATATGCCGATGCCCGCGCCGATGACGATTTCTGGGCCGAGTTCCATCATTTGATGAAGCACTATGTTGGACGTCCGAGCCCGCTGTATTTCGCCCAGCGCCTGACCGAGGAACTTGGCGGTGCGAAGGTCTATTTCAAGCGCGACGAGCTAAACCACACCGGCGCGCACAAGATCAACAACACCATCGGCCAGATTTTGCTGGCCAAGCGCATGGGCAAGACCCGCATCATCGCCGAGACCGGCGCCGGACAGCATGGCGTCGCCACGGCGACCGTGTGTGCGCTGTTCGGCCTGCCGTGTATCGTCTACATGGGCGAGACCGACGTCGAGCGTCAGGCACCCAATGTGTTCCGCATGAAGTTGCTGGGCGCCGAGGTCAGGCCGGTCACGTCAGGCACCGGCACGCTGAAGGATGCCATGAACGAAGCGCTGCGTGATTGGGTGTCCAACGTCGAGGATACTTTCTACATCATCGGTACTGTTGCCGGCCCGCACCCGTACCCGACCCTGGTGCGTGATTTCCAGTGCGTCATCGGCGACGAAGTGCGTGAGCAGATGCAAGAGGCCGAAGGCCGCCTGCCGGATGTTTTGGTGGCGTGTTTGGGCGGCGGGTCGAACGCCATGGGGCTGTTTCATCCATTCCTGGACGATGAAAGCGTTCGGATCATCGGTGTTGAGGCCGCGGGCCACGGTGTTGAGACTGGCGAGCATTGCGCGTCGCTGACCGGCGGACGCCCAGGCGTGTTGCACGGCAACCGCACCTATTTGTTGCAGACCGAAGAAGGCCAGATCTTGGATGGTCATTCGATTTCGGCAGGTTTGGATTATCCGGGGATTGGGCCCGAGCATGCCTGGCTCAAGGATACGGGAAGGGTCGAGTATGTTTCGGTCACTGACGATGAGGCCTTGGAGGCGTTCCAGCTGTGTACCCGCATGGAAGGCATTATCCCGGCGCTGGAACCGAGCCACGCCTTGGCGCATGTGGCCAAGGTGGCGGGCGGCATGGACCCCGATACCTTGCTGGTGATGAACATGTGCGGCCGGGGGGATAAGGATATTTTCACCGTGGCGAAACACCTGGGCGTGGAGATGAACGAAGAATGAGTACGCGCATCGAACGCCGCTTTCAGGCCCTGAAAGATGAAGGCCGCGCCGGTCTGGTGACCTTCCTGACGGCCGGCGACCCGGACATCGAAACGGCAACGGAAATTCTGTTGGGCCTGCCCGGCGCCGGCGCCGATATTATTGAAATCGGCGTGCCGTTCTCTGATCCCATGGCCGACGGACCGGCGATCCAGGCCGCTTCATTGCGCGCCATCAAGGGTGGCATGACGCTGGCCAAAGTGTTGGACGCGGTGCGCACCTTCCGTGCTCAAGACGACGACACGCCCATTGTGCTTATGGGTTACTACAACCCGATCTACATCTACGGCGTCGATGCGTTTTTGAAGGACGCCAAGGAAGCCGGCGTTGACGGCTTCATCGTCGTCGATCTGCCGCCGGAAGAAGAGGGTGAGCTCTGTCTGCCGTGTTTGGACGCCGGGCTCAACTTCATCTACCTGACCGCACCCACCACCGATGACGAGCGGTTGCCGCGCGTCGTCGAGCATGCTTCGGGCTTCATTTATTTTGTTTCCGTCACCGGTATCACAGGTACCAAATCCGCAGCCGCATCCGATGTTGCCGCGCACGTGGCGCGTATCAAGGGGCACACGGATTTGCCTGTGGCTGTCGGTTTCGGCATCCGCACGCCGGAACAAGCCGCCGAGATCGCGCGCGTTGCCGACGCGGCGGTCGTGGGCTCCGCCCTGGTGGACATTGTCGCCGCCAATGCCGACACGGGGGATGCCCGCGACAAGGTGCTTGCGCTGGTTTCGGATCTGGCCAAAGGTGTGCGTCAGGCACGCGCCTGACGTGCGGAAGATCGTCGGAAAACAGGGGGGAATGCAGGCATGAACTGGCTCAAAAACTTCGTTCGTCCGAAACTGCGCGAACTGGTGGGCGGCCAGAAGGAAGTGCCCGAGAATCTTTGGCACAAGTGTTCCAATTGCAGCCAGATGATCTTTCATCGCGACCTGGAAAAGAACCTGCACGTTTGCCAGCATTGCGGCCATCATATGCGCTTGGGCGCCGACGCGCGGCTTGAATTGTTGTTCGACGAGGACGGCTTTGAGACCATCAAGCTGCCGGAGGTCGCCGCCGATCCCTTAAAATTCAAAGACCTGAAACGTTATTCCGACCGCATCAAGGAAGCGCGCGCCAAGACCGGCGTAAACGATGCGCTGAAGGTCGCGTTCGGCACCATGGGCGGCAACAATGTGGTTGTCGCGGTGTTTGATTTTTCCTTCATGGGCGGTTCCATGGGATTGGCCGTGGGTGAAGGTTTGTTGACCGCGGCACGTCAGGCGGTCAGCCGCCATGCGCCCTTGGTGGTGATCCCGTCATCGGGCGGCGCGCGCATGCAGGAAGGTATCCATTCGCTGATGCAGATGGCGCGTACGACGATTGCCGTGGATGAGGTCAAGCAGGCGGGATTACCTTACATCGTTGTGCTGACCGACCCGACCACGGGCGGGGTGACGGCGTCGTTCGCCATGTTGGGCGACATCGCCATTGCCGAGCCCGGTTCGGTGATCGGCTTCGCCGGTCAGCGGGTCATCGAGCAAACCATCCGTGAGACCTTGCCCGAAGGGTTCCAGCGCGCCGAGTATTTGTTGGAACACGGTATGGTCGACATGGTGGTCGAGCGGACGGCGTTGCGCGACACATTGATCCGGGTCATCGATTTACTGATGAACAAGACGATCGATGAGGATGCCATACCCGCGCCCGAAGTCCCCCTGGTATCCGAAGACCTCGAGCCGGCGTTGGTTGACGTGGCCGCCGTGTCGGAGGAGAACGTCGAGTTGCCGCCGCCGCCGGATATCGCGGCGCCCAAAACCGATACAGATGCCGAAGGAGACAGCGCCGAGGCGTCACCGGATTCACCGCCCGATGCGCCGTTGGTGATTGATCACGAGCCCGATCCGAAACAGTCGTGAGCACCTCCGAAAGCAACGCGGTCTTAACGCGGCTGATGGCGCTGCATCCAAAACTGATTGATTTGTCCTTGGGCCGCGTCGAGGCCTTGCTGGCACGGCTCGGCAATCCCGAACGGAAACTGCCGCCCGTGGTGCATATCGCCGGCACCAATGGCAAGGGCTCAACCATCGCCATGATGCACGCAGCTCTGGAGGCCGCGGGCAGGCGGGTACACGTCTATACCTCGCCGCACTTGGTGCGCTTTCATGAGCGCATCCGCGTTGCCGGAAAGCTGATATCCGAAGAAAAGCTGACAGCTTTGCTGAAGGAATGCGAGGCGGCCAACCGCGCCGAGCCGATCACCTTTTTCGAGATCACCACAGCAGCGGCATTTTTGGCGTTTCAGCGGACGCCGGCGGATGTGGTGCTGCTGGAAACCGGGCTCGGTGGACGGCTCGATGCTACCAATCTGATCGACAAACCACACCTCACCGTTATCACGCCGGTGAGCATGGACCATCAGCATTTTCTGGGTGACACGTTGGGCGCGATTGCCGCTGAAAAGGCCGGGATTTTGAAGCGTGGTGTACCATGCGTGCTGGCGCGGCAGTTGCCTGAGGCACGCGCTACCATCGTTGAGATCGCGCGTACCGTGAAAGCGCCGTTGATTGAGCGCGGCGTCGATTGGAAGATCGCCATGCGCGGCGACAATCTAATATTCGATGATGCATTGGGCCGCCGGTTGTTTCCGCCATCAGCCTTGGAAGGCCCCCATCAAGTGGAGAATGCCGGGCTGGCCATCGCGGCGCTTGGTCGGCTGGGGGATCTGTCGCCGAAACCGAAAGCCATTGCCGCAGGCATGGCAAACGTGGCTTGGCCCGGGCGTTTGCAACGCCTGACGCGCGGGCCGCTGGTGCAAGCCGTGCCTGAAGGATGGGAGTTGTGGCTCGACGGTGGCCATAATCCGGCAGCCGGTGAACACTTGGCTGTGCACGCGGGCTCGCAATGGAAAGACCGCCCTTTGCACCTTATCTGCGGCATGATGAACAGCAAGGAGGCCGGTGGGTTCCTGGCGCCGTTGGCGAAGGTAGCGGAAACGGCGGCAAGCGTTGCCATCCCAGGTGAGGACAACAGCTTCAGCGCCGAACAGTTGGCGGCGCTGATCGAAGCCCAAAAGATCGAAGGTGGCCCGATGCCGTCCGTACTTGATGCCATTAACGCCATCGTCCGGGAAAATACGGGCCCGGCCCGCATTCTGATTTGCGGATCGCTGTATCTTGCCGGTACCATCCTCGCCGACAACGGATAGGGAGCACACCAATGACCACGAATACACGGCAGGTTCTGCTGAAAAACCGGCCGCACGGCCCGGCGGGGCCCGACAACTTCGATATGCGCGAAGCCGAGCTGCCGGCACTGGCCGAGGGTGATGTGGCCGTGCGGGCGATATATATGTCTCTTGACCCTTATATGCGCGGCCGCCTCGACGCCGCCAAATCCTACGCCGCGAATTTCGAGGTCGGCCAGCCGATGATCGCGCGCTGTGTTGGTGAAGTAACGGAGTCGTTGAACCCGAAATTTCAGGCCGGTGACGTGGTCGTCGGCATGATGGATTGGGCCGACCACAGTGTTGTTGCCGGTGGCAAGGGGGTCGCTAAGGTCAATGCCGAGCTGGCGCCGCTGCCGTATTTCTTGGGGTTATTGGGAATGCCGGGGCTGACCGCCTGGATCGGCATGCGCGAGATTGGCCAGGCCAAAGAAGGCGAGACGTTGTACGTTTCAGCCGCGTCCGGCGCGGTCGGGCAATTGGCAGGCCAGATGGGAAAGATCGCCGGGTGCAAGGTGATGGGGTGCGCGGGCACCGACGCCAAAATCGCCTACGTAACCGAAGAACTCGGTTTTGACGCCGCCTTCAATCACCGCACCGAGACCGACTATCTGGCCGCCATGCAGCGTATCTGTCCCGACGGTATCGATGTCAATTTCGAGAACGTCGGCGGCGCCATGCTGGAAGCGGCATTGGAACATGCCAATGATTACGCGCGCTTCATCCAATGTGGCGCCATCAGCCAATATAATTTGGTTGGCGATGAGCGTTATGGCGTCAGGAACCTGGAACACCTGCACCGCAAGCGGGTGCGCATGCAGGGTTTTATCGTCACCGATCACTGGCACCTGATGCGCGAGTTTCAGACCGAGGTGGCGGGTTGGCTGAAATCCGGACAGATCAAATACAAGATCGACATGACTGACGGATTGGAAAATGCCACCACGGCTTTCCTCGGGCTGTTGGAAGGCGAGAACTTCGGTAAACAGGTGATCCGCGTCGGACCGGACCCAGCCTAATAACATCCGCCCCGCTTGGCAAATCGGCTCAGTCTTGGTTCTATGCCGGAGCACATTACCCGTAGGAGGCCGACATTGTCGAAACCGTGGAAAAACCCCGTTATCTTGCAGGAAATCCAAGCCCTGACGGCCTTGACGGATGACCTTCAAGAGCCGTTTGAGAAAGCGGTTTCCATATTTCTCGGGATCACCGGACGGATCATTTGCACCGGAATCGGAAAAAGCGGAAACGTTGCGACGAAGATCGCCGCGACCATGACGTCGACTGGATCACCGGCGTTTTTCCTGCATCCGACCGACGCTGCCCACGGCGATCTCGGCTCCGTTCTGGCGAATGACGCAATCCTCGCACTCAGCCGTTCGGGGCGTGCCGAGGAGATGAATACCGTCATGGATTTTGCCCATGGCAAAGGGGTGCCGGTCGTGCTGATCAGCGAGAACGACCGCGACAGTCTCGCCGATTATGCCGATGTGGTTTTGAAAATGCCGCCGATCAAGGAGGCCTGGGGGCACGCGCCCACCACGTCGACAATCATGCAGATGGCGATCGGAGACGCCATTGCCGTGACCCTGGCGCAAAAGAAGGGATTTACCGACGAAGGCTTTCACGAGCTTCACCCGGGCGGTGTGTTGGGCGAGAAAAAGAAGTTTTAGAGCGCGCCGGAGAAATTCGGCAAGGCGTTTGATACGGTTCCGCCGGAAGGATATGCTTGCGGCCGTTCGGCATGGGTGGGGAGAAAATACAGTGTTCGATCTTGATCGCTTCGTTGATGACTGCAAGCACGCGGTGAAGGAATCCGACAGCCACACGGCGGTGCGCGAAATCGTCGAGGCCGCCATCGCCGACCGCGCGGCATTGATGGCCGCATTGGGTGAGCCCGAGCGTGGCGGCGTCAACAAAATCCATGTGGCCGACGATCTCACGATCCTGGATCTGGTATGGGCTCCGCGCATGACGCTGAAACCCCATAACCATAACATGTGGGCCGTCATCGGCCTGTATACGGGGCGCGAGGACAACATTTTCTGGCGCCAAGTAAAGGGTGCCGGGGATGGTTTGGTGGAGGCCGCAGGCGCGAAGTCGCTCGGTGAAGGCGAGGTTGCACCGTTGGGTAAGGATGTCGTGCATTCCGTCACCAACCCGTTGAGCCGCTGCACCGGCGCGCTGCATGTCTACGGCGGCAACTTCTTCGAAGAACCGCGCAGCGAATGGAATCCGGAAGACCTCACGGAAGAGCCATACAACGTGGAACGCAACTTGGCGCTGTTCGAGGAAGCCAACCGCTTTTTCGACGCCGCCTAAGGCGCGCACATGATAAAGCCGGCGGAAATGTCCGGCGCTACACGTGGCATTTTGCTGATGCTCGCCGCCACATTGCTGGCCGCGTGCATGAATGCCGTCGCGCGCCATGTGTCGGAAGGCGTCCACCCTTACATGATCGTATTTTTTCGGTCATTGTTTGGGCTGGTGTTTCTAAGCCCGTTTATCCTCCGGTCGGGCATTGTTGTCTTCCGTACACGGCGCTTTGGCGGGCATTTAACGCGCGGTGCATTTAACGTCGTCAACATGATGTGTTTCTTCACCGCCGTTGGCATAACCCCATTGGCGGAATTGGTGGCGCTTGGGTTCACGGCCCCGGTGTTTGCCACGGTGCTCAGTGTTCTTGTGCTGCATGAGATCGTCGGCAAACACCGTTGGGCGGCGGTGATAGTGGGGTTTGTTGGGGCCATGGTGATCGTCCGGCCCGGCTTCGGCACGCTTTCCGAGGGCCATTTGTATACGTTGGGCGCGGCGGTCACATGGGCGGGCGTGATGCTCATGGTCAAATCGCTAAGCCGAACCGAATCGAGTCTCACCATCGTCGCCTATATGGCGGTGCTGATGACGCCGGTGTCGCTGATACCGGCATTGTTCGTCTGGCAGTGGCCCAGTTACACGGAACTCGGCTGGCTGGCGATGATGGGCGCTATTGGAACAGCAGTGCATTTTATCTTAGCCCAAGCCGTGCGCCAGGCCGATCTAAGCGTCGTTATGCCGTTCGATTTCGCCAAACTGGTTTGGATATCTCTGATCGGATACATGCTGTTCGCCGAGGTGCCGGCCTGGACCACGTGGGCTGGCGGCGCTTTGATCTTCGCCAGCGGTGCCTATATCGCGCGGCGCGAAACTTTGGTCAGACGGCGCGAAACCTAGCCCCGGTTCACACTTCTGCGACGGTGGGCGTTTAAGATTGCACGTGGACCTTGGTTTCCGATACCCTGAACATAGTTAAAGGAAGGAAAGTTTAGACGGTGTTCCTCGTCATTGCGCATTGCTTGGCAAAAAGCTCCCGGGGCGTCTCCTGTGCGCCACCGGCCGCACTGTGCAATCCGCAGACCATGACATCACGCATGTGCACACAGGAGACACCCAATGACCGACTTGTTCGAAAATCCAATGGGGCTCGAAGGTTTCGAGTTCGCTGAATTCGCCTCGCCCACCCCAAACACCCTGGAACCCATCTTCGAAATGCTGGGCTTCACCGAAGTCGCCCATCACCGTTCCAAGGACGTGACGCTCTACCGCCAGGGCAACATCAATTTCATCCTCAACAACGAGCCCGACAGCCGCGCCGCGTTTTTCGCCGAAGAGCACGGACCGTCCGCCTGCGGTCTGGCGTTCCGGGTGCGCGATTCCCACGCCGCCTACACCCGCGCCCTCGAACTGGGCGCGCAACCCATCGACATTCCCACCGGACCGATGGAACTGCGGCTGCCGGCGATCAAGGGCATCGGTGGCGCGCCCATATTCCTGATCGACCGCTACGAAGACGGCTCATCCATCTACGATATCGATTTCCAATTCATCGACGGCGTCGAGCGCCACCCCGGAGGCTGCGGTTTTCACACCATCGATCATCTGACCCACAACGTTTATCGGGGCCGGATGGAGTATTGGGGAAACTATTACGAGAAGCTGTTCAATTTCAGGGAAATTCGGTTCTTCGATATCAAGGGTGAATACACGGGCCTCACGTCGCGCGCCATGACCGCGCCCGACGGAAAGATCCGTATTCCCCTGAACGAAGAGGCATCCAGCGGCACTGGCCAGATCGAGGAGTTTCTGATGGCGTTCAATGGCGAGGGTATCCAGCACATCGCGCTCGCCTGCGATGACCTTCCGGCGGCCTGGGATAAACTGAAAGCCAAGGGCCTGCCGTTCATGACGCCGCCGCCGGAGACCTACTACGAGATGCTCGACGAGCGTTTGCCGGGTCACGGCGAGCCGGTGGATGAACTGCAGTCGCGCGGCATCCTGTTGGACGGATCGACCGAAGACGGCGACCCGCGCTTATTGCTGCAGATATTTTCCGAAACCTTGCTGGGACCGGTGTTTTTCGAGTTCATCGAGCGCAAACGCGATGACGGCTTCGGCGAGGGGAATTTCAAGGCGTTGTTCGAATCCATGGAACGCGACCAAGTGCGGCGTGGCGTCATCGACGCGCCCCAAGCCAGTGGAGAATCATCATGAACATCAAAAAAATCCATCACGTCGCCTATCGCTGCAAGGACGCCAAGCAAACCGTCGAATGGTATGGCAAGTATCTGAACATGGATTTCGTTCTGGCCATCGGCGAGAATCAGGTGCCGTCAACCAAGGCGCCGGACCCCTACATGCATGTGTTCCTGGATGCCGGCGGCGGCAATGTCCTGGCCTTTTTCGAACTGCCCAACAGCCCGGAAATGGGGCGCGATCCCAATACGCCGGATTGGGTCCAGCATATCGCGTTCGAGGTCGAAAGTGTCGCGGATCTGGAGGAAACCAAGGCCAGGCTGGAGGCTGACGGTATCGGCGTTGTCGGTATCACCAACCATACGATCTTCAAGTCGATCTACTTCTTTGATCCCAATGGGCATCGGCTGGAACTGTCGGCCAATACCAATACGGCCGAAATGGACCGCAAACTCGATGCGGTGAAGTGGGACATGCTGAACGAATGGGCCGAGACCAAACGCGCCCCCGAGCATGCCCGTTGGATGCATGATGGGACCTACGAGTGAATGGCCCGAATGAACGAGACGCATGACCCTGGCCTGAAAAGCTGGGTCGAGAGCGCCAACACCGAGACGTGCGATTTTCCCATCCAGAACCTGCCCTACGGCGTGTTCTCGAGAGCCGATGCACCGGCGCCCCGCGTGGGCGTCGCCATCGGCGATCAGGTTCTCGATCTCGCCGCCGCCGAAGCTGCGGGATTATTGCCGGGCGGCGGCGGGCTGTTCTCCAACCCGGCCATCAACACCCTCATGGCACGCGGAGCGGCTTTGTGGGCCGAGATGCGTCTGGCGCTGAGCCGGATGCTGCGCCAGGGCGCCCGACCACGGCCGGAGCTCCTGACCCCCATGACGGACGCGACGCTGCATCTGCCGTTCGAAGTGACGGAATACACCGACTTCTACGCCTCCCGCGAGCACGCGACCAACGTCGGTTCCATGTTCCGCGATCCCGCGAACGCCCTTATGGAGAACTGGCTGCACATGCCGGTCGGCTACAATGGCCGTGCCTCGACGGTGGTGGTCAGTGGCACCGACATCCAGAGACCTTGCGGCCAGATCAAACCGCCGCACACCGATCAACCCACTTACGCGGCGTCGGCGAAGCTCGATATCGAGCTGGAAATGGGTGCCGTCGTCGGCACGCCTTCTGAAATGGGAGCGCCTCTGTCGGTGGCCGAGGCCGACGCCATGATTTTCGGTTACGTGTTGCTCAACGACTGGAGTGCGCGCGATGTTCAAGTCTGGGAATACCAGCCGCTGGGGCCGTTTCAGGCCAAGGCCTTCGCCACCACCATCTCGCCCTGGGTGGTCACGCAAGAGGCCCTGGCGCCGTTTCGAACGCCCGGCCCGGTCCAGGATCCGCAACCATTGCCGTACCTCCGCCAGCAGGGTCCGCACAATTTCGACATCAACCTTACCGTCACCATGCAACCCGCCGGAACCACACAACCGAGCACCATCTGCCGGACCAGTTTCAAGCACATGTACTGGTCTTCGGCGCAGCAATTGGCGCATCACGCCGGTTCCGGTTGTGCCATGCGAACGGGCGATCTGCTGGGGTCTGGCACCATCAGCGGTGCGGCGAAGGGCTCGCTCGGCAGTCTGCTGGAACTGACCTGGAACGGACGCGACCCGTTGCAGTTGGCGGACGGCAGTGAGCGGACCTTTATTGAGGACGGCGATAGGTTGACGCTATCGGGGCATTGCCAGGGCGACGGCTACCGCATCGGGTTCGGCCAGGCCGCCGGCACGGTGCTGCCGGCGGCTGCGGTTTAGAAATCTATTCCGATGGCTTCGGATCAGGCGGGTGCGGCGGTGTAATCGCCATCGCTGACGGCTTCCAGCCAGTCCGTTGCAGCGCCGGTATCGTCGGATTCCGACAATGCCAGATGGCACATCATTTGGTCGGGTGCCGCGCCGTGCCAGTGACGTGTTTTGGGTGGGATCACCACGGTGTCGCCCGGACAGATTTCCTGCACGGCTTCGCCTTCCAGCTGATAGCGCCCGACACCCGATATAACGTAGAGAACCTGCCCCACGGCATGTGTGTGCCAGTTGGTCCGGCCTCCCGGTGTAAAGGTGACGCGGGTGATGCGCATCCTGGATGGGTCTTCCGGTACAAATACTTGATCTTGCAGCACTTGGCCGACGAATTTATCCGCCGGCGCGATCTTGGTCTGCGCTTCATTGGCGCGCACGATTCTTGGTTTCATATTTTCTCTCTCGTCAAAAAAATCATGTCGGATCAGGAGGCGGCCATGCGGCTGAGCTTTCGCGTGTTGGCGGCGAACATGTTCAACAGCCCGCGGATGAACGGGTCGCTGCTTTCCAGTTTTTCCTTGAACACGTAACGGGTGATGACGATGACCGTGGTCGGTTCGATCGCCGTCGCCGAGACCATGCGCGGCATATCGTCGATCAACGCCACTTCGCCAAAAATGCCGTTCGCCTCAACCTTGTCGAGCTCAACCTCTTGCTCATCGCGCTGTTTTGACAGTGCCACCAAACCGTCTTGGACGATATAGGCGACGCTCGCGCGTTCGCCTTCGGTAAATATCCTGTCTCCGGCACCAAACGTCTGCCGATCGAGAACAGCGCTCATGTTCTGACTCCCCGATGTATGTGGAAAAACTATAGGCGCGGGAACAGCAGCATGCATCGATTAAATCAAAATCGCGTCGCGACCGCAAAAGCGGATTCGGGTTCAGAACAACCGCAGCGGCAACGACAATGTGACATCACCACTGGTCAGGCGGACGGCGTAGGTGCCCTTTTTAAACCCACCCTTGCCGGTCCATTCATAGGCGGCGCTGGCCATGCCGGCAGGGCCGATGGGGCCTTTCATGCGGACAGTCCGCATGAACAGCACTTCGTTTGCGGCATCAATGACCCGAACCCGCGTGGCGCCCGGCAGCAACGCCGTGCCGTCCGGTATTGTGTCGTAGGTGTCGTTCAACAGATGCACCGTGATCCGGTAGGCTAGTAACTCCTCGCCGTTCCAGATGACTTTCTGGCCCGGATTGCCGGTCAGGTAGAGGACCTTGTCGCCGCTTGCGAGCCGAACCCCGGCGACGCCTTCAGCGGCAAAACTGTTCTTCAGTGGTGAGCTTTCAACGTTGTCGCCGGCAATGTTTACCGCCGAACCGCCACTGAAGACAAAGGCGCCGCCGATGAGCAACACGCCGGTCACGAGCACGCCGGCCATATCGCTGATCCACAAGCGGTCGATTTCGTCGATCTTTACGGCACCGATGAAAATGACGACCGGTAAAATCAGCATGGGGATGGCGAGATGCAACACGTGATCCGGGCTTTGAAACCACCACCCCGCCGCCATCGCCAGAGGCTCGGCCCAGTCGTCGGCGAAAGTTTCAATGCTCCAAGCCAACAGGGCGCCAACATGATCGGTCCACCAGGCAATTAGGCCCGCGCCACCCAAAAGAAATACGGCGAACCCGGCTTCGAACACCCGGACCTCGCCGCGCAATAGCCGATAGATGACGTAGCCGATGGCGAGCCCGATCAGAAAAGTGACCAGCATGTCGGAGACGATGATCATTCATCCCTCCAGTGGTGCTTGATGACATCATCGAGCCATCCTGGCGCGCCCCACAGGACTTCCGCGAAAGAGACGTTGAATTCGTTGGTGGTGCGGTCGATGCGCTCGGACAGGGAATCGATTTCGTCTTGGTTGTGGGCCAGGGCGTCCGGCATGTCCTCGATGACAGCCGAAATGCCTTCGCCCAGTTTTACCGCCGCTTTCATGACGTTGCGGAACTTGTTGAACGACGATACATCGACAATGCCGCCGAACTTTCGTGATGCGGCGGCCTCCAGGCGTGATTCCAGTTCTCCCCAGAACGCCGTTTCCACCACCTTTTCGACCAGCTTGCGTTCGTTCGCGAACAACACTTGTTTGATCGGTCGACCCTTCGCCTTCAGGGTCTCGGCATAGGCGAGGGCCTGGTTGCGTCTTTCCGTGAGCATCATGAGGCGCTGTTCGCGGCGCGAAATCGAATGCTTCAGATCCGCGTGACGCCGTCGCGCCCCATTGAGATTTCCCTGGGTGACCGCGATGGTGTGGTTAACTCTGCGCAAACTCCCGACTTGCTTGTCGACCTCGTTCAACCTGCCGGTGATGGCGCGTTCGTTCGCAGCCGTTGGGGAAAAGCGCGGCGGATCGGGATGAATGACCAGGGCTAGACCCACGGCGGTCAGCACGGGTTCGGGCTGGAACGGCTTGCCGACCTGCTCAGGCTTCACGGCGGGGGGTTCGTAACGGGCGCGGCGCGGCGCCGGCAGGCCGCGGATGGTGCTGGGCCGCGGCAGGCCGGCTGTATCGAAAGCGGCGGCCTTGTCGAAGAACCGCTTGCGGCCCGCGTCGGCGCTTTTCACTACATGCTGGGCTGCGTGGCGGGCCCAAACCATGCGCCGTTCAAGTTCGCCATAGGTTTTTTCCCAGGCACGCCACAGATTTTGGCTTTTTTCCAGTGCCTGTACGGCATCCTTCTCTTTGTCTTCCAGCCGCGACGCGTAGCGCGCCATGGCATCGACCCACGGCGCGTGGCGGTCATGCACCTCGCTGAGGCCGCTGAGCCGGCTTTCCGCCCACGCGACGCTTTCCAGGGTGGCGCGGTACAAATGATCCGTCGAGCGGGCCATATCCGCCACCGATGTAAAAGAGGTCCGGCGTTCCAGGTCCAGGTTACCGGCTTCACGGATCAGTGCATCGAACCGGTTCGTGAAATCCGCGATCATTTTCGCGGATGGTTTCGGGATGGCCGGTGGTGGTGGGCTGCCACCGATAAACGGGTCGCCATTGCTGCGGGTTTCCGGGCCCCAGCCGCACGGGCGGTGATCTTGGGTGCGGACATCCCAGCACAAACCCCCGGCAAAAACGGCGGTGCTCATACATATAAGGACAACGGCACTCAGGCAGAGCTTCAGTGGCATTACGCCGGCCTCCGCGCTCCCCCCGGAAGAGTACCTATTTTACCACTTTTTCGGATGCAAATCAGCCAGAATCAGGCGTGCCGGAATGCGGTGCTAGAAGTTATCCTTGCGCGCGCGGGTCTCTGCGAAAACCTCGACCAAACCCGCACCGCTCAAGCCCACGGTTTCCTGCAGGTGTGCGCTCATGGGGCGCAGGAACGGATTGGTGGCTTTCTCGTCGCCCAAGGTCGAGGGCACGGTGGGGATGCCACCCCGGCGTTTTTCGCGGATATCGTCCATGCGTGCCTGCAGATCGGCATTCTCGGGCTCGACACTGAGCGCAAACTCGCCATTGGAAAGCGTGTATTCGTGCGCGCAGAAAACCTGCGTCGCATCCGGCAGGTCCATGAACTTCGACAACGAGTCCCACATCTGCGCCGGCGTGCCTTCGAACAGCCGCCCGCAACCCAGGGCAAACAAAGTATCTCCCGAGAACAATGCATCTGAACCGGCGAACCAATAGGCGCAATGCCCGCTGGTGTGGCCGGGGACATCAAAAACCTTGGCCTCGGCGTTGCCCAGCATATAGGTGTCGCCGTCGGCGACCTCCACATCGATGCCGGGGATGCGTTCCTTATCGGCTTTCGGGCCGACAATGATGCAGCCTGTCTTCTCTTTGATCTCGAGATTGCCGCCAGTGTGGTCGGCATGGTGGTGGGTGTTGAGGATATGGGTAATCTTCCAACCCTTGGCATCGGCTGCGGCCATTACGGGGTCGACCACGGCTGGGTCGACCACGGCGGTCGCTCCGGTCTCGGCGTCATGCGCGAGGTAAACGTAGTTGTCACTAAGGACGGCAACCTGATGGATCTCAAGCTTGCTCATGGATACCTCGCGAATTTACAAAGGTGAAGTTCTAGATGTTTTCTTCAACCCAGCTTTTCAGCTGGCTGGCCGGAATGGCGCCGACTTTGGTGGCCGCAACTTCGCCGCCCTTGAACAAAATCAGCGTCGGGATGCCGCGCACGCCGTACTTCGACGGCGTCATCGGATTGTCGTCGATGTTGATCTTGGCCACGGTGACCTTGTCACCCATGGTTTGGTCCAATTCCTCCAGCGCCGGCGCGATCTGCTTGCACGGCCCGCACCATTCGGCCCAAAAATCGACCACTACGGGGCCGTCTGCGTTGAGTACGTCACTGTCGAAGGAGTCGTCGGAGACCTGTTTGGGCATGGGAAATATCCTGTATCGATGGGTTGTTTCGCCGGGATGTATCGTTTGAAAATCCGTTGTTCGAAATCTAGGCACGAAGCGGCGTATCGTCAAGGTGGGCATCCAATCGATCTGGGTCGAGCGGCATCAATCTGGGTCCATCCGTCCACAACAATGCAGCGCGTATGTTTCGGCCTGGATAAATCGCCCCCAACAAAGCCCGGTAAACCGCCATCTGGCGCAGATACACACTCGGCACATCGGCCTCATTCAAGGGTGGTGGGCGGTTGGTTTTGTAGTCGATCACAATGACTTCATCGTCAGTGATCAACAACCGGTCAACTTGCCCGGAGACAACGATTGGCTCGCGATCCGCGCCCGCCGGCAAAGTGCCGACCATGGGCACTTCGGCGCGGCTGCCGGGGCCGAACAAAGGTGCGAAAGCTGCGTCGTTTAGGGTGGCCAGGGTTTCACGGGCGATGGCGTCGGCCTCGCCACCCGCCAAGCCGTGGCCCGGCATTTCCAGATAGTGTTTGGCGGCATCGGCACGCTCAGCGGCAGGCAGGTCGGGCAGGGTCTGCAGTAAGGCGTGGATCAGCTTGCCGCGCAAAAACCGATTGCTATCGTCCGGTTGCAAG
>JAERTE010000048.1 GCA_016845145.1 Rhodospirillaceae bacterium
CGTCAGCCTGCAGGCCATCGAAGCCATTCATGTCGATTGGAAAAGCGGGTCGCGCGTGCCGGGGAAGGGCATCAGCGTGGACAAGGTTCGCTCGATGGATCTGAAGCCAAGCACCATTTCGGCCGTTCTCGTCGGCACGAAATCCAGGTTCGGGGCCTTCGGTCTCATGCGCTCGATCAACGAATACCCGCGCGAGCCGCTGCTCGCCATTCTTCCCGGTGTGGCGCTTCAGGAATTGTGGAGCCTCATGGGCACGGTCGAAGTTGCGATGAGCGCCATTTCCGTATTCGTGGTGGTGGCCGGCCTATTGGGCATGGTGACGATGATGCTCGCCGGGCTCAACGAACGGCGGCGCGAACTGGCGGTTTTGCGCTCCGTCGGCGCACGCCACCGCCATCTGTTCGCGCTTATCGTTGCCGAGGCCGCCAGCCTGAGCATCGGCGGCGCCATCTTGGGTTTGGCATTGCTATATGGCGCCCTCGCCATCGCACAGCCGATCCTAGATGCGCAGTTCGGCTTGTTTATTGAGATCACGCTGCCGAGCCCGCGCGAGCGACTGACGCTTGCACTCTTGGTTGGCGCGGGCGTCTTGTCCGGTGTGTTCCCCGCCTTGCGGGCCTGCCGCCAAGCGCTGGCAGATGGGCTTATTGTTCGCGTTTGAAGCCGCCGATCGTTAAAGGCTAACTCTCATCATCGAGGCGGTTGCCGTCCATTTGCGCGTCCTCGGCGGCTTTTTCGAGTTCGCGGCGGCGCTGTTCCGACTTCTTGCGGCCCGACCGTACGCGGTTTTGCGCAGCTTTTTTGGTTTTTTCCGCCTTGCCCTTGGCTTTGCGGTATTTGTTCAGATTGACGATTTCAGCCGTCATGCGCTCTTCCCTCTGCTTGCGATACGGTAACGCAGCATCACGCCGGGGAAAACCCGGTTTTTACGATTTAATCGCTGGCCGAGGGCAATAATTCGCGAATGCCCTCAAACACATCGAGAAACATGGTCTCGGTCAGTCGTCCGGTATTGGTGTTGTAGCGCGAGCAGTGGTAGCTGTCGGCCAGCGTCAATCCGCCAGGCAACTCATGGCGGACGTTATGGCCGAATTTGTAGGCGCTTTTGCGCAAACCCAAGGTTGTCAACACAGCGCCGTGGGCCAAGCCACCCAATGCCAATATGACCCGCAAGTTGGGCATTGCCGCCATTTCATCGACCAAAAACGGCCGGCACGCGGTCTGCTCCGCGCCGATGGGCTTGTTTTGCGGCGGCACACAGCGCACCGCATTGGTCACGCGGCAGTCATGGAGCTCAAGGCCGTCATCGCGATGTTTGGCGTAAGTGCCGGCAGCAAACTCCATTTTCCGCAGAGTCGCATAAAGCAAATCGCCGGCGTAATCGCCGGTGAACGGCCGCCCTGTCAGGTTGGCGCCTTTCAGACCCGGCGCCAGACCGACAATCAGCAACCGCGCATCCAGGCTGCCAAATGACGGCACCGGCGCATTGTGCCAGTCCGGGTGGGCGCGGCGATGCTCAAGCAAAAACGCACGCAGCCGGGGGCAGCGTTCGCAGTCACGTTCAGGGCCGGAGAATTCAGTTGGGCTAATCACAGGGCGGCGAAATCAAGCTGTTTCCAGGTCGTCGTCGTAGACCTCGTCATCAGAGTACCGGTCATCCGGCCCATCATCCAGGTCGTCGTCCAGAAGGTTTTGATCCTGGTCCTGCTCATGGGCGTGATTGTGACTAGAGCCGCCGGCCCGCGCCACGGTGCCGCGCAGGTCTTCCAACTCGATAAAATTGTCCGCTTGGCGCCGCAGTTCATCGGCAATCATCGGCGGCTGCGAGCGCACCGTAGAGACAACCGTCACCCGCAAGCCCTTGCGCTGCACGGCCTCCACCAGACGGCGGAAATCGCCGTCACCGGAAAATATGATCACATGGTCCAGGTGCTCAGCCATTTCCAAGACATCAATGGCCAACTCGATATCCATGTTGCCTTTGATTTTGCGCCGGCCCGCGGAATCCGTGAACTCCTTGGTCGGCTTGGTCACCATTGTGTAGCCGTTGTAGTCCAGCCAATCGACCAACGGACGGATGGGGGAATACTCCTGATCTTCCACCAACGCCGTGTAATAAAAGGCCCGCACCAAGTGTCCCTTGGCTGCAAAAACCTCCAGCAACCTTTTGTAATCAATGTCGAAATCAAGGGCACGGGCGGCGGCATATAGGTTTGACCCGTCAATAAATAAAGCTATGCGTTCCTGAGGGTAAAATGTCATGAAATTCATCCTGTCCAAATGCATCCGCCAGTCAAATGAGTTGGTAAATTCTGCCAGTCCACCCTATCGGCTGGCGCCCGACCGGGGTGGGATTGCTCACGGGTCAGCGAAAATCTCGCCTAGGTTTTAAAACCGGGCTCTATGAAATAATAGAGCCCACACCTAGAACGATAACTATTGACCACTTTAACAGATAAGGTGATACCGGTCTGATAACAAGCGCTTGATCACCTATGTATGCTTCTAACGAACCCATTTTTCTCGGCCTCGGGGGCAATTTGCCAAGCTCCGCGGGATCGCCGCGCGCCACCTGTGGCGCGGCACTTGAGATGCTTGCCGACGCCGATATCGAGATCGTTGCCCGCTCACCATGGTATGAAAGCGCGCCGGTACCGATTTCGGATCAACCCTGGTTTGTGAACGGTGTCGTCCAGATACGTACGCGCTTTGAACCCGCGGCTTTGTTAGCGTTGCTGCTTGATGTGGAACAGCGTATGGGGCGTCAGCGTGGGGTTGCGAACGCCGCGCGCACCGTGGATATCGACCTGATCGCCTATGGCGGGCGCGTCAGCAATCCGGGCGACGAAGATCCAATTCTCCCGCATCCGAGATTGAGTGCCCGTGCCTTCGTTGTGCTGCCGCTCAAGGATTTGGCACCGGGTTGGCATCATCCGGCGAGCGGCATGGGAATTAGGGAGATGGCCGAAATGCTGCCCGCCGAACAGATTATTCGTAAAATGGCCGATGCCGACGGTTTATTCGGTACGGAATGGCCAGGGAAGGGATCTGGCGAGCACGCGTAATCGCGCTTGCGTCACCGGAATTCCCAACCTATATAACCCCTTCGATTTGAGGAATTTTCCGGAGGTTTTTCCATGGCTCGCGTTACCGTTGAGGATTGCGTCGACAAAATCCCAAACCGGTTTGATCTGGTGATGATGGCGTCGCAGCGTGCGCGCAACATCTCCGCCGGCGCACAATTGACCCTGGACCGCGACAACGACAAGAACCCCGTCGTCGCGTTGCGCGAAATCGCCGACGAAACAGTGGCCCTCGACGAATTGGAAGAAGGCCTGATCAAGGGCCTGCAGTCCTACGTCGAAATGGACGAGCCCGAAGAAGAAGAAATGGACGTTCTCGCCATTCAGCGCGATATGTCCGGTGAGGGCGACGGGTCCCCCGTAGCCGTCCTGGAAAGCGCCGCAGCCGGCGATGCTACCGCCACAGCCGACGATGCCGGCGACGTCATGGTCGTCATCGACGACGCGCCAACAGCGGGGTAACGCCCATGCGCCGCCTGCTGACCTTTTGGGAGCACGGCGCATGATCCGTCAGTTTGAACTGGTTGAACGTGTAAAGGCCTACGATCCCGCCGCGGACGAAGACATGATCAACCGCGCCTATGTTTTCGCCATGAAAGCGCACGGCGCACAAACCCGCGCCTCGGGCGATCCGTATTTTTCACACCCGCTGGAAGTGGCGGGTATCTTGACGGAATTCAAACTCGACACCAACACCATTGTCACCGCGCTTTTGCACGACACCATCGAAGACACCGACGCAACGCTCGAATCGATCGAAAGCCAATTCGGCGAACCCGTGGCGCGCATGGTTGACGGCGTCACCAAACTGACCCGTATCGAATTCCAGTCCGATCAGGCTAAACAGGCCGAGAACTTCCGCAAATTCGTGCTCGCCATGTCGGAAGACATCCGTGTGTTGTTGGTGAAGCTCTCTGACCGGCTGCACAACATGCGCACGCTGCACTACATCAAGAAGCCCGAAAAACGCCAGCGTATCGCGCGCGAGACCATGGATATCTATGCACCGCTGGCTGAACGCATCGGCATGCAAGACCTGAAGCAGGAACTGGAAGACTTGTCGTTCGCCGAGCTTAACGGAGACGGGCGTCAATCCATTCTGACCCGCCTGGATTTCCTGCGCTCCAAGGGCGAAGATCTGATCGACCGTATTATCGAGGAACTGCAGGGGCTGGTGGACGAGCACGGCATCGAGGCGAAGATCAGCGGTCGTGAGAAAACGCCGTATTCCATTTGGCGCAAGATGCAAAAGGATGCGGTTGGCTTCGAGCAACTATCCGACATCATGGCGTTTCGGATCATCGTTGATGACGTTGAAGACTGTTACAAGACGCTCGGCATTGCCCACAGCGCGTATCCTGTGGTGCCGGGGCGTTTCAAGGATTACATCTCGACTCCCAAGCCGAACGGCTATCGTTCGCTGCACACAGGGGTTTTCGGCCCCGAACGCCATCGCATCGAATTGCAAATCCGCACCAACCGCATGCACGATTTTGCCGAGCACGGCGTTGCCGCGCACTGGAATTACAAACAAGGCCAGCCCGACAGCGGGGGTCCGCAATACCGATGGCTGCGTGAGCTTCTGGAAATCCTCGAACACGCGTCGGGGCCTGAGGAATTCCTTGAGCACACCAAGCTTGAAATGTTTTCCGACCAGGTGTTCGGCTTTACGCCCCGCGGCGACCTGATCAATCTGCCACATGGCGCGACGGCGGTGGATTTCGCCTATGCGGTCCACTCCGAGGTCGGTGATCGTTGCGTCGGCGCCAAAATTAACGGCCGCATGATGCCGTTGCGCACGCAACTTAGGAACGGCGATCAGGTCGAGATCATCACGTCGAAGGCCCAGACACCGTCGCCGACATGGGAGGGCTTTGTCGTCACCGGCAAGGCGCGCGCCCGCATTCGGCGCTATATCCGCTCGCAAGAGCGAGACGAGTACGAAAAGCTCGGCCGCGCCATCCTGCAGCGCGCTTTCGCCGGCGCCGACTACGAACTGACCGACAAAGCACTTTCCGGCGTGGTGGAACTGTTCAAGCAGAACTCCGTCGAGGACCTGTGCGCCCAGGTCGGCTACGGGCACTTGGCGGGCAAGGACGTGCTTGAGGCCGTTTATCCCGGCGTCAAGAAAAGCCGCGGCAAGGCTTTGGTCGAAAACGTCGTCTCCTTTGCCCAGGCCCGGCGCAAGAAGCCCAAACACAATGAGATTTCCGACGGTATCTCCATCAAAGGGCTGATTCCCGGCATGGCCATGCACATGGCCGGATGCTGCCACCCGCTACCGGGTGACCGCATCGTCGGTATTGTGACGACGGGTAAGGGCGTCACCGTTCACACCATCGATTGCGATACGTTGGAGAGCTTCTCCGACATGCCGGAGCGCTGGCTCGACCTGTCGTTTGACGTGCCGGACGATTCCCCTGAATTGCATGTCGCGCGGCTCAATCTGAGCGTCTTGAACATACCGGGCAGCTTGGGCGATCTTTCCACCGTGATCGCCAAAAATGGCGGCAATATCTCGAACTTGAAGATCGTCAATCGCTCAGAGGATTTTTTTGACATGCTGATCGACGTCGAGGTCAAAGACGTGCGCCATCTTACCGACGTCATCGCCGCCCTACGCGCCACCTCATCAATCAATGCCGTGGACCGGGCGAGGGGCTAGAGGGAAGGGCGCCGGCTACTTCTCCGCCGAACCGAGCTTCGCTTTCAGCTGTTTTAGCCGTCCAGCTTTCACCAGCTCATCCAATGCCGCCGTAAACCTGCGCGATGCATCGGTGTGGACGAATGACTTTCCGCCCGTCAACCAGATCGATTCCGTATGGATGACAGGCCCAGCCACGATCTTGACCGCGGCATTTGCCGGATTTAAGTCACGCAAGTTCTCGGGCCGAACCGTAAACCATGCATCGCCGCGCTTGCCGCGCAGCATACGTATCAATGCCGCTGTATTACCAACGGTAAGTAGGTTCGTGAATCCCTTGTCGTTGAGAAACATCTCCATGCTGGAGCCTTTCCATACGAGAATGCGTTGCAGCTTGCGTGCTTGTTCCAAACCATCAATGGCCGTGTCACGCGACAGAAAAACGATCTCGTCCCTGTCGAGGGAAACGAGCCATTTATATCGGGCCTCGCGCTCCGGCAATCGCGTTAGCGGAAAGGTCATGAGATGGCTTGAACGCTCCACTTCCCGAAATGCCCGTCCCCAAGGCACGAACCGGAAAACCACCTCTACATTGGCTGCCGCCGCCGCCTCATAAAACAAATCTGGATAGACGCCAGTTCCCTTGGAACCGTCAATCGTCAAGAATCCGCCGGGGATTTCTTCCGCCAGCAGGACGATAGAGTTGTTCGGACTGTTTTCCGCGGCTGAAACTGACGCAGCGGTCAAATATAAGACTGCTAACACAACCCCAAACACGTCCGTGATTGAACGAGGAAGATGCTTCATTTATCACCCATACGCTCATTTCCCCACGCTTTCGAACCGACCGTGGATACCTTAGTTCACTGAGATTACACGCACCCACACTCTCGAGAGTAAACTTAAGTCAATTTTTCCAGGGACCGAGGCGCAGGGCGACGGCGTTAAACGTGCCATAGGCGAAAATCGATACGCCGACGGTGATAAAAACAGTCTCCGGCGTGATCATATTCAATGCACTCAGCGTCCAGCCGCCAATGGCGACGATGCCAAGCCGCACCAAGGCCCCCATGACCGGCCATATGAGCGAGTTCAGCGCCTGACTGGCGAAATACAGGCAGAGCCCGACGCCGATGAAAGCATAAAACGGCCCAACGATGCGGAGATACGCCCGCCCGGCGACGATCGTATCCGGGTCATCGGTAAACAGGCTGAGCCAAAGATCGGGAAACAGCGCACAAAAACCGCCAATGGCGCCGATAATCAGCGCCGCAATGGCGGTGCCTTTCCAGGCGATGGAAATGGCGCGGCAGCGTTGTCCGGCCCCAACGTTGGCCCCGACCATGCCGATCAGACCCGCACCGATGCCGAAAATGATCGGAATCATCAAGAATTCCAGCCGCGTGCCGATGCCGTAACCGGCCAGCCAAGCGACGCCCAATCGCCCGACGATGGCCGTGACCACCAAGGCCGTGCCGATGGTCAGGAATGATTGGGAGCCGGCCAACAGCCCGGCGCGCACCACGGGGAAAGCAACGGCACCGGGAATTGTGCCCAGGCGCCAATTCACCGCAGCCCGGCCGCTGACGATATGCCATCCCGTGTAGATCATGCCGATCATGAATGCAGCGGGCAGGGCGATACCGGCCCCCAGCACGCCTAAGGCCGGCACCTCAATTCCCAACACCGGCCCGAAACCGAACATCAATATCGCCGCCAACGCAGCATGGCATACGGCGATCAGGGTGAAGCCGATGGCCGGGCGCAATGTGTCGCCCGTGCCGCGCAATACACTGCACATCATATTGAACAGCCACATGAAAACGGCGCCCATGAACAACGGCACGGAATAGACGCGCGCAACCTCGTGCACAGCGCCACTACCGCCCAGCAACGTAAATATGGCAGGCCCGAACCCAATAACGATCGCCGCCATAATCGCGCCGCCGCTCAGTCCGATGACCATGGACAACCGCAAGATGGTCTCGGCCCGGACGTGATCTTCCGCGCCCATGGCCCGCGCTGTCGCCCCAGCCACGGCGCCGCCGACCGCACCGGCGGATAACATGTTGATCAGCATGTAGATGGGGAACACCAGTGCAACGCCGGCCAGTTCGACGGTCCCGAGCATCCCCAAATAGATGCCTTCAACGACGGTGAGCGTTGATTGCGTTAGCGCGGCGGCAATGCCGGGCACGGCCAAACGGGCCAAAGTCGGCCCCACGGGCCCGCTCAGCATGCGTTCACGCGCCCTTGATCGGACGAGGTTTTGTCGGTCGGCGCTCAAAACTCTCGATTCCCCTAACGTTTTCCGCTACATAGAGCTTATCTGGAAATTCAGGAGCCCGACTTATGTCAGAGCTTATGACCCGCAAAAGCAACCCGCTCAGGCTTGGCGTCAATATTGACCATGTGGCCACGATCCGCAACGCACGCGGTGGCGCCTTTCCCGATCCGGTGCGTGCCGCCAAGTTGGCCGAGGACGCCGGTGCCGACGGCATCACTGCGCACCTGCGCGAAGATCGGCGCCATATTTCCGATAGCGATATCGAACGCTTGACCGACGCGCTGGTCGTACCGCTCAATTTCGAGATGGCGGCCACCGACGAAATGCTGGAAATCGCGCTCAAATATAAGCCGCACGCAGCCTGCATCGTGCCGGAAAAACGTGAGGAATTAACCACTGAGGGCGGCCTCGACGCCATCGGCGGGCACAACCACCTGAAACCGTATATCGATGAGTTGACCCGTGCGGGTATCCGCGTGTCCTTGTTCCTCGACCCCAACCCAGCGCAATTGGATGCCGCCGTATCGTTGGGCGCACCGGTGGTGGAACTGCACACTGGCGCCTACTGCGAAGCCCGCCAGGTGGCGCGTGAGCGCGAGCTGGAGCGTATCGTTGCCGCCGCCGCGCACGCCGATCAAGTGGGGCTGGAGTGCCATGCCGGACACGGGCTTACGTTCGAGACCGTGACGCCGGTTGCCGTCATCCCCAACATCGTCGAGCTCAATATCGGGCATTTCCTGGTCGGTGAGGCCATTTTCGGCGGCCTGGACAGCGCCATCAAACGCATGCGCGCCTTGATGGATCAGGCGCGCGCCGAGAGCAGCGGCACGCTTAGTGCCTAGTAATTGGGCCTGACTTACTCGCATGATTCTCGGCATTGGTACCGATCTCTGTGATATCCGCCGTATTGAGAAAACCCTCACTCGCCACGGTGATCGTTTCATTCAACGGCTATTCGCCGATATTGAGCAGACCAAGGCCAACCGGCGCCAGAATCCGGCGTCGAGCTACGCGCAGAGCTTTGCTGCCAAGGAGGCCTGCTCGAAGGCGCTGGGCACGGGGTTTCGCCAAGGTGTGTTCTGGCGCGACATGGTGGTGCATAACCTGCCCACGGGGCAGCCGTACATGAAGCTCACCGGCGGTGCGCTGGCGCGGCTTGAAAAACTGACGCCCGCCGGCATGCAGGCCTTCGTCCATATCTCGCAAACCGATGAGTATCCCATGGCCAACGCAGTGGTCATCATTGAGGCGGTTCCAACCGACACGCCCGTCCAGCGCGCTTGACACTCACGGAGCGTGCTGGCCATATCGGCGCGCCCGCAGCAGGCCCGCAGCAGGCCCACAATAGGACAGAACAAACGATGGCCGAAATCGACCCCACCGATATCCAACCCAGCGCCAAAGTCGCGACCAAAACCGATGGCGGCGCTTGGGAGACCGTCAAAACCATTATCATTGCGGTTGTGGTGGCGCTGGGCGTGCGGACCATCGCGTATGAGCCCTTCAATATCCCATCGGGCTCCATGATGCCGACGTTGCTGGTTGGCGACTATCTTTTCGTATCCAAGATGTCGTACGGCTACAGCCGCCATTCGCTGCCGCTCAGCCTGCCGTTAATTCCGGGCCGAATTCTGTTCTCTGAGCCCGAGCGCGGTGACGTCGCCGTTTTCAAACTGCCCAGCGACAACACCACGGATTACATAAAACGTATCGTCGGCTTGCCGGGTGACAAAATTCAGGTGAAGGAGGGCATTCTTCATATCAACGGTAAGGCCGTGAAACGCGAGCGCGCCGGTGAGTATGTTGAGCATGACGCCTGGACCGGCCGGTTCCGGCGTGTACCGCGTTACCTGGAAACGCTGCCGAACGGCCGCGAACATTACATTTTGGAAGAGTCCGACAACGGGTATGCCGACAATACGCAAGTCTATACCGTGCCCGAAGGCCACTATTTCGGCATGGGCGACAATCGCGACCGTTCCAAAGACAGTCGATTCCTGGAAGACGTCGGCTTTATTCCGCGCGCTAACTTGGTTGGCCGTGCCGACGTGAAATTCTTCTCGGTCGACGGTTCGGCGTGGAAGTTTTGGAAATGGGGCTCCAGCCTGCGCACGGAACGCTTCTTCGAGGGGATCGAATGAGCGGATTGGAAGAGCGCCTCTGCTACCATTTCGAACAGCCTGAGCGGCTCGCCCAAGCCTTGACCCACGCCAGCGCCACGTCGGCGCGGATCGATTCCAACGAACGTATGGAATTTTTAGGCGACCGGGTGCTCGGTTTGGTGATCGCGGAAATGCTTTTGGAAACCTTCAATGATGAGGAAGAGGGAGCACTGGGTTACCGCTTCACCGCGCTGGCCCGGCGCGAGGCATTGGCGCGGGTGGCGCGTGAGATCGGATTGGGTGATTATATCAGGCTTTCCGAGGGAGAGCGTGAAACCGGGGGCGCCGACAAAGAAGGGGTGCTGGCCAACGCCTGCGAAGCCGTGATTGCGGCGCTCTATTTGGATGGCGGTCTTGAAGCGGCGGCGACGTTCATCCGCAATTTCTGG
>JAERTE010000049.1 GCA_016845145.1 Rhodospirillaceae bacterium
GCATCAGGTAAGGAAAGCGCGGCGGCCAAGTTTGCCGGCCTGGCGCGTGAGCGGCTTTGTGATGAACTGGACCTGCGCGCGTCCGGGCGTTTCGATTTCTGCTGGATCGTCGACTACCCGATGTTTGAGCTAAACGAGGACACTGGCGCTATCGAGTTCTCACACAATCCGTTCTCCATGCCGCAAGGTGGTATGGAGGCGCTGGAGACGAAAGAACCGCTGGATATTCTGGCCTACCAATACGACATCGTCTGCAACGGCGTTGAATTGTCGTCGGGTGCGATCCGGAACCACCGTGCCGATATCATGGTCAAGGCGTTCGATATTGCCGGTTACGGGCGCGATGTTGTCGAAGAAGAGTTCGGCGGCATGCTCAGAGCCTTCACGTTCGGCGCGCCGCCGCACGGTGGCTCGGCGCCTGGCATCGACCGCATGGTCATGTTGTTGGCCGATGAACCGAACATCCGCGAGGTCATTGCCTTCCCCATGAACCAGCGTGCTGAAGATTTGTTGATGGGCGCGCCGAGCGCCGTCGACCAGCGCCACTTGCGCGAATTGCACCTGAAGCTGAGTTTGCCGAAAGTGAAAATTGAGGCCGGTACTGATGGTGCAGCGGGCGATAAAGAGCCCGATTCCGCGTCCGGAGAGTAACACAGCGTAACAATGTATGATGATTTAGCAGTTGCGGAATCAGTAGACGAAGAGTCATACTCCTCTCGACCCCATGCAAAGCACCGAAAAGAAGTGCTTTTTCTGAATGAGACCGGCCCGCTGTAAGTGTAAGGGCAGTCCTTTCGTTTTGCATGATGGTCATGGAGAAATCCCAATGATGTGCTCTGTTTGGGGACTGGGAATGAAAAAAGCCTTGGTAGTTGGAGCGGGTGTGTTGGTTCTGGGCGGCTGTGCGCTGCCGGTGCCGCTGCAGGTCGCGTCTTGGGCCTTGGACGGCATTTCCTACTTGGCGACGGACAAATCAATCACCGATCATGGCATATCAATGGTTGCGCAAAAAGATTGCGCGATTTTCCGCGGCATTACGGATGGTGATGTTTGCCGCAATTGGGATGATGCGGCAACTTTGGTGGCTGAAGCCGGCAAGGATGCACAGCCTCAACGGCCTGTAACCACAACGCCGTCTGTCCGTGTCGGCTATTCGACGGCTGTTCAGTCCGACATTCCGCCGCTGAGTACGGAACTTGATGATTCGTTGCCGAACGTCGACGTGTTGGCGAATTTCGATACCGCCGCCGGTCCGGCTGAGGGCGACGAGCAAAAAACCAGTTTTGCAACCCGTCCCATGAAGGTTATTCAACCCCAGCCGAAACCGGTTGTGGTTAAGCACAAGAAGAAACGCGTGATGCCGAAGGTATTACCGGTCACGGCGACCGCCGAATTGCCGGTCCCGCCCGTGCGGGTGACGACATCGGTCCGATTAGCGGCAGCGACGTCGCTAGAACCCGTCGCCGGTATCTATTATGTCATAGGCAGTTTTCGCAATTACGGCAACGCCCATGGCCTGGCCGAGCGATATGAGGAGTTGGTGCCCGAAGTGCTGGCCGCGAAACTGGACGGCGCACCGGTTTTCCGCGTCGTTGTCGGCCCGATCGACGAAGGGCAGGAAAAGGCCGTTCTTCGCCGGGTGGCGCGAGCCGGCGTGAGAGATAGTTGGGCGATCCGCGTGGTTGCCGGCGATTGGCTGTTGGCCCGCCAAGTGATCGATCGCAAGCGCCGGTTCGGCGGCGGATTGGAACTGGCCCGCGCGACGCGGTAGTCATCGGTTAGACGTTCATTCGGGTCCGCTGTTGGGCGAGTTGGCCCAACCCTTTTAAAAGTTCATAGATACGCACCGTCTGTCGGACCGGGGCGGAGTTTTGCGGGTTGTGACGCAAGTCGAACTGCAATTTCTCGTTCCATATGAGAACGAAATCCCGGCGATGGTCCGGCGCTGCGGGCTCGCCCGTCAGCGCACCGATAGTGCGATCATAGTCAGGGTGCAGTTCCGGCTGAAACGCCAGCACAGAGTAGTCCTCATAAGATAACAATCCGGCGGCATAAAGGTCGAGGCTAACATCGGAAATCTGGCGCGGTGACGCATGGCGGAAATTGACGTCGCCGGCGACACTATCATCGAACCTGCCTGCGGAATCCAATTCCGCAGGCTTTGACGGCGCTACCGTGGTCGCGGGTAGTTTCACAGTGGCTTGCGTGACCAAGGCTCGATGGCTCGGCAACGGCAATGCGCCGAATATCGATCCGACATCCGGTAGTCGATCCATATCCAAGGGCATGATGGTTGGTACTCCCTATTGCTATCTCAAGAATTGGCTCGGTATTTACGTTTTGTTAACCAATCCTGTTAAGATGAACGCAAGTCGCGTGCCACCAGCTAAATGATGTAAAATCAAATATTTAGCTATTCACCAACTGGGCAACAATTGCCGTCTTGTGCTGCAGGTTGGCGTTTTCTGCCGGCTTGCTTTCCGCTAGGGTATGATCGTCACGTGAACAGTAGGCGAGCGAATGAATAACTTCGGAATCCGTTTCATCAGCAACTTGAAACTCTATGTGCGGCAGCAGCCTCTTTTTCACCGAGTGGTGGCCGGATCAGTGTATGTGGTGCTTGGGGTTTCGTGCTGGGCCGCGCCGGTCAGTGCCGCTGTTGAACTCATCCCGCACCGCGCGATCTATGGCATGACCCTCTATTCCGCCGAAAGAGGGGCGGGGGTTACCGGCGCTGGCGGCACGATGGTGTATGGGTTTCGCGATTCATGCGACGGCTGGTCGTCGGAAACCAATGTAAAGTTGCAGCTTGTTTATTCCGAAGGCGACCAGGTGGATACGGAGTGGTCGTTCGCCAGTTGGGAAGCGAAGGATGGCAAGTCCTATCAGTTCCGCACCCGCCAGGCACGCGACGGGATCACCGTTGAAGCGCTGAAAGGCCGGGTCGAGCGAGGCGGCCCAAGGGCGGCTGCGGTGGCCCGGTTCAGCGAGCCGGAAGGCAAGGAAATTGATCTGCCGAAAGGAACATTGTTTCCGTCGCGCCATCTTATCGATCTTTTGAAAGCTGGGGCGGCTGGGAAAAATATTTTTAGTCGCACGGTCTTTGATGGCGCCAGCTTGGACAACCCCTACATCATCAATGCCGTGCGCGGACGGCGCTCTCCTGCGGATGCCGTCAGTAAGGCAGAGAAAGCCGACAAACTGATCGCCTCGGCTGGCCTTGAGGCTGAAATCATAAGTCACTATCGGTTGGCGTTTTTTGTACGCTCCAGCCGCGAAGCCGTGCCCGATTTCGAGCTTGGCGTTGATTACCGCTCCGATGGGATCGCGCGCTTTATCCGCCAGGATTACGGCGATTTTGTCATCGATTTGTTTTTGCAGAATATCGAATTGCTCGATAAACCCCGCTGCTAAGGCCACAACCAAGCGGCACCGCGTACGCCGCCGGAATCACCGTGGATGTTTTTGGCGAGCACCGTGTCACATTGATCAGAGAACACCCAGTCCTGCCAGAGCGCCGGAACGTTTTCATACAACCGGTCGATATTCGACAAGCCGCCGCCGAGCACGATTACACTTGGGTCGATAATGTTGATCACGCCGGCAAGGCCCCGCGCCAGACGGTGTTCGTAACGATTTAAGGCCGCCCCCGCGAATATTTTTTCCCGTTTCAAAGCACCCAAGATATCTGGTGGGCCAAGGGCTGGTCCGCCAGCTCTGAGAACGTCTGCCGCTAGTCCAGGTCCGGAAAGAAAAGTTTCAATGCATCCGCGCTTGCCGCAGTAACACTCCGGCCCCGGGCGTTCGTCTTCGTCAATGGGCGTGCCGTGTCCATCTTGTGGCCAGGGCAGCGGATTATGGCCCCATTCACCTGTGATGGCATTGGGGCCAACCCAAAGCTTGCCGTCAATGGTCAGTCCGCCGCCAACACCGGTACCCAATATGACGCCGAACACCACGCGTTGGTCGGCGCCTGCGCCATCGACGGCTTCGGATACGGTGAAGCAATCGGCGTCATTCGCCAGACGCACCGGGCAGGCGAGGGCGTGTGTTAAATCCACATCCAGTGGTTTTCCGATCAAGCAAGTGCTGTTGGCGTTTTTAACCCGACCGGTGTGCGATGAAATTGTGCCGGGAATACCGATGCCGACAGGTACGTCGGCAGCGATTGATTGCTCTTGTCGAAGTTCTGAAACGAGCTGGGCGATAGTCGCTATTATCGCTTGATAGTCATTGGCAGGTGTTGCCACACGACGGCGGCTGAGTTCCCGGCCATCGGCTTCGAGGACAAGCCCTTCAATCTTGCTGCCACCAAGGTCGATACCAATTTTCATGAGATCTATTCGACCGTTTAGCCGGCAACGTGGCAAGCCCCGAATCGAGCGGTCAAATCGTGCAATAGCTGTGGAATTCGGTACGAAACCAGCGGTTCAGATGCCATGATTGAGGCAAATACCTACATTTTGGGGTCAAAAAGGCACGGAAACACAAAAATTGGTTTGAATGGGAATTTGCTTGGGATAGAAGGGCTTATGTCCACTTCTGAGGGGCAAACCTGGGCAATGAATAAAAATGACGACAAATATGATGGTGGCAGGGCGGAATTGGCGCCTGTGTTTCATGGGTTGGGAATTGTTGGTGTGAGCGGAAAGGACATCGCGACCGCATTGCGGATATCCACCGCCAGTGTCAGCAAATGGCGCAATGGCCACACGTCGATTCCCGATGAAATCATGGTTTTTCTGACGCTCTTGCTCGGTGATCAGATAGGTCAGGCCGAGGCCGCCAACACTTATAAGGCCAAGTCCGATATTGCCATTGATGATGCGCTACGCGCTCTGCATCGCCAAGAACAATTGAACGACGGTCTGCCAGCCGTCGCCGTGCGGGAAGGTGCGCGCCGTTACCGGCTGTGGTGGAATGCCATGCGCAACGCCGCCTTCCTCAGCCCCGACAATTTTGATATGCGTCGCGGCGCATCCACGGGACTGGCCTAGTCGATATGGCAAATGTATTGGGAATCAGCCAAGACGGGCTTAAGACCGCGCTTGAAATCAAGCAGGACTATCGCGCCAAGCGGCCCATTTTGATGCCCGGTGAAGACGAGCGGATTTTGGTGCCGGAAACGGTAATGAACCATCAAATCAATCTGCTGAATATGGAAGACCCGCTACCCTTGGCCTTGATGGCAGCGCGCGACCCGGAAGCACCTATGGCCCTGGCAGCTGCAGCGCGGTTGTCGCCGCAGGGCGGCAAGACGCGCCTGTTGGCCGGGATTACCGAGATCATCGCCGATACCAGCCGTCACGACTCGGTCAAAGAGTGTCTGCGCTATGTACAAGAGCGGGCCTTCGAGCCTTCGGCCGTTGCGGAAATCCGCCGCCATGCATCCAAGTTCATTATTCGCACGCGGCAACAATACACAGCGGCGCTCCGTGACAACTTGAAGAGCCTTCTGGACGGGACCATCGCGCCCCGGCAGTTCGTGCGCGAGTTTTTCGAGTTGACCGAAGCCGGCAACATGCGCCACGAGATTCGAAAAAAACTGGTGCTCAGCCTGCTGTTGTCGCCGACCGTGCGACCCAGTGTTAAGTTTTTGATGCTGGAGAATTTCGAGCGCATGGCGAAGCCCGTGCAGATGGCGATCATATCAGGCGTGCTGCGGGCAGAGCCCAGCCGGCATACTGAGATCATCAAAGACGAACTACGCTACATGGTGGTCAGCCAGCGCCAAAAAGAGGCGGATGTGCATTAGCCGCAAACCTATGAAGCGTTTACCGCCTTACCGCTGACGTCCGCCGGGTTTTAGCCCGGGCTCTGCCCAGATTTCAGTAATATTTTCGCAAATAACCTTGGCGCGCGTTACTGACTATTTTAGCTCAAGTTTGTTTAGGGCGTGGAGTAGGGTATCTCCGAATTGCTCTATTTGCGCCGGTGACAATGCCTGTGACAGAATTTCTTTGTCGTTCTTTGACACAGCCATCATTGAACGTTCAGCGTATTGCATACCGGTATCTGTCAATCTCACAAGTTTACTTCGTTGGTCTTCTTCGTTGATCAGGCGCTTGATCATTCCATCTGTTTCGAGTTGCGTGAGAACCTTCGTCATTCCCCCAGACGTAATGAGAATGGAGCGATAGAGGTCGGTTGGTGTAAGTTGCCGGGGCTCCGGCAATGAGCGCAAAGTCACGAGGACTTCAAATGCAGCTGGCGTCAAACCGAAACCAGCGACGATTTTCTTTGTGCTTTCAGAGACGATGTCGTTCAGCCTTATCAGCCCCAACATGACCCTGGTTTCAGGCACGGCCGCTTCGGGCCAGTTTTCGTGCATCTGTTCTAGAATATTAGAAACAGAGGATTTCCCAGCCATATTCACGGACCTCGGTTTGATACTTAAAAAAAATATCTTGCTAGGAAGATACAATTATTATACATGTATGGAAATAACTTTCTAGAAAGATAAAATTACATGCGAACATTCAAAGACCGTATTCGCCATACATTGCTGTTCGAAGTCATTGCTTTGGGCATTGTTGTCATCGGCGGCAGTTGGATCATTGGCCGTCCGGTGGAAGTTATAGGCGCATTGAGTTTGATGTTCAGCGCCCTCGCCATGGGCTGGAATATGCTTTTCAATTGGCTTTTCGATCATTGGGATCGAAAGTACCGAGGATCAGCACGTCGTGGTTTTGTCATCCGAGCCGTCCATGCGTCTTTGTTCGAATTGGGTATGGTCATTGCTGGTGTGTTTTTGGTCGCATGGTGGCTGAGTATTCCCTATTGGCACGCCTTCATCATTGATATCGGGTTTTCGATGTTTTTTCTGTTTTACGCCTATGGTTTCAACTGGATCTATGACCATATTTTCCCAGTGCCAAAAACCGTCCAGTAGTAGGTGTGCCGAGATAGTTCTCGCGCTTGAGCATCCCGTCTACAGTTAACCAATCGCCATTCAATGCCAATTGCTTATCGCATATCCGGAAAAGCCGAGCGCGGACGTCAGGGTTGACGTGCGCTCAGCGGTCGTCGCGTAGAAGCATGCGTAATTTGCTATGAATTTCAGCAGCCGTGACCGGTTTCGTGATGAACGCGTCGACGCCGTGGTTCTGGGCTGAGACGACTGAATCGACATCCTTGCGTGATGTCAGCATGGCAAAGGGAGTGTCGTCACCGCGGTCGCGCAATGCCCGTAAGAACTCAATGCCGCTCATCACCGGCATCATCCAGTCGCAGACGATCAAATCAAATTGCTGGCCTTCCTGGATCATCGTTAACGCCCGATCACCGTCGCCAGTTACCAGGACTTCGGCGCTAAGGAATGACTCGATGATTTGGCGGATCAGCATTCGCATGGTCGAATCGTCTTCGACCACCAAGATGCGGTGCTGCGCCGGTTGAGCCGCAGCGCTTTTGGATGTCGATGCATCGCCGGCGTCGATGCGGACTTGCACGGCCTCTCTAAGCCCGTTTTTGGCGACATCTGTCAACGGATAGCGTTCCAGTAACTCCTCAACGATAGCGCTGCCGACGAATCCTGCCATGCGCTGCAGAATGGGTTCCGGCAAATCGTCGCGCTGGGCAAGTGGTTGATGCAGGGTTTCATTCTCTTTGGCGAGATTGGTGATTTCATCCATCGTCGTCGGTGGAATGGACGCCGTCTGGTTCTCCAATAAAGCGCCGATGGCGGCGATGCTACCGGTTTGACTGATTGTTGCGGAAACCGTTTGTCCGATGTTTTCACGCCGGGCGATTGCAGTGGCGACCTCTTCGCGCACGCCTTCGGTGATGATTTCTACAAGTTCGTCGTCGTGCAACAGCGGTGAATGTTCCAATACCGGCGCCGAGACGGCGGCTTCCGCATCGCGGGCAAGCTTAGACACGACACCTTTCGGAACGTTCGGTAGGCCTTTCACTTCTTCTGCGACGATCGCGCGAACCGCCAACATTTGGTCATTGATCAGGTTGCCCAGAACCTTATTGACCTTGGTCAGCAGGTTGTCGTCCAATTCATCGCCTTCAAACCCCAGTCGCCGCCCAATCTTCATGGCGAGGTCCATACGGATTGAAGCTTCGGCATCGTTGGACAGGATAAAATCAGCCTGCAATGGAGTGGCGGGATTGCTGGCTACGGCCTTGCGCACGGGGAGGCTCTCGTCGGAGGCCAAATAATAGAGAATTTCGGGCGGTGCGGAAGCGTTGGCAGCCAGACGTTGACGCGCCTGAGTATCACCGTGTGCGGCGATCTCCTTCGCATCTTCCACGGTCGGTATAGAAGGTTCCGTATTATTCAACGCTCCGGCTCCGCTTATTCAAATTTGATCCAACACAAACACCGAAATCGTCACAATCTCAATGGATAAATTCGAGCGATATCGCTCAAGCACCTACCATTCGATGCGTTCGAGTCCGTCGAAGTGAAGCTCGCTGCCATCGTTCATGGTCACGGTACCGGCGGCATCCTGGGAAAGGGCGACGTAACTCTCAGCGCTTTCTTCGATCGAACCAGCGGAAAGTTGGATATCGAAATCATCGACACCGAGAACGCCGCCATCTGAATCCTGCAGTTGCACCGCATCGAGCCAACCTTCGCCGCTGCCGCCGTGTACGGTATCATTGCCGCTGCCGGTGCCGAAGATGAACAAATCGTCGCCGGCGCCGCCGTCCAGGATGTCGTTGCCCGCATCACCGTTCAGGGTATCGTTGCCGTCTCCGCCATAAAGACGGTCAGCGCCATCGCCACCGGAGAGCACATCATTGCCCGCGTCACCATAGACCCGGTCATTGCCGTCGCCGCCGGATACAGTATCGGCGCCATCGCCGCCACGCAGGTAATCGTCGCCGGCATTGCCACTGAGTGTGTCGTCGCCGCCGTCACCACGTAGGTTATCGCGATTGGAGCCGCCTGTGATGGTATCATCACCATCACGTCCGTAAGAGGTCATCCGGGTGTCCAGGGCCGAGCCGTCAAAGTTATCGTCGCCGGCATTGCCGAAGGCTTGCTCGACGCTACTGGCACCCATATCGATGCTAACGCCGTCCGTGCTCTGCACATCGACGCGATCGAAACCATCGCCGCCATCAATGACGGTGTCGTCGCCGTCTACGTATAACCGGTCATTGCCAGCACCACCACGCAACTCGTCGGCGCCCGCGCCGCCAACCAGTTGGTCAGCGCCATCGCCGCCGGAAATAACGTCATCGCCTGCGTCACCGCGAAGATTGTCGCGGTCGTCGCCGCCGGTGATGGTGTCGTCACCATCGCGCCCGTAGGCGGTGATGCGTGCCGAAGAGCCGGAAGCGTCAAGGGTATCGTCGCCGACGTTACCATAAGCCTGTTCGATGCTGCCGCCGGTCATGTCTAGATTGATGCCATCGGTGCCTTGCACGTCGACCCGGTCCGTTCCGGCGCCGCCGTATACCACGGTGTCGTCGGCATCGGCATAAAGCCGGTCGTTGCCCGCATCGCCGCGCAATTCATCCGCACCGGCACCGCCGACAATAACATCTGCGCCATCGCCACCGGCGATCACGTCATTGCCCGCATCACCACGCAGGTTGTCGCGGTTGTCTCCACCGGTCAACGCATCGTCGCCATCGCGGCCGTATGCGGTGATTCGTGCCGAAGAGCCCGATGCATCGAAGGTATCATTACCGACGTTGCCATAGGCTTGCTCGATACTGGATGTCGTCATATCTAGGTTGACGCCGCCCGTGCCTTGGACATCGACCCGGTCCGTGCCTGCGCCGCCGTCGATGACCGTATCGTCACTGTCGGCGTATATACGGTCGTTGCCCGCGTCGCCGCGCAACTCATCCGCACCCGCGCCGCCAACGATGATATCAGCTCCATCACCACCGGCGATTACATCGTCGCCGGCATCACCACGTAGGTTGTCGCGGTTGGAGCCGCCGGATATGGCGTCGTCGCCGTCGCGCCCGTAAGCGGTGATGCGCGCAGATGAGCCGGACGCATCCAGTGTATCGTCACCGACGTTGCCAAAAGCCTGTTCGATGCTGCCGCCGGTCATATCCAGGTTGATACCGTCCGTACCCTGCACATCAACGCGGTCCGTTCCCGCGCCTCCATCGACGACGGTATCGTCCGCGTCGGCGTAAAGACGGTCGTTGCCGGCATCGCCACGAAGCTCATCGGCACCCGCGCCGCCAATGATTTGGTCGGCACCATCGCCGCCTGAAAGCACATCGTCGCCGGTATTTCCATAGACGCGGTCTTTCCCGGTGCCGCCAGACACAACATCCGCACCATCGCCGCCACTTAGATAATCGTTGCCGGCATTGCCGCTGAGGGTGTCGTCGCCGCCATCGCCGCGCAGGTTGTCTTTATTGGAGCCGCCGGTGATGGCGTCGTCGCCGTCCCGGCCATAAGACGTCAAACGTGACGTCAGGCCCGAGCCGTCAAAAGTGTCGTCTCCGGCATTGCCGAAGGCTTGCTCAATGCTGCTCGCGGCCATATCGATACTAACGCCGTCCGTACCTTGCACATCGACGCGGTCAAAGCCGTTGCCACCGTTGATAACCGTGTCGTTGCCGTCGACAAAGAGGCGGTCGTTGCCGTCGCCACCATACAATTGGTCAGCGCCTTCGCCGCCGTAGACGCGGTCGTTACCGGATTCCCCGAGGACCACGTCGTCACAAGCACCGCCATAGGCGTAATCATTGCCCGAACCACCGTAAACACGGTCGTTGTCAGCGCCGCCATCGACGACGTCGTTGCCTTCGCCACCGTGGACATAATCTTCGCCGTCGTTGCCGTAGACGCGGTCGTTTCCGACCTCGCCAAGCACGGAGTCGTTACCTTCGCCGCCGTAGGCGTAATCATTTCCGGAACCACCGTAAACACGATCATCGCCGCCGTCGCCATAAGTCCGGTCATTGCCTTCGCCGCCGTGCACATAGTCAGCGCCGTCTCCGCCGTAGACGCGGTCGTCGCCGGCTTCACCGAGAACTGAATCGTCTCCACCGCCGCCGCTGACTTGATCGTTTCCGTCACCTCCGTATACGTTTTCCTTGTCGTCCCCGCCCTGGAGAACATCCTTGTTACCGGAGCCACGGACGACTTCGGCAACGTCTTTGACGGTGATCGTTGCCGAGCTGCTTACCACGGTGCTATCCGAGCCGTCGGTGGTGGTCGCTGTGAGTTGTAAATCGAAGCTACCATGGTAGCCGCTGGCGGGTGTAATGGTTAGGCCATCGAGGTCGCCCGTGCCCACAGACCAAGTGCCGTCGCCATTGTCAGTACCAGCCGACAGCGTTGCGCCGTCAGGTACACCGGAGATGCTCAGGCTCATCGTTTCGGAGCCGTCCGTATCTGCCAGGGCCGCGCCGAAATCGAGCGCAAAAGTGGTATTTTCATTGCCGGTAACGTCGGTCGCTTGAACTGATGCTGCGTCGGCGATGCCGGAAACAGCGACCGTGGCCGTGCTGCTGACACTAGTTGTATCGGCCCCGTCCCAGGTCGTTGCGGTTACACTCAAATCGAAACTGCCGCTGAAGTTCGCGGGTGGGGCAATGCTCAAGCCGTCCAACTCGTCTGACGAGAGCGTCCACGAGCCGTCGCCGTTGTCGGTACCGGCGCTGAGGCTGGCACCGGAAGGTACGTTGGAAATTACCACGCCAAGGGTTTCCGAGCCATCGGTGTCGGACAGTGCGGCGGTGATGTCCAATGCAATGGCTGTGTCTTCACTACCGCTGGCATTCTCAACCGAGAGCGCAGCCTCATCGGCATCCCCCGCGACTTCAACGCTCAAGGATTCTGTGACCGACTCGCTGCCGCCGCCGGATTCAGTAGATGTCGCAGTGATCGATAAATCGAAAGAGCCGCTGAAATCTGCAGGTGGGGTAATAGTCAGGCCGTTTAGTTCGTCTGCGGTGAGAGCCCAGGTACCGTTGCCATTGTCGATGCCTGCGGACAGGGTTGCGCCATTGGGAACGTCGGAAATGGTGACTTCCAGAGTTTCCGAGCCGTCCAGGTCGGTCAGGGCGGCGTCGATATCCAACGCAATGGCGTTGTCTTCAGTGCCGGCTGCATCCGTGGTTTCCAACTCAGGCGCGGCAGCCGTGGTGTCGCGGACTTCGGTCTCTTCTTCCTCGACATCGTCGGTATCAAGTTCAATGCCTTCAACGACTGCGGCGATTATCTCGAAAGGCTCCACGGCAACGGCGGGATCGATGAACAAATACAAGTCTTCGATCTGGTCGGCCTCAATGACGATGTTGCCGTCACCGCGCTCAACGCCAACCGACGTTCGGACGCCATCAGGGAGGTCCCGGACGACAACCTGACGGGAGTCTTCGCCAGGCTCCCCAAGGTCAACCACGGAACCGAGATTTACAGGGATGCCGGTTTGTGGGCCGCCGACTTGGGCGATCTCCACCAATTCATTCGACACGGTGACGCGAGCGGCCTGCTGAGCGTGAATCTCCAGGTCTTCGGGTTTTCCTTGGCCGGCTTGGGCCTGTTCGCGAATAACGCGAGTGTCGTTGCTGCCCATATGGAGGTTTGGTGTCGTGTAGTCCTCCTCCAAGGTGACCTCTGCAGGCGGCGTCAGTATGACTTCCGAGTCAAGATCGTCATTTGGGTTGCGATCGTCGAAGTCGAAAAGTTCAAGCGTTCCGTCGTGCTCAGCTGGCGTCATGGTCTTGCCTTTCTTAGGGACACTTCTGTGTCTACTCGTGTCGTCGGGAGGGGCCGGGCGAGCCCTTGAAGGTACCCGCATGAGCCCCGATAGCTCCTGAGCCCCGATAGCTCCGTTTCTGAACATCAAGATATCAAACCAGGATTACAATTGCCTGAAAGAATTGATGATTCCGAAATTCATGCGAATAATGAATTGCCGTTAAGAGTCTCAGGCATTTCGTAAGGGGTAAGGTTACTGTAACTTGACGGCAATAGAAGGTGATTCAACAGAAGGGGGGGGGATTGGATCAACACAATGATTTTGTCTTGCCGCATCGACTATTCTACCAATTATCATCCTGCCGTTCTTCGGTCGGTCAGCGAATAAACGGACAGGCTTCTCCATGCCAACGGAAACAGATGTAAAAACAGAAGCGCCGCCAACGCCCAAACCGATGCGTTTTACCCGTCCCTTAATTCGCGTTGCGATTGAGCGTACGGACGTATTGCTGGCGTCGCTGGCTATCAATCTTTTAACCCTGGCGTTACCGCTGGTCATTTTACAGGTCTATGACCGCATCATTCCCAACGATTCACGCGAGACGTTCCTGTTCCTGTGCTTGGGCCTTGTGGTGGTGATCTTTTTGGATGGTTTTCTTCGCTCGCTCCGAAGCCAGGTGATCACCTGGGCGGCCGCACGGTTCGAACACGCTGTCAGCATGCGGGCGGTGCGCGGGCTGTTGGGGGCCGAGATCATTTCATATGAGCGTTCTCCTGCTGGCACGCACATGGATCGGATCGGCGCCGTCGAGATGCTTCGTGATTTTCATTCGGGTCAAGGGTTGATCAACGTCACCGATTTGCCGTTTGCCGTGGTTTTTCTGGCGTTGATCTATTTAATTGGCGGCGATTTGGTATGGGCGCCGTTGGCGGTTGTTGGAATAGCCATCGTTTTTGCGGTCATCCTTGGCATTCGCCTCGATCGTGCGGTACGGCACCGAAATGACCTCGATGACAAACGCCATAATTTTGTTTTTCAGGTATTGAACGGGATTCACTCTGTTAAAGGGCTGGGGATGGAGGCACAGATGTGTCGCCGTTACCAAAGCTTTCATGCGCCACTTGCCGCTGCGGTCCGTGATACCAACTATCTTTCGTCGCTGGGACAGTCCGTCGGCGCCGTGCTTGGCAGCATGGCTATGGTTTCGGTGGCCGCGATGGGGTCCATCATGGTGATCGATGAGCAGATGTCCGGCGGCTCGCTGATTGCCTGTATGCTGTTGGCCGGTCGGGCGATTCAGCCATTGATCCGAATGATCAGTTTCTGGGTGCAAACCCGAAACCTCAAGTTGGCGCAAGAACGTCTCGACTTCATCAAGACCATGGAACAGGAAAAAGCCGGAGGGGAGTTGGTCGATCTTCCGGATTTTTCAGGTCAAATCGAATTGGATGACGTGACGGTTTATCGTGGCAACCGGGATGTTCCCGTCCTCAGCAACGTAAATCTAAAGATCAATGCCGGCGAAATCGTGGCCATTACCGGTAAATCCGGCGGCGGTAAAGCGGCGTTCCTGGAATTGCTCGCGGGTTTGTTGCAACCGGGCGAAGGCACCATGCTGTATGACGGCACGGATACCCGAAAGATCGATTTCCGGAAACTGCGTAAACGGATCGGTTATGTGCGGCAATTTGCTGTCTTGTTTCGTGGTACACTTCTCGACAACATGACCATGTTCGAAGGCGCGGACCAATTACCGTCAGCGCTGGAAACCGGACATAGCCTCGGTCTCGATGAGACGATTGCGAAAATGCCCAAGGGCATGAAAACCCGCGCCGGTGATACCGCTTCGGAAGGGCTGGCTGGCAGTATCCAACAGGTTATCGCATTGGTTCGGGTTCTGGCTCGAAAACCAGTATTGCTGCTTTTTGATGAGGCTAACTCGGCGCTCGATTTCGACGCCGACAAGAAACTCCAAGACCTTATCAAAAAGAGACGAGGCAGCATGACAATGGTTATGGTTACCGATCGGCCATCGATGATTGCCCAGGCCGACCGGATTTTGGATATCAACAAATCTCAGGTGCACGAGGTCGACCCACCGGAAGCTCCGGCCGGAGGCCCGCAATGAGTCCTGTCACCTTACGTCAAGAAGCTCCTGATGACTTGCGACGCCATTGGACCCAGGCCATTTTCAATCACGCGAATTCATATGCCTCCGATCCGTTTATTGCCTGCCTTCCGATAATTCTGGGCGAACTGAAATGGCGGGGAACACCACGTCAACTGGTTGAGGCGTTACCGTACGACATCGAAGCACTATCGCTCGAGGATTTTCGTGACACGATGGCGAGATTGGGTTTTCGAACGGTTCCGGTTGGCGGACATATTGCCCACCTTTCGACCCGGCTGATGCCGTGTTTGTACATGGGAAAAGAAGGTTCGCCCTGCATTGTTTCCCACGAGGGCGGCTATACATCAGTTTTCAACGGCAGCAAGAAGACCTCCACGCCGCTAGGGACATCGACACCGCCGGGCAAGATATACCTTGTCGAGCCCGTTAAGGAATCGGATACGATATCCGGTACCGACCGTGTCGACGCTTGGCTCCGAGAGGTGGTCCGGCATTTCCGCGAACTGTTGGCAAGATCAATGGTCCTCTCGGTATTCATTAACATACTGGCGCTCTCGGTGCCGATTGCCGTGATGATGATCTATGATCAGGTCATCGGAAAGGAAGCCAAGGAGATGCTACCGTTTATTGCCGGTGGCGTTGCGATTGCCATCGCTTTCGAATTGGCATTCAGGGATCTGCGCGCCAGGATCCAAGGGTATGTCGGTGGTCGACTGGATTACATGGTCGGCACCGAAATTTTCCAGCATATCTTACATTTACCGCCGATGTTTACGGAGCGTGCCCCCGTTGGCGGCCAGGCGGCCCGATTGCGTGAATTCGAGTCCCTGCGGGAATTTTTTACCGGTTCGATCGCGACGATGGTCGTAGATCTGCCGTTTGTGCTCTTGTTCATGGGGATCATTGCTTATATCGCCGGGTGGGTTGTGGTCGTGCCATTGGTGTTGGCGGTGGCCTATTTTATTCTCGCCTACATTCTATTTCCCATAATCGGCGAGCGAACCAAGCAGGCCGGTAAATCGCGTTCACAACGCTATGCCTTTCTCATGGAACTCATGTGGTGGATGCGCTCCATCAAGCAATTGGGTGTTGAGGATATTTGGGCAGAAAGGTTCCGGAAACTGTCTGCCGATGCCGCCATGGCAAACCAGCGAATCGCGCATTTGCACAATTTCTCGCAGAATCTGTCGCTAACGATCATGACCGCCGCCGGCGCGTTGACTTTGGTCGTTGGGGTGTATCAGGCAATGGAAGGCGGACTGAGCCTCGGCGCGCTGATCGCCACAATGATGCTGGTCTGGCGTTCGTTGGCCCCCTTGCAGACCTTGTTCAGCCTTGGCCACCGGATGGAGCAGATGCTGCAAAGCCTCAATAACCTGTTGAGCACTTTGCGATTTGACCGCGAACAGGAGCCCGGTGACGCACCGTCGGCCTCAATTTCCTTTAGCGGCCAGGTGACTTTCGAGCGTGTGAGTATGCGCTATTCAGCTGAGACCAATCCTGCACTTTTGGGCATCAGCTTTACTGCAGAACCGGGCGAGCTATTGGCAATCGCCGGCCACAGTGGATCTGGAAAAACGACTATTGCCAAGCTGGTGTTAGGGTTGTACCGGCCACAAGCGGGAGCGATTACCCTGGACGGGATCGACATTCGTCAATTGCGTCCCGTGACATTGCGCCAGACCTTGGCCTATGTGCCGCAGCGAAATCATGCGTTTCCGGGTTCCATTTATGACAATATCGCCTTGGCCGACCCAACCGCTTCGTTTAATCAAATTCAGGAAGCCTGTGCCATGGCCGGGTTGACGCGTACGATCGAAGCCTTGCCTCAGGGGTTCGACACCGTGTTTCGCGAAGGCCTGCAGGCGCACGTACCGCAAGGGTTCTTACGCCAAATCGCGTTGGCCCGGGCATTTCTGCGTGATGCCCCGGTGATGATCCTGGATGAACCGGCGAGCGGTCTCGATGACTTGGATGAACAGGTTTTCATGGAAACCCTTGAGCGTTTGCATGGCACGCGAACAATCTTGATGATCACACAACGGCCCAGCCATATGCGGGTGTGCGATCGGGTCCTGATGCTTGATGGCGGACAGATTAAAGCTATCGGGACCCCTGAAGAAGTGCTTGGCAGTCCCCGCCCGCCAGTGGCGGGGGCGGTCATCGTGGGAGTATGAGATGACTGAGCAACAAACGGCAATACGTAAGCCTGGCCGCATTTCGCGAAGCCAAGCTAGGCACCTCTCAAGCGAGGCCGTGCTTGAGGAGCGTGGACCGTCGCGACTGACGTTCTGGATGATTTTTCTGACCCTCGGCTTGATTTGTGGCGTCGTGGCGTGGGCGAATTTCGTGCCCGTTGTGACGTCGGCAAAAACTTCGGGAGAGATAATACCGTTTGGAAAGAACCGCGTCGTTCAGCATCTCGAAGGCGGCATTGTGAAAGAGATCAACGTCAAGGACGGCGACATCGTTACGCCCAACCAGACCTTGGTCAAATTCGAACCGGCATTGCGCGCAGCGGAATTGGCGCAGGTGCGCGCGCGCGAAGCGGCTTTGGAAATTCGATCGCGCCGAATTCGGGCGTTTCTCGACGATAAGGAGCCAGAGTATATGGATGTGGCGGCGCGTTTCGCCAATCAAGTCGAAGAATCGCTTTTTGCACTGAAGGCGACGCGCGACCGGGTGAAAGGTGAAACTGCGGTTCTGCAAGCCCGGATCAAGCAGCGGAAAAAGGCAGTTGATATTTATGCTCAGCAGGCGCGCAGCTTGCGCAAGCAACGCAAATTGGTGGCCGAAGCCGTCACCATGCGCTCGAAGCTGTTTAAATCGGGGCATGGCTCGCGGGTAAACTTGATCACCTCGCAGTTAGAGTTGTCAAAGGTCGAAGGCTCACTGACCGAGGCCGAGGTTTCCGCCGAACAGGCGCGTGCCGCCATAACCGAGGCGGAAAACCAACTGACGGAATTGAACGTCAAGGAGCGCAACAAGGCGACGGAAGAACTTTCCGGTGTCCTCGGAGAATTGGCCGAAGTGCGCGAGAATATTCACCGGCTCGAAAATCGCGTGCAACGGCTGGATGTTACGGCGCCGGTCGGCGGTGTCGTCCATGGTCTGCAGGTCAATACGTCGGGCGCAGTGGTGCAGCCGGGCGAGGTGTTGATGACAATTGTGCCGATGGATGAGGGGCTGGTCGTCGAGACGCGCCTCAGTCCGCGAGATATCGGATATGTGCGGGCGGGGCAAACAGCGAAAATCACGATCACCGGGTTCGATGCCCGGCGTTACGGTCATGTTACGGGCAAGTTGGCTAACGTTTCGGCGAATACCTTTAGTGATGATACGGGCGAGCCGTATTTCAAAGGCCGTATCATGCTCGATCAGGAGTATGTGCTTGCGGATGGTGTTCGATATCCGGTAGTGCCGGGCATGACCGTTCAGGCTGATATTACGACCGGGTCGCAGAACCTTCTGCGCTATCTCACCCGACCGATTTATGTGGCTCTGGAATCCGCTTTCTCCGAGCGCTAGGGCATTTGTGAACACGCACAAGAGCCTGTTCGAAATTACTTCGCATGCGAATTAGTTTTCATTTGCCGGGCCGCGCCTGTATAAGCGGCAGATGACATATAAACCCGATTATCCCTTTGAGGGAGAGCCCGCACCCGGCGAAACCCGCGAGATTGCCGACGGTGTCTGGTGGCTGCGCATGCCGTTACCGTTCAAGCTCAACCACATCAACCTCTGGCTTTTGGATGACGACGATGGCTGGACCATCGTCGACACCGGCGTCAACAATGACGAGATCAAAGCCTGCTGGGAGACGATTGAAGCCAAGCATTTCGTCGATAAGCCGGTGAAGCGCGTGATAGTCACGCATTTCCATCCCGACCATGTCGGATTGGCCGGTTGGTTATGCGAGCGCCATGGCGTCGAACTGACCATGACTTTGTCGGAATGGACGCAAGCCCGCCTCAATTCCCTGGAGCCCGGAGAATCGAAAGTGGCCGTTATGCTGCCGTTTTATACCCGGATCGGCTTCGATGAAGAGCAATTGGACCTTGTCCGCGAGCGCGGCGGGTATTTCGCCAAGGTCATGCACATGCCACCTGGCCATTTCAATCGTATCGAAGAAAACGACGAGATCATGATCGGTGGTCACGCATGGCGGGTGATACTCACCGAGGGCCATGCCTTGAAACACGCGTGCCTGTATTGCGCCGACAAGAACATCCTGATCTCCGGCGATCAGGTTTTGCCGCGAATCACCACCAACGTCAGCGTCTATCCGCAAGAACCGGAAGCCAATCCGCTTCATCTGTTTTTGAGCAGCATGGATAAATTCCGCAGTCTACCAGCCGATACTTTGGTGCTGCCCAGCCATGACTGGCCATTCCGAGGGTTGCTGGAACGCTTGGATCATATGATTGAACATCACGACGAACGTCTCGACGCAACGCTGGAGGCAATTGCTGAGCCCGCGACAGCCATCGACGTGTTGAATAAGCTTTTCACCCGCAAGCTCGACAACCATCAGATATTCTTCGCCATTGGCGAAGCGCTGGCGCATGTTCACTATCTGATGGAGCAGGGGCGCGCCGCGCGTGAAATGGGGGCGGATGGGGTTTACCGTTACAAGGCCGTATAGCCGGCTGGGAGGCCGGATTTCACCGCCCAGCCGTTTACGCGCTCTCTAGCGCCGCCTTGGCTTCATCCATCGACACCTGGTCGCGGGTCAGCAGCAATTCGCCAGCCACCTTATTGAAGCCGTCGTCAGCATAGTTCATGGGATCTTGCGGTGTCATCCGGTGGTTGATCACCAATCGCGATAGCAACAAACGTTTTCCGTTGCCGGTTTTGGAGGCCTCCCAAGCCATCAAGGCGGCAGAGGTGGCATTGTAGAGCGCGGTCGTGGCCCGGCGGCACTCGGTCGCACCTTCGCCTTCGGCGGCTGCATGTGCAAACGCACGGGCTCGATCAATCATGCCCGAAAGTTCACCCTTGAACTGACCTGGCACGTCATCGGCTTCATCGAGCTTTTCATTCAAATTGTCGGCAAGGTCCTGGTCGGCGCCCAACTTGGCAACCGCGCGGGTGATGGTGTCCAGGCCGATAATGTTCGATGTGCCTTCCCAGAGCGTGCCGACGTGGGCTTCACGCACGAGACGCGCGTTGATCCATTCCTCGATGTAACCCAGACCACCGCGCACCTCCATGGCCGCAGTGGCAACACGGATATTGTCACGGCACGCGCGGAACTTATAAATCGGGGTCATGATACGCAGCAGTTGCTCGGCCTTTTCGTCACCGGCGTGGGCGCGGTCGACGGCCTGTGCGGTGGCGGCGAACATGGACAAGGACTGTTCCGTCGGAACCATGATTTTCAGTAGTTGCCGGCGCATCAGCGGGATATCGTTGAGCGTTTGACCAAACGCACGGCGGGTATTGGCCATGACCATGGATTCGTTCAGGCACCGGCGCATCATCGCGGCGGCGCGCACACCATGGCTGAGCCGCGAGAAGCTCACCTGATCCATCATCTGCTTGAAACCTTTGTTCAAGTCACCCAGCGGGTAGGCGATGGCATCGTCCATGCGGATTTCGCCCGACGCCATGGACTTGGTGCCCATCTTCGGTTTCAGGCGTAAAATCCGGTAGCTGTTTTTGGTGCCGTCTTCCAGGTAACGCGGCATCATGAACAGGCCCAATCCCCTTGTGCCGGGACCGGCATCTTCCGGGCGTGCCAGGATCATCGCCACGTCGCCGTCGGCGTGCGAGCAGAACCACTTCTCGCCACTGACGCGCCAATGGCCTTTCTTGCCGGTGCCGTCCTCGGCATCCGGGTCGAAGCGGGCTACTGAGTCCAGAACGCCCACGTCGGAGCCGCCGATCTTCTCAGTCATGAACTGAGATCCCATCCAGACCTCTTCCATGTCTTGGGTTAATAGCCGGTCTTTGTAGCGCGCCTTCAATTCGTCGTCGGCGTAGCGCAGGAATAAGAAGGCTGACGTGTCGGCCACCGAAATCGGGCACATGATCGAGAACTCGCCCTGTACGTAGAGATACTGCATGGCGTATTTGACGATGTAGGGCATTTTTTCGGGCCAGTCGAAAACACCGGCGCGATTGTTCATGGCGTGCATACCGAAGTCATGCAGTGCGATCTTTTCCATTTCCTTGTAGGAAGGATGATACTCGATCCACTCTTCATCGCGGCCGAAGCGGTCGCGCTCGTGCAGGATCGGCTCGTGGCGCTCCGCGATGCGAGATAACTCGTCCAAGCGTCCGCCAGCCAATTCACCCAGATTGTCGAAATGCGGCTCCATATGCGCACGCAGGTCGCCGGGCAGATAGAGATCCAACAACTGTTGGAATGCCGGGTCGGCGCGATAAAAATTCATGCCATGGCAATCGGCCCCTAGGTGGGAATCGCTCGGTGCTTCGGGTGCCACATCACGCGGAAATACGCTGCCATCGGCCATGATCTTTCTCCTTCGGGCTTTCTCTCATTCGATTGATGGCCTAACTTTGCGCCTGCATCCGCCCTTTGACAATGGCGGAAACCCAGGTTTCCACAGTGTGAAACGGAGAGTTCACCATGACCCATAAGACCGTCATCACTTGCGCCGTCACGGGCTCGGCCCCGACCACCGATAAAAACCCGGGCGTGCCGGTCACACCCGAGCAAATCGCCACCTCGGCTATTGAGGCTTGGCGCGCGGGTGCCTCGGTCGTACATGTGCACGTGCGCGACCCGGAAACCGGCGCGCCGAGCATGGCCTATGAGCTCTACGAAGAAGTGACGGAACGGCTGCGTGCATCGGAAAGCGATATTCTGATTAACCTGACCACCGGCCCCGGTGCACGCCTGATGCCCGGCGTTGACGACCCGATGCAATTCCAGGACGGCACCACCGTGAAGACGCCGCTGGAGCGCGTTGTGCATATTGAGAAATTGAAGCCCGATATCTGCTCACTTGATGTGGCGACCATGAACTTCAATCAGCATGTGTTTCTCAACACGCCTGACCATCTGGCGATCATGGCCGATCGCATCAAGGCGGCCGGCGTTAAGCCGGAGTTGGAGGTGTTCGACACCGGCCAAATCGTTCTGGCGGAAAAACTGATCAACGACGGCCATATTGAAGGGCCTGCCTATTTTCAGCTGTGCCTCGGCATCAGCTATGGTGCGACGGCAACGCCCGAGGCCATGATGCATATGCGTGACCGGCTGCCGGCGGGCAGCGCGTGGTCAGCCTTCGGTATTTCGCGCCAGCAATTCCCCATGGCGGCGCAAGCCGTGCTGCTTGGTGGAAACCTGCGGGTCGGTATGGAAGATAATATCTACCTGGGCCCAGGTGAGATGGCGCCTTCCAACGCGGCGCTGGTGGAACGCGCGGCCAGGATTGTCGAGGACCTGGGCGGCGCCGTGGCCTCGCCGACCGAAGCCCGCGAAATTCTTGGCGTGTGATTGGAGACAGACATGTTAGATGCCCCGACCTATATTTTTGAGGCCAACGAAAAACCGACGCGAGAGCTCTATCCAGTGCCCCTGATCGAGGCGACGGCGCAGTCCGTCGAAGGCTACGGCTGTTTGGTCGATGATCCCGACGATATTGATATCGAGATCGTGCGCTGGCCGGCGCAAGGGTGGCGGCCTGTGGACATCGATTCCGGCGATGAAGGTGGCTGGGTGGAAGGCACCTTCAGGGGTGAATGGAAGGGTGACGTACTTTACGGTTCTAACGAGGCAGTTGGCGGCCATTACGTGCTGGGCTGGTCGACGGACCCGCAGCAAGTATCCGCGGATCATCAAACCTGCACGCGCAAACAAGTGCTGTTGTGGCACATGAACTATCACCCCGATGGCGGTCAGTTGTTCTTCCCCATCGATAGACAGCCGTTCGTCATTCCCGCCGCGCTGCCAGGCGATGATTTGAAACCCGAAAACGTCGTGGCTTTCTGGTGTGATGGATCGAAGGGTCTCTATATCCATCCAGGCATCTGGCACGAAGGCATCTTTCCCGTCGAAGACAATCAGCGCTTTCTAGACCGCCAAGGCCGTGTGCACGCACGGGTGAGCTGCGATATTGGTGAAGAATTCGGCGTTTATCTGTCAGTGCCGCTGCGGCATGAGTTTTGATCAGAGGGCGACTCGATGGCCTTGATGAACATCCTCGACAACAATCCGATCTGCGACCTTCTAGGCATCCAGTACCCGATCTGCCAGGCCGGCATGTACCAGGTGGCCTATGGTGCATTGGCGGCGGCTGTGTCCGAGGCGGGCGGACTTGGCGTTATCGGCTCTGCCTTTATGGACCCCGAAGACCTGCGGCGCGAAATCCGGTTGGTTAAGGAGCGCACCGACAAGCCCTTTGGCGTTGATATCCTGTTCGCCGAAGTGTCGGGTGAGGATGCGACCGAGACCGGCTACACCCAGCAAGTCGAGGACCACATTGCCGTAACCTTCCAGGAGGGCTGTGACGTCCTGGTCTCGGGCCTCGGCAATCCGGGCCGCATCGTGGCCGATTGTCACGCGCGCGGCATGAAGGTGATGTCGCTGGTGGGCAATGTGCGCCAAGCGGTGGCCGTTGCGGCATCCGGCGTCGACGTGGTGATCGCGTCGGGCCACGAGGGCGGCGGGCATGTGGGCCGCGTCGGCACCATTTCCTTGATCCCGAAAGTCGTTGATAGCGTCAACATACCGGTGCTGGCGGCGGGTGGTTTGGCCGACGGACGAGGTTTGGTGGCGGCAATGGCCTTAGGCGCACAGGGGGTGTGGATGGGCACGCGCTTTATCGCCACCCAAGAGGCCCGCGGCCACGACAACTACAAAAATAAAATCGTTGAAATTGATGAGGATGGCACCGTCGTCACCCGTGCGCATTCAGGCAAGCCCAATCGCATGATCCGTAACCAGTTCACCGATTCCTGGGTCGGGCGTGAGAACGAGATCAAGCCGTTTCCCCAAC
>JAERTE010000050.1 GCA_016845145.1 Rhodospirillaceae bacterium
GCCAGCGGCCTCGCTCGCGGGCTCGCCTTTCTGCAGAGAAATATACGCCGGGCCGCTCGGCAGAGCGTCGTTGAGCACATCAAACGGCAGCGAACGGTAGCGGTCGTTCGGATGTGTCGGGCGACCGGCCCAACAGAGCCCGATGCGCTTGGCAGTCGTTTCCCCCAATCGTTTGTTCCAGCGCCGCGCCAGGCGCGGATCGGCAGAGATGTAGGGCGTGTCGGCGGGGATGGTATCCAAGGTTATGCCCAGCACACGGGGCAGGCTCGACAGCGGGCAGAAACAATCGAACGCGCCGACGCGACGCCAATCTTGGAACAAATGATCGATGCCCGGCGTATCTACCAACAATCTCGCCAACGGCGCGCTGCATGCCATCGACACTTTTCCCCCGCGGGCCTTTAGCAACGGCAGCAAGCGCACGAATTGCAACACGTCACCGTATCCTTGCTCGCCCACCACCAACAGCGTCCTGCCATCGAGTGCTGAACCATCCCAAAGGGGGGCATCGATATCGGGGAACGGCTGGCCGCTCGCACCTTTGTAGCGCCACTCGTATTCCTTCCAGCCCTCAAGGTAATGCCCGGCGGCAAGCAGTGCTTGCGCCAGCAGCAGGTGCGTAGCGGCGTTGTCGGGCTGTGCGGCGAGAGCTTCGCGGTAAAGCGCGATGGCGTCGTCTGATTTACCAAGCGCGTCGAGCGTGCGCGCGAGATAAGCCTTGGCTTCAAATGTATCCGGTGCAACCTCCAACGCATCACGCAGTGCCGTCTCGGCGTCTGCGAAACGCCAGTCGGCGAAAGCCGCTTTTCCGGCGGCGGTGAGGTCAGTCGCGGTCAAAGACTTGGGTGCTGTCTGCGGACATATCGCGTTCGGGCCAGCGCCCGGCCTCGGCGGCAATGAAAAACGCTTCCAGCTCGTCATTGAAACGCGCTGGGTCTTCCAGGTTCAACAGATGCCCCGATTTCGGAAACACGCTCAACCCGGCCATCGGCATGATGCGCTTTATGTGCAGGTTGACGTCCAGGCAAGGATCGTCCTCATCGCCGACCATCAATAGTGTCGGCGCGGTAACGGCGGCAAGCTCGGCATCAAAATCATACAGCGACGGGCGCGCGGCTTGCACGGCGCGCATGGTGTGCGACGACCCCACCGCCGAGTGATCCGACAGATGATCGACGAACTCCTGCCAGCCCAGCGGGTCCTTGATTTTAAGCTGGATGCGGTTGGGCGCCATTCCCATGCCCTCCGCCGGCACCGTGTCGGAGGCTTGCATACGGTCAGCCGACGCCACCGCCTCTTTAATAAAATCGTCGCGTGTCGGCAAATAAGCCCCCGACCCGCCGCTCGCCGCCGCCAGGGCCGATATCCGATCACCGTGCCGCACGGCGAGCATCAGGCCTGTGTAAGCGCCCATGGATAGGCCCACCACGTGTGTGCGTTCGATGTTCAGGTGATCAAGCACGTGCACGGCATCGCCGAGCGTTGTTTCCCAGCCGTAATCACTGCCATCGGTCGGCACGTCGGAGGGTGGATAGCCGCGCGCCGCCGTGACGATGCACCGGTAGCGGCGCGAAAAATAGCGCACTTGATGGAGCCAACTGCGATGGTCGCCGACGAACTCGTGCAGAAACAAGATCGGATGGCCCTTACCGGTATCCTCGAAATAGAGCTTTACGCCGTCACGTTCCGTGTGGGGCATGCAGGCCTCCCGTCATCCCGACACCAAGCGCGCCGCGTCGGTCATGGCAACGTCACCGTCGCCCAGCAACAGCGCCGAAACCTCGTCCTCCCAGGCGGCATCGCCGACGCCATAGGGATCGCGTGGCTTCAGGTGATGTTCGACCACCAACTTGGACCATAAGAGGCGCCTTGCATCGCCGCGCCGGGCATGGGTTTGTGCCCCTTCCCAGGCCATCAAGGCCGCCGTGGCCGCATGGTAGAAAGTGGTGGTCACTTGCCGGCAGGCGGCTTCGTCCTCGGGCCGCTGGGCGACCGTGGCGATGGTGTCGATGGCGCGATCAATGTAGCCCCGCAGTTCATCACGATAGGTTGCCGGCACGCCTTCAGCCTCGTCGAGCCTTGCGTGCAACGCCGCCTGAAACGGCGCATGGCAGTCGTGCTTTCCCACCGCGCGGGTAACCGCATCAAGCGCGACAATGTTCGATGTCCCCTCCCAGATGGAGCCGCAGTGCGCATCGCGCAACAGGCGCGGGTTGACGAATTCCTCCACGTAGCCGATGCCGCCACGCATCTCCATGGCGTCGCCGGTAACGCGTCGCCCGTCGCGGGTGGCGCGGAACTTCAGCGTCGGCGTCGCCAAACGCAACAGCGCCGCCGCTTCTTGGCTGGGGGGCCGGCCACCGTAACCCTCGGCCTTGTCCAACACATCGGCGGTGAAAAACCACAGCGACAGCGATTGCTCGGCCGGCAATTGGATTTTCATCATTTGGCGGCGCGCCAAAGGCTTCTCCATCAGCGGCACACCAAAAACGATGCGGCCCTGCATGACGGCGGTCGAATCGTGCACCGCACGGCGCATCAAGGCGGACGACTTGATGCCGTTCGACAACCTCGACCAGTTGACCATCTCCAGCATCTGATGAATGCCGCGGTCCAGCGGCCCGACGGGATAGGCCAAGGCGCCGTCGATAATCACCTCGCCCGACGCCATGGACCGCGTGCCGAGCTTCTCCTTCAGGCGCACGATCCGATAATGGTTGGGGGAGCCGTCGTCTAAGAAACGCGGCAGCGCGAACAGCGACAGGCCGCGGGTACCGTCCCCAGCGCCCTCGGGCCGGGCCAGCATCAGGTTGATTTCGGCGTCGGCGTTGGAGCAAAACCACTTCTCGCCGTAGACCCGCCACTGGCCGTCTACAAGGCGCGCGGTGGTGGTGATGGAGCCGACGTCGGAGCCGCCTTCCTTCTCCGTCATATATTGGCCCGATTGCCACAACTCGGCGGTATCGGTGGTGCTCATCTTCGGGATCAGCCAGTCCTTGATGACGTCGTCGCCAAACTTAATGATCGCGTGCATACCCGAATCGGTGACGTTGATGGGACAACCGAGGCCGAACTCCGCCTGGTTGAACAGGTAGGTAAAGGCGTGCTTGGCCGTCGCCGGGAACGGGTCGGGCCAATCCAGAATGCCCGAGCGGTGGCTCATGGCATGGATGCCGAATGTGCCGTAGGCGGCCTCCTCCAGTTCATGGTAGCCCGGATGGTACTCAATCCACTGCCGGTCGCGGCCGAAACGGTCGCGCTGGTGCAGAATCGGCGTATGGGCATCGGCCAGGTGGGCGGCGATGTCCAATTCATTGGCAACCATGGAGCCGAGTTTCGATAGGTGTGGTCTCAGGTGTGCCAACAGGTCGGGGGCGACGTAAAGGGCCAGCAGGTCCTGAAGGCCTTTGTCCGCGTCAAAGAAATTCCAACCCCGGGTATCAGGCGCAACACCCTTGAGATCGTTAACAGCTGTTTGTGTTCTACCCATGTCACCTACACCGAATTGTTCACGTGGCCGCCATCGACGGGGATGACGGAGCCGGTCATGTACGCGCCCGCATCTGAGGCCAGCAACAAAAGCGGCCCTTCCAGGTCAACCGGATTGCCGGTGCGGCGTTGCGGTATACGTTCAACGATTTCCTGGCCCGCCTCTGATGCCAGAAACTCGCGGTTGATGTCGGTGACGAAATAACCCGGCGCGATCCCGTTGACCCGGATTTTATAGCGCGCCCATTCCAGCGCCAGCGCCTTGGTCATCTGCACCACGGCGGCCTTCGATACGGCGTAGGCCGACACGCCCTTGGCGACACGAATACCCAAGATCGACGCGATGTTGATGATGGAACCGCCGTTCCCGGCCTTGGCCATCCTTTGCGCGCCGGCTTGCGCCACGTTCCAAACGCCCTTGAGGTTGGTGTCCATCACCCAGTCGAAAGTTTCCTCGGACATATCGAGGGCGGAATCGCGTGCCGCGACACCAGCATTGTTGACAATGATGTCGACACTGCCCGCAGTCGCCTCGATCGCATCGAAGGCAGCCGCGACGCTTCCCTGATCCGCCACGTCCAGTGATATCGCCAGCCCCTTGCCGCCGGCTTCGGTGATTTCCGCGACCACGGCCGCCACTTTGTCTTCGCGCCGCGCTGCCACGGCCACATGTGCACCCGCCTTGGCCAGCGTCAGCGCGAAATGCCGGCCCAAACCGCCGGAAGCACCGGTCACCAGCGCGGTCTTGCCGCTCAGGTCGAATAGATTTGTCATAAGATCACAGTTCCTTCACTTGGTCGCGGAGTACGTATTTCTGGATCTTGCCCGTGGACGTCTTGGGCAATGGCCCGAAGATAACGTTCTTGGGGGCCTTGAAGTGCGCCATGTGCCCGCGGCAGAACTCGATCACGTCGTCGGCGCTGACGTCCGCCGCATCGGGCTTCAGCGTGACGAACGCGCATGGCGTTTCACCCCATTTCTCGTCAGGCTTGGCGACAACGGCGGCCTCCATGACGGCGGGGTGCTTATACAGCGTTTCCTCGATTTCGAGCGATGAGATGTTCTCGCCGCCCGAGATGATGATGTCCTTAGAGCGGTCCTTGATCTCGATGTAGTTGTCGGGATGCATGACGCCCAGATCGCCCGTGTGGAACCAGCCGCCGGCGAACGCCGCATCGGTGGCGCTCGGGTTTTTCAGATACCCCTTCATCACCGTATTGGCGCGTATCATCACCTCGCCGATGGTCTCGCCGTCGGCGGGCACGGGTTGCATGGTTTCCGGGTCGATCACCGCCTGTTCGGTGAGCGTGTGGCAGCGCACGCCCTGGCGCGCCATCTTTTGCGTCTTGGCCTCCAGATCGAGCTCTCCCCACTCATCCTGCCAGGCGCAATAGGTGGATGGCCCGTAGGTTTCCGTCAGCCCGTAGGCATGCACGACACTGAAACCCATGCACTCCATGCCGGCGATCACGGTCGACGGCGGCGCCGCGCCGCCCGTATAGACATCGACGCGCTGCTCAAACGGCACTTTGTGGTCATCGGGCGCATGCACCAGCATGTTCAAGACAATCGGCGCGCCGCAAACCAGATTGACCCCATGGTCGCGGATCATCGGAAATACCTTTTCGGTTTCCAGGTGCCGCAAACAGACATGCGTGCCGCCCACCGCCGTCACCGCCCAGGTAAAGCACCAACCATTGCAATGAAACATCGGCAGCGTCCAGATCAGCACCGTGTCCTGGTTCAATCCCCACACGGCCACGTTGCCCATGGCGTTCAGGTACGCACCCCGGTGATGGTAGACCACGCCCTTGGGGTTGCCCGTCGTGCCCGACGTGTAGTTCAGGCAGATGGCATCCCACTCGTTCTCGGGCGATCCGTCGAAATCGGGCGAGCCTTCCTGGATGAAAGCTTCGTAGTCCATTTCGCCCAGCAACTCACCCGACGTCGCCAATGCGTCGTCGATATCGATAACGATGATGTCCCGGCCCAACTGCGCCAGGGCATCCTTGATCACCGGCGAGAATTCCTTGTCGGTGATCAGCACTTTGGCTTCGCCGTGATTGAGGATGAACGCGATGGTCGGCGCGTCTAAGCGGAAATTCAGCGCGTTCAGCACCGCACCGGTCATCGGCACGCCCCAGTGCGCCTCCAACATGGGTGGAATGTTGGGCGACATGATCGACACCGTATCGCCCTTGCCGATGCCGCGTTGGCTAAGCGCGGACGCCAGTCTGCGGCAGCGCCCGGCGAACTCGGCATAGCTAAAGCGCTGATCGCCATGGATCACCGCCGTGCGGTCCGGATAGACCTCCTCCGCCCAGGCCAGAAAGCTGATCGGCGACAGTGGTTGGTGATTGGCTGGGTTTTGCCCGAGCCCCAATTCGAAGATGCCTTGTTTATCCGACATCCGATGCCCTCCCATTATTGGCTTCAATTGCGATAATCGGGTTCTTCCTCATCAAGGATATCACGCAGCGCAAAGAAGTGATTTTCCGCCACGTTCGGATAGGCCTCCCACTGGCGCGCGGTCTTTTCCGCCACCTCGTCCGACACCACCCGGAGCGGCTTGCCGGTGGACAATGCGGTGATGTAGGTCTCACACGCACGCTCGAAATAAAACAGCATATCGAACGCCTGCGCCACGCTGGGCCCGGCCACCATGACGCCGTGATTGCCCATGATCAGCACCGGCTTGCCGCCCGCCATGGTGCGGCTGACGCGCTCCGCTTCGTCGCCGAGCCCCAAACCGTTGAAACCGTCGTCAATGGCGACGCGGTTGAAATAGCGCATGGTGTTCTGGTCGATGGGCGGCAGGCGCGGGTCTTCCAGGCAGGCCAGCGCCAGCGCGTACTTGGAATGGGTGTGCAAAAGACAGCGCGCTTCGGGCACGTTGCGGTGGATCGCGCCGTGCAGGCACCAGGCGGTCTCGTCCGGCGCATCGGGGCGGCTCATGGTCTCAGGGTCGTTGCCGTCCACGTGCAACAGGTTCCCCGCCCGGATGCGCGAAAAATGCGTCGCGTTGGGGTTCAACAGGAACTGGCTGCCGTCGTCGGAAACCGCCAGCGAGAAATGGTTGGCGACGCCTTCGTGCAGGTCGTAGCGCACCGCCCAACGGAACGCGCAGGCCAAGTCCACCCGTTCGTCCCAATGTGCGAGATTGTCGCCGATACCTGCCGATGAAGCCTCTACGTTCATAGCCAATGCCTCCCGTTCCTCACGTCCCCGGCGATGATGATCATCTGCGTTTGCGAAAGCAAGTGCCCGCCCCAAAATCGCCACCAGAGTCTTTGCGTCTCCCGATACGCCGCGATACAACTAAACCCTAGAATTTGGATGGGAACTCAATTCATAGGACCGACACCATGAGCGATTCGACAAAATACCTTCTGCCTGAAGACCGCATCCCGAAATCCTGGTACAACCTCGCCGCCGACCTGACCGAGCCCTTGGCGCCCGTGCTGCATCCCGGCACCGGCCAGCCCATCGGGCCCGATGATTTGGCGCCGTTGTTCCCCATGGCCCTGATCGGCCAGGAGGTCTCGGCCGAACGCGAGATCGAAATCCCCGAGCCCGTGCGCGATGTCTATAAATTGTGGCGTCCGGCGCCCCTGTACCGCGCGCGTAGGCTCGAAGCGGCCTTGGATACGCCGGCAAAGATTTACTACAAATACGAGGGCGTCAGCCCGTCGGGTTCGCACAAGCCCAACACCGCCGTGGCCCAGGCCTTCTACAACAAGGAAGAAGGCACCAAACGGCTCAGCACCGAGACCGGTGCCGGCCAGTGGGGCTCGTCGCTGTCGTTCGCCGGCAACCTGTTCGGTTTGGAAGTGGACGTCTTCATGGTGAAGATCAGCTACAACCAAAAGCCCTACCGCCGCGCGCTTATGGAAACCTACGGCGGGCGCTGCGTCGCCAGCCCCTCCAACGAGACCGATTCGGGCCGCGCCATTTTGGCCGAGCACCCCGATTCCAACGGCTCGCTCGGCATCGCCATCTCCGAGGCCGTCGAGGTCGCCGCCAAGAACGACGACACCAAATATGCGCTGGGCAGTGTGCTGAACCATGTTCTGCTGCATCAATCCATCATCGGCATCGAGGCCATCGAACAAATGGAAATGGCCGGGGACTATCCCGACATCCTGATCGGCTGCGCCGGCGGCGGATCGAACTTCGCCGGTCTGGCGTTTCCGTTCTTGGGCCGCAAGTTGCGCGGCGGTGAGGACCTCCGCATCATTGCCGTCGAACCGGCCGCCTGCCCGACCTTGACGCGCGGCACCTACGCCTACGATTTCGGCGATACCGGCCATCTGACGCCACTGGTGAAAATGCACACTTTGGGCTCGACCTTCGTGCCCGAAGGCATCCACGCGGGCGGGCTTCGCTATCACGGCATGTCGCCGATCGTCAGCCATATTCTGGATCACGGCCTGATCGAGGCGCAGGCCTATCACCAAACGGCGTGCTTCAAGGCGGGGCTGCAATTCGCGCAGACAGAAGGCATCGTGCCGGCGCCGGAATCGACCCACGCCATTGTCTCGGCCATCAACGAAGCCAACGCATGCAAGGAACGCGGCGAAGCCAAGACCATCTTGTTTGGGTTGTCCGGCCACGGCAACTTCGACATGCAGGCCTATACGGACTTCCTGGACGGTAAGCTCGAAGACCACGCGCACTCCGAAGATGAACTGGCGCGTGCCTTGGGTGAACTGCCGCCTGTCGCGGCTGAATAGGAAAAAGCGATGACAGACACACCCGCGCTGGTCCGCCCTTTCAGAGGATTGCGGCCAGCGCCGGGCCGTGCCGCCGACGTCGCGGCGCCGCCCTACGATGTCGTCAACGAGGCCGAGGCGCGGGAGAAAGCGGCGGGCAAACCGTTCAGTTTCCTTCACGTATCGCGCGCCGAGGTCGATATGCCCGAGGGCACTGACGCTCACGCCGATGCCGTCTATGCCAAGGCGCGCGAGAACCTCGACGCCATGGTGGCCGACGGTGTCCTGCAACGCGATGCCGCGCCCTGCTACTACGCCTACAGGCTGGTGATGGGCGATCACACCCAGACCGGCATCGTCGGCGCGGGCAGCGTGGCCGAATACGACAAAAACCGCATCCGCCGTCATGAGCTGACCCGCCCCGACAAGGAAGACGACCGCGTCGCCAACATGAACGCACTGGATGCGCAGACCGGCCCGGTGATGGTGACGCACAAGAAAGACGCCCGCGTCAAAGCCGTCATCGACAAGGCGACACAGGGCCAACCCGCCGCAGATGTCACCGGCGACGGCGACGTTCAGCATACCCTTTGGGTGATTGATGATGCAGCGGATATCACGGAACTCAATTCGGCCTTCGACGCCATGGACGCCATCTACATCGCCGACGGCCACCACCGCTCCGCCACCGCATCGCGGGTCGCGGCTGCACGGCGAACCCCGTCATCGACCGGCGAAGAATCACACGAGTATTTCCTCATCGTCACCTTCCCCGACGACGAAGTGCAGATTCTCGATTACAACCGTTTGGTCAAGGACCTGAACGGCCTGTCGGAAGCCGACTACCTGGTGCGTATCGGTGAGGCCTTCACGGTCGAGCCCATGGACGGCGCGGCGCGCCCGGCAGCCGCCCGGCAATTCACCATGTATCTGGCCGGCCAGTGGTACGACCTCGGCCTGAGGGACCCGGTCGGCACCGACGACCCGGTGGCGGCGCTGGATATCTCGGTGCTCACCGACCGCCTGCTCGCGCCCGTGCTCGGCATCGGCGACCCGCGCCTGGACGAGCGCATCCAGTTCGTCGGCGGTATCCGGGGCATGGCGGGGCTACAGCAACGCGTCGACAGCGGTGAAATGGCGGTCGCCTTCGCGCTCTACCCGACGTCGCTGGCCGATCTCATGGCGGTGGCGGACGCGGGCCAAGTCATGCCGCCGAAATCCACATGGTTCGAGCCGAAACTGGCGGACGGTTTGGTGTCGGCGGTGTTGGATTAGCGGCGGCTGGGGTTTGAATGGACGACGAGCTGCCACCGGGTATCGGCCCCCATGAATTCCGCGAGTTGGAGTTGATGCTGGCTGGCGAAAAGCCGCTCGCCATGTTCAACGACGACTGGCCCGAAGACATGGAACCGCCGGAGGTCGCTTTCGAACCCTATGTAGCTGAGGGCAAGTTCGTCAAAGCCGAAGTTGTCTTGCCCGTGGCCGCTTTCCCGGACACGGGGTTGCGCTACTATTTCTACGCCTTGCCGGGCGATGAATGGCGGATGGAGCGGATGATTAAGATATTGCGCGGAATATTCGAGCATCATCTCCCAACTACGCGCGAACAGGAAATCGAGACAGGCCGGCTACTGGGGTATGAGGAAGCCGACATAAAATTATTCGTAGACCGGTGGTTCGGCCCAGATAAATGAGGGCAGCCGTGCGGGCCGCCCCCAGAGTTGTCTTAACTGTTCTTTTCTCGCTCGACGCATTTGGGACATATCGGACCATATACGCCTCCGTGAGGCCCTCCACATCTGATGCATCGGAACGTTGGCGAGCGAGCGGCTAGCTCTTTCTCGGTCTCCCCGCCGGGCTTCATCACCCTGTCGCGCTTCAGATCGTGATCGACTTGAAAGCGCTCAATCGCATCGAACATCGCGCGATCAACGTAAGGCGTGATGCCCCACTCCGGTTTCTCGTAATATCCGAGGCCATCGAGAGCTGATTTAACCGCCTGGACATCTTCTCCATCGGCATTTGCATTCTCATCGATGATGGATTTCAGCTTGTACAGATTTGACATTTGTCGTTCCTTTCTTTGCTCCAGGAACGAGAACGCTCCTGGAAAAACTCACACATCTCGCCAGCGCCTCAAAAAGAAGTGCTGAAGAAAGCTTGGATTTTCGAGAAGCGTTATCCGCGACAGGTTATCGGCGTCAGGGCCGGCCAAGCGGGCGCTCGCATTGAGTTATCCTAGTTCGGACTCAATAAACGAATATAATCCTTTTTATTATTTTTACAAGGAATTTTTTTTCTTGATTGATTTTTATATGAATAATAACTTATTATATGCCAACATTCAGCCAATGACGGCACGCTATTTGACATTCGTATAGGGAATTGAACCAGCGCCGATGCTTGCCTGTGGGGAAGCGGGTTGGGGCTGGTTATGGAGAAGGATTGAGGTCATTTCACGCAGGGTCTCTCCATCTCGTCATGCGCGGACTTGATCCGCGTATCCACGTCTTCGATGACGCCGAAGGCGTCAAATGGGTTCCCGCGTTCGCGGGAACGACGGAAGCGTTGGGTGATGTGCGGGAAATTGGGTTCGTTTCGTCACTTTTTTT
>JAERTE010000051.1 GCA_016845145.1 Rhodospirillaceae bacterium
GATGGAGAGACAGTCTCGATGATGATTCAGCCGCTCTCCCGAGCGGCTGCGGATTGAAGCGTCCAGGTAGGTGACGATGAGTGATTGCCAGGCGATGATTCAGCCGCTCTCCCGAGCGGCTGCGGATTGAAGCGGCTCTGATCTATTCGACAGCAATCTAATCGACGATGATTCAGCCGCTCTCCCGAGCGGCTGCGGATTGAAACTTTTCCCGCTCGGCATCGGCTTCGTCCGCCTTGCATGATTCAGCCGCTCTCCCGAGCGGCTGCGGATTGAAACTTCAGCGCCATGCAATACCGGCTTTATATGAGGGATGATTCAGCCGCTCTCCCGAGCGGCTGCGGATTGAAACCTAGCTTCGTCACCTAGCCAATGCCTGACTATTACACACAAGTCTTCTACTCCATGCGTCGTTGCGCCTCCATGGCCATAACGAAGTCGGCCGCCCGCTGCAGACCTATCCATAGCGTTTGAGGGCCGGGAAAGCCATCTCTCTTGCGGTTGAGGAACCCGCCGAGACCCGCGATCATGCGTACCATTGCGTCGAGCGAAGGGGGTGTTTCGGGCGGGCGCTTGCGCTCGGTGACAATATAGACCGCCTGCCACTCGGCGGTGTCGAACACCACATCGCACGGCATCTCGGGGCAGTCGCGTCCGAGCATGGTCACGAACAGTATCCGCCAGGCGATGATCATGTAGAAGGCGAGTGCGGGCTCCAAGCGTTCGATTCTCTCCAGTTGCAGCTTTTCGATGCGGCAGCCGCTTTTCAGGATGCGGAAAAAAACTTCTATTTGCCACCTGCAAAGGTACCATTGCAGCTTCTCCAAGGCCTGCTCGGGGGTGTCTACCGGCAGATTGCTCAGCAGCAACCATTCCACGGGCGCCTCGCCCGGTGGCGGGTTGGGTTCGGTGGCCAGAATGGCGGTCACTTCCACATCGGGCAGCTTACGGTCGGGGCGGCGTGGGGACGGGAGGGTGATGCGCACGCTCTTGATCTGTTGCTGGACCACACGGGCCTTGGTGCCATGGCCGGCGGGGCGCTCGAAGGTGATTTCGGTGAGCACCGGTGCCTCGGCCAGATGTTGGCGCAGGGTGCGTTTATCTTTGAGCACCCGGTCGTGTTGAGCACGCACCAGCCAGTCGGCGGCCGTCTCGGGGCACGGGGCTTCAACGAACAGGTCGTAGATGTCCGCCTCGCGGTCGGCCACATAGGTCAGGCGGGTGTCGGGCAGGCGCTCGGCCAGTTCGTTGACCCTTTGGTAGCCGTCCACCCAGCGCACGCTCTCCTTCTCCTCCAGAGTGCGGCCCGGGTCTTTGTCCTGACCCAGGCTGCCGGGCTCGCGGGTCCAGGTGTGGGCATCGAGCAACCCCAGGCACAGCCGATCCGGGGTCAGCGCCAGTGTCGGGTGCAGGTACAGGCCCTGGCGGACCTCGAGGTTGAGCGGGCCGAGCCCCTGCATGGAGGGCTTGCCGGTATAGTCGAGCTCGCTGGTGTCCTGAATGCACAGCACACGAGGGTGTGCGCCCATGCGTTCGACCGTGCGTTCGATATGCGGGGCGAGTACCGCCTCAGCGTTGACCTTGGGGTTGTCGAACAACCGGTAGGCGGCCTGGGTCTCCGCCCAGCCGCCGCAAGCGGCGGGAATACTTGGCATCGGTTTGTCTCCCAATCTCTGCATCAGGTGGCGCGCCCGCCGGTTCAGGCGTGTATCGCCCAGGTCAATCCCCTCAAGCTCCTCGGCCAGCGCGCTCATGCCTCCACCCCCAGGGCGCGGCGAAAATCCGCCGCCAGCGGGTAGACATAGATCCCCTTGCGCGGCAGTGCCGCCCGGTGGGTCACATCGCATTTGCCCCTGCCGGCGGTCTCACCCAGATACTGCCAGTTGGCCGCCCGGTAACAGGTGCCGGCAAAGCGCGGGATCTCCACAAAGGTCTCCAGCAGCACCGGACGCTCACCGTAACGGGCGTGAAAGTCATTACTCACCCGCCGTGCCGCCAGGGCCAGCACCCGGGAGGCGAGATTCTTGACCTGTACCCACGGTAGCAGCAAAAAGCGGGCATTGTTCACCACCCGACCCAAATGCGCCTCACGCGCGGGCCGCTCCCAGCCGATCCAACGGTCGCGCGCGGCCACCTTCCAGGCCGCCGCCCCAAAGCCCAGCGCCCCCAGTACGCCCTGCTCTGACTCGATCAGGTAGCGCACCTGCGCCCCCGGCAGCGGGGTATAACCGAGGTAATGGTAACGATCGATCAGGCCATTCCAGAGCCTTGATGCCTCTTTGTCCGTCACCGGTGCGAGGCGCAGATCACTCAAGCGACCGGCGCTGCCCTCCAAGGGCCGCTGCGTCGGCCAGCTCTTTGGCCCCACCTTCAGCGCCTTGCCATTACCGTTGCCCTTGGTCGGCGCCGGCAACTCGATCAGTCCCGCCCGGTGTAGGCGCAGCAGGCCTACCCGGGCGCTCATCAACTTCGGCTCGCCCCGGGCGTTGGTCCACTCCAGGACCCGACACACCCGCCGGGCGATCTCCGATCGGATCGGCGGTTCGGCCAAGCGGATCTCCCGCCGGATCGTCTCCACATCCGCCGCACTGAGTGCCCGTCCGCACAGTTTTTCCGGAATTTGTTCGCCCATGTTCTCGCCCCCTCGTGTTCGTCTTGGGGGCGATTGCATCAGAGATCGGGCTGCGTGTCCAGCAATGGGAATATTAGTCCCTAACGATGTGTGTAATAGTCAGATTTAAGGCTCCAATTGGAAGAGGTCAGCCGCATACACCAAGAGGATTTGGCGGGCGGCTATGCGGGGACTTTCCTGCCAAATGCATTAGAGGAGAAATATAAAAGCGCTGCCCAGGAATTGGCTTGGCAGTGGTTCTTTCCCTGATCATATGCATTGCATCTGGACGTTACCGAGCACGGACTCGGACTATTCCAGCCGTTGGCGCGCCATCAAAAAAACCTTCTCCAAGTCGCTTCCGGTTATCGAATCGCGCTCCTCCGTTCGTCTGGCGAAGGGTGAGCGTGGCAT
>JAERTE010000052.1 GCA_016845145.1 Rhodospirillaceae bacterium
ACATCTTCCCCAAGGACGTGGTCGAGGTCTGCCGGGAAGGCAACATCGAGGTCTTCACCACCCGGAAACCGGTCCGCACCGAGGAGTGGGTACCCCATGTCTCGGGTGAACAGCGGCTGATTTCCATCCTGAAATCCCCCAGGCTCGATCCTGACGGCAACGTCGAGTTCGTGGTCTGTTCGGCCGAGGACATTACGGACAGCAAGCGCAGCGCAGAAAAGCTGGAGGAAACCGTCAAGCGCCTGGACCTGGCCATGGATGCGGGCGAGCACGGGTTCTGGGACTGGAACCTGGACACTGACGAGATCTACTTCAGTCCCCGCTACTACACCATGCTGGGCTACCAGCCGGGCGAGCTGCCCATGGTTAAGGACACCTGGGTCGGGCTGATGCACCCCGAGGACCGCGAGACCGTCGTGCCGCGAGTCGAGAAACACATAGCCGCTGACGAGCCCTACACGGCCGAGTTCCGGCTCAGATGCAAGGACGGTTCCTGGAAATGGATCTCGGGGCAGGGCAAGTGCTACGACTTAACCCAGGACGGACGGCCGAACCGGGCTGTGGGCGTGCATGTGAATATCGATGCGCTAAAGCGTCTGGCAGCGGACAAGGAGCGGGCCCTGGCCGAGGCCAACCGGGTCAACCGTCTGATGTCGGGCCGCGAGGATCGTGTGCTGGAACTGAAGGGCGAAGTCAACGCCCTGCTCGCCGCGCTGGGCCGGGAAGCGAAATACAAAACCGCCACCCTGGGAGGAGTCAATGACGATGAAGAAGGTGCATAACCCGGGCAACCACCGTTCCCGCCGGACAGCCGCGTGTTGCGGCGCGCTGTTCACGCTGCTGGTCATCCTTTGCTGCCTTGGGGGAGGGGCCGCCCGCGCCGCGGAATCGGACGCGACCGGGGGCAAGCGGGTGCTGATCCTGCATTCCTACCACGAGGGGTTTTCCTGGTCCGGCGGCATCGAGGCCGGTATCCGCGCGGCCCTGCAAGGGGCGCCGGTGGAGATATTCACCGAATCCCTGGACAGCAAACGCCAGCCGCTGGAGGTCGTGGGCCCCCCCGCCGCCGCCTACCTCGCCCGGAAATACGCGGCCATCCCGCCGGATGTGCTGGTCCTGTCCGACAATAACGCGCTCACCTTCCTGCGCCAACACCGGGACACGCTGTTTCCGGACACGAAGGTGGTCTTCTGCGGCATCAACAACTTCCAGCCGGAGATGCTGACGGGGTTCGAAGGCCGCATGACCGGCGTGGTGGAACAGACCGACCCGGCCGGCACCCTGGAGCTGATCCGGACGCTTCAGCCCAAAACCGGAACCCTTCACATCGTCACCGGCCTTACCCCGACCGCCGCCGCGGTCAAGCAGGAGGTGGCGGCGGCCCTGGCCGACAACCCCCGCGGGTTTACACCCGTGTGGCACCACGGCCTGTCCGCGTCCGACCTCGAAACGCGCCTGGCCGCGGTATCGCCTGACGACGCCGTGCTGCTGGTACTGTTCAACCGGGACAAAGACGGGGCGTACCGCTCCTTCACCCAGGCCGCCGAGCTGGTAAGCCGCGCCTCGCCGGCCCCGGTGTACGGCCTGTGGGACTTCTACCTGGGGCACGGTATCGTGGGCGGCATGCTGGCCAGTTCCCGGGACCAGGGCCGTACCGCCGGGGCCCTGACTCGTGCGCTCCTGACGGGCGGGACCGTTCCGCCGGTGGTCCACGAGAGCCCCAACGCCGCCATTTTTCTTTGGGATGAACTGCGCGCCCACGGCCTGGACCCGGCGGCGCTGCCCAATGGCGTCGAGGTGCGCGGACGTCCTGTGCAAAACATCTGGCCCGCGGCCATTGCCGCCGGGCTGGGCGTTTTGCTGCTGACCCTGGCCCTGTTCAGCCTGATCGACCTGCTGTGGGGGGGACGTAATGCCACGCAGCCCATGCCGACGGTGTTTCAACGGAACCTGCGCCGGGCCATCGTGCTGTTCGCGGCGGCCCTGCTGGCCGGTGTGACCGTCCAGTCCTGGCTCAGCGCCCGGCAGGAGATGGACCGCGTCCGTGACCGCATCCTGGCGGAAAAGAAAACCCTGATCCGGACGATGGTGGACCAGGCCATGGACCAGATCGACTACGGCCGCAGATCACTCGGCGCCAAGGGAATGAGTGACGCGGAGATCCGGCGGCATGTCAGACCAAGGCTTGCGGACTATACCTTTGCCGGCGGTGAAGGGTATATTTTCGTAAAAAGCTATGACGGGGTCGAACTGGTGAACCGCGCCCAGCCGCAACTGGTCGGCCGGAACCTCCTTGACCTCACCGACCCGGACGGCGTCAAAGTGGTGCAGGAGCTGATCACCGCGGCTCGGCGGCCCGGCGGCGGTTTTGTGGCGTACCAGTGGAACAAGCCGAGCCTGGGCAGCATCGCGCCCAAAATCTCCTTTACCCGGGGCGTACAGGACTGGGGCTGGGCGGTGGGGACCGGGCTCTACCTGGACGACATCGAAACCGCGGTCCAGGCGGTGCAGCGGGATCTGTGGCATAGATTGGCGGTTGAACTGGCAATGGTTTTCTCTCTGGCAATCGGCGTGCTGCTGCTCCTGGAATTTTCCGCGCGCCGCCTGACCCGCAGGATCGAATCCGAACTCAACGGGCTTGGACAGGCCATCACCCGCCACGACACCCGGCCCGCGGCTTACCGTCATCAGGAATTCCAGACCATTGCCGCCGCGGCCGCCCAGAGCTTCGATGACCTGGCCCGGGCCCGGGCCGCACTGGAACAGGCCGAGGCGAACCAGCGCGACGTTCTGGAAAGTCTGGACGCCGGCGTGCTCATCATCGGCCGGGACGACCATGTGATCCGCTACGTCAACCCATCTGCGGCGCGCATGGTCGGCGCAGCCCCGGACGCCATTGTCGGCGCGGTCTGCCATCGGTACATCTGCCCGGCGGAAGAAGGCCGATGCCCCATTACCGACCTGGACCAAACCGTGGACCACAGCCGGCGCGTTCTGCTCACGAGCGCCGGCGGCGACATCCCGATCGTCAAATCCGTGCGCCCCTTCATCTTCCAGGGGCAACCGGCCCTGCTGGAGACCCTGATGGACATCTCCGCCCAGGAAGAAGACCGTCGGCGGATCGAGGCGGCCAACGCCGAACTGAGCCGGTCCCGCAAGCAGTTGTTGTCGATGATGGAAGACGCTGAAGCGTCCCGGGGACAAATCGCCGAAGCCGAAGCAAAGTACCGCCGCATATTCGAATCCTTCCAGGACCTGTACTTCAGGACCGACGGCAGCGGAACCTTCACAATCCTCTCCCCGTCGGTGACGCCGCTTTCCGGCTATGAACCGGACGAGCTGATCGGCGCCTCCGTGCTCAAAATCTTTGTCAACCCGGCGGACCGCGACGAGATGATGGCGGCCCTGCTGAAGGCCGGCAGTATCAGCAACTACGAACTGATCCTGAAAAAAAAGAACGGGGACCATGCCAATGTCAGTTTAAATGCGCATGTCATTCTCGACAGCGACGGCAATCTTGAAGCTGTCGACGGCGTAATGCGGGACATCACGGAAGTGAAACAGGCGCAATTCAGGCTGATGCGGGAGCGCAAGCAGGCCGAGGAGAAAATCAGGCAGGCCCGGGACGAACTGCTTTTGGTCAACGAGCACCTGGAGCAGCAAACCGCCCAGGCCAGCAGCATGGCGGCCGAGGCCGAGATGGCCACCATGGCCAAGAGCGAGTTCCTGGCCAACATGAGCCACGAGATCAGAACCCCCATGAACGGTGTCATCGGCATGACCGGCCTGCTGCTGGGAACAGCGCTTACCGCCGATCAGCGCCGCTATGCCGAAACCGTCAAGGCCGGCGCCGATTCCCTCCTGGCCCTGATCAACGACATCCTCGATTTTTCCAAGATCGAAGCGGGCAGACTCGAGATGGAAATCCTCGACTTTGACCTGCGCGCCCTGCTGGAC
>JAERTE010000053.1 GCA_016845145.1 Rhodospirillaceae bacterium
GCCGCCGCTCAGGCGGAGCCGGTCGGATTGCCGGTAATTCGCATGCATGTCAAAGGTCACCCCGTTGGTTTTCCCGTATTGATGGACTTTGAGCGTCGAACTCTCACCGGTGGTCTCGTCCTGCAGCAGGTAATACCAGGACATCTCCGGGTTGATTTCAAAGGTCCGCAGGCCGGCGCTGCTCACCAAGTCCAGCCGCGACGTGGCATACCGGTGTTCCGCCTCAAGACTGGTGATACGCTGGCCCCAGAAAGCGCCGTCGTTATAGACATACTGGGCCGGATCCAGCCCTTCCAACAGGGGTTCCCGAAAGGAGGAATGATTGAACCTGAAGGTGATATCTTTCAGCCGGATGTCGGAGGAAAGATTCCAGTCCTTCACCGGCGCTTCCATGCGGTTCTCGACAATGGACGGATAGGAGCGGATGCCGCGCAGTTCTTCATAATCATCGGAGAGATCCTGGCCGTCCGTCCCGTAGTACCGCCCGTAGACCGTAAAGGCCACGTCATCCGTCAGCGCTTTGCCCATGTGGACCGACAGGTCGGAGGTGCGATCCTGCCCGCCGATGACGGTCATCGTCACCCCTTCCAGGGCATCGGCCTTTTTCGTAATGATATTGATGACGCCGAACGCGTCCGGGCCGTACAGCGCGGATGCGGGACTCAGCAGAATTTCGATGCGCTCGGCCAGCGAAATGGGCACATTATGGCCGAAGGGAAATTGCTTGCCCGAGGGGGAGGTGATTTCATGATTGTCCATGAGTATCACCAGTTTGTTGTTGCCGCCGATCCCGCGGTGCATGACCAGCGAGGAAAACTCGCCGTACACGTGCCGGCTGATGTCAAACGCGGGAATGTCGGCCAGCACATCGATCAAATCCCGGTATCCCCGTTCCCGGATCATGTCATCGGTGATGGTGATCACCGTCGCTGGCGCATCGTAGGGATGATCCGCCTGCCGCGTCGCCGTGACCAGTTCGACCTCCGGGCCCCATAAAAACTGGTCGAGCCTTTGCTGGGTATCGTCCTGGGCATGCACCGCCGGCGCGAACAAGCAGGCGGCCCAGCACAGGTGGAGAACACAGGTACGAAGCGTTGAGAGCATATTCAATTCCTTTCTGTTGCGTAACGTGGCCGTGTTTTGTTGTCGTGTCAGCGCCGGTTCCGGGTATCCCGCCGTTGCACCGCGGCCGGTCGTATCTCTTCCAGGCATCCCGCGCAGCCGGAGTCAGGAGGCCTTGCCCCGAATCGCCTGCAGCACCAGGTCCTGCAGATTGTCCAGGTTGTCGGGTTTCAATACCAGAAAGGCAATCCCCAGGGATCGGCATCGCCGCTCGGACACGCTGCCTCCCTCGGAGGCGAGATGAATCACGGGTGCATCCGGCGCCACCACTTTGAGCAACGGCAGGAGGGTGTCGCCGGCGATCCCGTCAAACCGGGAGTCCAGGACGATCACCGACGGCCTGACGGTCCGGGCCAGAGCCATAAACTCATGGACGGATGAAACCGCCATGACGAAAATATTATTGCCCGCTAAATCCTGTGCCAAGTGTTCGTACACTTTCCTGTCATCGCCTGCAAAAATCACTGCATCGGTTCTATTGGTACGCATGGTGACTGTTCCACATTGTCATTCCGATACATGCCTGCATGTCTGCAGTGATTATAACAAGAAATGTGCCATCACAGGACAAGTGGCGCTATCATCTGTAGAATCATTCAGTTGCGTGTCGCGATCCGTCCCGGGGACCGGATGCCCGGCCATGGACGTGTCGTTTTTGTGGACACCTGTGTCACCAATGTCGCGGATCCATACACCTGTGGACGCCGCCGGCTGCGTGGCGCCGTGCAAGTGCGCGGCAGCCGCTCCGGCGGCGGGAGGGAACACGGCAAGGCGACGCGCCCGGTTCAACACGCCGGCCGCGCCCCGGGCATCATGCTGTGAGGCCCGTACTGACAGAAATCGATCAGAAACTCGATTACATCATTACAATGATCCGCGAAGACGACCTCAAGTACCCCATCCACGGACACTACCTCGACGACACAATAAACAAACCTCGCAAAGACCGATAAACATCGGATCCAATCATTCCTTTTCAAACATCATATCAATTTGCGGCGAGCCGCTCTGCCTTCAACACAATCTGAAGTTGCCACCCTTGCCGCCGCAAATTATTCCAGCAAGCAGAAACCGGGGAATTATCCCGGTTTATTGTGAATTCGGCTGATTCCGGCCGTGTACTTGGCAAATCCGCCGATCTAATGAGCCGGCAGGCTCTCCCGCTAATTCTCACATTCAACAGTAACCCTGTACAACATTCAGACGCAGGTATCCAATCTGGTATTTCCCATTTTAAATCGGGAATGGTTTGTTTTTGTACTCTACTGATTATGGCTTGTAATATATGCATACCCTTGTTTAATTTCCAATCAATTTTCATATTCCACAATACGTTTTCACTCAATTCCTCCGATGAAGCCTGACTTTTATCACGATTGCAGATACTACGCCGCACCAGCCGATATCGTATGAAGTATTGGGCTGCGCATTCCATCCTTTACGTTGGACTGGCGCGTAATAGGCCGATACGTTGTAAGATCTCTTCGAATAGTCGCTGGCTGACCATGACCTCGGCCAGTTGGAATGTTGTATACCGACTATGTCGCACCATCTTTGCGCCAACCTTGATCAGTTTCACCAGGAGGCTGCACAGCGACCAGTGGCGGATACGTTTTGGAAGGACTAACCGTCGGAAAAAGTTCCCCAGATTATATGCCAGCACGAAGAGCCGGAGCCGCACTTGATTCGAAACAAATCGTTTGCATGAGAGCCGGGTCCAGTTCAACGCATACTTGCCTTCCTTGATCCACTGTTCCGCCGTCCCACGGCCATTGTAGAAATGCACAACGCCTTCCGCCTGTGCACTCATGTTCGTCACAATGAAGCCGACGCGCGGGAACAATTCGCCCTCGTGCCACTCCACTTTGACCACTACTCGTCGCGGGTGTTCCCAACTGGCAGCTTGGTAGCGAAATTCGTCGAACTGTACAATCGGGTGCTTCGGTGGACGGCCCACTGGTCGTGTCAGGAGATGGGGTATCTGTTTATACAGGATCTCGTTGGCGGGCAATCGAATCGCATACAAGCACTGGTGCGCCTCTAAATAGTCATAGAGTTCTGGTTTGGCGAACGCCGCATCACCTCGAAAATACAGCCCCACTGGGTGCTGTTGATAGCGCTGCACAATGGGATCCAACACCTCCTGCCACCGATCCGCACTGTGCACGTTCCCGGGCCGCAAGAGACTCCCCTCACAGTCACCAAACTGGTTGAAACAAAACAGGGGATGATAGCACACTGTACCGAAATGTCCGTTGTAGGCAGCTCCTTCCTGATGTCCGTGGACAGGACTTTCAGAACTGTCCAAATCCAAAATAACCCGACGATAGGACGTGTGTTGCATCGCACGATCGACCCAATGACTATTGAGCGCTGAAAGACTGGCAAGGTTATCGCGATGTTGCAGGATCTTCGTTTCAAACCGCCCCATCGTGTTGGAACTGGCTGCCTGCTTTGTAGGCTGATTGCCGGTAATCGCTCGCATAACCGGGTCGACGGAGAGTCGCGTCCCGTCGTTTACATCATCATAACCGGCAAGGCGGCTGTAGATCGATTGGCGCAATAACGGCGTCAGGGAATGTTGCGTATTCCGTCCCGTCCGTGGATCGTGAAGCAACGATGGAATCCCGTCAAATAATGCTAAGGCATCATCCAGGTCACGATACGCCAAAAGTCCCGCATCGGACGTGACTTTTGCACCATGAAATTCAAGCTTGAGGTGGCGGGTAAATCCTACTGAAACGCGTTCACCCTGCGGGTGTGCCATAAAACGCCCTCCCATACGTTCATTACATATTATAATTTAATAATTTAGGGCGTCAACATAAACAAATATCTGCTTTTGATATGAGGAATGCGGGATTAATAATCAGCAGGGTGAAAACCAGCGACACGACCGTGACCGAAGTGGAACCCTCTTCATAGCCCAGCAACAGCCCTATCATGGAGCCCAGCGCAGCAATTTGCGCCAGGGCGATATCGATAAAGATGATACCACGTGAGAGAATGTGGTTGCCGAAATAACCCAGAATACCGGCAAGCAGTACACAGCCGGTGATCGGCGCAGAAAGAAACAGCAGCGTATCAAGCATAGTTGGCCTCGCGCTTACAG
>JAERTE010000054.1 GCA_016845145.1 Rhodospirillaceae bacterium
TCTTAATACCAAGCATCACCCCCCACCCTAACCCTCCCCCCTTGATGGGGGGAGGTCGGGAGGGGGGTGACGCTGCCGCCACAAAAAAACCATCAGATTCAGCTTTCTTCCATTCAGCCTTTATTGATGACTTTGCGGTAAACCACGCCCCATGAACCTTCTGAAAGCCATCACCACCGTCGGCGGCTACACCATGATGAGCCGTATTTTGGGTTTCGTGCGCGACATCCTGATTGCCTCGGTGCTGGGTGCCGGCGCGGTGGCGGATGCGTTTTTCGTCGCTTTCCGATTTCCTAATCTGTTCAGGCGCCTATTTGCTGAGGGCGCATTCGCCGCTGCCTTCGTGCCGTTGTTTTCAGGTCAGTTGGAGACCGAGGGCCGCGCTGCCGCCAAGGCGTTCGCCGATAGTGCCTTCTCCGTGTTGTTGTTGGCTTTGGCCGCATTTGTCGCCTTGATGGAAGTGCTGATGCCGTTCGCCATGTGGGTGCTGGCGCCGGGGTTCGATGCGGTGCCGGGCAAGATGGCGCTGGCGACGGAATTGTCGCGTATCGCATTTCCTTACTTGTTGTTCATCTCGCTGGTGTCGTTGCAATCGGGCGTCTTGAACTCGCTGCACAAGTTCGCCGCTGCCGCTGCCGCGCCGGTGCTGCTGAACATCACGCTGATTGTTGCCATGTTGGCGTTCTCGGACGGTCAGGAAACAGCCGGCCATGTTTTGTCATGGGGCGTGTTCGCCGCCGGCATCGTGCAGTTTGCATGGCTTGTTTATCACTGTCGGCGCGAAGGCATGCCCGTGGGTTGGACACGCCCAAGACTGACGCCGGAGGTCCGGCTCTTGGGCAAGCGCATTCTGCCGGTGGTGTTCGGTGCAAGCCTCTATCAGATCAACCTGCTGATCGGCACCATTTTAGCCTCGCTGGTTTCCGATGGTGCGGTATCGTTTTTGTACTACGCCGACCGGGTAACGCAATTGCCGTTGGGGGTGGTCGGCGTTGCGGTCGGGACCGCCCTGTTGCCGACACTCTCGCGCCAGCTCGCGGCAGGAGACAATGACGCTGCCATGAGCAGTCAAAACCGAGGGCTGGAGTTCGCCTTGCTGTTGACGCTGCCTGCTGCCGTGGCGCTGTTCGTGATCGCCGAGCCGGTGATTTCGGTTCTGTTCGAGCGCGGTGCCTTCAGTGCAGCCGACAGCGCGGCGACGGCAGCAGCGTTGATGGCCTATGCGACCGGACTGCCGGCTTACGTGTTGATCCGGGTGCTGACGCCTGGGTTTTTCGCGCGCGAGGATACCGCGACGCCGGTCAAAATTGCCGCTGCGGCAATGGTTGCGAATATCGTCCTTAACCTTGCCTTGATGCAAATCTGGGGTCATGTGGGCATCGCCATTGCGGCATCCGTATCTGCGTGGATGAACGCCATTATGCTTGCCGTCACGTTGCGCCGCCGTGAACAGCTGACCTTGGACGCACGCATGGCCCGCCGGTGGCCGCGCATTGTGGTGGCGAGCCTCGGTATGGGGGCGTTGCTGTATGGTGCGGCATTGGTATTCGTGCCTTGGTTCGCCGGTGACGAAATAGAACGCGCTGTGGCGTTGGCTGTATTGGTGGCGGGCGGTTTGGTCGGTTTCGGCCTATTCGCGCAAATCCTCGGCGCGGCACACTGGCGTGACTTGAAAGGCTTGATGCGGCGCAGTCCTGAGGTTGCTTGACCATGCTCCGCCCAGCCGCCATAAAACGCCCTCGCATTTGGGATTTTAGACCATGAAACGAATTTTCTCATGAAACGAATTTTCTCTGGCGTTCAGCCGACCGGCAATCTGCATTTGGGCAATTACCTGGGCGCCATCCGCAACTGGGTGCACTTGCAGGATGACTTCGAGGACTGCCTGTTTTGCGTCGTCGACATGCATGCCATCACGGTCTGGCAGGACCCCGCCGGCCTGATCGCCAACACGCGCGAAGTGGCGGCGGCGATGATCGCATCGGGTGTTGACCCCGAACGCAATATCATCTTCAACCAAAGCCAAGTGTCCGGTCACGCCGAACTGGCTTGGATCTTCAATTGCGTGGCGCGGCTCGGTTGGCTTGATCGCATGACGCAATTCAAGGAAAAGGCCGGCGCCGACAAAGAGCGCGCATCGGTTGGGCTTTACGCCTACCCGAACCTGATGGCTGCCGATATTCTTTTGTATAAAGGCACCCATGTGCCCGTCGGCGAAGACCAGAAACAGCATCTGGAACTGGCCCGCGACATCGCCGCCAAGTTCAACCACGATTACAAGACCGAGATGTTTCCGATTGTCGAGCCGTTGATTTTCGGGGCTGCGACGCGGGTGATGTCGCTGAAGGACGGCACCAAGAAAATGAGCAAGTCCGATCCATCGGACCTGTCGCGCATCACCATGACGGATGATGCCGATGCCATTGCGCGCAAGATCAAGAAAGCAAGGACAGATCCGGATGCCCTGCCGAGCGAGACCAAGGGTTTGGAGGGCCGCCCGGAGGCCGCCAATCTGGTTGGTATTTATGCGGCGCTTTCCGGAACGGAGGTCGCGAACGTGCTTGGTGAGTTCGGCGGGCAAGGCTTCGGTGTGTTCAAGCCGGCGCTGGCCGAATTGGCGGTGGATAAGCTGTCCCCGATCCAAGACGAAGTCCGGCGCCTAATGGATGACACCGCCGCCGTCGATGCGGTATTGCGCTCAGGTGCCGAGCGGGCCCGGGCGCTGGCGGAACCGATTTTGAAGGAAGTCCAGCGCACAGTAGGATTTCTGCATCCGTAAAAATACGGTATACTGTCAGGTCTTGAACGCCCATTGACGAACCGGTCTTACGGCACCATCTAAAGCGCCTAAGACTTTGATGAGACTTTAAGGAGCTCACATGTTCATTCAAACTGAAAGCACGCCGAACCCGGCGACCTTGAAATTCCTGCCTGGCCGCGCGGTCATGGAACGGGGCACGGCAAACTTCGCCGATGCCAGCGAGGCCGGAAATTCGCCGCTGGCGCAATCGCTGTTCGCCAACGAAGGTGTGCTTGGCGTTTTTCTGGGCTCCGATTTCATCACGGTTTCGAAAGCGCCCAATAAGGAATGGGATGTCATGAAGCCGCTCATTTTGGGCGCCATCATGGAGCATTTCCAGTCCGGCCGCCCCGTCGTTGAAAGCGACGGTGACGAGGCTGTCGGCGGTGGTGACGAAGACGGCATTGTTGGCCAGATCAAGGAATTGATCGATACCCGCGTGCGGCCCGCCGTGGCGCAGGACGGCGGCGACATCGTCTACAAGGGCTTTGAAGACGGTATCGTGTATCTGCATATGCAGGGTGCCTGCGCGGGTTGCCCGTCATCGACCATGACCTTGAAGCACGGCATCGAAAATATGCTGCGCTATTATGTTCCAGAAGTGCAGGAAGTGCGCGCTATCGAGTAGGAAATACTCTACCCTAACTGCCAGCCCATACGTAAGTTCTATGCCGAAAAACGGCTGGAATTTTTCGACCGCTTCGTGTTATACGCGCGCAACAAGACCAACGACGACAATAACGCCGAAAATGGCGATTGCCGGCCAAAGGCTCCGAATCGTTCGAACTGATAAAGAGATGTAACGATTACGGATTTCCCCAGGGATGATGAAACGTCAAGTATGTGGCTCGTGCCATAGGCATCGACGTGGATTTTGTGGGTTTGAGATTGTGGGAACAGTGCCGGGGTTTTTACCATGGTAGGAAAATTTGAACGCGGAATTCCTTTGGCTGCCGGTGCGCTGGTGGTCGGAATGGTTGGCTTGGCGGTGTTCGATCCGCCGCAGCCAGATACCGCGCGGCCGCGTGCCGTCCTGGAAGCGCCGGAGACCGAATTGGCGGAATTTGATACCGCCGCCGGGCCAGCCATGCCCGCAGGCTTGGTTCGCGTTAACGCGCCGGGCACGGCGGCCGAATCGATCATCGGCGGCATTACCGTAAAGCCCCATGACCGTGGCGCGCAGGCATCCAGCCTGCATACCGCCAAGGCGCTTGATGACACGTTCCAGCGTATCGGTTATGACCTGAAGGCGGTGCGCGCCGGTGATCAGCCGGTGCCTCGGGTGTTTTTGGCAAAAATGCCGACCGACATGGCCGAGATTCGCCAGGCACCGAAGCGCAAGGAAATTTTCTTCCGCACCGTGTTGCCGCTTGTGTTGCAGGCCAACAACGAGATTTTGGCTGACCGTGAACGTCTTTGGCGCCTGCATACTCAAATTGCCAAGGGTCAAAACCTCGCGGCGGTCGATCGCCTGTGGCTGATCGTTCTGGCCGAGCGCTACAAGGTGAAGCGTGGCGATATTGCGTCGCTTTTGGCGCGCGTCGATATCGTGCCTGTGTCACTGGCTTTGGCCCAGGCGGCAGAGGAAAGCGGCTGGGGCACGTCTCGTTTTTCACGTCAGGGCAACGCTATTTTCGGCCAGTGGACATCTTCCGGTGACGACGGATTGGTGCCTGAAAAACGCGACAGCGGCAAAAGCCACAAAGTGAAGGCTTTCAAAAGTCTGCTGCATTCCGTCCGGGCATATGCGCGCAATCTCAATACGCATCGCGCTTACCGTGAGTACCGCGCCATGCGCCAAGGCTTGCGCAAGAATGGCGCAGCGCTCAGCGGGCGCAAACTGGCGGAAACGCTGACCCGGTATTCCGAACGCGGTGAAGACTATGTCAAGGCGTTGCGCGCGCTGATGACGGTCAACAAGCTCAACCGTCTCGATGATGCACGTTTGAGCACCGGCGCCGAAGCCGGATTAAAGACGATCGTTAAAGCCTCCGCCATTTAAGAGGATTCAAGGCCGGTAATACTGCCGTCCGTACCAGCGCCAGCGCCCGTCCGGCCCGGGCAGGGTGCAGTTGAGGCGCGTTCGGCCTTTCGGAAAAGCTTTTCCGATCCTGAGCTCAATACGCGATGGCCCAAGACGCTCCAGTTTGCCGCGCCCCGCGTGTGAAAGGAAGCAGGCCAATTGGCCCAGATCGCCGATATCTCGGCTAATGGTGAAGCCCATGGCCGGCGGATTGTTCGGCCCAGGCGCGGCGGCGATCATTGGGTCGGGCGGCGTGACATCGGTCACGGGCAGCGGCAGCGCATTAATAGCGAGGCGCAGGCGGTCGAGATCGCCGTACTTCTCGTTCATGGCAAAGCGCGGCAAATAGAAGCGGCCTACGGTATTGCCGATGACTCCCGAATGTTGACCGAAGGCGGCCTCGAAGCCTGCGGCCTTTACTTGCGTGATGACCGCTGTCGAGGCTTCGCCATAGGGATAGGCAAAGAGTGATGGTTTGGTTCCAAGCTCGGAATCGAAGCGGTCGTTGGCTGCCTGAATTTCCTTGTCGATTCGCGCCGCGTCCGCTTTCGGCATGTGCAGATGAGAGACCGAATGGTGCCCGATATCGACACCGCCCTTGTGCATCTCGCGGAGCTGTTCCCATGTCATGTGGCGGTTTGCGCCGCCATCGAGATGTGCTGTCGAAGCGAAAATGGTGACCGGCAGCCCGGCTGCCCGAAACCGGGGCCAGGCCTCGGTATAGACCGAGCGGTAGGCATCATCGATGGTGATGCCGACGGTCCTTTCCGGCAGGTCAAGTCCGGCATTCAGCCGGCGCACGATCTCCGGTACGGGCAGCACGGTATAAGGGCCCGACGTCAGCTCGGCGATATGGGCGTCGAGTTGTTCCAGGCGGGTATTGGTGGACGGGAAGTCACTCTCGCCGAAGCGATGATACATAATGACAACAGCGGAAGATGCCGCTGATGCCAAGCTCGGTGCCAGCGCCGCCCAAACCGCAGCCGCCAAGACAGCGCCCGAAATGATCCCAGTGCACAGACGCATGAGTTTGTTTATTGGCCTTTTGATTGCAGACATGATCGTTTTCTCGTACCCCTATTCTCGTCCCCGAGGCCCATATAACTTGTACCCGCACTTTCAGGTTGTCTCAATATATCTAGGAATCAGACATGAAACCGGCCCTACCCTCTTCAGCGCTCGATCAGTTGTTCCACCATGCGCGTTCGTACAATGGCTGGCACGATGAGCAAGTTCCGGCAGAGATCCTGCAGGCGGTTTGGGAATTGGCCCGCATGGGGCCGACCAGTGCGAATTGCTCACCGATCCGCGTGGTATTCGTTGCCTCAAACGAAGCCAAGGAAAAACTTAGGCCGTGTTTGCTGGAAACCAATGTCGAAAAGGTCATGACGGCGCCGGTGACGGCCATCCTGGGCAACGACTTGGCATTTCCCGACCATTTACCGGACTTGTTCCCGCATGCCGACGCGCGATCGTGGTTCGAAGGAAACGACGAATTGACCGCCACGACGGCATTTCGGAACGGCACCTTGCAAGGCGCTTATTTGATGATTGCGGCGCGCGCCATGGGCCTTGATTGCGGCCCCATATCCGGGTTCGACAATGATGCGGTGGATCGAGCGTTTTTCGCCGGCACCCAGGTAAAATCAAATTTTATCTGCGGCCTCGGCCATGGCGATCCGGCATCCGTGTTCGACCGCAGCCCGCGTTTTTCGTTCGACGACGTCTGCAAAGTGATTTAGGCCCGATCCGTTAGCCATGGTCCGTATACTTGCCCTCGATACGTCAACCGCCGCCTGCTCGGCGGCATTGTGGCGCGATGGTGCCTTGGCGGCAAAATGCTTCGAAATTCTTGATCGTGGCCATGCCGAGCATCTGATGCCGATGATCGAAAAAGTCATGACCGATGCCGGTGATGCGCCATCGGATTTGGATTTAGTCGCAACGACGGTCGGGCCCGGCGCGTTTACCGGCTTGCGGCTGGGATTGGCTGCGGCACGGGCGTTGGCGATGGCAGCCAACGTGCCTTGTCTCGGCTTGACCACGACCGAGACTTTGGTTGCGGCTTTGCCCCAACGTATTGCCGGCCCTTCCCCTGAAGAGATCGTTGCGGCGGTACTCGATACCAAACGTGGAGATCTTTATGCCGAGGTGTTTGACAGTGATGATGAACCGACACGCGGCCCGGCGGCGATAGCGACGGACCGGTTGGCGGGCTTTCTTCGGGACGGTGTCGGCGAACCAGGGAACTGCACGCTTGTCGGCGATGCCCAAGCACTTGGTGCTGCGGTGTTGAGAGAGGCGGGCTGGGCGGTGCGGGAAACCGAAGTCGTGAGGCCGGATGCGGCAGTGCTCGCGCAATTGGCGGCAGCTCGTTGGAGACCGGGTGATACACCGCCACGGCCTGTGCCGCTCTACCTGCGGCCTCCCGATGCCGAATTGCCGCGCAACGGCGGCCGATTGCGTGGCTAGTTTTTGCGAATGACGAGCCGGTGAATGCCAGTTTCATCCTGATCATCATCTTCGCGGATCAGGGAAACAACGTCGTGACCGTGGTCTTGGACATTGCGCGGCACGTTGTCCAACGGCTCACGGCCCTGCAACCGCACCTCGGCGGTTTGGCCGGGAGTCATTTTCTCGATCAACAGTTTGGTTTTCACGAAAGTCATAGGACAAACTTGATCGGTGATATCGAGAAAGAAATCAGCGTTGGGGGTTTGGCTCATTTTTGGTCCGATTATTTCGTTACTTACTTGAAGGTATCTTGGCTATTCATATATAACCAGAATTCAATTCAGCAAACTTTTTGTTTGTTCAATACCCGCTACGCGTTTCAATTGACGACCGGGAAAGCCGAAAAGGTAATGTAGATCATGTCGGACCAGCCGAATATCAGCGAGCTTTTGGAATTTACCACGGAAATCGTTGCCGCTCATGCCGGCAACAATACCGTTGCGCCCGATGATCTGCCGCGGTTGATCCAGGATGTCTTTAAAACGCTATCGGGCTTGGGTGGTGCAGCGCCTGCGCAAGAACGGCCGAAGCCTGCGGTGGCGATCAAGAAATCGGTGTTTCCCGACTACATTGTCTGCCTGGAAGACGGCAAGAAATTGAAGATGCTCAAACGCCACCTGAAAACCGCTTACAACATGACGCCTGAAGACTACCGGGAGCGTTGGGGGTTGCCGGCCGACTATCCCATGGTGGCGCCGAATTATGCGAAGCACCGTTCCAATCTTGCGAAAAAAATCGGTCTGGGCACCAAGCCGCGCGGACGCGGAAAATAGCAGCGAATCAGTCGATCACATGTTTTGGCTTCATTTGCCGGTCAAGCCGCTTATATTGAGAACGAACCTGATGATCGGTTCTTGGAAGCCGTGATGCGGGGGACCTTAGTGTGGGAGCCTTGATGCCGGAAACCCGAATAGAGCAACTTTGCGTTGCCAAAAACATGAAAATGACGGACCAGCGCCGTGTCATTGCGCGCGTACTGTCAGTATCCGACGACCATCCCGATGTCGAGGAGGTTCACCGTCGCGCCAGTGAGATCGATGCACGAATCTCCATTGCTACGGTTTATCGAACCGTGCGCTTGTGGGAAGAGGCCGGCATTCTAGATCGGCACGATTTCGGCGATGGCCGCTCGCGTTACGAAGAGGTCACCGATGAACATCACGATCATTTGATCGATGTGAAATCGGGGGTTGTGATCGAATTTCAAAACGCCGAGATCGAGGCGTTGCAAGAGCGCATCGCCAAGGAACACGGTATGCGGCTCGTCGGCCACCGATTGGAGCTTTACTGTGTTCCTTCGGCTGAGCGCGAAGACGACGCGGGTGCGTCTTGACAGCGACAACGCCGGTGCTAGGTTCTCAACAGATCGCCGCCGCCCCGCTGGGGCGCGCATGGATACGATAGCGACACCTATTGGCTAAGAAACTCCATATCAAATCCTACGGTTGCCAGATGAACGTCTATGATGCCGAGCGCATGACGGATCTGTTGGCGCCGATTGGTTATGAAGCCGTCGAGGCGCCCGATGATGCCGATCTGGTGATTCTCAACACTTGCCATATCCGGGAGAAAGCGGCGGAAAAGGTCTACTCCGATCTGGGCCGGTTGCGTCAGTTAAAAGCCGCCCGGCCGGAAGACGGGGCATCCATGGTACTGGCCGTGGCCGGTTGTGTGGCGCAGGCAGAGGGTGAAGAAATTCTGCGCCGCGCGCCGTATGTGGATATGGTGTTTGGCCCCCAGGCCTACCACAGGCTGCCGGAAATGGTGGCGCGTGTGCATCGCGAGCAGGGCGCGGTGTTGGATACCGAGTTCCCCGCCAGTTCGAAATTCGATTACCTGCCGAAACCTGAGGCACAGGGTAGATTTTCCGCCTTTCTCACGGTGCAGGAAGGTTGCGACAAATTCTGTACCTTTTGCGTTGTGCCCTATACCCGAGGCGCGGAAACCTCGCGGCCGGTTGCCGACGTTAAGGCCGACGCAAGCAATCTGGCTGCCGGAGGTGTCCGGGAAATCACGCTGCTCGGTCAGAACGTTAATGCCTACCATGGACGAGCGGGGAGGTTCGGAACCCAGACGCTCGGCAAGCTGATCGCCGGTTTGGCGGACATAGAGGGGCTGGACCGAATTCGCTACACCACCAGCTATCCGGCTGAAATCGACAGCGACTTGATCAATGCACACCGAGATATTCCACAGCTGATGCCCTATCTGCATCTGCCCGTACAGTCGGGATCTGATCGGATTCTTCATGCCATGAACCGCCGCCACGGTGCTGGAGATTACAAGCGATTGGTTGAGCGGTTACGCCGCGCTAGACCGGACCTTGCGTTGTCTTCGGATTTCATCGTCGGCTTCCCGGGAGAATCCGACGCCGATTTTCAGGCGACGCTGGATCTGGTCGACGAAGTCGGGTTTGTCGGCGCTTATTCCTTCAAGTACAGCCCCAGGCCGGGAACACCGGCGGCGGCGTTACTCGGACAGGTGCCGGAAGACGTCAAAACCGAGCGGTTGCACGTGCTGCAGGCAAAGCTCAATGCCGGACAGTCGGCGTTCAACAAGGGCACCATCGGCACGAAAATGTCTGTGCTGCTGGAAGGGCCGGGACGCCACCCCGGGCAGATGATCGGGCGCAGCCCTTATATGCAGGCCGTACATGTTCAGGCATCGGAGGAATATTTGGGAAAGATTGTCGAACTGGAGATTGAGGCCGCGCATCCCAACAGCCTCTCGGGGCGCTTGCTCGAAGGGACGCCGGACCATCAGGGCTTGAACGCCACCATGGAGGCAACCGCGTGAGCCGGGCATCATTGAAAAAAGCAGGCAAGCCAACGGGCAAGTCGAATGGTAAATCAAATGGCTCTAAACCGATGCGGGTGAAATCCGCTTCGGCGGAACGGGTGTTTGAAGACAACGGCCTGACGCTGGAGCTGTTCGGCGCCCATCATGCGAACCTTGCACGCCTGGAGCAGGCGCTCGGCGTACAGTTGCATGCGCGTGGCAACGAGATCACGATTACCGGGCCGCGTGACGCGGTCGCGGAGGCGTGTGATGCGCTGGATCACCTCTATGCGCGTTTGCAGGGTGGTTTGCCAGTTGATCTGGCCGAGGTCGATGCGGCGGTGCGGATGACGGCTGAGCCGGGCGGCATGCCGGCCCCCGACAGCCAAACGGTGCATACCCGAGGGCGTGTCATATCACCGCGTTCGCCCAATCAGGCGGTCTATCTGAAGGCGATTGATGAAGCGGAGTTGGTGTTTGGGCTGGGGCCGGCAGGCACCGGCAAAACATACTTGGCCGTGGCCAAGGCGGTAGAGCGGCTGGTCAACGGCGATGTGGACCGCATTATTTTGTCACGGCCCGCAGTTGAGGCCGGTGAGCAATTGGGGTTCTTGCCGGGTGACATGCGCGAAAAGGTCGATCCCTATCTGCGACCACTGTATGACGCGCTATATGATATGCTGCCCGGCCCTCAGGTGGTGAAGCGCCTGGAAAGCGGCGAGATCGAGGTCGCACCCTTGGCGTTCATGCGCGGACGCACGTTGGCGAACGCCTTTGTCATCCTGGATGAGGCGCAAAATACCACCGCCGTACAAATGAAAATGTTTTTAACCCGCTTGGGCGAGAATTCGCGCATGGTCGTGACCGGCGATCTTTCGCAGGTCGATTTGCCGCGTGGTGTGCGGTCCGGTCTGCGCGATGCCAGTGAGGTCTTGGGTGGTGTGAAAGGACTAAGGTTCGTCAATTTCGACGAAACCGATGTGGTGCGCCATCCGCTGGTCGGCAAGATCGTCCATGCCTATGGCGAGATGGAATCCCGGCGCCGCACGGGAGAACGTTATCAAACGGATCACAGCCTGGAAGATGATGACGGCATTGGCGACGACAGCTGAACGCCCGGACCCGGCGGTGGACATCGCCTTGGCGCAACCGGCGTGGTGTGATTTCCTGCCCGATGCGGAGGGTCTTTGCCGTCACGCCGCTGTTGCGGCATGGCAAGCGGCAAGCACCGAATTGACGCAGGCGCTGACGAGCCGAAGGGTCGAGGTTTCGGTGCGCCTAGCGGACGATGAAGATGTAGCGGCACTCAATCTCGAGTATCGGGAACGACAGGGCCCGACCAATGTGTTGTCTTTTCCGGCGGTGTCTGAGGATGACTTGGCGGGCCTGCCACCCGAGGTGCCGGTATTGCTGGGCGATATTGTGTTGGCACTCGGCGTCGTGAAAAGCGAAGCGGCGGCACAGGCTAAGGCACCGGCGGATCACTTCAGTCACCTCGTGGTTCATGGTATGCTGCATTTGCTCGGGTATGACCATATTGAGGCTGGTGACGCGGAGATCATGGAAAAGTTGGAAACGGCGGTATTGGCCCGAATGCAAATAGCCAACCCATACGGTGAAGCCTGAGCAAATGTTTGACCTGCGATGAACGACCAATCCTCAGGACCCAGCCCCAAAAACGGCACGACTGAACCCGCGAACCTGTCGGGGACGGTGCGCGGCTGGTTGCGCCAAGTGCGGCGTTCTCGCAATGGTGAGGCCAGCGTTCGCGAGACGCTTGAGGAAATCATTGAGGAGCGCGGCGATACCGATGCGCCGATCAATGCCGATGAGCGCCTGTTGTTGGCCAACATCCTGGAGCTCCGAGGTCGAACCATTCACGACGTCATGGTGCCCAGAGCGGATATCATCGCCGTTGATTGCGAGGCGGGATTGAAAGAGGTGATCGATTTGGTCACCAGCGAAGGCCATTCGCGGCTGCCGGTTTATCATGAGACCCTGGACGATGCGGTCGGCTTTATCCATGCCAAGGACATGCTGGCGTGGCGTGGATCGGACTCAGCTTTTTCGCCGGAGAAGATTTTGCGCAAGGTGCTGTTTGTCGCACCTTCGATGCAGGTGTTGGAATTGCTCCTGGAGATGCGGGTGAAGCGTGCCCACATGGCGCTTGTTGTCGATGAATATGGCGGCGTCGACGGGTTGGTCACTATTGAGGATTTGGTTGAGGAAATCGTCGGTGAAATCGAAGACGAGCACGACCAAAGCGACGAGCCGACACTGTTGCCAGCGGGGAACGGGATTTTCGTTGCCGATGCGCGGGTTGAAATCGAAAGCCTGGAAGACGCGGTTGGTGCTTTTGTAACGGAAGATGAGCGCGAAGATATCGATACGCTGGGCGGTCTGGTCTTTACACTTGCGGGCCGTGTGCCGATCCGCGGTGAGTTGGTGCGGCATTCCTCGGGCATTGAATTCGAGGTCTTGGAAGCCGACCCCAGGCGTGTGCGCCGACTGCGCGTGCGTACTGATCGTACGTCAGCGGCAAAGCCGTAAATGAGGCTGAATCTCGAGACCGTGGCAGCCCGCCTAAGTGACCTTATGGGCTGGCGTCGATGGCTTGGCGCCGCATTGTTGGGAGCCCTGGCGGCGGCTGCGCAGCCATCGGCTGGAATTGTTGTCGCGTTGGTGCCGGCATTTACCGGCCTCATGTGGTTGACCGGAGACATGTGTGGGCGCCGGGCCTTCGCTGCTGGATGGTGGTTCGGCTTTGGGCATTTCGCGGTTGGCCTTTATTGGGTCGGTAGCGCGTTTTTTGTCGATGCAGCGCTTTATGGATGGTTGGCGCCGCTGGCAGTGGGCGGCTTGGCCGCCGGCATGGCTTTGTTTCCGGCCACCGCGATCTGGGGCGCACAAGAATTTTCCGGTCGTCTGGGCCTCCGGATGTGGGCGCGGGCATGGGTTCTGGCCGTCGCTTGGACTGGCTGTGAATGGCTGCGCGGCCAAATGTTGACGGGATTTCCATGGAACCTCGTGGGCTCGGTGTGGGCCGAGCATGAAAGCGTGCTGCAGTCGGCGGCTTGGCTTGGGATTTTCGGCCTGAGCCTGTTGAGTGTTGGGGCGGCTGCGCTGCCGGCAGTTCTGCGTGAGAAGCGGACGGCGCGTCGTTGGGCGGTTGCCATCAGCGGCATCGCCCTATTCGGTGTTTTGGCGGCAGCCGGACAGTTGCGGTTACAAGCGGCTGAGACACGAACCGTGGATGGCGTGCGGTTGCGTTTGGTGCAGCCGAACATTCCCCAGCACCTGAAATGGAAACCGGAGTTACGCATTGGCCACGTCCGGCGGCAGCTTGAAATGTCGGCGCAGCCCGCCGCCGACGGCAGCCCGCCAACCCATGTGATCTGGGCGGAAACATCCGTGCCGTTTAACTTGGCATCCGACACGGCCTTGCAGAAAGTTCTTGCCCGCGCAGCACCCCCCGGTGGGCTACTGATTGTCGGCGCGCCCAGTGCTAAGGGAGAAACAGGCTCAACGCAGAAATTGTGGAACAGCGCGCATGCGGTTTCTCCGGCGGGTGAAATCGTCGCCACCTATAACAAACAGCATTTGGTGCCGTTCGGCGAATACGTGCCGTTTCGGCAAATCCTGAAGTTCTCAAAATTGACCGCCGGGCGCCTCGATTTTTCTTTCGGCGATGGTCCACGGATATTGGACCTGCCGGGGCTGCCTGCCGCCGCCTTTTTGATCTGCTATGAGGTGATTTTCCCACACGAGGTGCCTGGCCGTGCAGCGGATGGCCGCGACCGGCCAGGATGGCTTCTCAACATTACGAACGATGCTTGGTTCGGCAACACAGCCGGCCCCCATCAACATTTGGCTGCCGCCCGCATGCGGGCTGTAGAGCACGGTGTGGCGCTCATCCGGGTGGCAAATACCGGCATCAGCGCGGTGATCGATCCGTATGGGCGGATATTGCAATCATTGCCACTGGGCGAGGCAGGTGTCCTGGATGCCGCTTTGCCGCAACCGCTTGGCGCGACGGTATTCGCAAGGGTTGGCTCGTGGCTGGCGTTGATTTTGGCGTTTGGTGCGCTGGCGATGGCGGCTCTTCTCGGGCGACAGCACTAAATTTACAGCGCTCCCGCATGACACGTCAAAAATCAGGTTGAATAACATTGTATGCGCTACGATATTAGCGACAGCCCCAAAGCGATGGGGTCGTCGCGACAGGCTGACGTGCCCTTTCAGGAGTGAGTTGGATATGTCGCGGGCAAGTTTCTGATATTGAACTGGAGCGCTGACAATGGCTGATGACCGAACAGGTTCCGCACCGAAATCTTCGCGCCGCCGCAAGCGGCTGCCGCCCGGTGTGTCCAACCCCATTGATATTCATGTCGGCAACCGGCTACGGCTGCGCCGCACGCTTTTAGGGCTGAGCCAGGAAAAACTTGGCAACGAGGTAGGGCTGACGTTCCAGCAAATTCAGAAATACGAGCGCGGTGCCAACCGGATCGGCGCCAGCCGGCTCTACCAGCTCAGTCAGCTTCTCGAAGTGCCTGTTTCGTATTTTTTCGAAGAGATGCCCGCGGAAATCCGAACGCACGAAGGGCAGATGTCTTGGGGCTTGAGTGATCAGACCCCGGAAGAGTTGGTGCCCGACCCTTCGGCACGCCGCGAAACGCTGGAATTGGTTCGCGGTTATTACAAGATCAAGGACCCGGCGGTCCGTGCGCGCCTGTTTGAACTCACCAAGGCATTAGGCCGGATGCAGGATTGATCCGGGCTATGATGCCCCGGCGTGATATTCGTTGTTGAATCCTGAGCTTGACGCCCTGGAGAAAGGCTGCAAAAAAGGCGCCCTGCGGCCCTTTGGTCGTGGCGTGGACGGATTTCGGCCGCTTGCCACCACGTTAAACATTGAGGCGCTAAGCCGGTGATACGATATCGCCCAGCGTTTTATTGTCCGTCCGCGACCCTTGTACAATCCGCGCGGAGGATAGCGTCTTGAGTCAGTCGAGCTACCTGTTTACCAGTGAATCCGTTTCCGAGGGCCATCCGGATAAGGTCTGCGACCGCATTTCCGATGCCATCCTTGATCGTTTCCTGACCACCGACCCGATCAACTCACGTCTCGGCTGTGAAACTTTTTGCACCACAAATCGCATCGTCATCGGCGGCGAAGGCCGTAGCAGCGCACCGCTGGTCAAAGACGGCAAGGTCGACGCTGACGAGATTGAGGCGATTGCCCGCGCTTGCGTCAAGGAAATCGGCTACGAGCAAGACGGATTCCACTGGGAAAACGCCGACGTGCAAGTCTATTTACACGCACAATCGGCGGATATCGCGCAAGGCGTCGATGCTGCTGGCAACAAAGACGAGGGCGCCGGTGACCAAGGAATCATGTTTGGCTATGCTTGCCGCGAAACGGAAGAGCTGATGCCCGCGCCGATTCATTACTCGCACGCCATTTTACGTTCCTTGGCCGAAGCCCGCCACTCCGGCGCAGAACCGGGCCTGGGCCCGGATTCCAAAAGCCAGGTAACGCTGCTTTATGAAAACGGCAAACCGGTGAAAGCCACGTCGGTTGTGGTGTCGACCCAGCATGCCGAAGAGCTTTCACAAGAGGAAATTCGTGAAATCGTCCGCCCGCACGTGGTCAACGTGTTGCCTGACGGTTGGATGTGCGATGAGCCGGAATTCTACGTCAACCCCACGGGCCGTTTCGTCATCGGCGGCCCCGATGGCGATGCCGGGTTGACCGGACGGAAAATCATTGTCGACACCTATGGCGGTGCGGCTCCGCATGGCGGCGGGGCGTTTTCCGGCAAAGACCCGTCAAAGGTCGATCGCTCGGCCACCTATGCAGCCAGATATCTGGCAAAGAACGTCGTTGCGGCCGGATTGGCGGATCGTTGTGTCATCCAGCTGGCTTACGCCATTGGCGTATCCAAGCCGCTGTCGGTCTACATCGACACGCAAGGCACTGGCCAGGTCGAGGAAGAACGGCTTTCGAATGTATTGCAGGAAATGGTGGACCTGAGCCCGCGCGGCATCCGCGAGCACCTGGAAATGAACAAGCCGATCTATGCGCGCACGTCCGCATATGGTCACTTTGGCCGCGCACCCGAAGCCGACGGTGGGTTCTCCTGGGAGCGCACCGACCTGGCGGACGGCCTGAAGTCGGCTTTCGGCGCCGGTTGAGCTCAAAGAAAACCGAAACGGCCCCGGACCAGCGATCAGGCCAACAACCAGACCAACGCTGGTACGGTCGGCGCCACGGCCGCAAATTGCGGCCGGCGCGCCAGCGGCTGATTGATGACCATCTGCCGCTCATCCGCGTGCCAATCCCGGAAGATGGCGGCGCCACCGACATGTCGGCGCTGTTTCCAGAATCACCAACGGCGGTGTGGATGGAAATCGGGTTTGGAACCGGTGAGCATCTGGCGGCGCTGGCGGCGCGTTATCCGGACGTCGGCTTTATCGGTTGCGAACCGTTCGTCAACGGTGTGGCCTCCATGCTGGCCAAGATCGAAGACGGGGGCCTCAAAAACGTTCGAATATTCGACGATGACGTGCGGCTGTTGATGCCGCATTTGCCGGACGCGTGTCTACAGCGGCTATATGTATTGTTTTCCGACCCATGGCCGAAGCTGCGCCATCACCGCCGCCGGATATCGGTGCCGGAAAATCTGGCGCAATTCGCGCGCCTTATGGCGGACGACGGGACGTTCTTGTTTGCGACCGACCAGCATGAATTCGCCGCCTGGTCGCTGTATAATATGCTGAAACAGCCCGAATTTGAGTGGACGGCACGCAGTCGGCCGGACTGGCTTGTCCCGCCGGTGGATTGGCAACCGACCCGCTATCAGTTGAAGGCGCGAAAGAAAGGCATTGAGCCGGTTTTCCTGAACTTGCGCCGCCGACTGCGCTAAGGGGGCGTTATCGGGCGCGGCAACGGCCCTACGCGTGGGGCGGAAAAGGTTGAAACGCCCTAGAAAACTGTATATATGAAGCGCGCGTCACTTAGGTGACGCACTCGTTAACTCCACGATGGACCTGGGATTTGATGAGGTGGGCGTTTCGCCCGCCTTTTTGTTTGTCCCCAGCTTGTTGTCGATGTGGAGCTTGGAGGGAGCCTGGAGCCGGAGGGCAGAACCGTGAGCGTCACGGATCGGATTGAAGAGATTATCGAGCCGACGATTAACGACCTTGGATTTGAGGTCGTCCGCGTGCACCTATCGGGCGGCCATAACCCGAAGCTGCAAGTCATGGCCGAGCCTTTGGGCGAGCAGGAAATGACGGTGGACGATTGCGCGAGTATCAGCCGCGCTGTATCGGCGCTGCTCGATGTGGAAGATCCGATCACCGAGGCCTATACCCTTGAGGTTTCGTCGCCGGGCCTCGATCGGCCCTTGGTCCGGTTGCAGCACTTTGAACGCTTTGCCGGATATGAGGCGCGGATTGAGATGGCCGTCGCCGTTGACGGGCAAAAACGGTTTCGCGGACGCCTTAGCGGCGTAGACGGGGACAATGTATTGATGAATGTGGATGGTGACGAAATGGCATTCCCGATTTCGGATATCCACCGGGCAAAACTGATGATGACCGACGAATTGTTGGCGCAAGCTGAAGGACGGAATTAGAGATGAATGAAGCTGCCATGAACACCGAGGCTCTGCACGCCAGACCCGAACTCCTGCAGGTGGCGGAGACCGTGGCCCGTGACAAGGGCATCGAGCGCGACGAGGTGCTGGAGGCCATGGAGCAGGCGATTCAAAAGGCCGGCCGTTCCAAGTACGGTCAGGAGCACGATATTCGCGCCCACATCGACCGTACCAGCGGCGCCATCTCCTTGGCCCGCTATACCGAGGTCGTGGCGATGCCCGAAGAGATCGAAAACGAGATCATTCAAATCGATCTGCAAACGGCGATGAAAAAGAAAGAAGACGCTGTGGTCGGTGAGTTCTTGGTCGATCCCCTGCCGCCCATCGATTTTGGCCGCATTGCGGCGCAGACCGCCAAGCAGGTTATTGTGCAAAAGGTCCGCGAAGCCGAACGGACACGCCAATACGATGAATATAAGGACCGCGTCGGCGAAATCGTCAATGGCTTGGTGAAGCGCATTGAATACGGCAACGTGATCGTTGATTTGGGCCGTGCCGAAGCGCTGCTCCGGCGCGATGAGTGCATCCCGCGCGAACACTTCAATAACGGCGACCGCGTGCGTGCCTACATCATGGATGTGCGTGAGGAAACCCGGGGGCCGCAGATCTTCCTGTCGCGGACCCATCCGCAGTTCATGGCCAAATTGTTTGCGCAAGAGGTGCCCGAGATTTATGACGGCATTATCGAAATCAAGGCCGTTGCCCGTGATCCGGGTTCGCGCGCCAAGATTGCCGTGTTGTCGCATGATTCCAGCCTCGACCCGGTGGGTCCGTGTATCGGCATGCGCGGCTCGCGTGTGCAGGCCGTGGTCGGCGAACTGCAAGGTGAGAAAATCGACATCATCCAGTGGTCGCCTGATTCCGCGTCGTTCATCGTCAACGGCCTGGCGCCGGCTGAAGTGGCCAAGGTGGTTCTCGATGAAGAACGCAACAAAATCGAAGTCGTGGTGCCTGATGACCAGCTTTCGCTCGCCATCGGCCGGCGCGGCCAAAACGTGCGCTTGGCGTCGCAGCTTTCGGGCTGGGATATCGATATCCTGACGGAAGCGGAAGAGTCCGAACGTCGCCAGCAAGAATTCCAGCGGCGCTCGCAAATGTTTGTCGATGCCTTGGATGTGGATGACGTCATTGCGCATCTGCTGGTCACCGAAGGCTTCTCTTCGGTGGAAGAGGTTGCGTTTGTGCCAATTGACGACTTGCTGATCATTGAAGGCTTCGACGAGGATGTCGCCGAGGAACTGCGCGCCCGGGCGCGTAATTATCTTGAACGCCGTGACCAGGAGCTGACCGCACGCCGCGTCGAACTCGGTGTCGAGGATGATCTGGCCAATGTGGAAGGCGTGACGCCGTCGATGTTGGTGGTGCTCGGCGAAAACGATATCAAAAGCCGGGACGATCTGGCGGATTTGGCGACGGATGAACTGCAAGAGCTGTTCCCAACCGAACCGCTCAGCGATGATGCCGCAAACGCCGTGATCATGGCGGCCCGGGCGCATTGGTTCGAAGACGAAGAGCCGACCGCAGCCGAGGCAGCACCTGAGGAAACCGGGGAAGCCGCGCCTGACGGCGAGGCCGGCTAAGGGGAAACGGACCGCAAACATGATGGCAGAGCAGGTTCTATTGTGCGAAGACCATGGCGCGGGCGAAACGTCCGAAAGCCACAGGACCTGTATTGCCAGCGGGCGTAAGCAACCCAAGGCCGCCATGGTGCGGTTTGTCATCGGCCCCGATGACAAGCCCGTACCCGACTTGGAAGAGAAGCTGCCGGGCCGGGGATTATGGTTGAGCGCTGAGCGTCATATGGTACATACGGCCTGCGATAAGAACCTGTTTGCCAAGCGCGCGCGTTGCCGGGTGGATGTGGATGGCGAATTGCCAGCCAGACTGACTGACCTTTTGGCGCGGCGCTGCATTCGTTGGGTCGAGTTGGCGCGCCGGGCTGGACAGGCGGTTGGTGGTTTTGACGAAGTGCGCCGAAAGCTTGGTGCCAGCAAAGGCGGCGTTTTGTTGTCGGCGCGCGATGGCGCGTCCGATGGCCGAGAAAAACTGGCGCGGATAGCGGGCGGCCGACAGATTTCGGACGCGCTCAGCGCGACAGAATTGGGAGCCGCTTTCGGACGCGAGCGCGTGGTTCATGCGCTGGTGTCGGCGGGTGGTTTGAGCGACAATCTCAACCGTGACCTGATGCGGTTGAGCGGACTGCGCCAAGACGGTGTGGCGGCATAGAACATGAATGCTTTTGGGTGAAGAACGATAATAAATTGGCCTTTGAATTCGAATAGGGCCTGGAATTGGAACGGTATTCGATGAGCGAGACCACGGAAGAAAGCAAGAAAAGCAAGCTGAGCCTTTCCAAGCCCGGCAAGCTGGAGCTGAAGAAAACTGTCGAGAGTGGGCAGGTGCGGCAAAACTTCTCGCACGGACGCTCGAAGATGGTGCAGGTCGAGCGCCGGACCAAGCGCACGTTCGCCCTCGATTCCGGCGGCAAGATGTCTGAAGTCAAGGGTGGCCCTAAAGCCTTGCTGGAAGCAGAGGTGGAGGAAGCCCCCGTCGAGGTTCCTGTTGTCGAGGAAGTTGCGCCGCCCGCGCCTGAGCCGCAAGAAGCACCGGCCCTGAACTTGACCGAGGAAGAGCGCGCCGCCCGAGATCGGGCACGCGCCGAAGCCGAACGCTTTGAGGCCGAACGCCGCGATCAGGCCGACCGCGAGTCGGCCATGCGCGAGAAGCGCCGCGAAGCCGAAGCGGCAGAAGAACAAGAGCAGCAGCGCGAGCAAGAAGAACAAGTCGCGGCTGAGAAAGCGGTTGAGACCAAAGAACAGGCCGCGCCGGAGCCGGTCAAGCCGCCCAAGCCGACTGAGAGCCCTGCCGATGCTGCGGCCAAGGCCCGCGATGCCCGCGCCCGTGCAGAGCTTGCCGAAGCCGACGAAGGCCGCGCGCGAGGCAAAAAAGCCGTCCGCGGTGAAAAACGGCCGAGCCCGTCTCCGCGAAAGGGCGGTGATCAGCGTCGCCGGTCCGGCAAATTGACCATTTCCGAAGCTCTGGAAGAGCGCGAGGAGCGCCAAGCCAGTGTCGCGCGTTATCGCCGCAAACTCGAGCGCGAGCGCCAGAAAAGTCAGGAGATGCGGACCGAAGGCCACCGGATCATTCGCGAGGTTGTCGTTCCCGAGGCCATCACCGTCCAGGAATTGGCCAACCGTATGGCCGAGCGCGCCGCCGACGTGATCAAGACCCTGATGGGTATGGACGTGATGGTGACCGCGACCCAAACCATTGATCAGGACACCGCTGAACTGGTGGTTGAGGAATTCGGCCACAAGATCAAGCGTGTCTCCGAGGCTGATGTGGAAGACGGCCTGCGCGGCAGCGATGATGACGATGCCAATCTGCAGCCGCGCGCACCCGTGGTAACGGTCATGGGGCACGTTGATCACGGCAAGACATCATTGCTTGACGCATTGCGGGCGACCGATGTGGCCGGCGGTGAGGCCGGTGGCATCACCCAGCACATCGGCGCTTATCAGGTTGAACTCGGCACCGGTGAGAAAATTTCCTTCATCGACACGCCAGGCCACGCGGCCTTCACGGAAATGCGGGCCCGAGGTGCGCAAGTGACGGATATCGTCGTGCTGTGCGTCGCCGCCGACGACGGCATCATGCCGCAAACGATTGAGGCCATTCACCATGCCAAGGCGGCGGAAGTGCCGATCATCGTGGCCATCAACAAGATGGACAAACCCGAAGCGGACGCCAATCGCGTGCGCACCGAATTGCTGCAGCACGACCTGCAGGTCGAGGAAGTGGGCGGTGACATTCTGTCCATCGAAGTTTCGGCCTTGAAGAAAACCAATCTTGATAAATTGGCGGAAGCCATCTTGCTGCAATCCGAATTGTTGGACCTGAAGGCCAACCCGACTCGCCCCGGCGAAGGCGTGGTTGTCGAGGCAAAAATGGAACAAGGCCGCGGCTCGGTGTCGACGGTGTTGGTGCAACGCGGCACACTCAGTGTTGGTGATATTTTTGTTGCCGGGTCCGAATGGGGCCGTGTGCGCGCCATGGTTGATGCGCATGGTGAGCAGATGAAGGATGCCGGCCCATCCATGCCTGTCGAGGTGCTCGGCCTGAACGGCACGCCGGAAGCTGGCGACGAGGTTGTGGTCGTCGATAGCGAGGGCCGCGCGCGCGAAATTTGCGAATTCCGCTCCAGGCGCAAGCGTGACGCCAGCGCGGCGGTCACGGGCCGGGGTACGCTCGAGCAGATGTTCGAGAAAATCAAGGAAGGTGAGGCACAGTCACTGCCCATCGTGCTCAAGGGCGATGTGCACGGCTCGGTTGAGGCGATTATCAGTGCGCTGGCCAATATCTCCACCGACGAGGTTCGGGTGCAGGTTCTGCACTCCGCCGTCGGCGGCATCAACGAATCCGATGTCACCCTGGCGCGTGCCTCCGGTGCGCCGATCGTGGCTTTCAATGTGCGCGCCAACCCGCAAGCACGTGACTTGGCCAAGCGCGACGGCGTCGATATCCGCTACTACTCGATCATCTATAATCTGACCGACGATATGAAGAAAATGCTGTCGGGTATGCTGGCGCCGGAAATTCGCGAAACCTTCCTGGGCTATGCCGATGTGAAAGAGGTCTTCGCCGTCTCCAAGGTCGGCAAGGTGGCAGGTTGTTTGATCACCGAGGGCCAGGTGAAGCGCGGCTCGGCTGTGCGCCTGATCCGCGACGATGTTGTCATCCACCAAGGCGAGCTGAGCCAGTTGAAACGCTTCAAGGATGACGTCAAGGAAGTGGTCTCCGGCACCGAATGCGGTATGGCCTTCGCCAATTACCAAGACATTCAAGTCGGCGACCGGATCGAATGTTTCGATGTGGAGGAAGTGGCGCGCGAGCTTTAATTCGCGCCGATTTTCCCCATCTGGGAAACCAACTGGAGCTATAGATGAGCAAGGGCCAAGCGAAAGCGCCCAGTCAACGCCAATTGAAAGTTGGCGAGGAAATCCGCCATGCGTTGGCGTGGTTATTGGAGCGTGGCGAGGTGCACGACCCGGCCGTGGCGGCAACACAACTGACCGTGACCGAGGTTTCCGTCAGCCCGGACTTGAAAAATGCGACGGCTTATGTGGTGCCGCTTGGCGGCGCCACCAGCGAACTGGACGACACCTTGAAGGGCTTACATCGCGCCGGGCCTTATTTACGCCGACGCATTGCTGAACGTGTGCGGCTGCGTCATACGCCGCGACTGAGTTTTGCCGCCGATACGTCATTTGAGAACGCCGGACACATCGACGAATTGCTGCATAGGCCCGAAGTCGCCCGAGACCTGGACCACGACGCAAAGCCCGATAGCGCATCCGAGGCTGATGATGGCGCGTAAGCGCAAGGGCCTGCCCATCCACGGCTGGTTCAATATTGATAAGCCTGCGGGCCTGAGCTCCAGCGACGTCGTCAGCCGTGTGCGAAGATATACGGGCGCTGCCAAGGCGGGCCATGGCGGCACGTTGGACCCATTGGCCACGGGTGTGCTGCCGGTGGCGCTCGGCGAGGCGACGAAAACTGTGTCTTACGCCATGGACGGCCTCAAGACTTATCGCTTCGAGGTGCGGTGGGGTATCGCCACCACTACAGACGATACCGAAGGCGAGATGCTTGAAGAACATGCGGCGCGGCCCGGGCGCGAAGCCATCGAAGCCGCGCTGCCCAATTTCACCGGCGATATCGAGCAGGTGCCGCCGGTCTATTCGGCCATTAAAGTGAATGGCCGCAGGGCCTACGACTTGGCGCGCCGTGACGAAGAGGTCGAGCTGGCGCCGCGCCAGGTCCATATCGAGCGGCTATCGTTGGTCGAGGTCTGCGACGTGAACCGCGCGGTGTTGGAAATGACATCCGGAAAAGGCGTTTATGTGCGGTCTTTGGCCCGCGATTTGGCCCGTGCGCTCGATACTGTCGGGCACGTTGCCTGGCTGCGCCGTACCGCCGTTGCCGGCTTTCACGAATCGGATGCAATTTCGCTGGATATATTGGAAGCGCTCGGGCATAGTGCCGCCGCTTCGGACATCTTGCTGCCCGTTGAGACCGTGCTGGACGACATCCCGGCACTGGCCCTGACCCAGCAAGAGGCCAACAGGCTCCGACATGGACAAGGCGTTGCCGTCTTGCCTGTGGCCAGCCGGTCCCCTTTCAAGGACATCAGCCAAGGTGACACGGTTGTCGCCATGGCGGAGGGCAAGCTGGTTGCGTTGGCCAAAATCGCCGGCGGAGAAATCCGACCGGTACGTGTAATGAACTATTAGATTTAAGGAGAACACGATGTCGATTACCGCTGAACGCAAGCAAGAGCTTGTGAAGGAATACGCGAAAGCAGATGGGGACACCGGGTCACCGGAGGTCCAGGTGGCGATCCTGACAGAACGGATCACTAATCTCACCGAACATTTGAAGACCCACAAGAAGGATTTTCACTCCCGTCGCGGGCTGCTGATGATGGTCGGCCAACGCCGCCGCCTTCTTGACTATGTGAAGCGCAAAGACACCGGTCGTTACGATGACCTGATCAAGCGATTGGGCCTGCGGCGCTAATTTTGCGTGCCGGCGCGCCGATGAGCGGCGGCGCCGGTTTGGGGAGTCCCGAAAGGTTCGGGGCCCCTTGCGGTATACGGAGGCCGTATACCGCCTGACGGCCATTGGTGCCGAAATCATGAAAATGGTGCCCTGGCCACGTACGAGAGGAAGATAGACGTATGTTTCAAGAATATCGTAAGGAAATTGAATGGGGAGGACGCCCGCTCGTCCTGGAGACGGGCAAGGTCGCCCGCCAAGCCGATGGTGCTGTGATCGTGACCTATGGCGACACCACGGTGCTGTGCACGGTGGTTGGCGAGAAATCGCCCCGGCCGGGTCTCGATTTTTTCCCGCTGAGCGTTCACTACCAAGAGCGTGCCTACGCCGCCGGCAAAATCCCCGGTGGCTTTTTCAAGCGTGAAGCACGCCCCAGTGAGAAAGAAACCCTGACATCCCGCCTGATCGACCGGCCCATCCGTCCGCTGTTCGTGAAGGGCTTCAAGAACGAAACCCAGGTGATCCTGACCGTGCTGTCGCACGACCTGGAGAACGACCCGGATATTCCGGCGCTGATTGGCGCGTCTGCCGCGCTGACCATCTCGGGTCTGCCGTTCTTGGGTCCGATCGGCGGATGCCGTGTTGGTTACATCGACGGCGAATACGTGCTCAACCCGCAGCTTGACGAAATGCCGAACACGGACCTTGATCTGGTCGTTGCGGGTACGCGCGATGGCGTGCTGATGGTCGAGTCGGAAGCGTCCGAGCTTTCCGAAGATATCATGTTGGGCGCCGTTGCTTTCGGGCACAAGGAATTCCAGCCGATTATCGACGCGATTATCGAACTGGCGCAAGCTTGTGCCAAAGAGCCGATGGAATTGCCGTCGGCGCCCGAGGGCAAGGATGCATTGGTTGCCAAGGTGCGTGAATTGGCGGAAGACGGCTTGCGCGACGCGTACACCGAAACCATCAAGCTGACCCGCCAAGACAAGGTCTCCGCCGTTAAGGCGCACGTGAAAGAGGCCCTCGAAGGCGACGACACCCAGGACCAGGAGTTGGTCGGTGCCGTGCTCGGCGACATCTTCAAGTCGGTTGAGCAAGACATCGTCCGGCGTGGCATCATCGATACCAAACAGCGTATCGATGGCCGCACCACATCCGATGTCCGTCCGATCGCTGTGGAAGTGGGCGTTCTGCCCCGCACCCACGGCTCGGCGCTGTTCACGCGCGGTGAAACACAGGCGTTGGTGACCGCCACGCTGGGCACCGGCCAGGATGAGCAGATCATCGACGGCCTGGCCGAGGACTACCGCCAGCACTTCCTGCTGCACTACAACTTCCCGCCCTATTCGGTCGGTGAAGCGGGCCGTGTCGGCTTTACGGGTCGGCGCGAAGTCGGCCACGGTAAGCTGGCCTGGCGGGCCGTGCATCCGTTGATGCCGTCGAAGGTGGATTTCCCCTACACCGTGCGTGTGGTCTCGGAAATCACCGAATCCAACGGCTCGTCCTCGATGGCGTCGGTTTGCGGCTCCTCGCTGGCGATGATGGATGCCGGTGTGCCGCTGACCAAGCCGGTGGCGGGCATCGCTATGGGCCTGATCAAGGAAGATGACGGTTATGCCGTATTGTCCGATATCCTGGGTGACGAAGATCACCTGGGCGATATGGACTTCAAGGTCGCCGGCAGCGCCGACGGCATCACGTCCCTGCAGATGGACATCAAGATCACCTCGATCACTGAGGAGATCATGCGTGTCGCTCTCGACCAGGCTCGTGACGGCCGCTTGCACATCCTCGATGAAATGGCCAAGGGCCTGACCAAATCCCGCGAAGGGGTGAGTGCGCATGCACCGCGCATTGAGACCCTCGTCATCAACAAAGACAAGATCCGCGACGTCATCGGGCCGGGTGGCAAGATGATCCGTGAAATCTGCGAAACCACCGGCGCCAAGATCGACATCGATGATGACGGCACGGTCAAAGTGGCGGCGGTTGACGAGAGCGCCATGCGCGCAGCGATCGAGTGGATTGAAGGCCTGACCGAAGAGCCGGTGGTCAACAAGATCTACACCGGCAAGGTGGTGAAGGTCGTTGATTTCGGCGCGTTCGTGAACTTCATGGGCAATAAGGACGGCCTGGTCCACATCTCCGAACTGAAACCGGAACGCGTTGGCAAGGTTACCGACGTGGTCAATGAAGGCGAAGAGGTCAAGGTCAAGCTCATCGGTATTGATGATCGCGGCAAGGTTAAGCTGTCGATGAAGGTCGTTGATCAGGAAACGGGTGCGGACATCACCGACGAAGTGAAGTCCAAAGGCCGGCGTGACTGAGCCTAGATTTTAGTGGCTCCAGACCCGAGAGGGTCCTGAAAAATATGTCGGCGGCGCTTTCTTGGGCGCCGCCGATTTTTTTAAGTCGGCTATGTTAACCGGCGTTCCGCTAGGTTATAAATGGCCTTATCGTAGTTGCGTAAAAGGCGTCGCGACGTTGTTGGGTTAGGAAGGCGAGCGGATTGGCGGACCAAAAAAACAGCTATAGTCGGGATGATCTCCTGGCATGCGGGCGTGGTGAATTGTTCGGGCCGGGCAACGCGCAGTTGCCGTTGCCACCGATGTTAATGTTTGACCGCATCACCTCCATCGCGGATACCGGTGGCGCCTTTGACAAGGGGCATGTGACGGCGGAATTCGACGTCACGCCGGAGCTTTGGTTTTTTGATTGCCATTTTCAGGGCGATCCGGTGATGCCGGGCTGCCTGGGGCTTGATGCGCTTTGGCAATTGGTCGGGTTTTACCTGGGCTGGACCGGGGCGCCCGGGCGTGGCCGCGCGCTGGGCGTCGGCAATGTGAAATTCACCGGCCAGGTGCAGCCGGAAGCCGAGTTGGTAACCTACAAGATTGATATCAAACGGGTGATGAACCGGCAGATTACGCTCGGCATTGCCAATGGCACCATGTTAGTGGACGGAGAGGTCGCTTACGAAGCCGAGGGGCTTCGCGTGACCTTGTTCTCCAGCGAAGATTAAACGGACAGCGAGGCTTCTATGAGACGGGTAGCGGTAACTGGGATCGGGATCGTCTCCTGCATCGGCAACAATAAGGGTGAGGTGTTGGACGCACTCCGTGAGGGGCGTTCGGGCATCACGTTCAGCGAAGATTATGCGGAACGCGGGTTTCGGTCTCATGTGCACGGCGCGCCGCAGATCGATCTGGATGCGTTGATAGACCGCAAGCTCCGGCGTTTCATGGGCGACGGTGCGGCGTACAATTACGTCGCCATGCGCGAGGCCATCGCCGATGCGGGCTTGAGTGAGGCCGAGGTGACGAGCGAGCATACCGGGCTGGTCATGGGTTCGGGCGGGCCATCGACGTCGGCGCTGGTCGCTGCCGCCGACACGGCGCGCAACCGGGGCGCCAAACGCGTCGGGCCGTATGCCGTGCCGAAAGCCATGTGTTCGACAAACTCCGCCAACATGTCGACGGCGTTCCACATGCGCGGCCTGAGCTATTCTATTTCATCGGCCTGTGCCACCAGTGCGCATTGCATCGGCAATGGCGCTGAATTGATCCAGTGGGGCAAACAGGATGTGGTTTTTGCCGGCGGCGGCGAAGAGGTGGATTGGTCGCTGAGCGTGTTGTTTGATGCCATGGGCGCCTTGTCTTCAAAATATAACGACACGCCGGAGCGCGCGTCCCGGCCCTTCGATGAAGGGCGCGATGGTTTCGTGATCTCGGGTGGTGCGGGTGTTGTGGTGCTTGAGGAAATGGAGCGCGCCAAAGCGCGTGGCGCCAAGATATACGCCGAAGTTGTGGGTTATGGCGCGTCTTCGGACGGGGTCGATATGGTGGCGCCATCGGGAGAGGGCGGCATCCGCTGCATGCGCATGGCGATGCAGGGCCTGGGCAACACGGCGGTCGACTATATCAATGCACACGGTACATCGACGCCGGTCGGCGACATGATCGAGCTCAAGTCCATCCAGGAAGTGTTTGGCGCCCATCGACCGAAGATCGCGTCAACCAAGTCACTTACCGGTCATTCACAAGGCGCGACCGGGGCGCACGAGGCAATTTACTCCTTGATCATGCTCGACAACGATTTTGTTGCCGCGTCGGCCAATGTTGAGACCCTTGATCCGGAGGCCGGCGATGCCAACATCGTCACCAAGCGGATCGACAACGCCGGCCTCAATTGCGTGCTGTCCAACAGTTTCGGTTTCGGCGGGACAAACGCCTCGCTGGTGTTCCGACGGGCAGAAGCTTGAATGAACCGTGGTTTCAATAACGCCTCAGATGAATGATATGAACAAACAGAGCCCGCAAGCTGCCGCAGATGATGAGTGGGATTCACCGGCCCCTGGCGCCCTGATGAAAGGCCGCCGCGGCTTGATCATGGGGGTTGCAAACCGCAATTCCATTGCGTGGGGCATCGCACGGACATTGGCGCAGCATGGTGCTGACCTCGCTTTTACCTATCAGGGCGAGGCGCTTGAGCGCCGGGTTCGGCCATTGGCTGAATCCGTGCAGTCGGATCTCGTCATGCCTTGTGATGTTGAGGACGGCGATAGTGTCGACGCTGTGTTTGGCGGCCTGCAGGAGGCGTGGGGCGGCTTGGATTTTGTCGTCCATGCCATTGCTTATTCCGATAAGGAAGAACTCAAGGGCCGCTACGTAGACACCAGCCGCGAAAATTTCCTGCGCACCCTCGATGTGTCGTGCTATTCGTTCACGGCGATCGCTCAGCGTGCGGCGGCAATGATGCCGGATGGCGGCAGCTTGATCAGCCTAAGTTTTTTCGGCGCCGAGCGTGTGATGCCGAACTACAACGTCATGGGTGTTGCCAAGGCAGCGCTGGAAGCCAGCGTGCGGTATTTGGCGGTTGATCTAGGACCGCAGAATGTCCGAGTGAATGCCATTTCTGCCGGGCCGATGCGCACATTGGCCGGTAGCGCCATCGGCGGCGCCCGGGAAATTCTGCGCCGCAGCCAGGAATCGGCGCCGCTGGAACGAACTTTGTGCCAAGAGGATATCGGCGGTGCGGCGATGTATCTGTTGTCGGATTTGTCGCGCAGCGTGACCGGGGAAGTGCACCATGTGGACAGTGGCTACCACGCAGTTGGTATGCCGCGCAGCCTGAACAGCGGCGGTGGACAATAACGCCTATCTCTTTGGCGCGGTTTTTTGACGAATTCTAAATTGGGGATTGACGGTGGTCACCGGCTTGCCTATTGTCCATAAAAAATTTGTGGGTTTGTTTTTTTGGTTTAAAACTGCAAATTGATGGCCATATCTATAACGGCCCTTAGTATGGGGGTATTGAAGATGGGGAAATTGAATGGACGCCAGACCCTATAGCCAAGTGATCGAGCGTTTGCGGGGCGCGGGATTGCGCCCGACGCGCCAGCGTATTGCCTTGGCGAAATTATTGTTTGAGGGTTGCGATCGGCATGTAACCGCCGAAAGCCTGCATGCGGAAGCGTTGGATCACTCCATTCGCGTTTCCCTGGCAACCGTCTACAACACGTTGCATCAGTTTACCGACGCAAGGCTTTTGCGCGAGATTGTTGTCGATTCGCACCGTTGTTATTTCGACACCAACACCACCGACCATCACCATTTCTTCTATGAAGATACAAATCGCCTGGAAGACATTCCGGGCGACGACGTGGAGGTGTCCAGGTTGCCGAAAGCGCCTGCCGGAGAGACCGTACGCCGTGTTGACGTGGTCGTCCGTGTTTCAGGTTAATTCAATAAAAACAATAGGTTTTGCTATTGTTTAGAATTGATCAAAATTCTATTGACTGTTTGCATGAATACCCGCATATTGCAGTCGAACAGAGGTCTGTCCCGCCGATTTCCGCAGCAATGCGGTCGGTCGATCCATTCCAGCAATAACCTTAGATAATAATCAATCCACGGGAGTATCCGATATGAGCTTGAAAGACAGCAAAACCGAACAGAATTTGAAAGATGCCTTTGCCGGCGAGTCGCAGGCCAACCGCCGTTATCTGTACTTCGCGCAAAAGGCCGACATCGAGGGCTACAACGATGTCGCTGCCGTATTCCGCTCCACCGCCGAAGGCGAGACCGGCCACGCGCACGGCCATCTGGAGTTCTTGGAAGAAACCGGTGATCCGGCCACTGGCCTGGCTATCGGCCCGACCGGTGACAACTTGAAAGCCGCGATCGCCGGCGAAACGCACGAGTACACCGATATGTACCCGGGCATGGCTAAATCCGCCCGCGACGAAGGTTTCGATGAAATTGCCGATTGGTTCGAAACCCTCGCCAAGGCCGAGAAATCGCATGCTGGGCGCTTCCAGAAAGCCCTCGACGGTCTCGACTGAGTTTCGTCCCTCGGCACTCGCCTGGGGGAGTTAAGTGATTCGAAGGGGGGCTCCGGCTCCCCTTTGTCTTTTCCTCAGCCAACTCAATGGTGCTCTAAACAAGGATTGCATACCATGCGGGAAGGAAGTCTCGACGCGCCGACGCGTCACCCCATCGCCTGGAAGGACCCGGATTTTCTCGACGAAGCCAAGCTCGATGAGGAATTGCGCCGGGTGTTTGATATTTGTCACGGCTGCCGGCGCTGTTTCAACCTGTGCGACAGCTTTCCGCGCCTGTTCGATCTGGTGGACGAGTCCGAAAGCGGCGAATTGGACACTGTCGACAGTGCTGATTTCAAGCCTATCGTCGATGCCTGCACGCTTTGCGATATGTGCTTCCTAACCAAGTGCCCCTATGTGCCACCGCATGAATGGAATCTGGACTTCCCGCATCTGATGGTGCGTTACCGCGCCTTGCAATTGAAAAAGGGCGAGATATCCAGCATTGAGCAGCGCCTGACGGAAACCGACAAGAACGGTAAGCTCGGTTGTGGCGTGTCCGGCGTTGCCAACTGGGCCTCCAAACGCGGCAACGCGCTCACCCGTCCGATCATGGAGGGCATGCTTGGTGTGCACCGCGATGCGGCCTTGCCGAAATTCGAAGGCACGCGGTTTACCGCCGCGAGCAATGCAAACCCGCCTACGATCAATGCGGATGCGCCCGCGCACGGTCGCAAGGCCGTGATCTATGCGACCTGTTTTGCCGAATACAACAATGCTGCCATCGGTCACGCCACGCGCGCCGTACTGGCCAAGAATGGCGTTGAGGCCGAGATTGCCTACCCAACGTGCTGCGGCATGCCGCAATTGGAACACGGTGACCTCGCCAGCGTTGCTGCCAAGGCCGAAAAGGCCGCGGCCGAAATGGTGGCCTGGATTGACAAGGGTTATGACGTGATTGCCCCGGTGCCCTCTTGCGCATTGATGCTGAAGTTCGAATGGCCGTTGATTTTGCCGGACAACGAAAACGTCAAACGCCTGGCCCAGGCGACCGCGGATATCACCGAGTATATGGTTGATATTGCAAAGAACGAAGGGTTGGCGGAAGGGCTCACGCCTTTGGGCTCGGTGACAATCCATATCTCATGCCATTCACGGGCCCAGAACATGGGCCAAAAGGGTGCGGAAATGCTGCGTGCGGTGCCTGGCACGCAAGTCACCGTGATTGAGCGTTGCTCGGGCCATGGCGGTTCTTGGGGGGTTATGAAAGACAACTTCGACGTTGCGTTGAAGGTCGGAAAGCCCGTCGCCCGCCAAGCCTTGAAAAGTTTTGAAGCCAGTGAAGATGTAGATGCCGCGCCGGGGCATCTGGTGTCCGAGTGCCCACTGGCTCGTGAGCACATTCTCCAGGGCATTGAGGCGTTGGGTGATGGCGCCGCACCCTTTGTCAGCGATGCGCAACATCCCGTGCAGTTGCTGGCCTTGGCCTACGGAATTCAGGCGCTATAGGGAATTTGTGAGATGCAGAAAACCGAACTCAGCCGTGACGATATCATGGATATGGAGGCGTATGCCGCCGTCCGCAAAGAACGCCGCACGGCCATGACTGAAACCAAAAAGCACCGCCGATTGCATTGCGGTCCGCACGCGACCTTCTATTTCGAAAGTTTCGAGACCATGTGGCACCAGGTGCACGAGATGCTGTTCATTGAAAGAGGTGGCGAAGCTCAGATCGACGATGAACTGCGGGCCTACAATCCGTTGATCCCCAATGGTGACGAATTGGTTGCGACACTGATGTTCGAAATCGATGACCCCGATCAACGCGCGCGGTTTCTGGATGGCTTGGGCGGTGTCGAGGAAACGGTGTTTTTCGACGTCGATGGTGAAATGATTCGCGCCGTCCCCGAAGACGATGTTGATCGCACCACCGCCGACGGCAAGGCGTCGAGCGTTCAGTTCCTGCATTTTCCGTTTACGGCGGCGCAGATCGTTAAATTTAGGGATGCCGACAACCGTGTCTTGCTGGGGATTGAGCACGCCAAGTATGCGCATGCCGTGATCCTGCCCGATGACGCACGTCAGGCTTTGGCGGGAGATTTCGCAGCCTGATTTGGCGCCAGCCTTGTCTGTACAATTCAGAACAGAAATGAAGCGGCCAGAAGAGGGCGGGGATGGTGTCCGGTTTTAGATCAGCACCTGAAGGAATTGGGCCGAGCGCTCGACTTCTCAAACTAGCCAGGTAGAGACATCAGAAAATCCAGTTGATAAGATTTCAGGCTCAATGAGTTTCGGATGGGGGGTGTTCTTTACATGCGTTCGATCATCACCATACTTCTTGTTTTATTTGTTGCTGTTGTCGCTTACGCCGAG
>JAERTE010000055.1 GCA_016845145.1 Rhodospirillaceae bacterium
TTATCATTCTCGGCGGCATCGTTAATGCTCCCCTCAGTCACGCGTGGAAGTCACCGCAAATGGCCAGCGGCATCGAACGGATAACCGTCGGCGCCGAATTGGCACTGAATTATCCGGATGCGCAGGTTATCTTTAGCGGCGGGTCGGGCGATCCGTTCAACCCGGAAATGCGCGAGGCCCATGTTGTGCCACCGATTTTCCAGCAACTCGGGCTTGATCCAGCACGCGTAATCTTCGACGACCAAGCGCGCAACACAGTTGAAAACGCGCAAATAACCCGCCAGATCATGCAGCCGAAATCCGGGGAAAACTGGGTTTTAGTTACGTCAGCTTCTCACATGCCACGCGCCGTCGGTACCTTCCGTCAAGCTGGCTGGAGCGTCATTCCATTTCCGGTTGATTACACAACCGACGGCACGGAGGAATTGAATTTACAATTCAACTTCCAGGGTGGCCTTTCTCGATTGACCAGTGCCTTGCATGAGATCATCGGATTGGGAGCATATTGGCTCACCGGACGAAGCGACTCCTGGTATCCCGGCCCTAATTATTGAAAGTGAAGTCTATGAAATCAAATCCGCTTCGCCGCCTCCTGTTCTGTGGCCTGACGGCACTTGTTGCCGTATTTCCCGCATTCGACCAAGCTCTTGCCAAAGAGGTTCCACCGCCGCCGCCGTTTGGCCCCTGGCTGGAAAACCTGAAAGCCGACGCAGTGAGACGAGGCGTTAGCGCCGAAACACTGAACCGCGCCCTTGGCAGAATCAAACCGATACCCCGCGTTATTGAACTGGACCGCCGTCAGCCGGAATTCACCCTAACGCTTTCCAGTTATTTCAAAAAAGCCATCTCAACCAAACGAATCGAGCAAGGAAAAGTGCTTCTGAAACGCCATGCTGGGTTGCTCAGTAAGGTCGAGGCCAAATTCGGCGTACAGCCGCGTTTCCTGGTCGCTTTCTGGGGCTTGGAAAGTAATTTTGGCACCTATACCGGTACATTTTCCGTAGCCGGCGCGTTGGTTACACTCGCGCACGACCGCAGGCGCGCAAAGTTCTTCCGCGAACAATTACTGTCGGTGTTGGAGCTTATGGACAAAGGCCATATCCCTGTCGATGTCAAAGGTTCATGGGCCGGCGCCATGGGCAACCACCAGTTCATTCCCACTACCTACAAAGGTTATGCCGTAGATTTCGACAGTGACGGAAAACGGGATCTTTGGGGAAGTTTGCCCGACATTTTTGCCTCTGCCGCCAATTACCTTAGTCGTTCCGGATGGCAAGGTGACAAAACATGGGGCCGAGAAGTCCGTATCCCGGCAGGTTTCGATATCGGACTCACCGGTATGTCTGTGCGCAAGCGTTTGATTGAATGGAATAAATTAGGCGTTCGCCAAACAAACGGTAAACCGCTGCCAAACGCCGATATTGGCGCCTCGTTGATGGTGCCGGCCGGGTATAAAGGACCGGCCTTCCTGGTCTACAAAAATTACCGGACGATTTTGGTCTGGAATCGCTCCCATCTCTATGCACTGGCGGTCGGGCACTTAGCAGATCGTCTGGTCGGCAAAGGCCCGCTAAAGACACCGCCACCGGTCGCCGACGTTCCGCTGTCGCGCGCGGATATCCGGGCTTTGCAAACCTTGCTAAACAGCCGAGGCCTTGATACAGGCGCGCCTGACGGCGTGATGGGACCGAAAACCCGGGCTGCCGTTCGCGCCTTTCAGAAAACCACGGGCCTGCCACCAGACGGTTACGCGACCAAGGAATTGATCATGATACTGAGAGAAACTCCCTAGCACCCTACAAAATCGAGTGAAAGAGCTTGTTCTCGACACAATATATCGGGTATTCCCTAGAGTGGGGACGATGGACCAAACATGATCTATGTACCACACCGAACCTGGGTTCTGATTGTCATGCTATTGACGCTGGTCGGCGGCTGCGCTGAGACCCAGTTTGCCATTCATTCGGCGAAGCGCATTGTCGGTGCTGCCGAGGAGAAACCGGATCCCAATTACAAAGTCGGCAATCCGTATCAGATCAGGGGCATCTGGTACTACCCGAAAGAGGATTACGACCACGATGAAACAGGGATCGCGTCGTGGTATGGCACCAAATTCCATGGCCGCAAAACCGCCAATGGCGAAATCTATGACATGAACGCCCTGACGGCAGCGCATCGCACGCTCCCCATGCCGAGCTATGTGCGTGTCACTAATCTGGAGAACGGCCGCAGCCTTGTACTGAAGGTTAATGATCGCGGACCGTTCGCGCATTCACGCGTCATCGACGTATCGCGCCGCGGCTCGCAACTACTGGGCTTCCAACAAAAAGGTACGGCTAAGGTACGCGTGCAAATTCTCGCCGATAAGAGCCGCGCGCTGAAAGCACGGCTGAAGGGGCAGGCGGAACTTGCCCGCGTCGGCTCACCAATCACCGTCAAGCGCCTGCCAAAAGCCAAGGTAGCAGCAGAATCTCTCCCGGCCCCCCCAGGAACTCAATCGGGCAGACAAAGCAGTGCTGCGCCAGCGTCGGCGCAGCCACCACCCAGGTTGGTGGCGTCGAACACGACATCTGCGACTGATGTGCCGCCGACGGCAAAAACATCGAACATTGCCGACGAACCCGTCACCGGCGAAGTAAAGGTACAAACAGTTCCCGCCACACAGATATTCGTTCAGGCCGGGGCCTTTAGCCGCTTTGACAATGCAAACAAGGTCCGGGCGCGGCTCAGTGGTGTGGGGCCAGTAAAAATCTCGTCGGTGTTGATCGGTGGGCGGGATCTTTTCCGGGTCCGCGTGGGACCACTGAAAAGTGTCAAAGTTGCGGACTCAATGCTCGAGTCCGTATCTCGCGCGGGTTATCCCGGTGCGCGCATTATCGTTGAGTAAATTTCTTTTATTATCAGAGGGTAAAGTGAGCTTTCAAAGAGTTCGGTTGAATTTCCGCACAGCCTTGGTGGCGATGACGTTGTTCGTGTTGGCAACGCCGTCCGCCAATGCCATTGAAACCACCGCGTCGTCGGCGATCATTGTCGATTCCACCACCGGAGCGACTTTGCTGGAAAAAGATGCCGATGCCCCGATGCCGCCGGCCTCAATGAGCAAATTGATGACGCTCTACATGTTGTTTGATCGCTTGAAGTCCGGCGCCTTGTCGCTGGATGATAAATTCCGCATCAGCGACAACGCCTGGCGCAAAGGCGGCGCCAAAAGCGGCAGTTCCACGATGTTCTTGAGGCCACGCACACGCGTACGGGTCGAAGACCTGATCCGTGGCATCATTGTGCAATCGGGCAATGATGCGTGCATCGTGGTGGCGGAATCGCTTTCAGGCAGTGAGGCCGCATTTGCATCCGAGATGACGGAAAAAGCGCGCGAACTGGGGATGACGGGCAGCCGGTTTGCCAACGCCACGGGCTGGCCGCATCCGGATCACCGAATGACACCGCGCGACCTAGCCATTCTGGCTCAGCGCCTGATCGACGACTTCCCTGAGTATTACCATTATTTCAGCGAGATCGAATTCACCTACAACGGCATCCGCCAGATGAACCGTAATCCGCTTCTATACAAGGAAATGGACTCGGACGGGCTGAAAACCGGGCATACTCAGGAATCGGGTTACGGCCTGACAGCCTCTATCAAACGACATGATCGACGGTTGATCATCGTCGTCAATGGCCTCCCGTCGAAAAAAGCCCGTAGTGCTGAGCCAGAGCGCCTGCTGGAATGGGCCTACCGGGAATTCGCCAACTATGGGTTGTTCAAGGCCGGTGAAACCGTCGAAGAGGCGGAGATCTGGTTGGGCGATGCGGCGCGCGTACCGCTGATCATAAGCCAAGACATTCACCTGAGCCTGCCGCGCAAGGATCGGCGCAAAATGAAAGTTACCGTATCCTATACAGGCCCGATCCCAGCACCGATCAAGAAAGGTCAGAGACTCGCCAAGCTGGTCATTTCGACCCCGTCGACAGAAACGCGGGAGTATCCTTTGGTGGCAGGTGCGGATGTGGAGCAATTGGGCCTTATTGGACGGCTCATGGCGGCGCTGCAGACAATCCTTTGGGGAGAATCCGGTTGAGCGTGCCGGCGGCAGCCAAGACAGTCGGCAAGTTCATTACCCTTGAAGGCGGCGAGGGCGCCGGGAAATCTACCCAAATCGCGCGCCTCGCATCGGCTTTGAAGGCAGTAGGCATGGATTGCGTTCAAACCCGTGAACCCGGCGGCGCGCCCGGCGCGGAAGAAATACGCCGACTGTTGGTCGAGGGCCCCGTGGACCGCTGGCAACCCATGAGCGAGGTGTTGCTGCACAACGCGGCGCGTATCGAACATTTGGAAGCAACCGTAAAGCCTGCGCTGGTTGCGGGAGCCTGGGTCGTGTGCGATCGCTTTTTCGATTCCACGCTCGCTTATCAAGGTTATGGGCATGGATTGGATGCCTCAGCTATCGCCAATCTGCATTGGCTTTTGTACAAAGACTTCAAACCCGATCTAACCTTGGTCCTGGACTTGGAATTGGAAGAGGGGCTGAAGCGAGCCGAAGGACGAGCGGGAGCGGAAGACCGCTACGAACGTATGGGTAAAGACTTCCACGAGCGGCTGAGACGTGGTTTCCTGGAGATCGCCAATGCGGAGCCTGGCCGCTGTGCGGTTATCGACGCGGATGGCGACGAAAAAACCGTCCATGAACGGATCATGACGGTAGTACGTGAGCGTCTGCCTTTTCACTAGGAGTTCCATCTCTTGAACGCCGAAGCCTTCGATGATGCGGTCGACGACGGCCCGCCGGCGCCGAGACGCAACCCACGCCTTATCGGTCAGGTCGCAGCCGAAACATTGCTGGCGGAAGGGTTTGCATCGGGACGATTGGCCCATGCCTGGCTGTTGACCGGCCCCAAAGGTATCGGCAAGGCAACGTTGGCCTACCGGTTTGCCCGCCATGTCCTCGCAAGCAGCGAAGGGGGTGTTTCCGGCGGTTCGGCCCTGTTTGGCGCCGCAGATCTGCCGCAAGTTATTCCAGAGGGCGAAGGCCCACTGTTCGTGGCTGAAGAAGCGCCCATATTTCAGCGTGTCGCCGCCGCCGGTCATAGCGACCTGATGACGGTCGAGCGCGGCCTCAACAGCACAGGCAAACAACGCAGCGATATCGTCGTCGGCGATGTGCGTGGGGTGAACAGATTTCTCAGCATGACGGCGGGCGAGGGCGGCTGGCGCGTTGTGATTATCGACAGTGCCGACGACATGAACGTCAACGCCGCCAACGCGCTATTGAAGGTCTTGGAAGAGCCGCCGGCACGGGCGCTAATTCTGTTGATCTGCCACAACCCGGGCCGCTTGCTGCCGACCATCCGCTCGCGTTGCCGCAAGTTACGCCTGGAAGACCTGACGAGCGACGCCGTAGCAGACCTTCTGGCCATTTACCGGCGCGACCTGAGCGACGGAATCCGTCGAGAGTTGTCGGCATTGTCCGATGGCTCTATCGGCCGCGCGCTCGGTCTGGCGCAATCGGACGGCGCTGAGTTGCAACGCCAAATCATGACGTTTCTGACCCAAGGCGCCGCGCCAAATATTGCTGAGTTGCAGGAATTCGGGGCGAAAATGGCGAAAGCCGACGCCGTGGGGCAGTTCGAAACCTTGAGTGATCTGTTGCGGCGTACGCTGGCTCGGCTGATCCGCCACGCGAGCGGTACCGCAAGCGGCGAAAATGCTGAAGAAACAGAGGTTTTCACACGCTTGTCGGGTGCTGCCGGGCTTGATCGCTGGCTCCAAGTGTGGGAAAAAACCGACGACCTGCTGAGCCGAACAAACCGTATCAACCTCGATCGTAAGCAGGTGATTTTAAATATCTTTTTGAATATCTCGCAAACCGCGCGCGGCGGTTGATAATCGAGAGACGGGACCCATTTTATGTCCGAGACCTCCGCCAAGACATACTACGTCACCACGCCGATCTATTACGTCAACGATGCGCCGCATATCGGGCATGCCTACACGACACTCGCTTGCGACGTCGTGGCGCGCTTCAAGCGTCTTGATGGATATGACGTCAAATTCCTGACAGGAACCGACGAACACGGCCAGAAAGTGGAAAAATCGGCCCAAGCAGCGGGGGTTGCCCCGCAGGCGTTTACCGACCGTGTATCGCAAAATTTCCGCGATTTGGCTGTACACATGGGCTTTAGCAACGACGATTTCATCCGCACCACCGAAGACCGCCACAAGCTTGCCTGCAAAGAGATCTGGCAACGGCTTTTTGCCGCCGGCGAGATTTATCTCGGTAGCTATGCCGGGTGGTATGCCGTGCGTGACGAGGCTTTCTATACCGAAGCCGAACTCACCGACGGGCCGCAGGGAAACAAAATCGCGCCCAGCGGCGCCGAAGTGGAGTGGGTCGAGGAACCCAGCTATTTCTTTAAGCTGTCCGCCTGGCAAGACAAGCTGTTGGCGTTTTACGATGCCAATCCGGATTTCATTTTGCCGAAAACCCGGCGCAACGAGGTAATCAGTTTCGTCAAAGGCGGCTTGCAGGATTTGTCGGTCTCGCGCACGACCTTCAATTGGGGCGTGCCGGTGCCCGATGACGACGATCACATCATGTACGTATGGCTCGACGCGTTGACCAACTACATCACGGCGGTTGGGTTTCCCGAAACTGAAGAGGGCGGCGAATACGCCAAATACTGGCCCGCAGACCTGCATATGGTGGGTAAGGATATCCTGCGCTTCCATGCGGTCTATTGGCCGGCCTTTCTGATGGCCGCGGGCCTGGAGCCGCCAAAACGCGTCTTTGCGCACGGCTGGTGGACCAACGAAGGCCAAAAAATCTCGAAATCACTGGGCAATGTCATCGACCCGTTCGATTTGGTCGAGCGCTACGGGCTGGATCAGGTGCGATATTTCATGCTGCGCGAGGTGCCGTTCGGCAACGATGGCGATTTCGCTCATCGCGCCATGGTGCAGCGCATGAACGGTGAACTGGCCAACGATTACGGTAATCTGGCGCAACGCGTACTGTCCATGGTCGCCAAAAATTGCGGTGGCAAAGTGCCGACGCCGGGTGACTTCACACCCGATGATCAGGCTTTGCTGGGTGCCGCACGCAACTTGTTGCCGAAATTGCGTGAACTCATTGACGTCCAAGCCTTCAACGAGGCGCTGGAAGCCATTTGGGTGGTGATCCGCGCTGCCAATGGCTATGTCGACGCCCAGGCACCATGGAAATTGCGTAAGGAAGACCCGGACCGTATGGCGACAGTGCTATATGTACTCGCTGAATGTATCCGCCACTTAGCGTTGATGACGCAGCCGTTTATGCCCGAAACGTCGGCGAAAATGCTCGACCAGTTGAGTATTGGCGAAGAAGCATGCGGCTTTGAGGCACTTGATGCGGGTGAGGGCGCTTTGATACCTGGCACTGCACTGCCAAAGCCCGAGGGCGTGTTCCCGCGCTTCAATGAAGACGAGGCGTAAGGGTTTATTCGGGCATGACAAAAGTCATTGCGTCAATCGTCAACACGCTGATTGTTTTGCTCACGGCAATTCTCCCGAAATGGAAACGTTTGACGGTCAGGGCGCGCCTGCACGACAAAATGCTGCCCCAAGAAACTGTTGAAATTAGCGGCGGCACACATCTGAAGTTGTATGTCCCCGACCGGACCTGCATTTATTGGGTCAAAGACGGTCCCGAAAGCGAGCCTGCAACCAACGCCTGGATTCGATCATTCTCCAAGGATGATACCTTTCTTGATGTCGGCGCCAATATCGGTTTGTATTCGTTGATGGCGGCCGCCAACGGTGTCTCACGGGTCTACGCCATCGAACCCAACCCGTTCTCCTATGCCGTTTTGGTTCGAAACATTGCGGCGAATGGGTTGGGTGAACGCATCGTTCCGCTTTGCGTTGCCATGAATGAAATATCGTCCAGCGTTACCTTTAAACTTGGCGGCACGCACGCCGGTACTATCGGCAATGAAATCGCGACGAATGGCGGGACCGACGGCGATTTGACTATGACGACAGCATCGTTCTCCTTGGATGATTTATGCCGCATGCAGGGATTTTCCGGCATCAATCACCTTAAAATCGATGTCGATGGTCTTGAGCTTGAAATCCTGCGCGGTGCTACCGATTTGTTTGCTAATACAACGCTCAAAACCGTTCTCGTAGAGGACAACGCAGACCCAAATGCGGATACTCGTTCGGATTTGGCTGTGTTAATGGAGAATTTCGGTTTCCGGCAGACAAATGCCTGGGGCGAAGATGTTACCAGCAACAGAATCTATACGCGTGCATAAGGGACGAGGGTGATGTTAGTCGACAGCCACTGCCATCTTGATTTCCCTGATTTTGAGGGGGAACTGGACGATATCGTAGCACGCGCCGGTGAGGCCGATATCGGCTACATGATGACCATTTGTACGCATGTGACCAAATTCCAGCAAGTGCATGACGTTGCTAACCAATTTGAAAACATATGGTGCACGGTAGGCATTCACCCGCACAACGCGGGCTCAGAGCCGGAAACCTCAGCGGAAACACTCATGAGCATGGCGGAAGCCCCCAAGGTCATCGCATTCGGCGAGACAGGCCTCGATTTCTTCTACGATCATAGTCCACGTGAGCGCCAAGAAACGGCATTCCGTGCGCATATTGATGCCGCACGGGAAACCGGGTTGCCATTGGTCATCCATACCCGCGATGCCGACGACGATATGATCCGGATATTGCGTGACGAGCATGGGAGAGGGGCTTTTCCGGGCGTCATCCATTGCTTCTCCAGCGGTCCGGAATTAGCCGAGGCTGTGCTCGAAATGGGGCTGTACATCTCAGTTTCAGGGATTGTCACATTCAAGACGGCGGACGAGCTGCGCGAGACGGTGAAATCCGTACCAATTGAACGCTTGCTCGTCGAAACCGATGCGCCGTATCTGGCACCGGTGCCACACAGGGGCAAACGAAACGAGCCGGCTTACACGGCAAAAACGGCAGCAAAAGTCGCCGAATTGAAGGATATGGACGCTGATGCATTTGCGGACGCGACGACTGAGAACTTTTTCCAACTGTTCTCAAAGGCAGAGCGTTCCTGATGCGCATTACGGTTCTGGGCTCCGGTAGTTCCAGCGGCGTACCCGGTATAGGCATCGGCTGGGGCGCATGCGACCCGGAAAATCCAAAGAATCAACGTCTCAGGCCGTCCATCCTGGTTGAACAAGCCGGTAAGACGATACTCATCGATACGTCACCCGATTTGCGTTATCAGTTGCTCCACACCGGTGTAGAGCGCCTCGACGCAGTGCTGTTCACCCATGCCCACGCCGATCACTTACACGGTTTGGACGACCTTCGCGGCGTCAACCGGGCCATGAATACACCGCTGGACATCCACGCCGATGCCAGCACGCTCAACATCATCGCCACACGCTTTCCGTACGCTATGGAACCGCTGCCGGAGACGGCGACCATTTATTACAAACCGACGCTGGTCGCCCACGAAATCGTCCCGGGTGGCGATTACTCGATTGCCGGTATGGACATCCGGACGTTTGAACAGGACCATGGTTTCTCCAAAACCGTCGGCTTTCGGTTCAACGATTTCGCCTACACAACCGATGCCGTCGAACTGCCTGAAATGGCGTTTGATATCCTGGAAGGGGTCCACACGTGGATGATCGGTGTGTTCACCGACGAGCCGCACACGACACATGTTCATGTCGACAAGGCGCTTGAATGGCACGCTCGCATCAGGCCCGAGCGCTGCATCCTGACGCATCTGGGCCCCAGGCTCGACTACGCAACGCTGCTCAGAGATCTCCCGGAAGGGGTCGAGCCGGCGTTCGATTTCATGTCATTCGACATCCCACAGCAATAACTTGAGCACGGCCTAAGCCAGGATACCTGCGAGGTGTCAATCGGGCTCTATGGCGATTTTTCAAAACAGAACACATTATTTATACACTTCGAACAAGGTGTTGGTTTTATTATATTATTTAAAATTTTACATAATATACATTATGCGGTCTCAAGGAAGTATCGATAGTGTTGCCTTTCCTTCTTCATCCGATCAATTCCTTCGCAACATTGAAATCAAAAAAAGGAATCTGCAGGTGTTGCGCATTTTTGACCTCTCAGTATTCAAAGCTCCACAACCAGCCCTTCCGTGATGCAACGTCCAACAACTGCCTCGAACACCCGGCGCAGAACGTCCGCCTCGCGGAAGCGCTCATGGCGGATGCGCGAGAACGCCGAATGATCAGGGACCCGGTCTTCCAGACCCAGCCCACAAA
>JAERTE010000056.1 GCA_016845145.1 Rhodospirillaceae bacterium
CTTCCACTTGGCCCTTGTCCACCACACATAACGTGCCCATTCGAAAAAACAACGCAACTGAAATGATGGCATAGAAGGCCATAACACTGATCCCGCCCATCCAGAGGGCGTCTACATGCATAGGATGTTAAACCGAATGGATCAATATTATTTATAGGATCGGCTAAAACGTAGCCGTATAAATTCGGCCCATCCCCTGACTATTAACCACATCTCGTGAGATGTAGATTCCCTGGCTGGACACGCCCACGAATCTCTGATGAAATCGCCCCCATCACAAACACGAGGGGGCGCACGATGGGCGGGCAGATTCCGGAGAGGCTCTGTGGACGGCCGCTGAGCACAGCGGATATGGAGACGATCCGTCGGGAGATTCGCCTGGCGCAACCGCCGATCCGTTCGGAGATCGCTCGTCGGGTGTGCCGGGCACTGGAATGGAGCAACGCGCTGGGGCAGCCGAAGCTGATGAGCGCCCGGGTGGGACTGCTGCGGTTGCACCGGGCAGGGATTATCGAGCTGCCGGCCCCCACCGGCGGCAACGGAAATGGCCAGCCCCTGAAGCTGGGGCCAAAGGCGTGGCCACCCGAGCGCCCGCTGAGCGGCAGTGCGGGGGCTTTGACGGGACTGCGGCTCACGCCGGTGACCGACAAAGGTGCTTCGCGGCTGTGGAACGGACTGATCGACCGTTACCACTATCTCGGCTACACCCCTCTGCCGGGGGCGCAGGTACGCTACCTGATCGAATCGGACCAGGGGCTGCTGGGAGCGCTGGGCTTCGGGGCGGCGGCTTGGAAGGTGGCCTCACGCGACCGTTGGATCGGCTGGGATCAGGCGGGGCGCGAAGCGCACTTGGGACGGGTGCTGAACAACGCGCGGTTTCTCTTGCTGCCGTGGATTCGGGTAAAAAATCTGGCCTCCAAAGTCTTGGCGCTGTCGGCGGTGCAGGTAGCCGAAGACTTCGCCACCCGTTACGGTGAACGGCCGGTGCTGCTGGAGACGTTTGTGGAGATTCCGCGCTTTACCGGCACCTGCTACCGGGCGGCCAACTGGCGCTATCTGGGCGATACCCAAGGCCGGGGTAAATGCGATGTGGCCCATCGGGCGGCACTGCCACGCAAAAGCGTCTACGTCTACCCGCTGGCGGCGGACTTCCGCCGGGCACTGGGGGTGGCGGTATGAGCGCGCTGAGTGAGGAGTTTTACGGCATCGATCTGGGCGATCAGCGCCTGAACCGGCGCGCCCAAAACCTGTTGGAGCGACTGGGAGACAAGCCCCTGGTGAGCATTCCCGCCGCCTGCAACGGTTGGCGCGAGACGCGTGCCGCCTATCGGCTGTTCGACCATAAGGCGGTCACCGCCGAGGCGGTACTTGCCCCGCACATTGCAAGCACCGTCGAGCGGATGGGAGAGCACCCACGCGTACTGTGCATTCAGGACACCTCCGAGATCGATTACACCGGCAAACCCTCCATGCAGGGCCTGGGGCCGCTCAACCTGGAGATCCGCCAGGGGCTATACCTGCATCCGACGCTCGCACTGACCCCCGAGCGAGTGTGCCTGGGGCTGCTCAATGGGTATACCTGGACGCGCGAGCCCGGCAGCCTCGGTCAACCGAAAGACCCCAGCCGCCCTCTGGAAGAGAAGGAGAGCGTGCGTTGGGTGGATGGTTACCAGCGGGTCAATGAACTGGCCGAACAATTGCCCGAGACCCGCCTGACCTATGTGGCCGACCGCGAGGCCGATATCTACGACCTGTTCGTCGAGGCTCCGTGCCCGGAATCGGCCGCCGATTGGCTGGTCCGCGGCAAGCACGACCGGGCACTGGACGATGGCAAGAGCCTGCGCCAACACCTGGCCGATGCCCCCGTGCTGACCGAGACGAGCTTCGAGCGGCCCACCGCCCATGGTGTCAAGGCCCGAGTGGTCCAGCAACAGATCAAGGCGATACGTGTCACACTTCCGGCCCCCTGGCGCCCGGACCGCATGCTCCCCGACGTCAAGGTCACGGCAATTCTGGCCACCGAACCGAACCCACCGGCAGGCGAAGAGCCGGTTGAATGGCTGCTGCTGACCAACCTGCCCGTGCAAACCCCCGAGCAGGCACTGGAGAAGCTGCAATGGTACCTTTGCCGGTGGCAAATAGAGGTTTTCTTCCGAATCCTGAAATCCGGCTGCTGCATCGAAAAGCTGCAACTGGAGAAGCTCGAACGCCTGGAACCGGCGCTCGCTTTTTACATGATCATCGCCTGGCGGGTTCTGTTCGTCACTATGCTCGGGCGCGAATGCCCCGAGATGCCGTGTGATGTCGTATTCGACACAGCGGAGTGGCAGGCTGTTTATATCGTCACCGAACGCAAGAGCCCGCCTGATACCCCGCCCACCCTGGATCAGATGGTGCGTAGGGTTGCCGGTCTCGGCGGTTTCCTCAACCGTAAGTCCGATGGCTTCCCTGGACCTCAGACTCTATGGATCGGACTACAGCGGGCCGCCGACTTCGTACTGGCCATGGATGCCCAACGTGGTCTCGGGAAGGGGACTTATGGTTAATAGTCAGGTGTAGAGTGCGT
>JAERTE010000057.1 GCA_016845145.1 Rhodospirillaceae bacterium
ATGAAGCCCGACCATTGGGCGACGATCAGGGCGGCGCTCCCACCTTGAGTGAGGTGCGATAATGGCCGGTTACGACGTTCCGGTTGCACCTACGGAAATCCGCCTGGTGCGTGAAGAAAAACGGCTGGAGGTGGATTTTCCCGATGGCAAGAGCTTCAGCCTGCCGGCTGAGCTCCTTCGGGTCGAAAGCCCGTCAGCGGAGGTTCAGGGGCACGGTCCGGGCCAGAAAACACTGGTCGCCGGAAGGCGTCACGTGGGCATCATGGGGCTGGAGCCAGTCGGCAACTATGCAGTCCGGATCAAGTTCGATGATTTACACGATTCAGGCATTTTCACCTGGGAGTTGCTGTACGACTACGGCATGCGTCAGGACGATATGTGGCAGGCCTATCTCGATGAGATGGAGCGTCAGGGCCTGAGCCGGGACCCCTGAACCAGGAACACCCTAAAGAGGCCGGCCCTGCATCAGGCGCGGCAAATCACCCACCAAGCCCATGGCGTGGCGCATGAACAGGCGCTTTAAGGGCGGGATCGCATTAACGATGCCGAGACCCATATCGCGTGCCACGCGTATCGGCGCAATGTTGTTCGAGAACAGCCGGTTCAGAACATCGGTCATGGCCAGCATCAGGGTGTTATCAAACCGCCGCCACTTCTCATAGCGCTCCAGAACTGTCGACGCACCCAGATCCAAGCCCAGCCGCTTGGCATCGATCAATACTTCCGCCAGGGCAGCCACATCCCGCAACCCCATATTCAGGCCCTGACCGGCGATGGGGTGCATGCCGTGGGCGGCATCGGCAATTAGCACCAGACGCTGTTCAATGGTGCGCGTCGCAAATTGCAGGGAGAGGGGATAGCACCACCGCTTACCGACCACTGTTACGGCACCCAGAAAATCGCCGAATCGCTCGCTCAGCTCCGCGCCGAAGGCTTCGTCGTCCAGGGCCATCATGGCCGGGGCCAGATCAGAGCGCTCCGTCCATACAATACATGACTGGTTACCCATGAGAGGTAGAATGGCAAATGGCCCCGCGGGCAAAAAATGCTCGTGGGCGATATTGTTGTGCGGTTTTTCATGCTCCACGGTGCAGACAATGCCGGATTGGTCATAGGACCATTGGGTCAGCGTGATGCCTGCACGTTTGCGGACTTCAGAACCCCGTCCATCAGCACCGATCACAAGGCGTGCCCGCACAGTCGCGCCGCTTTCTAGTTCCGCCATGACACCATCGGCAGAACGCTCCAGCGTTGCCAGTCGATCCGGTGCACGGACTTCCAAATGCTCAAGATCCTTGAAGCGTTTTGCCAGAGAAACCCGATGGCGGTGGTTTTCCACCATGAAGCCAAATGGCTCGCCGCCCAGATCCTGATGGTCATAATGCAGAAACATCAATGAATCGCCGTCCGCCACGCGGATATCCTGAATAGCGGCACTGTCATCGGCCAGATTGTCCCATAGCCCGGCGCCTTCCAGCACCCGCTGGCTGCCCAGTGCAATGGCAGACGCCCGGCCGTCGTATTCCGGGTCCAAAACGGTGGAGGGGGCTTCGCGGTCGATCACGACCGTATCAACGCCGTGGTCACCCAGAATGCAGGCCAGTGTGCCGCCCGCCAGGCCGCCACCTACGATCAGGACATCTGTCTGTATTTCGGGCTGCGTATCGGTCATGGGCGCACGATGATCCTGCTCTATGCGATTGTCCAGCCCTTAAGGAATTGTACTTTCCAGGAAGACACGGCCGCCATCGCCCAAATTTTGGGCGCAGAACAGGTGTTGCTTAAAAATTAGGCAATTTTTTGATCGTTCTCTGAATTCACCGAAATCACGCTGAGCTAACGCGTTGATTCTCAACGATTACCGATTCGCCTGGATTCTGGCACGACTCTTGAAATACAGAGGGGGCAAAACAACAATGCTCTGGACTTCCGGCCACGGGACCCATCTGACGGCATCAAGCCACAGAAAACAGGAAAACCTGTTTTTAAGAAGGAGACTGGAATGTCCAAGACCAAGAACCGCAGCCCCTGGCTGCGCCTGCTAAAACCCTGTCTGGCGTTCGCTGGTATCGTGGGGCTGTGCCTCACCACAGCGCGTCCCGCATTTGCCGAGGTTTCCGGCGAAACAGCTTATGTGCTGAACACGTTCTCGTTTCTCGTCCATGGCGTTCTGGTTATGCTGATGGCCGCAGGCTTCGCCATGCTGGAAGCCGGATTGGTCCGCACCAAGAATGTCGCCACCATCTGCATGAAAAACATGGCGCTCTATTCCCTGGCGGGCGCGATGTTCTGGCTGTTTGGCTACAACGTCATGTATCTGGATGTTGATGGCGGGTTTATTGGCACGTTTCTGCCGTGGGTTGGCGATAACGAAGCCGCCATGGCTGGCGACTTCTCCGGCGGATACTCGGCAGAATCCGACTGGTTCTTTCAAATGGTGTTCGTTGCAACAACAGCATCCATCATCTCCGGCACCGTGGCAGAACGGATCAAGCTATGGCCGTTTTTGTTGTTCGTTGCCATCCTGACCGCCGTTCTCTATCCCATCCAGGGTGCCTGGCAGTGGGGTGGCGGCTGGCTTGCGGAAATGGGCTTCTCCGATTTCGCTGGTTCCACCATTGTGCATTCCGCTGGCGGTTGGGCCGCTCTTGCCGGGGCTATTGTTATCGGGCCACGCAAAGGCAAATTCACCAAGGACGGCCGCATCCAGCCCATTCCCGGCTCGTCTCTGCCGCTGGCGACCCTCGGCACGTTCCTGTTGTGGTTCGGTTGGTTCGGCTTTAACGGCGGTTCGCAACTGGCTCTTGGTAGCGCCGCCGATGCGTCTGCAATCGCTATCATTTATGCCAACACCAACATGGCGGCGGCGGGCGGTGTGCTTGCCGCGATGGCGCTGACACAGATCATCTACAAGAAGTGTGATCTTTCCATGGTGCTCAATGGCGCGCTGGCCGGACTGGTGAGCATCACCGCAGGCCCGGATACGCCATCAGTTTGGCAGGCAATCCTGATTGGTGCCGCGGGCGGTGGCATTGTTGTACTCGTTGTGCCGCTGCTCGACCGTCTGCGAATAGACGATGTGGTGGGTGCGATCCCTGTACATCTCGCCGCCGGGATCTGGGGTACCATCGCCGTGCCGCTCACCAATGACGGCGCATCATTTGCCACGCAGGCGCTCGGCATCCTCGCCATCGGAGCCTTCATGTTCTTCGCCAGTTATGTAGTCTGGAGC
>JAERTE010000058.1 GCA_016845145.1 Rhodospirillaceae bacterium
GCCATTTCCGGACATTTCGTTTCTATTCGATTGGCGTCGGATTATTCTGGCGAGCCAGCGCGGCTTTCCAGCATGAAACCAGCAAAGTTGCCCGCGATCGGCAGAGAAGCACAGCCGGACAGCAGCAATGCCGTGGCAAGGAAGCAAAACAATCGGGGCTTTCGTAGGGTGATCGCCGGCATGCACAGAGCCCTCGAGTGGATTTGCTGACGCAATATCTCATCCGACATATTGGGACGGGGTCGCGGGTTGCATACCTTTGTATTGCGGCCTTGGGGCCAAGTCCTATACCTTTCCCCAAGGAGACAATTGATGGGAGCAGGCCATGTTTGTCGTTGTGGGACACAGCGAAGATCCGGACGCCGAAGGTGCGGTCGAGGAAATCGTCGAACAATGTGAGGAGCAGTTGGATGGGCTGACGCCCAAGGCCGGTGTTCTGTTCGCCAGTGTCGATCTCGATGGTCAGGAACTGGTATCCGGCATATGTCGTGCGTTCGAGGGTATAGATCTCGTCGGCTGCACGAGCGACGGAGAGATTTCGTCTGAGACCGGGTACGCGGATGGCTCGGCAACGCTCATTTTGTTTGGCGCCAATGATGTCGATATTACTGCGGGGGTCGGCCGTGACATGAGCGGCGACGTCAACGCGGCCTGCCAGAGGGCACTCGAGATGGCACGCGCCAAGACCGACAAAAACCCAACCTTGTGTATCACGACGCCTGACAGTTTGACCGCGAGTTCGCAAGGTCTCGTGCAGGCTTTGGTCGATGATCTGGGGCCCGATGTACCGTTGTTCGGCGCCACAGCGGGCGATCATTTTCGTTTTGAGGGAACGCAACAGTTTTTCGGTGATGAGGTGCTTTCGAATGCGGTGCCCGTGCTACTGTTTTCCGGGCCGCTGACCTATTCCTTCGGGGTCGACAGCGGTTGGGAGCCCGTCGGCCAGCCGGGAACCGTGACGGGATCTGCAGGAACCATGGTGCAGACTATCGACGGTCAGCCCGCCATCGAGTTTTATCGCAAGTATCTCGGTGCGGACGGCATGCCGAGCGGAGAGATTCCCTTGGCGCTCCTGGACGATGACGACAATGTCATGTGCCTGCGTGCTACGCCGGGTGTGATTGATGAAGAGACCGGCGCCGTTGCCTGCTTTGCCGATGTCGATGAGGGCAGCCGCGTCATGCTGACGGCTGCAGATCGTGACGCGATTCTGGTGGGTAGCAAATCTTCGCTGGACGTGGCGCTGTCAAACTTCCCCGAAGGCAAGGACGTCTCAGGCGCGCTTTTCTTCTCCTGCGCCGGCCGCAAAATGATCCTCGGGACCCGCACCAAGGAAGAGTACGATTTGATCTCTTCGACCCTTGGGGACGACGTGCCGGTTTGCGGCTTCTACGGCTACGGCGAGATAGGGCCACTGAAGGGAAGCGAAGCCGGGTCACGCTTTCACAATGAAACCTTCGTGACGCTGTTGCTCGGCAAATAACCGGCGCGATCAGAAGAACATGTCCGAAGATCTGGAAAAGAAAATCAAGAAGCTTGAGCGCGAGGTGCGTGTGCTCACGAAGAAGCTCGGTCGCGCCGAAGAAAACCAAGCGATCATGGAGGAGACCAAGGACCGGTTCGATGCCATGTACCAGAACGTCCTGGCCGAGCGCCACGCGGCGGAGGAAAAGCTAACCGAGGCCTACAACGTCATCACCAGTTCGATCACCTATGCATCGCGCATTCAACGCTCGATCCTGCCGGATGCCGGGTTCATCGAAGCTGTGCTCACCGATCACTTCATCTTCTGGGAGCCCAGGGACGTGGTCGGCGGCGACATCTACTGGGCCGGCGCCTGGGGTGAGGGGTTCCTGGTCATGCTTGGCGATTGCACCGGCCACGGCGTGCCTGGTGCCTTCATGACGCTGATCTCCATGGGGTCGCTAGAGCGCGCCATGCATGATGTCCCGAGCGGCGATGTCGGCGCGTTGATCCAGCGGATGCATCAGTACATCCAGATCACGCTGCGCCAACAATCGACAGGCGGTGAATCCGACGACGGCATCGAGATGGGGGCCTGCTACTTCGTGCCCGATGACGACGAGTTGTTGTTCGCCGGTGCCCGGTTCGAGCTTTTCATCGTCGACGGCGATGAGGTCGAGACGATCAAGGGGACGAAGAGCGGTTTGGGTTATCGCAGCATCGCCTACGACCAGGTTTTCGACAACAAACCCATCCCGCTGCATCCCGGGCAGAGCTTCTACATGACTTCGGACGGGCTGATCGATCAGGTCGGCGGCGAGCGCAACCGCAGTTTCGGCAAGCGCCGTTTCCGCAACCTGCTGGTGGAAATCCAGGACCTCTCGTTCGCCGATCAGATGGCACGTATCGAGGCTGCGCTCCACGCCCACCAGGGCAGCCAACCACGCCGAGACGATGTCGCGGTTATCGGCTTCAAGGTGTGACATGAACAACATCTCAATTGAAGGAACCGACCGTTCGCCGGAGGTCAGTTTCGATTTCTCGCTCAATACGTTCGCAATTCGTGGCGAATCCTATCCGGAAGATGTCACCGCTTTCTACGGCGAGATGATCGACCGTTTGGAGTCCCACTTGGCCACGCTAGAAAACGGCGAGGTGCAGTTCGACTTCGAACTGATTTACTTCAACTCCTCGACAGCCAAGGTATTGATGGGGCTATTCGATACCTTAGAAGAGACAGCGGAGAACGGAATCACCGTGCAGGTCAATTGGTATTATGACGTGGAAGATGACACGATGGAGGAACTCGGCGAAGAGTTCGCCGAGGATTTAAAGGCCGCCAATTTCAATATGATGCCAGTTGACGGTTAGTTCCCTTTTGTCCGCTCAGGGTCA
>JAERTE010000059.1 GCA_016845145.1 Rhodospirillaceae bacterium
TGGTGATGCCTGGCGACAACATCGCCATGCAGGTGAACCTGATCGCGCCGATTGCCATGGACGAAGGTCTCCGCTTCGCGATCCGCGAAGGCGGCCGCACCGTCGGTGCCGGCGTCGTCGCATCGATCATCGAGTAATAAGTTACGCCGGTCTGTGATTTTGTTATTTCAGACCGGCTGACTATATATGCAGAGCATTACATCGTAGGGGTATAGCTCAGTTGGTAGAGCGGCGGTCTCCAAAACCGCAGGTCGCGGGTTCGAACCCTGCTGCCCCTGCCACTATAATCCTTGAAAAACATCGAGTTTTTCCGGGAATACCGATTGGAAAAATTAAGTATGGCGAAGACCAACCCGGCGCAGTTCATTCAGGAAGTCCGCCAAGAGACCAAAAAGGTCACTTGGCCGTCGCGCAAGGAATCCGGCATTTCCACCGCCATGGTTTTTGTCATGGTAATCGTGTCGGCCATCTTCTTCATGATCGTTGATTGGGCCTTGCAGCACGGCGTCAAGTTCGTTCTCGGGGTCGGAGGGTAATCGTCATGGCTATTCGTTGGTACGTCGTACACGTTTATTCCGGGTTTGAGAAAAAGGTCGCTCAGGCAATCGAAGAGCAGGCCCGGCAAATGGAGATGGAAGATTACATCGACCAGGTCCTGGTGCCGACCGAGGAAGTTGTCGAAATGCGCCGGGGAACCAAAGTTAACTCGGAGCGCAAGTTCTTCCCTGGCTACATTCTGGTTCATATGGAACTGACGGACCAAACTTGGCATTTGGTCAAGAATACGCCGAAGGTTACCGATTTTCTGGGCGGCCAGGGGCGTCCAACGCCGATCACGGACAAGGAAGCCGAGCGCATTCTTTATCAGGTGCAGGAAGGTGTGGAGCGTCCGAAGCCGTCTGTTGTATTTGAGATCGGCGAGCAGGTTCGCGTATGTGACGGGCCGTTCAACTCGTTCAACGGCATGGTCGAGGATGTCGACGAAGAGCGCTCACGCCTGAAGGTCTCGGTTTCGATCTTTGGCCGTGCCACGCCGGTCGAACTGGAATATACGCAGGTCGAAAAACTGTAGATACCTTGACTTACCGGTCCAACAGACGTATTTGGACCGGCTTCGTGTGGGAGGCCCGCCATTAGCCGTACCACGCATCAGTACCAGCGGGATTGGATTGTCCCGCTGTAACCCTTTAAGGAGACTGACACCAAAATGGCTAAAAAAGTTGCTGGATTCGTAAAATTGCAGGTACCGGCGGGGCAGGCCAATCCCTCTCCGCCAATCGGTCCTGCCTTGGGCCAGGCCGGCCTCAACATCATGGAGTTCTGCAAGGCGTTTAACGCGCAAACGCAGAACATGGAGCCCGGTATGCCGATCCCGGTGGTGATCACCGCTTATGCGGACCGGACGTTTTCGTTCATCACCAAAACCCCGCCGGCGAGCTACTTCCTGAAAAAGGCGGCCAAGCTGCCGAAAGGTGCGAGCACGCCGAGCCGTGAAGTGGTGGGCAAGGTGACCATGTCGCAAGTGCGCGAGATCGCCGAAGCCAAGATGGTCGATCTGAACGCACATGATATCGACCAGGCCTGCAAAATGATTATGGGCTCCGCCCGATCCATGGGCATCGAAGTGGAGGGCGCATAATGGCTAAAGGTAAACGCTTGAAGGGCGCCTATGACGGCATCGACCGGGAAAAAGATTATGCCCTGGCCGACGCGGTGAAAATCGTCAAGGACGCCGCTTCCACTACCAAGTTCGATGAAACCGTCGAAGTTGCCATCAATTTGGGTGTCGATCCGCGCCATGCCGACCAGATGGTTCGTGGTACGGTCTCGCTGCCGAACGGTACCGGCAAATCGGTAAAGGTTGCGGTGTTCGCCAAAGACGACAAGGCCCAAGAGGCTTTGGATGCGGGAGCTGATCTCGTCGGCGCGGAAGACCTTGCTGAGAAAATTCAAGGCGGCGAAATCGATTTCGAACGCTGCATTGCAACTCCAGATATGATGGCCGTCGTTGGCCGTTTGGGTAAGGTTCTGGGTCCCAAAGGCCTCATGCCCAACCCCAAGCTGGGTACCGTGACGCCTGACGTTGCTGGTGCGGTGCAGGCGGCGAAAGCCGGCCAGATCGAATTTAGGGTTGAAAAGCTGGGCATCGTTCATGCCGGTGTCGGCAAGACGAGCTTTAGCGAAGAAGCCCTGGCAGAAAATATCACCACATTCGTTACGGCGATTGCCAAAGCGAAGCCCTCCGGTGCCAAGGGGACCTACATGAAAAAGGTCAGCCTGACATCGACCATGGGCCCCGGCTTGAAGCTGGATGTGGCTGCCCTGACCGCCGAATAACGGAAAGGGAGACGGAATTTTCGATCGGTTTTCCGATCGGGAACGGGAATGGCTTCGGCTCATTCCCAACCTGTCCGAGACCGCAGGTGCCAAACCTTCGTATGAAGGGGCGGTTTAATGATTGATCGCCTGCGTAGAGAGGTCGAAGTCGGATTTTTGCACGGGGGTCCCCGTGCCAGGAAACGGCTTGGATTTGTTGCACGGGACAGGCGAACGGGTCTTTGACGGCTGATCGCCGGACAAGACCTTGAGTGCAACGGTGTGTAAGCCGCCATTGTGGCGGTATCCGCACTAACAACTGGAGACGATCGGTGGACCGAACTGATAAAGAAGACTTGGTCGCATCGCTTCATCAGACCTTTGAAGGCGCTTCCATGGTTGTCGTCACCCACTATTCCGGGTTGACGGTGAAGGAAATGGGAGATCTTCGTGGTCGCATGCGTGAAGCAGGCGCCTTGTTCAAAGTGACCAAAAATCGGCTCACGCGTCTCGCCCTGAAAGACACAAAATTCGAGCCTTTGAGCGATATGTTCACGGGCCCCACGGCCATTGCGTATTCGGATGATCCGGTGGCAGCGGCCAAAGTGGCGGTGAACTTTTCCAAAGAGAACGACAAATTGATCGTTCTCGGCGGTGCGCTCGATAGCGAAACCCTCGACGCCGATGGCGTTAAGGCTCTGGCGACATTGCCGTCGCTGGACGAATTGCGTGGCAAGATTATCGGCCTGTTGAATGCGCCGGCAACCAAGATCGCCGGGGTGCTGCAAGCACCTGGTGGCCAGGTCGCCCGTGTCATCAGCGCTCACGCAGAGCAAGGCTGATAGCCGAACAGGGGTAAGGACCGCGTGAAACCGGTTTCCAGTATTAACAAGTTCAAGCCTTAGGAGAGTAAAATGGCTGATTTGGAAAAACTCGTCGACGAATTGTCGAACCTGACGGTCATGGAAGCGGCCGAACTGTCGAAGCTTCTGGAAGACAAATGGGGCGTTTCCGCCGCAGCACCTGTGGCCGTTGCCGCCGCACCGGGTGCTGGTGGTGATGCCGCCGCAGCCGAAGAGAAAGACGAATTCGATGTCATTCTCGCCGCTGCGGGCGAAAAGAAAATCAACGTGATCAAAGAAGTCCGCACGATCACGGGTCTCGGCCTGAAGGAAGCCAAGGAATTGGTCGAATCCGCGCCGAAGGCCGTCAAGGAAGGCGCCAAGAAAGACGAAGCCGAAGAGCTTAAGAAAAAGCTCGAAGAAGCTGGTGCCACCGTCGAACTCAAGTAATTCGAGTTCGAAGGCCACGACAGGCCGTCCTGGTATCGGGGACGGACTGGCGAGATACGGAATCCGGAGCGGTGTTGGGTTATCCCGGCCCGCTCCGGCCGATACCAAAAAAATTTGAGGCATCCGCCTGAATTGGCCTGACCGAGGCCGGGTAACGTGGATGTCGTCGCCTCGAAGGGACGCCGGGAAACGGTCGCACACGACCGCTTACGAATTGGCAGACCGATTGGAAACACGAGGCTTCACCCCGTTCGAAGACGGTGTTCGAACGGGGCGAAGCCTTTTGGGGCAAGCCCATTGGTTTAGCGCCCGGGAGTGACCGGGCCGGAAATTGCGAAAGGTAGGAATCCTCATGAGCGATACGTTCACGGGTCGTAAGCGCATCAGAAAGAACTTCGGACGCCTGGGTGAGACGGTTGAAATGCCGAACCTCATTGAGGTCCAGAAAACTTCTTATGAAGGTTTTCTGCAACGGAATGTGGCCCCCGGCGACCGCGACGAGGCCGGTCTGCAAGAGGTTTTCCGCTCGGTTTTCCCGATCCATGATTTCTCCGAGCGCGGTACGCTGGAATACGTGGACTACGTATTCGAGGAGCCCAAGTACGACGTTGAGGAATGCCAGCAGCGCGGCATGACCTACGCGGCCCCCCTTAAGGTGACGCTACGCCTTGTGGTATGGGATATCGACGAAGAAACCGAAGCGCGCTCGATCCGAGACGTGAAAGAGCAAGACGTTTATATGGGCGATATGCCACTGATGACCGGCAACGGCACCTTCGTCGTCAACGGTACGGAACGTGTCATCGTTTCACAGATGCATCGTTCGCCCGGTGTGTTCTTCGATCACGATAAGGGCAAGACCCATTCCTCCGGCAAATTCCTGTTCGCCGCCCGCGTTATCCCGTATCGCGGCTCATGGCTTGATTTTGAGTTCGATGCCAAGGATCTGGTGTATGTCCGTATCGACCGCCGCCGGAAATTGCCGGTGACGACGTTGTTGCTGGCCTTGGATAGCGATGCAACGAGCGCTAAGCGCGAAGCTGCCGCCAAAAAGAACAAAGAACTCGATCTGACCGAGATCGAAGGAATGTCGCCCGAAGAGGTGCTGGGTTATTTCTACAACCGTGTTGATTTCACCAAGGTCAAGCGCGGCTGGAAAACCACCTTCCTTCCTGATCGCCTGCGGGGTACCAAGCTCACCCACGACTTGATTAACGGCAAGACCGGTCGCACCGTCGCTGAAGCCGGTACCAAGATGACTCCACGCCTGATCCGCCAGTTGACGGAGAAGGGTCTGGAAGAAGTGTTGGTGCCTGACGAGGACCTGCTCGGTCGTTATCTCGGCGTCGATATCGTCGACGAAAAAACCGGCCTGGTGCATGCCGAAGCCGGTGACGAGATCACCGAAGAGCTAATGGAGGCGTTGGCCGAAGAGGGCATTGAAAACATCATCACGTTGGCCATCGACCACGTGAATGTCGGGCCTTACATCCGTAACACCTTGGCTGTTGATAAAAACACCAGCCGCGAAGAAGCATTGATCGACATCTACCGGGTGATGCGTCCGGGCGAGCCGCCGACGCTGGAGACAGCCGAAGGGTTGTTCAAGAGCCTGTTTTTCGATTCCGAGCGTTACGATCTCTCCGCCGTTGGCCGTGTGAAGATGAATGCGCGTCTCGGTTTCGAGACCGAAGACACGTTGCGCGTACTGCGCAAGGAAGACATTCTCGAAGTGGTGCGCACCATGGTCGAGATGAAAGATGGCCGCGGCGACGTGGATGACATCGATCACCTGGGCAATCGCCGGGTGCGCTCGGTCGGTGAACTGATGGAGAACCAGTACCGGGTCGGCTTGCTGCGTATGGAGCGTGCCATCCGTGAGCGCATGAGCTCGGTCGACATCGACACCGTGATGCCGCACGATCTGATCAACGCCAAACCGGCCGCGGCTGCCGTGCGCGAGTTCTTCGGCTCGTCACAGCTTTCACAGTTCATGGATCAGACCAATCCGCTGTCGGAAATCACCCACAAACGCCGTCTGTCGGCGCTTGGGCCGGGCGGTTTGACGCGTGAACGCGCCGGCTTCGAGGTGCGCGACGTACACCCGACCCATTATGGCCGGATTTGCCCGATTGAGACGCCGGAAGGGCCGAACATCGGCCTGATCAACTCGCTCGCCACCTACGCGCGGGTGAACAAGTACGGCTTCATTGAAACCCCGTACCGGAAAATCGAAAACGGCAAGGTCGGTAAGGAAGTCCTCTACCTATCGGCCATGGAAGAAGGGCGCTACACCATCGCGCAGGCCAATGAGCCGATCAGCGACAAGGGAGAGTTCGTCAACGATCTGGTATCTTCGCGCAAGGGCGGTGATTTCACCATGTCCATGAGCGCCGACATCGAATACATGGATGTTTCGCCACGTCAGTTGGTGTCGGTCGCGACCGCGCTGATTCCGTTCCTGGAAAACGATGATGCCAACCGTGCGTTGATGGGATCGAACATGATGCGCCAGGCGGTGCCGCTGCTGCAGGCGGAAGCGCCAATGGTCGGGACCGGCATGGAAAGCCACGTGGCGCGCGATTCCGGCGCCACCGTGGTGGCCAAGCGCTCGGGTATGGTTGATCAAGTGGATGCGACGCGTATCGTTATCCGCTCGACGGAAGACGACAAACATACGGATACCGGCGTCGATATCTATAATCTGCGCAAGTTCCAGCGCTCTAACCAGAACACCTACCTGCATCAGCGCCCGCTGGTTAAGGTGGGCGAGGCGGTTCGCGCCGGTGATACCATTGCCGACGGCCCGTCCACGGATCTGGGTGATTTGGCATTGGGGCGCAACGTGCTTGTCGCGTTCATGCCGTGGAACGGCTACAACTTCGAAGATTCCATCCTGATCTCCGACCGCATTGTGCGCGATGACGTGTTTACCTCGATCCACATTGAGGAATTCGAAGTCATGGCGCGCGATACCAAGCTTGGCCAAGAGGAAATCACCCGTGATATCCCGAACGTCGGCGAGGAAGCCCTGAAGAACCTGGATGAAGCCGGTATCGTTTATATCGGAGCCGAAGTTAACCCAGGCGATATTCTGGTCGGTAAAGTGACACCGAAGGGTGAGAGCCCGATGACGCCGGAAGAAAAACTTCTACGCGCCATCTTCGGCGAAAAAGCCTCCGACGTGCGTGATACGTCCCTGAAACTGCCGCCTGGTGTTGCCGGTACGGTGATCGAGGTGCGGGTGTTCTCGCGCCGCGGCGTTGACAAGGATGAACGCGCCTTGGCAATCGAACGTGCCGAAATCGATCGTTTGGCAAAGGACCGCGATGATGAGCGCGCGATTTTGGAGCGTAGCTTCCAGGCGCGTTTGCACGGCATGCTGATTAACCGCAAGGCCGTCGGTGGACCCAAGGGTCTGAAAGACGGCACCAAGCTGACCGAAGAGGTGCTCAATAGCTACACCGTTGGCCAAATGGCGCAGATCGTCATCGCCAACGACAAGATCATGAAAGATGTCGAGCAACTGAAAGCGCAATTCGAAGGCGACATCGCCGAGTTGGAAGCGCGTTTCGAAAACAAGGTCGATAAGCTGCAACGCGGCGACGATCTGAGCCCCGGCGTCATGAAAATGGTCAAGGTGTTCGTTGCGGTGAAGCGCAAGTTGCAGCCGGGCGATAAGATGGCTGGCCGTCACGGCAACAAGGGTGTGATCTCGAAGATCATTCCAGCGCAGGATATGCCTTACCTGGAGGACGGTACCCCGGTAGACGTGGTGCTCAATCCGCTTGGTGTTCCATCGCGGATGAATGTCGGGCAGATTTTGGAAACCCACCTGGGCTGGGCCTGCCAAGGGCTTGGCAATCAGCTAGGAGAGATGCTGGTCACGGCGCGGCAATCGGGCAACTACACCCCGATCCGCTCACAACTGAAGAGCATCTATAATCCGAAAGAGTATCGTGATGAAATTCAGTCTCTGAACGACGATACCCTGGACGAAATGACCGAGCATCTGACCCGAGGCGTGCCAATTGCGACGCCAGTGTTTGATGGTGCGCACGAAGCCGACATCGTGGAAATGCTTGAGAAAGCGGGCCTCGCGAGCTCAGGTCAAGCGATGCTCGTCGATGGGCGAACGGGCGAAACGTTCGATCGTCCGGTCACGGTTGGTTACATTTACATGCTGAAACTTCACCACTTGGTGGACGACAAAATCCACGCACGGTCCATTGGTCCATACAGCCTCGTTACTCAGCAGCCGCTGGGTGGTAAGGCGCAGTTCGGTGGCCAGCGGTTTGGTGAAATGGAAGTCTGGGCGCTGGAGGCTTACGGCGCGGCCTATACCCTGCAGGAAATGCTCACGGTTAAATCCGATGATGTTTCCGGTCGGACCAAGGTCTACGAAGCCATTGTCCGAGGTGACGATACATTCGAAGCCGGCATCCCCGAGTCGTTCAACGTTTTGGTCAAGGAATTGCATTCCCTCGGCCTCAACGTCGAATTGAACTAAGCGTCAGCCCTAAGGAGTATTCATTATGAACGAACTGATGAAAATTTTCGGTCAGACCCAGGGCGTCCAACGCTTTGACAAAATCCAAATCTCCATCGCGTCGCCTGAGCGTATCCGTTCGTGGTCATTCGGTGAGATCAAAAAGCCCGAAACCATCAACTACCGGACCTTCAAGCCGGAGCGTGACGGCCTTTTCTGCGCCCGTATCTTTGGCCCGACCAAGGATTACGAGTGCTTGTGCGGCAAATATAAGCGCATGAAGTACAAGGGCATCACCTGCGAGAAGTGTGGTGTTGAAGTCACGCTTCAAAAGGTGCGGCGCGAACGCATGGGCCACATTGAGCTGGCCTCGCCGGTTGCGCACATCTGGTTCATGAAATCCTTGCCGAGCCGTGTCGGGTTGTTGCTCGACATGACACTCAAGGATCTGGAACGGGTGCTGTATTTCGAAAACCACGTGGTCGTCGAGCCGGGCCTGACGCCTTTGAGCCTGCACGAGATGATGACCGAGGAAGAATACCAGAATGCCGTCGATGAGTTCGGCGAAGACGCATTCCAGGTCGGCATCGGCGCCGAAGCCATCCGCACCATGCTGGAGGCGATCGATCTTGAGGAAGAACGCGTCAATCTGCGTGAAGACCTGAGAGAGACGAAGTCGGAAGCCAAACGCAAAAAGTTGGTGAAACGCTTGAAATTGGTCGAAGCCTTCATCGAGTCGGGCGCGCGCCCGGAGTGGATGATCCTGGAAGTGATCCCGGTCATTCCGCCGGAATTGCGCCCGCTGGTGCCGTTGGATGGTGGCCGCTTTGCGACCTCCGATCTGAACGACCTCTACCGCCGTGTGATTAACCGCAACAACCGCCTGAAGCGTCTGATTGAGCTGCGTGCGCCGGAAATCATCGTGCGTAACGAAAAACGCATGCTGCAGGAAGCCGTTGATGCGTTGTTCGACAACGGCCGGCGCGGCCGCGCTATCACCGGCGCCAACAAGCGCCCGTTGAAGTCGCTGTCCGATATGCTGAAAGGCAAGCAAGGCCGCTTCCGCCAGAACTTGCTCGGTAAGCGCGTCGATTATTCCGGCCGTTCGGTCATCGTGGTGGGGCCTGAGTTGATGCTGCATCAATGCGGGCTGCCAAAGAAAATGGCCTTGGAGCTGTTCAAACCGTTTATCTACTCCAAGCTTGAGCTTTACGGTTTGGCCACCACCATTAAGGCGGCCAAACGGATGCTCGAAAAAGAGCGCCCGGAGGTATGGGACATCTTGGAAGAGGTGATCCGCGAACATCCGGTGTTGTTGAACCGTGCGCCGACGTTGCACCGCCTTGGCATTCAAGCCTTTGAACCGGTGTTGATTGAAGGCAAGGCGATCCAGCTCCATCCGCTGGTCTGTGCTGCATTCAACGCGGATTTCGACGGCGACCAAATGGCTGTTCACGTGCCGCTGTCTCTGGAAGCGCAGCTCGAAGCGCGGGTTTTGATGATGTCCACCAACAACATCCTGAGCCCGGCCAACGGCAAGCCGATCATCGTGCCGTCACAAGATATCATCCTGGGTCTGTATTACATGACCATGGAGCGTGAAGGCGCCAAGGGCGAAGGCATGGTGTTTGCCGATGTCGGCGAGATCGAGCAGGCCCTGGACGCCGGCGCGGTCAGTGTCCACGCCAAGGTGACCTCGCGTTACCGGACAGTGGATCCGGACAACAACCCGGTCACGGTGCGTGTCGAAACGACGCCGGGCCGCATGTTGCTGGCTGAGATTCTGCCGCGCAGCCCGAACGTGCCGTTCGAATTGGTCAACCGCTTGCTGACCAAGCGCGAAATCTCGACCATCATTGACGAGGTTTACCGTCACTGTGGCCAGAAAGAGACGGTGATTTTTGCCGATCACATGATGGCCATGGGCTTCAACTCCGCCTGCAAGGCCGGTATTTCATTCGGTAAGGATGATCTGGTGATCCCGGAATCGAAGGAAGTTCTGGTCCACGAGACGGAAGAGAAGGTCAAACAGTACGAACAGCAGTACCAAGACGGTCTCATCACCCAAGGCGAGAAATACAACAAGGTCGTTGATGCCTGGTCGCATTGCACGGACCGCGTCGCCGACGAGATGATGAAGAAGATTTCCGACGAAGACCCAACGAAACCGATCAACTCCGTCTATATGATGGCGCACTCCGGTGCTCGTGGTTCGGCCGCCCAGATGAAACAGCTGGCCGGTATGCGTGGTCTGATGGCCAAGCCTTCAGGCGAGATCATCGAAACGCCTATTATCTCTAACTTTAAGGAAGGCCTGACCGTGTTGGAGTACTTCAACTCCACCCACGGTGCCCGTAAGGGCTTGGCCGATACCGCCTTGAAGACGGCCAACTCGGGTTATCTGACCCGACGTCTGGTCGATGTTGCGCAAGATTGCATCATCGTTGAGCCCGATTGCGGCACCAAACGCGGCATTACGGCGAGTGCGTTGGTTGAAGGCGGTGATGTCGTTGCGCCGTTGGTTGATCGCATCCTTGGCCGCACGGCGGCCGAGGACATCATTCACCCCGATACGGGTGAGGTGTTGGTCAAGTCTGGCTCGCTGATCGTCGAGGAAGATTGCGTGGTCATTGAAGAAGCAGAGATGGAACAGGCGAAAATCCGCTCTGTGCTGACGTGCGAATCACAAGAAGGGGTTTGCGGTACCTGTTATGGCCGCGATCTGGCGCGTGGCACGCCGGTCAACAAGGGTGAGGCTGTTGGTGTTATTGCAGCCCAATCCATCGGTGAGCCCGGCACCCAGCTGACCATGCGTACGTTCCACATTGGTGGCGCCGTCCAGCGTGGCACGGAGCAATCCAATGTCGAAGCGGCGGTTACCGGTAAGGTTCAGTTCCACGAGTGCTCCACGGTGAAAAACTCCGAGGGCGTTCAGGTGGTCATGAGCCGGAACGGTGAGCTGGTGCTGATCGATGATCAAAAGCGCGAGCGTGCACGCCACCGCGTGCCGTATGGCGCCAAACTGCTGGTCAAGGACAAGCAGAAGATCGAACGTGGCGATAAATTGGCTGAATGGGATCCCTATACACTCCCGATCATCACCGAGAAGGAAGGTACGATCCACTTCATGGATCTGACCGAAGGTATCTCGCTCACCGAACGCCTTGATGAAGCCACGGGCATCTCGTCCAAGGTGGTTGTGGATTGGAAACAGCAGCCTAAGGGCAGTGATCTGAAGCCGCGAATCACGTTGCGCGACTCCAAGGGCGAGGTCATGACCTTGGATAACGGCATGGAAGCCCGCTATTTCCTCTCCGTAGACGCCATTTTGTCGGTGGATAACGGGCAGGTCGTGCATGCCGGTGATGTGTTGGCCAGAACGCCTCGCGAATCGGCGAAAACCCGTGATATTACGGGTGGCCTGCCGCGCGTCGCGGAGCTGTTCGAGGCGCGCAAGCCCAAGGATTACGCGATTATCGCGGAAAACGAGGGTCGCGTGGAGTTCGGCAAGGACTACAAGAACAAGCGCCGAATCGTCGTTGTTCCGGCAGACGGCGACGAGGAGCCGGTCGAATACCTGATCCCGAAAGGCAAGCATATCTCGGTGCAGGAAGGCGATTATGTGCGGATCGGCGATTCGCTCATGGACGGCAACCCCGTGCCGCACGATATATTGCGTGTTTTGGGTGTTGAAGCCCTGGCCGGCTACCTGATCAATGAGATCCAGGACGTCTACCGTCTGCAAGGCGTTGGTATCAACGACAAGCACATCGAAGTTATCGTGCGCCAGATGCTGCAGAAGGTGGAAATCGTTGATCCGGGCGATACCACATACTTGGTCGGGGAGCTGGTCGACCGGTTGGAGTTTGTCCGAATCAACGCCGAAACCAAGAAAGATGGCGGGCGAATCGCAACGGCGGATCCTGTGTTGCAGGGAATCACCAAGGCCAGTCTGCAGACACATTCGTTCATTTCAGCGGCTTCTTTCCAGGAAACCACGCGGGTTCTGACCGAAGCTGCCGTTTCCGGCAAGGTCGATCACTTGATCGGTTTGAAGGAAAACGTCATCGTCGGGCGGCCAATTCCGGCCGGTACCGGGGCGATTATGAACCGATACCGCGAAGTGGCGCAGGACCGCGACGACGAGCTTTCTGCGCTGGAAGCCAAGCGGGAAGCCGAAATGGCGGCCGAATTGGGCATCGAAGCACCGGCAGAGGAGACCCCCGCGGACGGTGCCGACTGACCCGATATCGCAGTGCAACATGATGGCGGCGGCTCAAGAGATTGGGCCGCCGCAATCATTTGGAAAATCAGCGTTCTTTGTACTTGACGCCCGCAAGGCCCCTCACTATATTCCGCCCCACTTCGCGGGGGTTGGTGGTAGACCCAGCGGCCTAGACGCAGCCCCGGACGCGATTACGAAATAAAATTTTGGTTCGACACGTCGTCGGGATAACTGGGTAACCCCGAGTGGCGTGTTTTGGCTGAGACCATGGTGTCGCAAAGCTGTAAGCACTTGGCTTTGTTGATTTTTTGGCACCGGGGTTTGGCCCTTGTGTATCGGTTTTAGGCCCGATTTTGGAGATGGACGACAGGCATGCCAACGATTAACCAGCTGATCCGTAAGCCCCGTAAGCCGCAGATCACCCGTAACAAGGTGCCGGCGTTGGAGGCTTGTCCGCAAAAGCGGGGCGTGTGCACGCGCGTCTACACGACGACCCCGAAAAAGCCGAACTCGGCACTGCGTAAAGTCGCGCGTGTCCGTTTGACCAACGGCTTCGAGGTTACCAGCTACATCCCGGGCGAGGGCCACAACCTGCAGGAACACTCCGTTGTGATGATCCGCGGCGGCCGCGTGAAGGATTTGCCGGGTGTTCGTTACCACATCATTCGCGGCACCTTGGATACGCAGGGCGTCGGCGACCGCCGCCAGCGCCGCTCCAAATACGGCGCCAAACGGCCGAAGTAAGGGATTTTCGATATGTCGCGACGTCACGCAGCCGAAAAACGCCAGGTTCTTCCCGATCCGAAATTCAAGGATCTGGTGATCACCAAATTCATGAACGGCCTTATGGTCCACGGTAAGAAGTCCGCTGCCGAGCGAATCGTCTATGGTGCGCTGGATGGAATTCAGAGCAAGACCGGCAATGATCCGCTAACGACTTTTCACGAAGCCATCGAAAACGTGAAGCCCACCGTCGAAGTGCGTTCGCGCCGTGTTGGTGGTGCCACGTATCAGGTGCCGGTGGAGGTCCGCAATGACCGCCGTCAGGCGCTGGCCATTCGTTGGTTGGTGGACAACGCCCGCAAGCGCTCCGAAAACACCATGGTCGAGCGGCTTTCCGGTGAATTGTTGGATGCCGCCAATAACCGGGGCGCGTCGGTGAAGAAGCGCGAAGACACCCATAAGATGGCAGAGGCAAACAAAGCCTTCTCCCATTACCGTTGGTAACCGAAGCGGAAGCACGTTTTTATGGCCAGAACACACCCAATTGAGCGCTACCGGAATATCGGCATCATGGCCCACATTGATGCCGGTAAGACGACGACGACCGAGCGCATTCTGTATTACACCGGCAAGTCCTACAAAATCGGTGAGGTCCACGACGGCAACGCCACCATGGACTGGATGGAGCAAGAGCAGGAGCGTGGCATTACGATTACCTCCGCCGCAACCACTGCCGAGTGGAAAGATCACCGGATTAACATCATCGACACCCCCGGCCACGTGGATTTCACCATTGAGGTTGAGCGCTCGTTGCGTGTGCTCGATGGCGCGGTTGCGGTGTTTGATAGTGTCGCCGGCGTTGAGCCGCAGTCCGAGACCGTGTGGCGTCAGGCCGACAAATACGGCGTGCCGCGGATTTGTTTCGTCAACAAGATGGATCGCATCGGCGCCGATTTTTATCGCTGCGTCGATATGATTGTTGATCGCCTTGGCGCGGTGCCGTTGGTCTTGCAACTGCCCGTTGGCGCAGAAGCCGAGTTTACTGGCGTCATCGATCTGATCGAGATGAAAGCCATTATCTGGGACGAGGAAAGCCTCGGCGCCAAGTTCCACGAAGAAGAAATTCCCGCAGAGCTCGCTGACAAGGCAGCTGAATACCGCGAACAACTTATTGAGACCGCCATTGAGGTCGATGATGAGGTGATGGAAGCCTATCTCGAAGGCAATGAGCCCGATGTTGCGACGTTGAAGCGTTGCATCCACCGTGGCACGGCCGACCTCCAGTTCGTCCCGGTGTTGTGTGGTTCGGCCTTTAAGAATAAGGGCGTGCAGCCGCTGTTGGATGCCGTTGTCGATTATATGCCGAGCCCAGTCGATGTCCCGGCGATCAAAGGCATCAAAGCTGATGATGAAGAAGTAGAAGTCGAGCGCCATAACTCCGACGAAGAGCCATTCGCCGCTCTGGCCTTCAAGATCATGAACGATCCATTTGTCGGCTCGTTGACCTTCGCACGGGTGTATTCCGGCGTGTTGGAGGCCGGTTCCAGCATCATGAATACGGTCAAAGGCAAGCGTGAGCGTGTCGGCCGGATGTTGCTGATGCATGCCAACAGCCGCGAAGACATCAAGGAGGCCCGCGCCGGCGATATTATTGCCCTTGTCGGTTTTAAGGACACCACCACGGGTGACACCTTGTCCGACCCGAGCGAGCAGGTGATCTTGGAGCGTATGGAATTCCCGGACCCGGTGATCGAGATCGCCGTAGAGCCGAAAACCAAAAGCGACCAGGAGAAGATGGGCGTTGCCTTGAACCGCCTTGCGGCCGAGGATCCGTCCTTCCGCGTGACGACTGACCACGATAGTGGCCAAACTGTGATCAAGGGGATGGGTGAGTTGCACCTGGAAATCCTGGTTGATCGCATGTTGCGTGAGTTCAAGGTTGACGCCAACATCGGCCAGCCGCAGGTGGCTTATCGCGAGACCATTTCGCGCGAAACCGATGTCGACTACACGCACAAGAAACAAACCGGTGGTTCAGGTCAGTTTGCCCGGATCAAGGTCAAGTTCGAGCCGTTGCCCCCGGGTTCCGGTTTTGAGTTCGAAAGCAAAATCGTTGGCGGAAACGTGCCGCGCGAATTCATCCCTGGCGTTGAAAAGGGCTTGGCGAATTCGATGACGTCGGGCGTGCTGATGGGCTTCCCGGTGACGGCTGTTAAGGCGACGCTTTACGATGGCGCCTCGCACGACGTCGATTCGAGCGTTATGGCGTTCGAAATCGCTGCACGTGCAGCTTTCCGTGAAGGCTGCCAGAAAGCCGGTCCGCAGATCCTCGAGCCGATTATGCGGGTCGAGGCGGTGACGCCGGAAGAATACATGGGCGACATTATTGGTGATCTCAATAGTCGTCGTGGTCAGGTGAGCGGCATGGATCAGCGCGGTAACGCCCGCGTGGTGAACGCCATGGTGCCGCTGGCGAACATGTTCGGCTATGTGAATACGCTGCGTTCTCTCTCGCAGGGGCGTGCGCAGTTCACCATGCATTTCGATCATTATGAAGTGGTTCCGAACCAGGTTTCCGAAGAACTCCGCGCGCAATTGGCGGGCTGAGGAAACGGGTTCATACAGAATTAAGGCATACGGAGAACCGAGATATGGCCAAGGAAAAATTTGAGCGTACGAAGCCGCACTGCAACATCGGGACTGTTGGTCACGTTGACCATGGTAAGACGACGTTGACGGCTGCGATCACGAAGGTTTTGGCGGAAGCTGGCGGGGCTGAGTTTTCGGCTTAC
>JAERTE010000060.1 GCA_016845145.1 Rhodospirillaceae bacterium
GCTTCCTCGACGAAACTGCCCATGACTTTCTTCGTCCCGGCTTTTTCGAATGCGATTTCCAGTTTGTTTCCGTCGATGACCAGGATTTTGCCGTAACCAAATTTCTGATGAAAAATGCGCTGTCCAACGTCGAAAGCACCGGAGTCTCCGGATCGCTCTTCCGTTTGCCAGGTGTTGGCATCCAGTAGTTTCTCCCGATATGCGCCGCGCTGGCGTCCACCGAAGGATACCTCTTCATCAGGATCAAAGCTGGAAACGCCGCTATTGCCGCGCCCGCCGCTGTCACGGTGTCCGCCGTACAGTCCGGGTTGCGATTCAACTTCAATGTTCTCCGGCGGCAGTTCATCGACAAAACGGGAGGGGATCGCGCTTTGCCATTGGTTATAGACCCGGCGATTGGCGGCAAAGCTGACCACGGCGCGTTCGCGCGCGCGGGTCAGGCCGACGTAGGCCAGTCGGCGCTCTTCTTCCAGCCCGGCGGTGCCACCTTCATCGAGTGCGCGTTGGTGGGGGAACAGGCCTTCTTCCCACCCCGGCAGGAACACGGTCTTGAACTCCAGGCCTTTCGCACCGTGGAGCGTCATCAGGGTTACCTTGTCCTCGTCACCCTTGTCGTCGTTTTCCATGACCAGGCTGACGTGTTCCAGAAATCCGGTGAGATTCTCGAAATCTTCCAGTGCGGCGACAAGCTCCTTCAGGTTGTCCAGTCGCCCAACAGCATCTGGTGATTTATCGCTTCGCGCCTTGTCACGCCACATGGCGGTATAGCCGGATTCGTCGAGCACCACTGCTGCCAGTTCAGGATGGTGCATCTCCCCCAGCATGGCGCGCCAGCGATCAAAGTCCGCTACCACAGCGCCCAGAGTAGAGCGCGCCTTGGGTTTCAGCTCATCCGTTTCGATCAGGCGTTTAATGGCAACGGTAAGGGATATGTTCTCGGACCGGGCATAGAGATGCACTGTCCGCATTGTTGCCTGCCCAATGCCACGTTTTGGCAGATTGACGATGCGCTCAAACGCGAGATCGTCATCCGGCTGCGCTATTACGCGGAGGTATGCGACGGCATCGCGAATTTCCTGACGCTCATAGAATCGAAGTCCGCCAACCACACGATATGGCAGGGCCAGCGTTATCAGGCGGTCCTCAAACTCACGAGTCTGGAACCCGGCCCGCACCAAGACGGCCGTATCGTTCAGGGCGTGACCGGTGCCATGCATGTTCTCGATCTCGCCACACACGAACCGGGCCTCTTCCTCGCCATCCCAGACGCCGCGGATGCGGATTTTCTCCCCTTCATTGATGTCAGTCCAAAGGGTCTTGCCCAACCGGCCCTCATTGTACCGGATCAGGCCGGACGCGGCAGCCAGGATATGAGGGGTCGAGCGGTAATTGCGCTCTAGACGCACCACGGCGGCACCGGGGAAATCAGTTTCAAAGCGGAGAATGTTCCCCACTTCTGCGCCGCGCCATGAATAGATGGATTGATCGTCATCGCCGACGCAGCAGATGTTTTGGTGAGTCTGGGCCAGCAGCCGCAGCCATAGATACTGGGACACGTTGGTATCCTGATACTCATCCACCAGAATGTAGCGAAACTTTTCCTGATACTTCGCGAGCACTTCGGGTTGTTCCTTGAAGATCGTCAGGTTGTGCAGCAACAGATCACCAAAATCAGCGGCATTCAGGGTGCGCAGGCGTTCCTGATACTCCTGATAAATCTCCACTGCCTTGCCGTCCGCAGCGTCACTGCCCTCGGCATCGGACACCTTGTCAGGCGTCAGACCACGATCTTTCCAGCGTTGTAGAATGCCAACCATGGTCCGGGCCGGCCAACGCTTGTCGTCAATTTCATGGGCTTGCAGCAATTGCTTTACCAGCCTGATCTGATCGTCCGTGTCGATAATGGAGAAGGTGGACTTGAGGCCGACGGCTTCCGCGTGGGCACGCAGAATACGTGCGCCCAGCGCATGGAAGGTGCCGATCCACCAGCCTTCGGTCTCATGGCCCATCAGCATGCCAACGCGCTCACGCATTTCCCGCGCAGCCTTATTGGTAAAGGTCACGGCCAGCACTTCCCAGGGACGTGCCTTGCCCATCAATAACAGGTGCGCAAGGCGTGTGGTCAGAACCCGGGTCTTACCTGTACCGGCACCCGCCAGCACCAGAACCGGCCCATCCAGTTGTTCGACGGCGGCTCGTTGAGACTCATTCAGGGTTTCCAGATAACGCGCCGCAGCAGGCGCCCCGGCGGACGCACGAACAGATGCGGGTTCCTGAACCGGCGTCATTTGGGCTTCGGGGAAAAGAGAATCGGACATGGCTGATTTTATATCACGTCAAACCGGCAGAGTCCGTCCGGCAAATGCATCAATAGGCATCAAAGATCATGCTCTTCATGACGTGAATGGGCGAGGGCCTTGTTATAGGCACTCATCACATCCCTGTGGTGGACACAGCCGATGAAATGCGCTGTTTCCAGGCTATCGACCACCGCAATATGATCTTCTCCGGTTTCCTGCATCAGCTCCAGCGCCGCGCCAAGATCGTCTTCACCGCATAGCATCGGTGCATGACGGCGGATCACATCGGCGGCTGTCGCTGTTTCATCCCGTGAATGATCAAAGGCCATCTCGTGCATATCGGCAAGGGTAATGGTTCCCCGGAGGACATTCTCCTGATCAGCCACGAACAGTTCACCCGCAGTGGAGGCTTGTAGCAGTTTCCTTACCTCTTCAAGAGATGCGTCAATTGATACCGGTATCGTTCGGTCTTCCATCACCTGGCGGATGCTGTGGGCTTTCAAGGCCTCGGCTTCAAACTCGCCGCGCAGGTCGATACCGCGCTCCCGGAGCATTCGCATAAAAAATGAACGGCCGTAAAACACCTGGGTGATTTCATTGGAAATCACCACGGCCACCATAACGCCCAATGTCAGGGCATAGTCGCCTGTAAGCTCGAACACAATGAGCGTGGTGGAAATCGGTGCGCCGAGAACCGCAGCCGCGACAGCCCCCATGCCGACCAGCGCGTAAGCGTCGGGGCCTGAGGAGAAATCCGGGAACACCATAGTTGCCAGAATGCCATAGGACGTGCCCGCCATGGCACCAATAACCAGCGCCGGGCTGAACACGCCGCCCGCGAATCCGAAACCAATGCACAGGGCGGTCGCGACAATCTTTGCTGCACCGATGCCGACCAGCATCCAGAATCCGAACTGCATGGTCATGGCTGCTTCTGTGGCACCGTAGCCAATACCCATGACCTGCGGAAACACCAGACCTATTGCACCAACGGCAAACCCGGCGACGGCGGGGCGGTACCATGCCGGGCCTGGCAGCTTTTCGGCGACGTTACGGGCGAGGCCAATTCCATTCATCATGATCAGGGCGGTAGTAGCCGAGATCAGGCCCAGAAGGACAAATGCAGGGAACTCCCAAAAGGAGGCGAACAAGGTTTCCGATACGAAGAATGCGGGGAAATCCCCATACATGGACCGGGCCAGCACAGTGCCGGCGACACTGGCGATCACGATCGGTGCAAAGGAGCGGAGAGCGTAATGTCCGACAATTACTTCGCTGGCGAACAGGGCCCCGGCGATAGGCGCATTGAACGATGCTGCGACGGCAGCCGACACGCCGCAGCCCAGTACGGTCCGTGAAAGGGCGCGCGAAAGATGCAGTCGCCGGGTCAGCCAGCCGGCCAGTGAAGCACCTAGATGGACGGCGGGTCCTTCCCGTCCAACCGATGCACCGCAGCCAATGGACGCGGCGCTGGTTACGGCGGCAGCCAAACCGTCCTTGAAGGACATGTGACCGTTTCGCCGGGCGTAGGCTTCGATCACGTCCGGAATACCGTGGGGACGTCTTTCCGGGAGGGTGAAGTGGATCACGACGCCAACGATTAACCCGCCAAACGTTGGCACGGCCAACAGCAACCACCAGGGCATCTCAAGCAAATGATAATAAAGGCGCTCGGAATC
>JAERTE010000061.1 GCA_016845145.1 Rhodospirillaceae bacterium
TCCTTGAAACGCCCGCTGCAGCCGAAGACCGCACGGCGAAAGTCCAAGTCCCTAACCTCGACGACGAGCCCGGTCCCGAGCTGCCGGACAAGACTGTTGAAGATGATCTGCCTAGCGATGAGGCTGCAACACCCAGGGCGGCGCCGACGGCTCCGGTGATGGCGGATGCGGCGCCGCGAAGTCGCGCACGGCCCAGGTTTATGTCCACTGCCGACCGCCTGCGCCGGCTGAATGAAGCGCTCAGCCGAGACGTCCCATTGGGGACGCCGTCGCGTCAGCATACGTCGATTCTGACCGACAAAGTCACCGATTTCATGATTACCGGTGTGCCGCCTGGGCAATCGCGTGCTCCTGCAGTATCACGCGGCCAAGCCAGGCCGCCACCGAGTATGCTGCCGACCCGTCCTCTGACGCAGCGCCCCGCGCCCTCTGACCGGTTCATTGACCGCTTGGAGCGTATTCGCCGCGAGACCTACGATGACGAACGTGTCCAGCCTGGGCTTGCCACTCCGGCGCCGCAAACACCGCAGATCATCGCCCGGCGGCCGCAGGTGCCGACATCGACATATCCGGCACCGACCTACCCGGCAGAAACGCAAAGGGCGCGTGCACCGGCGCAATCTGGTCAGGCCGCACAAGCCGCTCGGGCAACTGAGCCGCCAGCTCCGGTCAAGGAAGACACCTCGCCGCTGGGCAGGCTGGTACAGTTTTTCAAGCGAGCTGAAGGCCGTAAAGACGAAGCAGCCATGGCTGCTGCTGAGCGTCAGGCGGCGCGAATGCGTCAGCAAGCCTATGCCAAAGCGCCTGACGCGGGACCGCCTAAGGCGGCGCTCGATACGCCCTCCCCGCTCGCCAAAGAGGCGCTAAAAGCGACGGGTGAGGAAACGGCGGAACCAAGACCGGGCCAAACCGCCGGCAAGATGACACCCGGGTTCATGCAGCATCTGTCCAGGCTGTTTACTGACGAAAAGGTGGCTGAACGCGGTTGGGCTGCAGAAGTCGAAGTTCAAGAGCCCAATACCAAGCCTGCCGAGGCGGCTCCAGTCCTAAGGCCTGTCCGCCCGAGTGCGCTAGCCCAGGCATCAACGCCGGCCCTGACCCCGCGCGAAACAGCACCGTTGCCGCCTCCCACCGGTGACGTGCCGGCCGATACCGGCGGCACCTGGACGACCACGGTGGAAATGGCCACCGATACTGGTGATCCCATGGTGCTGGGCGTTGTGAAGACCCCGGTTCCGCAAGCGCCCCGCCGTCGCCAACAGACGGCGCCGGATCAAATGGCGGAAATGGCTCCCGCGCCTGCGGAGGACCTGCCGCCCTCGGATGATCTACCACCGGCGGAAAATGACGTGGCAGCGCTGAAAGACGATTTGCTGCCACTTTCGGAAGAAGATGATTTACCGCCAGCCGAGGGTGACGACCTGCCGCCCGCGGAAGGAGAGCTGCTTCTGGACGATGATCTGCCGCCGGCTGAGGGCGAAGCGCCCATCAGAGCGGCAAGGCCGAAACCGGTCCCGCCCCCTGCACCGTTACCTTATAGCGACCCGTTGCGCCCACCGGACCCGGTGCGGGCCGCACCCAAGTCACAAGCACCGCCGCTGAGCCGTCTGGCCGAGTTGCCCTCGGGGCCGGATGCCGCCGGTCCTGACGCCGGACGCCCGCAATTGCGCCCCGACGAGCGCCTGGCTACCGGTGTGGCTGAGCCGCGACCAGGGCAGACACCGACAACCGGTGCCTCTCCCTGGCGCATCACCGAATTGGCCAAGTCGGATGCGCCGCCGCCATTGCGCCAACGCCAAGTCCGGCCTGAATTGCTCAGCCGCACGTCGCTTGCCGGTACGATTTTGTCGCTCGGTGAATCGGTTAGCCTTGAGAACTCTGTCCCGCCCGGCGGCGGCATTGATGCGGACAACCAATGTGTGAAGAAAAACCGCGGCACAACGCTGTTCTGTGTCGAGCCGGTGGACTGGCCCGACGACCTGAAACCGAAGTTCGTGGTGCCTACGATCCTCTACACCGGCCCCATGGCCATCGTGCGCTACGACCAAGGCACGGCGAGCCGCCTGCACGCCCTGTTCCCGTCGGATGAGTTCGAAAGTGTCGCGCAGTATTATCAAACACGCTACGGCCCGCCGACGGAGATTTGGAAACGCTCCATCGCGCCCTTGGCTCAGCCCCGGCGCGAGAACCCGACGTTGGCGTGGCGCAACCGCGATCCCAAAACCAATGCCGTCACCATTCTGGAATTGCGCCGCTTCGACGATACCCGGGGCGGCTTCCCCGATACGCAGCGTGGTGCGGTGATGCTGTATCTCGCCAATTCGCCCGCCATCTTCCCGCAGGTCTCAAGCCATGAGCTCATGCGTTTGAAACGCGATGCGGCAAAGGAAGCGAGACAAGCGGCGGAAGGCTAGAGATCAGCTGCGCCTGGCTGCCCACCATAGTTTTGGAATTGCGAGAGCGCCCGGGTCCGTGCGGCGGGCGCTGGGGGGTGTGAGATCGTAATTGGCACGCTGAACGCGTTTTAGATAGATATCTGCCAGCACCATGCAGAGATGTCCCGGTGCCAGGGCGAGATTTGCCCTCGCGGCATCGTGCAACGTGGGGACGGTATCGGGCGGTACAGCGTGGCGACGGAGTGTCATGGTCAGTCCCCAGGCCTTCGCTGCAGGTTCGGTTTGCTCTGACGGCACGCCAACCAGGGACTCAGCTTGTGCAAAAATCGGCGCCCAAAGAGCGATGGCGCGATTCTCCATGGCTTCGGCGGCATAATCTGGCTCCGCGGCCATGTCTTCCGCATGCGCTTCAATAACGGCGGCCAAAGCCTCCTGCTCCACACCAAATGGCACGGCGTCCGCCAGCGCTTGCGCCACGGGATGGTGTGGCGGATTGCCATTGAAGATGTCTTCGAGTGCATCGTACCACCATTTCAACCGCATGTGGCCGATGGCGGCTTCGCTTGAGCCTCCGCTGGCGCGCGAAATCTCGGCATTGAAAGCATAAAGCGCCTGCAGGGCGGCGCGGCGGTCTTGCGGCGCAAACAAAGTGCACAGATAGAGATCGCGGTCATTGTCGCGCAAAGCAGCGGCGGTTAAATCCGTGTAAACAACTCGGGTTTTGGGCGAATCGGTAGCCATTTACATCGGAATCCGACTGTGAAATGTCGCACTCTAGGCCGCGAAAAGCCTGAAACGCCAGAGTTTTCCGGGCTTTTCCGGCAAAACCGTTGATCGCAGCGCGAAAGCCCTTATATATGAGGCCGATTAGATGGTTTCTAAATTTTTGAACCTGTAACAGTTTTCACAACCAGGGGGTGGTCATATGGCTGCTTTACTTAGCAATCTTCGCAATACGGTGATCGCAGGCGTCGTGCTCGCGATTGTCTTGTTCTTGATGTACTACGGCTACGGCGGATACGAGGGCTCGAGCTTCGGCGTGTTCTTCTTCCGTTGGCTGCACGTGATTTCCGGCGTTATGTGGATCGGACTCCTGTGGTACTTCAACTTTGTCCAGATTCCGAACATGGGCAATATCCCCGACGAACAGAAACCCGCTATCGGCAAGGTCATCGCGCCGGCGGCGTTGTTCTGGTTCCGTTGGGGTGCCATGGGCACCATCGTCACCGGCTTGATCGTCGCCATGATGAACGGCTATCTCGTTGAAGCCCTGTCGCTGGGCCTCGCGGAAGGCTCCGACGGCGGCCATCGCATGATCGGTATTGGCATGTGGCTGGGCACGATCATGTGGTTCAACGTATGGTTCGTCATTTGGCCGAACCAGAAACGCGCGCTCGGCATCGTCGAAGCGGACGCCGATACGAAAGCGGCATCGGCACGGACGGCCATGTTGTTCTCGCGTACCAATACGTTGCTGTCGTTCCCCATGCTGTTTGCCATGGTAGCGGCACAGAACCTCTACAAAATCTCGTAACCCGACATTTCAGGTGTTACGGAAAACGGGGCCTTCGGGCCCCGTTTTTTATTCCACCGCGATCAACGCTGCCGCGGCACCCCGGTCTTCGGCCAGCAACACATTGAACGTTCGGCACGCGGCTCCCGTATCCATCCACTCCAGCGCCACACCCTGGGCCTTCAGGCCTTCGCGCAGGCCCTTTGGCGGCGGCGCAAACCGCGCCCCGCAACCAAGCACCAGAATCCCCGGATTTGTCGCGACGATGTCTGCCAGTGATTCGAGCGTGACGTCGTCTGGGCCGGAAACTGACCAAGCCTGTGTGTGTTCAGTGAAGACGAGGACCGAGCCCTGGAATGCCTCTCCGCCGATGCGAAAACCGCCGTCGCCGTAGCTCTGAATGAGCTGGCGGCCAGCAGGAACGGCAGGCGTGATATCGAGAGAGATTAAGCTTACGGCGCCTGTTCGGCCGCCGCCTCCTCGCCCTTGTCGTCATCAACCATCAAGCCGGAGCGGTTGACGTTGAGGTACAACAGCAGTGGAACCGCCAGGCAGATCGACGAATAGGTGCCGATCAACACACCCCAGATCATGGCGAACGAGAAATCGCGGATAACCGCGCCGCCCAGGAAGTACAGCGCCAACAGGGCCAATAGCGTGGTCACAGATGTCATCACGGTGCGCGAAAGTGTTTGATTGATGGAATTGTTGAGCAATTCGCCGAGCGGCATTTTCTTGTACTTACGCAAGTTTTCGCGCACCCGGTCATAAACAACGACGGTATCGTTGATGGAATAACCGGCGATGGTCAGAATGGCGGCCACGGTCGAGAGATTGAACTCAAAGCCCATGAGCGCGAATATCCCGATGGTAGAGAACACGTCGTGCGTCAGTGCGACGACCGCGCCCATGCCGAATTGCCATTCAAACCGGAACCAGATGTAAATCAGGATGGCCAAAATCGCCAAGCTGACGGCCAAAACCCCGTCCAGGAACAGCTCTTCCGAAACTTTTGGGCCGACAAACTCCGTACGGCGATAGTTGACCTTCTCTCCCAGCGTGGCTTTCACCTTTTCAACGGCCACCTGCTGGGCCGCTTCACCGCCCTCTTGGCGTTGGATGCGGATCAAGACGTCGGTCGGTGCGCCAAATTCCTGCAGCGCCACTTCGCCTAGGCCAAGCTCGCCCAGTTTTCCTCGCATGTCGGAAATATTTGCGGCTTTTTCCGTGCGTACCTCAATCAGGATACCGCCTTGGAAGTCGATACCGAAATTTAGGCCTTTGACGAGAAACAAAGCGATGGAAGCTATGATCAGCGCCACTGAGAAGCCGAAGAAGATAACGTGCTTGGGAATGAATGATACATTCACATTAGCCGGAATTAAGTGCAGTCCGCGCATGTCAGGTTCCTCTGCTTAAATCGGCAAGGCCGTTGGGCGCGTACGCCGAAGCCAGGTGACGACAAAAAGTCGTGTCAGCATGATTGCCGTGAACATGGACGTCACGATACCGATCGCCAGCGTTACCGCGAAACCGCGTACGGGGCCGGAGCCGAAGATATACAAAAGCACGGCGGCAATCAGCGTGGTGACATTGGCATCGATAATGGTCGTCAATGCCCGGCCATAACCGGCATCAATGGCGTTGATGGGGGTGCGTCCGTGCCGTACTTCCTCGCGGATGCGCTCAAAAACCAGCACGTTGGCATCTACCGCCATGCCGATGGTCAGTACGATACCGGCAATACCTGGCAGCGTAAGTGTCGCCTGCAACAAAGAGAGCCCGCCCAAGATCAAGAACATATTGATGATTAGCGCCGTATCGGCCATCAGACCGAAACGGCCATAGGCGATACCCATAAACACCACAACCAAGATCATCCCGATAATCGACGCGATTTTGCCCGCGGCAACGGAATCAGCACCGAGCCCCGGGCCGACAGTGCGTTCTTCGAGAATGGTCAATGGTGCCGGTAACGCGCCGGCACGCAGCAACAGCGCCAGATCATTGCTTTCCTGCACCGTGAAGTTACCGCTGATTTGTCCCGAACCGCCCAAAATGGGCTCGCGGATTACAGGCGCACTGATGACCGTGTTATCAAGCACGATGGCGAACGGCCGGTTGACGTTTTCGGATGTGACATCGCCGAATTTCTTGCCACCGCGCGCATTGAAACGGAAATTGACGATCGGCTGATTGTCGCGCTGATCGAAGCTCGGCTGCGCATCGACCAGATCTTCGCCAGAAACCATCACCCGACGCCGGATCAGAATTTGCTCGGGCTTGCCGTCGGGACCTAATTCTTGGCTCGGTAACCAACGCGCGCCCGGTGGTGTACGGGACGTGTCTTTTTCGATATCGCGTTCATGCACCAAATGAAACGACATTTTGGCGGTTTTGCCGATCAACGCTTTTAGACGCTCCGGGTCTTCGACACCGGGGACCTGCAGCAAAATCCGGTCGTCGCCCTGACGTTGGATAGTGGGCTCGCGCACGCCGGTTTCATCAATACGGCGGCGGATGATCTCTAAGGATTGCTGAAGCGCCGCGTTGCGCCGGTCAGCGCGCGCACGCGGTGTGAAGGAAATGCGGATGGTCTTGCCTTCAACGACGGTTTCCGATTCCGGGTCGATAACACGCAATAGATTGCGCGCCTTGTCGACCTCTTCGGGCTTTCGAACCACAACTTTGGCCGATTCACCGGCAATACCCAGCCCACCGTAACGGATGCGTCCCTTACGCAATTCGGCACGCATGGAATCAACCAGAGATTCCAGTTGCTCTGTTATGACCGCATCGACATCGACCTCAAGCAACAGATGCGAGCCGCCCTGCAGGTCCAATCCCAAACTCACCTGCTTGTGCGGTAGCCAGTCCGGCAGGCTTTCAGCCGTCTTTCCATCAAGGAAATTCGGCGCTGAAAAACTCAAGCCCAGCACACAAACAGCCAGGATGAAGATGATCTTCCATTTGGAAAAATAGACCATGGGCTAAGCTAATCCAGTTAGTCGGACTTTTTGTCGGATTTGTCGCCGGATGCATCATCAGACGTATCATCAGAACCGGAGTTCGGTTCTTCCGGTTCTGCTTGTGGGGCCGGCTCATTGGCTGCTTGTTGCGGTTTCGCGCCGCCACCCAGCAGTTTGCCCAAAAGGCCGCCGGGCCGGTTGTCTTGGTTGGCGGCTTGCGGCGCGGCACCGGCTTGCGGCTCGGTTTTCGAAACCACGGCCGAAATCAGATCGCGGCGCACCTTGACTTTAATGTCCTTGGCGATTTCCACGGTGACTTCGTGATCGTTGTCGACTTTCGTGACCGTGCCCATGATGCCGCCGCCAGTGACGACTTTGTCGCCGCGGCGCATGGCGCCCAGCATTTCGCGGTGCACTTTCATTTTTTTCTGCTGCGGACGAATGAGCAGGAAATAAAACACCACGAAAATCAAGATCAGCGGCAACAGGGCTTCAAAGCCCCCGCCACCGGCGCCACCGGCGCCCTGTGCGTAAGCGGTGGAAACAAACATGTGAAACTCCTTAAAACCGGCACCGCGCGCCCTATTGGCGGCCCGTTAGTAAATCCGCGGGGACTATATCCACCAGGGCGAATTTCGCAAACCAAATTATTGATTTCGCGCAGTTTGATTGACGATGCGTCGTGGCGGTCCTAATTTCCCGCCATGACTGATACAGAGAGCGATACTGATTTACATCCGACGTTGATACGCATTGCCGATGCGCTTGAGCGTCTGGCGCCACCTGCGGCGCCTCAAACTGACTTCTCCGCCGCCGACGCTTTCGTGTGGCACGCCGATCCGAGTTGGCTGGAGCCTGTGCCCAAGGTCAACCGCGTCGACCTTGAACTGCTTAAGGGTATTGATCGCCAGACGGAGACGCTGCTTAACAACACGCAACGCTTTACGGACGGGCTGCCGGCGAACAACGCCTTGTTATGGGGCGCGCGCGGCACCGGCAAAAGTTCGCTGGTGAAAGCGGCGCACGCAACGATCAACAAGGCAGCCCCCGGCTCTTTGGTGCTGATTGAAATTCACCGCGAGGATATCCCCTCGCTGCCGCGACTGCTCGGACTCTTGCGCGCTGAGGCCAAGCAGTTTTTGCTATTTTGTGATGATCTGTCGTTCGATACTCAAGACGATTCTTATAAGTCTCTCAAAGCGGTGCTGGAGGGCGGCGTCGAGGGCCGGCCCGCCAACGTTTTGTTTTACGCGACCTCCAACCGCCGCCACCTGATGGCGCGCGACATGATTGAGAATGAGCGATCGACTGCCATTCACGCCTCAGAAGCGGTGGAGGAAAAGGTCTCGCTGTCAGACCGGTTTGGTCTGTGGCTTGGTTTCCACAACTGTAATCAGGACACCTATTTTGCCATTGTCGAGGGATATGCGGAGAAATTCGGTCTCAATGCGCAAGGCGTCGACTTGCGCGCTGAAGCCAACGAGTGGTCGGTGACGCGTGGCTCGCGCTCTGGCCGGGTCGCGTGGCAATACATCCAGGATCTCGCCGGACGCCTGGGTAAGCCGTTGGATATGGACTAGAGCCCTCTCCTCACGTTGACGCCACTGTCAGGAGGCGGCAAGCTAACTGATGCATTCAATGGGTGCCGGTTTACGTCATTCAGGTTTATTCACAGGAGGCATTAATGCGCCGCACGGCTTACATACTGTTACCATTTTTTGCGCTGGTTGTGGTGGCCGCTTTCGGCGCACGCGCCATGGAGGCCTATTCCCCTGAGCAAAACGAGCAATTCATGGATTGGTGCACGGGCGCCAAGTCCGCGACCGAGAGCACATGCTCGTGCACGCTGAAAAGCATCGCGCAGACGGTACCGGCCGCCACTTTGGCGCAATTCCTTTCCAGCCAAGCCAGTGGTTCGAGCTTCAATTTCAATGCCACATTGGCCACGACCGGGGTATCGGTCACCCAAGCGCTGGCAACCTGTGCCAGCCGCTAGCGGGATAGATTGATGAAAATCTATTTTGCCCCCAATTCCCGCGCCGTACGCGTTGCCTGGTTGTTTGAAGAACTTGACCTGCCTTATGAGCTAGAGGTCTTCAAGCTGGGCGATAAGCGCATGCGCGATGCCGAGTACTTGAAAACCCACCCGATGGGCCGGGTGCCGGCGCTGGAGGACGGTGACGTGACGTTGTTCGAGTCCGGCGCCATTATCCAATACGTGTTGGCGAAATATGGCGACGGGCGATTGGTACCCGATGTCGGCTCACCCGAGTTCCCGGCTTATTTGCAGTGGTTCCACTACGCCGAAGGGATGTTGATGCCGCCGGTGAACACGCTGGTGGTGGAAACGATGTTCCTGTCCGAAGAGAAGCGCAACCCCACCAACATCGCGCGTGCTACTCGGCTTTTGAACAAAATGCTCGATCCCATCAACGAGCGCTTGTCTGATCGTGATTATCTTGCCGGAGATTTCTCTGCCGCAGATATCATCACCGGCCACGCCTGCATCGTCTCAAGCCGGCGCGCTGGTGATATTTCCGACAAACCGAATGTTCTGGCTTATGTTGAGCGCCTGCAAGAGCGCCCGGCGTATCAGCGCGTTGCGGCCATCACCGGCTAGGCTCGGCGCAGGTACTTTTTAGGATTTCGCGCACGTTTGCCTTTGCGGATTTCAAAGTGCAATTGCGGCGATGTGACGCTTCCCGTGTCGCCGACGGTCGCGACCTTTTGGCCCTTGCCCACCTTGTCGCCACGCCGCACCAATAGCCTGTCGGCATGTGCGTAGGCCGTCACCCAACCGTTAGAATGCTTGATCAGCAACAAATTGCCGAACCCGCGCAACTCATTGCCGGCATAGACGACAACACCGTTCTGGGCGGCGCTGATCGGGGTGCCGCGTGGCGCCGCAATGTTGATACCGTCATTGTGAAAGCCTTTCGGCTTGGCGCCAAAATTGGACACCACCCTTCCCTGCACCGGCCACAAAAACCCCTTGCCGGAAACCGGTGGTGGCTTGGGCACGGCGCGCGGTGCGGTGGCGCGCGCGGCGACCGGGGCGGTTTTGGCCGTGGCCGCTGTCGGCTTGGAGGCCCAGGCGGGTGGTTTTGCAGGTTTTGCGGGTTTCGAGGTAGAGGTTGCCGGCGCTACCGCTTGCGCTGTCGAGACCGGCTCGGACCCAGCCCTCGGCAACCGCAGGCGCTGCCCCACGTAGATGGTATATGGGGATTTCAAGCCATTGAGGCGCGCCAATTCGTGCATGCCTGCATCGTAGCGGCCGGCGATTTCAGATAACGTATCGCCCTTCACAACTTGATGTTCGCGCCCGCGCGGCAAAACGATTCGCTGTCCCACATTAAGTAAAAACGGCGGTGTCAGGCCGTTGGCGTCGATAATCGCACGCATGGAAACCCCATGGCGTTTGCTCAACGCCCAGACCGTATCTCCCTTGCCCACATAGACCGCGCTGGCATTACGAAAAGCCCTGGAATTCTGCGGCGTAGCGCTTGCCGGACGGGACCGTGCATTGACGTCGCTGGGACCGTCTGGCGGTGGCGGCCATTCCGCATAACCGCACCCGCCGAGTACCAACACCGACACCAGACCTGCTGCGTGAAATTTTGAGCCCATTCCCATAGTGATGATTATCACCGAGTGGCTATCCCCCGACAACACCATCCACAAACGGTACGAACCGCGTCGGACCCAGGTCCTCGGTTTCGGCACCGTCTTTGGTGCGCACCACCTTGGTCAGGCGCTGGTCGTTTTCGTCCAGGCCGATGGGCACGATCATGATGCCGCCGATGGCCAGTTGCTCGAACAACACCGGCGGCACGTCGGGGGCTGCCGCGGCGACGATAATACGCTCAAACGGTGCTTGTTCGGGCCAACCGGCGGCGCCGTCGCCGCACACGGATGTGATGTTGGTGAGTTTGAGCTCGTGCAGCCGCTCCTGGGCCTCTCGCAATAGCGCGGGATGGCGCTCAATGGTGTAGAGCCGGCGGCACAACGGCGCCAATACGGCGGCCTGATAGCCCGATCCGGTGCCGATCTCGAGGACTTTGTGGCGGTCGGACACCTCAAGCGCCTGGGTCATCAGCCCGACGATCAACGGCTGGCTGACCGTTTGGTGATAACCGATCGGCAGTGCCAGGTTTTCGTCCCATCGGTCCTTGAATGGCCCGGCCAGGAAGATGCTGCGCGGCAGCTTCTCGATCACCCCCAACACCCGCGCATCCGTGACGCCGCCCTGGCGCAATTCCAGGATCAGCCGGCCCATGCGTGGGTCGAGATTCACTTAAATGCGCCCTTTAGCTTTTTCAGTGTGGCTGCGTGGGTGAGATCCATGGTCAGCGGTGTGATGGCCACGGCGCCGCGTTCGACAGCTTCGAGGTCCGATCCCGGGCGAAATTTTTCTTCGTCGCGCGACGCGCCCACCCAGAAATACGCATCTCCGCGCGGGTCTTTGCCCGGTTGCAGTTCGCCACCGATTTTGCGCCGGCCTTGGCGCACCACCTCAATCCCTGTCACTTTGTTGGCGGCAACATCGGGAAAATTGACGTTCATCAACACACCCGACGGCCAATCCACCTTGGCCAGTTGTTTCAGCACCTTGGCGGTCCAAACCTCACCGGTTTTCCATGGCACGGTCTGGCGATCGCGGTAAAACTGGCTCAGCGCCACGGACGGAATACCCAGCAGCGTCCCTTCCATGGCCGCCGCAACGGTACCTGAATAGGTGATGTCTTCGCCCAGATTGCCGCCCCGGTTGATGCCGGACAGCACCATGTCCGGCGGTGCGGCTTTCATTACCTCTTGCACGCCCAGCAGCACGCTGTCGGTTGGTGTGCCGTCGACGGCGAAACGCCGGGTCGCGGCGCGGCGGATGCGAAGCGGACGGCGCAGCGTCAGCGAATGGCTGGTTGCACTTTGCTCAGTCTCGGGCGCCACCACCCACACTTCCTTGAACAAGGCGGTGGCGGCGCGGATCAACACCTTCATGCCGGGGGCTGCGATGCCGTCGTCGTTGGAGATCAGGACGCGCGATTTCGCCAGGTTCACGATGCCGGCTCCAGCACTTCAAGGCCGCCCATGAAGTGACGCAGGGCTTTGGGGATCACCACGGAGCCATCCGGCTGTTGGTAGTTTTCCAAAATAGCGACCAACGTGCGGCCCACGGCCAGACCGGAACCATTGAGCGTGTGCACAAAGGCCGTCTGTTTGCCGCCTTTTTCGGGGCGATAGCGCGCATTCATACGCCTAGCCTGAAAATCACCGCAAACGGAGCAGCTGGAGATTTCGCGGTAGGTATCCTGCCCCGGCAGCCAAACCTCAATATCGTAGGTTTTACGTGCGCCGAATCCCATGTCGCCAGTACATAGCGCGATGGTCCGGTACGGCAGTTCCAGGCGCTCGAGGATATCCTCGGCGCAGCGGGTCATGCGATTGAGCTCTTCGAGCGAGTCCTCTTCCCTGGTCACCGACACCATCTCCACCTTGGTGAATTGGTGCTGGCGGATCATCCCACGGGTGTCCTTGCCCGCAGCCCCTGCTTCGGAGCGGAAACACCATGTCATGGCCGTGTAGCGGCGCGGCAGGTAATCGGCTTCGACAAGATGACCGGCAATGATATTGGTCAGCGGTACTTCGGCGGTGGGGATCAGCCAATGCCCGGTATCGGCCTTGAATAGGTCTTCGCCGAATTTTGGCAACTGCCCGGTGCCGTACATGGCCGTGTCGTTGACCAATGCCGGCGGATTGACCTCGGTGTAGCCGTTGTCGCGTGTGTGAACGTTGAGCATCAGATTGGCCAAAGCGCGTTCCATGCGCGCGAGTGCGCCTGTCAGCATCACGAACCGCGCGCCTGACAGTTTCGCCGCTGTCTCGAAATCCATCATGCCGAGGCCTTCTCCCAGGTCGACGTGATCCTTGGGGGCAAAATCAAACTGACGCGGCTCGCCCCATTTCTTGACCTCGACGTTATCGTCTTCGCCATCACCATCAGGCACGTCGTCCAGAGGGAGGTTCGGCAAGCTCGCCAAAACGTCGTTCAATTCCGACGTGGCGGCGGCGGCTTCTTGTTCGGCGGCAGCCTGTGCATCTTTGCTTTCAGACACCTTGGCAATGATATCGGCAGCATCCTCGCCGCGTGATTTGGCAACGCCGATCTGCTTTGAAAGCGCATTGCGCTCGGTTTGGATTTCCTGGGCGCGGGTTTGGGCGTCGCGCCGCTTGCCATCGAGCGCGATCAACTCGTCGGCCATGGCCTTTTGCCCCGGCCTGCGGGTCAGGGCTTGGTCAAAAGCTTGCGGATTTTCGTGGATCCATTTGATGTCGAACATGGGAAACGGGACCTCTTAGGGAGCTTCGGTGTCGTCTTCTTCGTCTTCTTCGTCGGAATTTTCATCCCGTTTCTTCTCGATCAGGCGCACCGAAAAGATCGAGACTTCATATAGGCAAATCAGTACGGACGCGAGCATCACTTGGCTGATCACGTCCGGCGGGGTGATCACGGCAGCGACGATGAAGGCAATAAGGATGGCATACTTGCGCTTTTCCTTCATGCCTTGGGAATTGATGATTCCGATACGGCCCAGCAGAGACAGCACCACCGGCAGTTCGAAACAAATACCAAAGGCGAAAATCAGGTTAATACTGAGCGACAGGTACTCGTTGACCTTGGGCTCCGAAACAATGGGCAGAGTGCCCTCGCCACCTTGCAGTTCGAAGTTCAACAAAAACTCGTAAGCCCATGGCATTACGATGTAATAAACCATCGCCCCGCCCATGAAGAACAGGATTGGCGTGGCCACCAGGAACGGCGCCAGGGCGGATTTCTCATGCTTGTAGAGGCCCGGCGCGACGAACATCCAAAATTGCATGGAAATGAATGGAAACGCTACAAACAGCGCCGTGATCAGCGACAACTTGATGTAGGTGAAAAACGCTTCGTGCAGGGCAGTAAAGATCAAGCGGCGCTGCCCACCCATTTCGTCGAACACATCGGCCAAGGGCTGCACCAAAAACTGATAGACGTATTCGGCAAACGGGAAGATCGCGATGAACAGCACGATAATCGACGCCACGCTCCACACCAGGCGCGAGCGAAGTTCGACCAGATGGTCGAGCAACGGCATTTTGGATTCTTCGGTGTCCGCCATGCGCCGTTAGCCCTTCGTCTCGTCCGGTGTCTTTACCGGTATGGCTTCGGCGTTTTCCATGGGGTCGGACGCGGTTGCCGGTTCTGCGGTCGCGTCCATCAAATCCGGGTCGTCATCGAGTTCGTTATCCAACTCGTCATCCAGGTCTTCATCCAGTCCGGAAATATCATCGATCACATCGTCATCGACGGGGTCCTTGGCGCTTGGGTCTGTTGACGTCTTCAGGTCGTCGACCGCCTCGCTCCAGTCTTGCTGGATGTCGGTCATGTCGAATTCCTTGGCCAACCCGGACGGGTCCAACCCGTCGCCGTCCATCATCTTGTTGGCTTCTTTCTTGATGTCTTCAAGCTCGGCCTCCCGCACAACGTCGTCTAAGCCGTCTTGCAGGTCGCGCGCCATGGAGCGCGCCTTCCGGATCCAATAGGTGACGGTTTTGATGGCGCGCGGCAAGTCCTTGGGGCCGACGACAATGATCGCCAGCACTGCGAGGACAAACAGTTCCTGCCAGCCGATATCGAACATGGCGGAGAGAGGCTCCTGTGTTTAGGACGCTCTTGGAAAGCCGGGCGCGTGCCGCCTCAGCCGTTAGCCGCCTTGTCTTTGTCCGAGGACTCGACCGCTTCTTTAACCGGTTCGGCAGCTTCGGACTCCAGCTCTTTCGGCGCGTCGCCGGCATCCGCCGCGTCGCCTTCGTCATCCTTCATGCCTTTCTTGAAAGATTTCAAGCCTTTGCCGAAATCTCCCATCAAGGCAGAGATTTTCCCCTTGCCGCCAAACAGAACCAAAACGACGGCCAAAACGACCAGCCAATGCCAAATGCTAAATGTGCCCATAGCAATCTTTCCCACTTGTTCTCATCGGGTTTAGGGACATACCGATGTTAACAAAGGCGCGGTCCCAAGGTGGCCGGATAATGGCAGATTGCGTCCGGACCTGCAATGCAGCGATTGGTGTTCGTTTCTCAAAACAGCCGGTGGGGGAAAACTGAACTTTTGCCCGTTTCCGCCGCCCGTTATCCGGTTTTCGCCGTACCCTGTGCTGCTGCCGGCGCTTTTCCTGAAGCACCAGCCGGGGCTGGTTTTTCAGGTTCAGGTTTTGGTGTCGGCTTGACCTCTTCCATGCGCCGGCAATGGCCTTCCAGAAAGGCGCCGGTTTCGATGGCCAGGTCTTCGTGTAGAATATTGCCAACCATATGGGCGGAAGCGGCCAATTTTACGGCCCGGGCTTTGATTTGGCCGTTAACAGCGCCGTGCACGACGACGGAATCGGCGGTAATCTCGCCTTTTACATGCGCGCTCTCACCGATAAGCAACGTCTTGGAGCGGATGTCACCTTCCACGGAGCCATCAACCTGAATTTCGCCGTCACTTTTGAGATCACCAATGATCTTCAGGTCGCGGCTGATCAGCGACGGAGGCGCGGGTTTGGCTGGCGCCTGAGGCGAGCCCGCCGATGGCTGGTTTTTGCTATTTTTGGAAAACATGCCGGCCAGCTTTGATGAATTTCATGGGGTTGATGTTGCGCTTCTTGAACAGAGTTTCGTAATGCAAATGCGCGCCCGTGGTCCGGCCCGAGTTGCCAAGTAGTCCGATCTTTTGGCGGAATTTAACTTTTTGGCCGCGTTTCACATAAATCTTATGAAGATGGCCAAAACGGGTAACAACACCGTTGCCGTGATCGATTTCAATGAAGCGGCCATAACGCCCTTTCCAGCCGGCGTGTTTGACGATGCCGGGCGCAGTGGCATAAATCGGCGCTTTTTTGGTCGAGCCGAAATCAAGGCCGTAATGAGCCGCCCAACGTTTGTTCAACGGGTCGCGCCGTTTGCCGAAACCGCTGGTGATGTAATAGGTATCCAGCGGCGCTACCAACGGCAGATGACGCACTGCGGATTGCAGTGAGTTCAGCCGCGCCAAATGGTTGTCGAGGTTATCCAGGCTTTTCTTCAATTCGCCGGCCGGCAAGGCATCAAGCGTCTCGGCGGGTATGAACGGTCCGCCTTGCCCCGTCGCCGGGTCATCAAGGGCAGCCAGTTTCAGCGGATCAATGCCCGCAAGGGACACGACTTTCTCCAGATCGCCGATCTGCGACAAGGTTTGTTTGGTCAGGCGCTGTACTGATGTTTCGTGCGACTGCTGCAGGCTGGCAAGGCGATCTTCAAGTTGCTGCACGTAAGTGCGCATGCGCGAGCCCTCGAAACGGGCTTCATTGCGTTCCGACAGCGCCGTCTGCAAATCACCGGCAACCGTGTCCAAGTTGTCTTTGAGGGTAAAGTTGCGCGTTGTCAGACCGCCCAGCTCTTGCTCCAGATTGGAGAGTTTTCGCCGCAACGCTTCACGTGCACTGACGATCATGGAACGTTCGTCCTGCGTCGTGCGCAATTCGTCGGAGACGGAGCGCAGGCTGGTTTGCAGTTTGGCGTTCCGTTCCACCAAGCCAAGCATCATGGCGTGGTTGCGCTCCAGATCTTGGGTGATGGCGTTGAATTTGTTCTGATATTCCGCAACCTCACCCAACAGGCTGTGGTAGGCGAGGCGCGCGCTGGCAATCTTACCGTCTTTGACCGCGACGACTTTCTCGTGCGCAACATAGCTATATGACGAAAACCCGGTCCAGCCCAATGCAGCGACCAAAGCGATACTTGAAAGGAATTGTCCCGCCGTAGTGATGCGGAAATAGCTGACCCGGCCATCGGTGCGGAAATGAACTTGGCGTTCGGGGAAGATACCCGCAATCCGCTCGCGCACACCAGCAAACCAGGAAATATCTTCACCCCCGTACTGCTTGGACATCCCTCGACCCTTCGCCTTCTTTTTTCGCCGCTACGATAGAACCCCTGGCGACCGGCGGTATGGTTACCGCTCTCATATGCCTTGCCAAGAAAGTATCGGCACGGGTCGCAGCGCGCAAGCCAATATTGCTTGTTCGGCGCGCGTTTCCGGGCGAAAACCAGGAGTCCCGCCGATTCGCTCCTGACTTCCCTGAGCGGCGGCTGCGATCATGGATCATGGTGAATGACAGAAATACCGGACGATAAGCCGAATCCTCTCGAAAGCGCGCCCGGACCGCGTGATTTGTTGCGACCGCCGATTTTGTTGGCGACGTGGTTCGGATCGGGCTTGCTGCCGCGCATGCCGGGGACATGGGGATCGTTGGCTGCATTGCCATTCGCGTGGGTGATACATCTGTTTTTCGGGCCTGAAGGGCTGTTATCGGCCGCGACAGTGGTGTTTTTTGTCGGTGTTTGGGCGGCCAATGTATACGTCAGCGATGTCGGCGGCGACGATCCGGGCGCCGTGGTGATCGACGAAGTTGCAGGGCAATGGCTGACGCTGGCTTTGGTACCTGCCTTGGCGGTACCACTGGATCCAGTGTTTTATGCGCTCGGTTTCGTGTTTTTTCGCATTGCCGATATTTTCAAACCGTGGCCGGTCAGTTGGGCCGACACGCGCATCAAGGGCGGCCTTGGTATTATGTTAGATGATATTATTGCCGCGATTTATGCCGGTGCCGCGCTGATCGGGGTTGGCTATATCATGGGAGTATATTGATGCCTTTCGATGATGCCATGGAGAGTGCCGCTTCAGAATTGCTGGATACCTGTCGCGCGCAGCACGTAAAATTGGCCACAGCTGAGTCCTGTACTGGCGGGCTAATTGCCGGGCTGCTGACGGCGATTGCCGGATCGTCGGACGTGGTCGAGCGCGGGTTCGTGACCTACACCAACGAGGCCAAACACGAAATGTTGGGTGTGCCGGCGGCATTGTTTGATACCGTCGGCGCGGTCAGTGAGGACGTGGCCCGTGCCATGTCGGAAGGCGCCGTCGCCAACTCTCGGGCCGATGCGGCGGTATCTGCAACCGGCGTTGCCGGACCTGGTGGCGGCACGGAAACAAAGCCGGTCGGTTTGGTGCATATCGCGGCTGCCCGTGCCGGGCACGAGACCTTGCACGAACGCCATGTCTTCAGTGGAGACCGGACCGCCGTACGCCAACAGACGGTGATGGCTTGTGTGGCGCTGCTCCGGCGGATTGTTGCGGCCTGACGGCGGTCTTGGTCAGTTCGTTTCACCGTAGATTTTCGTCGCCCGGCTTTCGAACGCATTGACCATCTTTTGCACCGCTTCGTTGAACACGACGCCGATGGCTTTTTCGAGAATTTTCGCCCGGAACTCGAAATCAACGAAAAAGTCGATCTCCGTGCCGCCTTCAGTCGCGTTGAAGACCCAATGGTTGTTGAGAAACTTGAACGGCCCCTCGGTGTAGGCGACATCAATGCGCGGGGCCGTGCCGCCGTCCTTGCCGTCCGGAAATGCCTCGACGCGCGATGTGAAGCGTTCGCGGAATACTTTGAAGCCGATGACCATGTCGGCGATCAGGATTTCGCCCGCCTCCGTGCTTTCGCGGCGTCGGATGCGCAGCGCCTGACACCAGGGCAAGAACTCCGGGTATTCTTCGACGTTCCGCACAAGTTCGAACAGCTGTTCGGGCGTATAAGGCAGTACCCGTTTTTCCGCGTGCATGGGCATGGTCCGGTTGTGCCCTCCCCGAACGGGTGCGTCAACGTTGCGCGTACTCCGATGTTGCCCTAAACAGCGTCATGGCCCGAAGAAATCACCAACGCCAAAGCCAACAACGCCGTAAGCGTCATCAACGCAAACCGCCAGCCCAGCGCCGGGAACTCACGGTCCTTCGCATGGGCCGGCATGGTGACGGTATTGCCGAGAGTGACACCGGCCCGGTTTATGTGCCTTTCACGCTGCCGGGAGAACGTATTGAAGCCGAAGTGCGTGGCAACCGTGGGCGGCTTTTGCATGTGATTGACGCGGCGCCCGAACGGGTCCAACCGCCCTGCCCTTTGTTCGGACAGTGTGGCGGCTGCGCTGTGCAGCATTTTGAGGCGAGTGCTTACACGGCGTGGAAACGCGGTTTGATCGAGACGGCTCTGGCCAACCGCGGCATTGAAGCGGAGATAGCGTCGTTGATCGATGCGCATGGACACGGTCGCCGCCGGGTTACGCTGCACGTTCGCTTCGATGGTGCACGCGTAAGTGTCGGGTTTATGCGCGCGCGCAGTCATGAACTGCTGCAACTGGAGTCTTGCCCCATTCTGGTGCCGGAACTGGCGGACATTGTCGGCGTTGTCCGGGCACTTGCGGCGCCGTTCGCGGGCCATGCCCGCAACCTGGATGTCGCCGTCACTGCTGCAGACAACGGATTGGATATCGATTTGAGGGGGGGCGGAGACCCAAACATGGGCCAGCGCATGGATTTGGCAGATACGGCTGAGCGCTTTGATGTCGCCCGCGTGAGCGTCGATGGCGAGTTGATCGCGGCGCGCAGAATGCCTGTAATCGCCATGGGGCCGGCGAAGCTGACGCCGCCACCCGGCGGTTTCTTGCAGGCAACCCGCGCCGGCGAGCAGGCTTTGTCGGATATCATGCTTGCCGCCATGCCGGATACGGCCCGGGTGGCCGATCTGTTTTGCGGCGTCGGACCGTTTACGCTCCGGCTGGCGTCCGATCACGCGGTGGACGCCTATGATTCCGATGTGGCCGCGCTGGCTGCGCTGGATCATGCGTTGCGTCATACGCCCAACTTGAAGTCCGTCTCGGCGGCGCGCCGGGATTTGTTCGAAAGCCCGCTCAGCGCTGATGATCTGAAAAGCTACGGCGCGGTTATTTTCGATCCGCCCCGCATCGGGGCGGAAGCCCAGGCGCGGGAACTTGCCGAAAGCCGCGTGCCGGTGATCGTTGCCGTTTCATGTGAGCCCGCCACCTTCGCGCGTGACGCGGAAATCTTACTTCAGGGTGGCTATTCCTTGGAAAGCGTAACACCGGTCGACCAATTCAAATACGCCGCGCACGTGGAGATTGTCGGAATCTTTTTTCCGACGACTTGACAGCCGCAATCCGTGTTATGATTCCACCATGGCACCAAAACGCAAACCCAAAAAAATGCCGCCGCCCGAAGCGATTCTCGCCGTCGCCCTGGGCCTCGCCGAAGAGCGCGGCTGGATGACGCTTCGGATGGCCGATTTGGCGGCGGAAATGGATGCTTCATTGGCCGATATCCATGCCCACTACCCAGACATGAACGCCATTGCCAATGCCTGGTTCCTGCAGGCGCAGGATGCCATGCTGGCGCCGACGGACGAGGGTTTCCGAGATCTGGCGGCGCCTGAGCGGCTCTACCTGATAATCATGCGCTGGTTGAATTTTCTCGCCCAGCATCGCCAGGTGAGCGCCGATATGATCAGGGGCAAGCTGCATCCGCCGCACGTGCACCATTGGGGGCCGGCGCTATTCAGCCTATCGCGCCTAGTGCATTGGATGCTAGACGCGGCGGCCATAGGCTCTACTGGCTACCGGCGCCGAACCGAGGAAGTGGGCTTGAGCGTTATCGTGTTGGCGACGCTTGCACGTTGGGCGTCAGACGGCAGCGAAGATTTGTCCTACACACAGGATTTCCTGCGGCGCCGGCTGGCCCAGGGTGGTATCTTCATGGCGCGGGTGTTCGGCGGTCGCTAGAGCGGCTGCGCATCAGAGTCGGACCGCAAGGCCGCGCACGTTGAGATGGTCGGCGTGTTCAAACGGGCCGGTTAAGCGATGGCGTTGGGTACGCTGACGCCGTATTTCTCCAATAGTGGCGTCATACGCGGCAAAATCTCAGGGTGCAACCGGACGCCATTCGCCGTTTGTTCGACCCACAGGGCGTGTGCACGGTCGCCCGGCATGCGGACCGGAGTGTCAGTGGACATGGCCGGTGCTTGGCGGCAGCTATCACCCAAGTGTCCGGTTTCGGCGGTGAAAGCGTCGGTGCCGGAAAACGCGCCGGGATCAATCAATTGCAGAAATACGTTGTTGCCGAACGCCCCCTCTTCCACTCGGCCCCAACCGGCGAGACCCGATGTCAGTGCCTCGATCAAAATCGAAATCGCGAAGCCTTTGTGTCCGCTGTCCATGCCGCCCATGGGCAGGATTGCACCCGGCGGGTCCGTGTAAATAGCCTCCGGATCGGTGGTCGGGTTGCCTTCGGCGTCGACCAAGGCGGCGAACGGCAGTTGCCCGTTTTGCCTGCGTGTGCGTTCGATCATGCGATTGGTGGTCGCCGATGTCGCGGTATCGAACAAGATGGGATGCGTCGGCGTCGGGATGGCGGCGGCGAACGGACTGGTCGATAGCCTGGGCGCTTTGCCGCCGGCAGGTGCAACGACGGCATTGCCGGGGGCGGATGTCGTGACAATTGCCATGACGCCTTCCAGCGCGGCGCGGCGGCAATAGGTCGCGAGACATGAAATGTTTTGGCTGCGGCCCATGGCGACGGTGATCACAGGGTGATCCTTGCGGCGCTGCAAAGCCAGTTCGAGCGCCTTCACCGTCGCCCATTGCCCCGGCAACGCCCGCGCATCGAGGCGCAGCGCGGCACCCGTGTCGGCGACGATTTCCGGCTCGCCCGACGTGGTCCATTTGCCGGCTTCAAGCGCTGCCATGTAGGCAGGTACGAACTGCAACCCGTGGGTGGAATAGCCAAGCAGGTCGGCTTCCACCAATATCTCGGCAACCACGCGCGCAATGGGAGCATCCAGTCCGCCGGCGGTGAATAGCGAAGCCGTTGTCTCGATCAGGGATTGATGAGGATAAAGCATGGTTAGTTTCGTTGCTGTTGTTAATGATTGATGGCGATAAGGGCGGTCCCTACCAACACGCTCGTAAACACGCCACGCTTCAGTTTGAACCAATGCGAGATTAAGCGCCAATACAAAAGCCTTTGAGGGCCCGGTAGGGATAGCATGGTGCGTGTTTGACGCCTATTATGCGCACATGAACCCCATCTACGCACACGTCAACATGGCCGGCCGCCAGATTTCCATGCGCTTCGATCAGGACTCGCCCGTTCACCGCAACATACTGGCGGAACTGCACGAGAGCGGCGCCTATGAGCGTGCCACGCAGTTCTTTCTCATGCGCGTGCTCAAGGCCGGCGATACCTTTGTCGATGTGGGCGCGCATATCGGTTACTTCTCGCTGCTGGCGGCCGCTATCGTCGGCGACGACGGGCAAGTCATTGCCGTGGAACCTATGGACGAAAATTTCGAGCAACTGACGCACCACGTGACGGAAAACGACCTGTCCAACATCGCCGCCGTCAATGCCGTGATCGCCGACAGCGACGGCGAGACCAAGATATTCTTTAACGCCGACAATGATGGCGGCCACGCACTTTGGGATCCGGCGCTGCATCCGGTCAACGAGCAAACCCGTCAAAACCCGCGTGCCGACACGGTACGGTCTTGCCGGCTGGATTCGTTGCTGCACAAATTTGACGTCGAGCGCGTGCGGCTGATGAAGATCGATACCGAGGGCGCCGAAGCGACAATCCTCGATGCCGCGCGGAGCGTCTTCGTCCGGGGCCTTGTCGATTTCGCCATCCTTGAGGTCAATATGACCGGCCTACAGAACATGGGATCAAGCATCGACGACCTGTTCCGTTTGATCCGAGAACTCGGCTACGTCATTTGCTTGCCGCGTGATGATGGTTCCGCGCCGGTCATACTGGCCAGCGACAACCGGCCTGACGATAAGTTCGTCTACAACGTGTTGATCGCGCGCCCGGAGGCCTTGGCGGGATTATAAGCTCGTTTCCTTCAGCGCTTCGGCGGCCTTGGGGTCGTGCGAGGCGAGGATCAAGAGATCGGGTATCTGCGCCTTCAAGGCACGAACCTTGGCGAATGACGACCGCAGCAGTGCCGCGTCGCCAGTGCCGGGCACCTGGTCGTTCATCAACAGGTCGGCTTCGTAGGTCAGATCACCGATGAAGAGGACCGGCGGGATGTCGGCCGCCCGGACCAGCATCGACATAGAGCCCGGCGTGTGGCCCGGTGTCGGCAGCAAGATCATCGAGCCATCGCCCGTCACGTCATAACAGCCGCCGAACGGCGCGAACAAAGGGTCGTTGGATGCCTGAAAATCGATCGGTTGCCATTTGGCGCCCGGCAGTTCGATGTGTTCGCGAAAGATGTAGTTGCGCTCCGGGTGCGGGCCGGACAACTGTTGCCATTCGTCTCGGCTCACCAACAATTCAGCCTGCGGCACATCTGCTATGCCGCCCACATGGTCGAAATGCAGGTGCGAGACGATCACTTTCGAAACATCTCCGGCGGAGAACCCCAAACCCGCGAGTTTTGCCGCGAGGGTGTCGTCAGACGTAATTTCAAAGCGGAACAGATTGCGCATGAACAACCGCCCGATGGCGCTGGACACATAATTCGGGTCAGTGGCGATAGCGGGGTCCATGCCGGCGTCGAACAGCACCAGGCCGTCGCGGTGTTCGAGCGCGAATACGTTGAGCGGGATATCGATCCAACTGCGCGATGTAAAAACCCACCACAATGCGGGCAAACGGCTGCCGTAGCGGTGTTCCTTGTGTTGTTTGGCGGTGCCGGTGGAGAGCACATGGATCGATGAAATGCGATTGTCGGTTTTGGCGGGTGACATGGTATGTCCCCTTCGAACACTAGTCGCGGCGCGCGATCATAGGATAGCGGAAACCTCGAATATGTCTCTGATAAGGATCAATGATTGGAAATGCGCCGAAGACGGCTTAGGTGTTCAGCTCCGGCTGAAATCCCGCTAGGCGGAAGCGCTCCATCATTTCGGCGTGCTTAAGCTGTCCGGTTTTGTCGTCGGCCGATGGCGCACCGGCATCGATCCAGCGCTTGTACAGGCTTTTCAGGATATCGATGCGTTCGTCCATGGTGCCGAAGCGCCATGCACCTAGTTCTTGAGGCGTGCGCCGGCACCCCTTGCAATGCTTGGGCTCGTCTTCGGTCATCTCACAGATGCCGAGACAGGGAGAAACCAGTCTTATCACTTCGGTCATGTTGCGCCTTTGCGTGAAGGTTTCAACATGGGGATTGCTGATGATGGATACAAGCCTCAGGCCCCGTCTTTGCGGTATCCGAACGAGGCATCGATGCGCCCCAAAATGTGCGCGCCCGCCGTGGTCGGCGGATAGTGGCTGGGCTTCCCTTCTCCCACCCCCAGGTCAACCGGGTCGACGGGCGCGGTGAAGGTCGGATCATAAAACGTTGCGATGGATATCCGCTCTCGGCCCGAGCGGTTGACGACGCGGTGCGGGGTCGAGCGGTAACGGTCGTTGGTCCAACGCCCCAACAAATCACCCACGTTGATCACCAGCGTGCCAGGTACGGGCGGGGCCGCTATCCAATCACCCTTGAGGTTCTGGACTTCCAACCCGCCATTGTCGTCTTGCCACAATATGGTGACGTTGCCGAAATCGGTGTGCGGTGCGACGCCGAATTGGTCGTCGCCTAAGCTTGCCGATTGCGGTGGATAATAGACCGCCTGCGTGCGTTGCAACGGTTTCTGATACTTATCGACGAAGAAATCAGGGGCAACGCCTAAACTCATGGCGATACCGCGCAGCAAGTCCTGGCCAAGCGCCGCGACGGCTTCGAAATAGGCGTACATATCTCGGCGCAGTTCCGGCAAGGAATCAGGCCACACGTTGGGGCCGCGCAAGGGCTGGCCGGCCAACACGTCGGGGTCGTCGGCGGGCAGTTCCAACCCAACCTGATAGAACTCCTTGTGGTCGGGCTTGGCCGCTCCGTACATCAAGGCATCACCCAGCGCATGCCAGCCACGATGTGTGATCTTCGCAGAAACCCGTTGTTTCTCCTCCTCAGGTAACCGGAAGAACGCCATCGCCGAAGCGCTAGCAGCATCGATCACCGCCTGGGGAACGCCGTGATTGGAGATGTATAGAAAACCGTGTTCCTCGAAGGCGCTGCGTATGGCAACGGCAACGGCGGCGGAACCGGGCTCACTACGTTGGCGCAGTTGGGAGATGTCGATGATGGGTAATGACATGGAAATCAATTCCTGAGGCCGAAAAACGATGGAATACTAGCGAGTATGACCAGATTGTGGGATGTTTTTCGTGTTCTGGGCAGCGTGTCACGGTTGGCCGGTGAACGTGAATGGGTCTAAGTATGGAATGCGTGAACGGAATCGGACCGGGGCAGGTTTTATGACAAATTCTTCACTTGTCCTTCAATGCGCCTGGATTGATGAGGAGGATATTGACGCGACCCAATTGGTGGACGCGCGAAAAACGTGGAGTACGTGGCGCGGTGACCAGCCTTATCCAACTTGGGCCACTGACCGATTCCTTCAAATTGACTCAAGCCTGCTACCCTTTTCGGTGGTTGTCATTCGGCTTGATACGAATGTCTTGGAATACATATATTGGGGTAGCAGCCTCTCCAGGATTTTCGGTAACGATCACACCGGTGGATTTCCCGGGTTACTCAAGAGCTATGATTCCTACGATCCTGGCAGCACGAGTTACGAACAGACCTTTGCGGACGGCCTGCCACGTTATCTGGCGACGCGGTTCTCAACAGATAGCGGTAATAGCGGATTACAGTTGTGCGTTCGGCTGCCGTTGGCAACGATGGCCGAATTAGCCACGTAATGTCGATAGGTGTCTTCGGTGGGCCTTATGGAACCGGTGGCTGGAATGCCGCTCAAACCATAGAGGCGTTATCGCGTAATCTTCGTCAATTAGTTGTCAACGAGATGGGCACATGAATACTGGCGACACAGACGTGAGCGGAAATTCTGGCTTCAACGCCGGCTTCACTATGCCGTTTGCATCGAACAATCAGGGCTAATATGAGCAATCAATTGTTTCACGCCGATGAACTCTCAGAGTTCTGGGCTTATGTCGAAGGGCTTTGTGCGAAAGCCTGCCCGCCGCGGTTTCGCGATTTCGAATTGATGGATATTTACCGGCTCGCGCGCAATATCGTCATCCTAGATACCGAGAGCGGCTCCGAACGACTGAAGGTTCGGTTTGCAGGTATCCATGTCGTCGAGATGTTCGGGCTCGAAACCACCGGGCTGTTTATGGATGAAATCGATCTTGGAATTCATAAAGAAGACCTCCTGCGGATTTATAATCAATCCGCAATAGAGGGGCTGCCATATTGGACATGCGCGAAAGTCGAGACCTCGGTGGGGCAAAGCGCCGGCCCGGCGAAAAAGCTTCTCTTTCACTACGAGCGCCTCGTCGTACCTTTTCAGGACGAGCATGGCAGCATTTCGAACTTGGTTTCCATTCTCATCCGCCGCCCGACGGCGGAAGGTCCAGATTTTGAAGTGGAGCAAGTGGCGTTTCCGAAGAACATGTGATCTTCTGTTGAGAAGAAGGCTGCTCGTTTGTCCGTGATGCGGACCGTACGAACCCAGACAACGATACCACTTAACTCTGTCCCTTAACCCTGTCCTTGGGTCTCTTCGGCAAAGTGGCGGAGCCAAATCTCCGTTCGAGTTTTATCGCGCGCTTCATAGTCTCCGATGGCCTGCCCAAGGTCCCCGAAAACCGGCGTTTCATTATCTGCGCCGATCTCGGTCAAGCGCATCGTATACCACGCCGTGATCCCGCCCTCCGGCGCTTCGGCAAACCTAGGAAAATCGGGCTCGGGTCTTTGATCGGCTCTCCAAAGGTCGGGAAGTGAAGGCTCGAGCACGAGCGCGCGGGCAAGGCCGACGATATCGACCGCGCCATTGGCCACTGCGTCCTCGGCTTGTGTACGTGTCTTGAAGCCGCCCGTCAGCATCAGAGGTTTTGCCGTCACCGCGCGGGCACGCTGTGCAAATTCGATGAAATAGGGCCCGCGCCCAGCCCCGTCGGAAGCGGATTTGGCGCCGGGGAAGTAAGTTCCGCCGCTAATGTCGATAAGGTCGACCGAAGACCGGTCCAGCGCCGCCACCACGTCGAGTGCGTCGTTCCCGTCGAGCCCGCCTTCAAGCTGGTCTGAGGAATTGAGCTTTACAGCGATTGGGAAGCCCCCTCCCACGGCGGCACGGACGGCTTCGATGGTTTCCAGCAAAAGCCGCATGCGATTGGCGATTACGCCTCCATATTCGTCGCTGCGTTTGTTGAACAATGGCGACAGAAACTGACTGAGTAGAAATCCGTGCGCGGCGTGAACTTCTACGCCGCCGAAACCAGTGTGCTTGGCCAGTCGGGCTGTTCGCGCAAACGCCTCAGGTAATTGACGAATCTCGCTTATTGTCAGTTCCGCGCAACTCAGACCCGGCACATTGAGGGCGCTTGGGCCTTTGGGGCGGCTGGTCGGCGCGTAAGCGAGCGCCCCGGCGTGACCCAGTTGCGGCCAGAGCATTGTGTCGTTTTCACCGCCCTGCCGCGCAAGTTCGCGGAAGCGATCAAGATCGGAATCCTCGTTGAGCACCAGATTGCCGGGCTTTTCGGCGAAATCCGCGGTGCCTTGCACCTCACCGATGATGGATACGGCCACGCCTCCTCCGGCCCAACGCTGGTACAGCCTGATCTGTTCAGCGCTCGGATGCCCGGTTCCATCGCCCAAGGAATCCGACATAGCCGATTTCGCGATCCGGTTTTTCAGGGTTACGCCACAGGGAAGGTCCAGCGGTTCAAACAGATCTCCACGTTGCTGCATTTGGATATCCACGATCCAGTTTTCCGGCATTCAATTATAGCCACGGAAACACCCCGCATCTCAACACATTGTCGGGTTTGCGCATTGTTGAGACCCTCGTGCATCGCGCACATTGGCGAAAGCCCCTTTCGCGAAGCGTGCTCTATCCAAAATGGTCGAGATAGGCTTCCGCCGACGAACGTGATTTGTAGGTTCTTCCATGCACCGAGAAGGTGCCGTCTTTGTTCGCGACGACATCATCCGTAAAGTTGTCCGGTGCGATATTCTTGAACTCCGGCTCAAGGTTTCTGATGACCTCGCCGATCAAGTTTACAATTTGCAGAAAGTAGTACGTTTCAGCGACGAATTTCTTAACGGAGGATACGCTAAATGATTGTTCGGGGGAGGCGTTGAGTTCGAAGAAATCGCGGCTTGTCGATATCTTTAGAACAAAACTTTTTCCCAAGAATGCAAATTCCGTCTTGGATCCGTCCAACATGGCATTCACGTGGTTCACCATTTCGACAAGATCGTTGGTAATCAGTCTTTCAGCTGCCTCGCGATCGGTTGAAAATACGGAAAAGGCATCATTGATTTTTCCATTCCCCAACCTGATGCGTTCGAGACCACTTGATTCTTTGCCGGTAAACGGGCTCCAGTCTTCAGGTTTTCCCTTGCTTGGAACGACTACCGTTCGCCCCTTGATCATGGGAATTGCAACAACAACGACAATGCCATCAAAGACATTGATCAATGAGCGTTTGTTTCGGTGTTGCCACATATCGGTCTCGAATAAATCGAAAGCCATTCCCGCGTGTTCACCTGTGATGCGATCTCCAAAATTCGTTTCAGATCGCCCGGGAAACAGACTGGCGTTCAAGACTTTGGTGGATACATGGCCGGATGGCTCATATGAGAAATCGCCAAAGAATTCTAGGATTTTTGGAATGAGAATTAGTTTTAGGTCGTCCTGAAAAGCGTTGCGAGGCGCGTCAATGAATTTGAAAAGTCCGTACAGAAGGACGATCACGCAAGTAGCAAAAAAGAATGAAGTATTGTTCGATAAACCGAGGAAAAAGCCGCTTAGAGCACGGTCGAATTGAATTTCCGCATACGTAGAGGCCGCTGAAATGATAACAAGAAGCGCACCTACTCCGTAAATTCGGCCTCGAATTGTAGCTGACAATTTTGATTGCTCAGCTTCAGCGGCATTCAAATGCGGGATGATCTTGTGTCGATAGTGTCGTCCAAAACCGTTTTCGTAGTCTTGCTCTTCTTTATAGGTCTGGCTTTGATAGCGTGACAGCCGTGTATTCATGAACTCATCTTCAATGTATGAGGTGGTGTTGCGATGAGTATAGTGGGTAATGATGTGAAGTTTCTCAACTTTAAACAGTCATATGGCAGCCGTCCGGTTGTGAAGGTTGACGAATGATGTTATTTTAAAATAGGAATTTATTAACTTGTAACGATTTTATGCTATAGTGCTATATGCATCCCGGCTTGCCCGGCGAAGGCACGCTATTGCACATTGGAATAGGATTTAGACCGCTGCTGATGATAGCAGTTGGCATCGGTCAAAAATAGCCGGGTCTCATTACTGAGAAAATTGGGTTCGGTCCCCAGATTTTTTTATGTTTCCATTAAAATCAAAGAGTTCTGACCCGCAAACTTTTCATCGCTGACTCTTAAATCGCCGTTATATTCGCGAAATCGCATGGCGTCGGGCGGTGTCTACTTGCCCACCGCCGCTTTCCGCGCTGCCTGCAATTTCGCAAAGTCGGCGTCGGCGTGGTAGCTGGAGCGCGTTAAGGGCGTTGAGGCGACCAAATGGAAGCCCTTGGCCTCGCCGATGCGTTTGAACTCGGCAAACTCATCGGGCGTCACAAACCGCTCGACGGCGGCGTGGCGCGGTGTCGGGGCGAGATACTGGCCGATGGTGAGGAAATCTACGTCGGCCGAACGCAGATCGTCCATGACTTGCAGGATTTCATCACGCTCCTCGCCCAAGCCGACCATGATGCCGGATTTGGTGAACACGTTCGGGTCGCGTTTTTTGGCTTCCGCCAACAGCTGCAAGGAGTGGAAGTAGCGCGCACCGGGGCGGATCGTCGGATACAGGCGTGGCACGGTTTCCAGGTTGTGGTTGAAGACGTCGGGCCTGGCATCGATGACGGTTTCCAGCGCGCCGGGTTTATCGCGGAAATCGGGCGTCAGCACTTCTATGGTGGTGTTGGGTGAGGTCTCGCGAATACGGGTGATACAACTGGCGAACTGCCCTGCCCCGCCGTCGGCCAAGTCGTCGCGGTCGACACTGGTGATCACCACGTGCTGCATGCCGGTCTCGCCTACTGAAATGGCCAGGTTTTCGGGCTCCATGACATCCACCGCGCCGGGCTTACCGGTGGCAACGTTGCAGAACGCGCAGGCGCGCGTGCAGATATCACCCAGAATCATCACCGTGGCATGTTTGCGTGACCAGCACTCGCCGATGTTGGGGCACGATGCTTCCTCGCACACCGTGTGCAGGTTTTTCTCGCGCATCAGCTTGCGGGTCTCGTTGTAGGTCTTGGATGTCGGCGCCTTGACGCGGATCCAGGCGGGCTTGCGCGGGATCGCGTTGGGCGCGTTTTTGGCCTTTTCCGGGTGGCGCAGGCGACCGCGTTTTTGCGGCAGGTTTTCGACGTTGGGTTTGGTGGTACTCATAGGCTTAACCTGGGGTCAATGTGGCCGGTTTCAATAGTCTTCTGTGTGGCCAATGGTGAAATCGTTCATGCCGGACGTGTCGTCGCCGGAAAGCAGATAAAGTGCGCGCTTGGCATAATCGTGGGTCGGGTTGTCTGAAGCTTTGCCCTTGGCGTGGTTGTAGTGCGATGTCGCGGGCATGATGCGCAACACCAAGCCGCAGCGCCGCGTGTCGGATCGGTTGGCGCCCGACACGTGCGCCATGTAGACGTCGTGCAGTGCCATTTGGCCGGCTTTCAACTCAACACTGACCGCCTTGTCTTCGTCGTAATAACCTTCGTCCAGCACTTGGGTGAGCGTGTAATCGGAGCGTTCTTCCCAATGGTGTGGGAAGATGCGGCGCTCTTTGTGCGAACCCGGCATATAGCGCATGCAGCCGTTCTCGGGCGTCGCGTCATCCAGCGCGATCCACACGGTGGTCGTTTCCAGCGGCTCGATCGGGTAGTAGTCGCCATCTTGGTGCCAGGGCGTGATTTTGCCGTGCCCTGCTGGTTTGCCGAAGACGGTCATGCCCCACAGGATCAGATCCGGCCCGGCAACTTGGCTCACCATGTTCAAGATATCGGGGTTTTGGGCGAACGTCAGCCACCTCGGGTCGCCTTTCGTCCCTTGCGCGCCCGGTTGCGGCAGATGCGGGCCCAGGATGAAATCGGGGTCGAAGTCCGGGGTATCTGCGTTGGCGGCCAACAGCGCATCGTAAGCGGCGCGCATCTCGCTGACCGTCTCACGCGGCAGTTGGAAATCGGGTATGACAAAGCCGTTCTCGTGATACGAGGCGACTTGCGCTTCGGTGAGGCTGGCGGCCATATGGCCCTCCCGCTACATATGAATCACGCGGTCGTAGGCGTCCAATACGGACTCGTGCATCATCTCAGACAATGTCGGATGCGGGAAGACCGTGTGCATGAGGTCTTCTTCCGTGGTCTCCAGCCCCATGGCGACGACGAAGCCCTGAATCAGTTCGGTCACTTCGGCGCCGACCATGTGGGCGCCCAGCAATTCGCCGGTCTTGGCGTCGAACACGGTTTTCACCAGGCCGTCGGGTTCGCCCAAGGCAATGGCTTTGCCGTTGCCCATGAACGGGAAGCGACCGACCTTGACGGCGTGCCCGGCATCTTTGGCAGCTTGTTCGGTCATGCCGACGCTGGCGACCTGCGGATGGCAGTAGGTGCAACCGGGGATTTTGTTTTTGTCCATGGGGTGCGCATCAAGCCCGGCGATTTTTTCGATGCAAATGACGCCCTCGTGCTCAGCCTTGTGCGCCAGCATCGGTGGGCCCGCAACGTCACCGATGGCATAGACGCCGGGCTCGTCGGTGCGGCCATAGCCATCAGCGACGATGCAGCCGCGGTCGGTCTTGACCTTGGTGCTCTCGAGCCCGATGTCTTCCACGTTGCCGACGACGCCGACGGCGGCGATGACACGATCGACGGTGATCGAAGTGGATTTGCCCTTGTCGTCTTCAATGGTCGCGGTGACAGCGTTGGCGCTCTTGTCGAGCTTGGTGACTTTCGCACCGGACATGATCTTAAGGCCGTGTTTCTCGAATTGCTTGCGGGCCACGGCGGCAATCTCGGCGTCTTCCACGGGCAGGACCTGCGGCAGCACCTCGACCACGGTGACGTCAGCGCCGAGCGTCTGGTAAAAGCTCGCGAACTCGATACCGATGGCGCCCGATCCGATGACCAGCATGGATTTGGGCATGATGTCGGGTTTCAGGGCTTCGAAGTAAGTCCAGACAAGCTTGCCGTCAGGCTCCAGGCCGGGCAGCACGCGGGGCCTGGCACCGGTGGCGACGATGATATGCTTGCCGGTCAAGCTGGGCAGTGGTTTGCCGTCCTCGCCGATCACATCGACCTTGCCTGGCCCGTTCAGCTTGGCCGTGCCCATGATCACGGTAACTTTGTTTTTCTTCAGCAAGTGCCCGACGCCGCCGTTGAGCTGCTTGGAGACACCGCGCGAACGCGCCACGACTTTCTCGATGTCGAAACCCACGTTATCGGCGCTCAGGCCATAATCGCCGGCGTGCTTCATGTAGTTGAGGATTTCAGCCGAGCGCAACAACGCCTTGGTCGGGATGCAGCCCCAGTTGAGGCAGATGCCGCCGAGGTGCTGTTTTTCGACGACGCATGTCTTGAAGCCGAGCTGTGCGGCGCGGATCGCGGTGACGTAACCACCCGGACCGCCGCCGATGACGATGACATCGAAATTGCTGTCAGCCATTTTTTAAATCCTCTCAAGCTGGCGGCGGGTGAGGTCGCCCTCTTCCGCATCGCCGGTATTGATGACGCCCTTGCGCTCGAACAGCATGGCGCTGCACGCGTGCTCCGCATAAGGCTTGTGTTCGACGCCCTTCGGCACGACCAAGAACTCGCCGGTGTTGAGGGTTATGGTTTTATGCCGAAACGCAATGTCCATGGAGCCGTCGACGACCATGAACATCTCGTCCGCGTCGTCGTGTTTGTGCCAAACAAAGTCGCCCTGGAGTTTCACCAGCTTGATCTCATAGTCATCAAGCTGGCCCGCGACTTTCGGCGACCAGTGATCGTCGAATTGAGCGAGCTTCTCAGCCAGGTTGACCTTCTCCATGGCTATTGCGCCTTAGAGCATCAACTGAATGGGATCTTCGATGATCGCCTTCAGTTCCTTCGAGAAGCCTGCAGCCAAGGCGCCGTCGATGCAGCGGTGGTCGACTGCCAGCGTCAGCGACATGATCGTCGCAACTGTGACCTTGCCGCCTTTGACGATCGCGCGCGGCTCACCGGCACCCACCGACAAGATTCCGCCCTGCGGCGGGTTGATGATCGAGTTGAACGATTTGACGCCGAACATGCCGAGGTTCGAGATCGTAAAGGTACCGCCCTGGAACTCTTCGGGCTGCAATTTGCCGTTCCGCGCTTTGCCGGCGAGATCCTTGGCGTCCGCCGAGATGGCGGCCAAACCTTTGGAGCCGGCGTCCTTGATGATCGGCGTGATCAATCCGCCTTCGACGGCGACCGCCATGGAGACGTCGACGCGGTTGAACTGTAGAATGGCATCGTCGGTGTAGGCGACGTTGCATTCGGGGTGACGTTTCAGGGCCACGGCCACGGCTTTGATGATGAAGTCGTTGACCGAGATTTTGTAATCGGCGCCGTCCTTGGAGTTGAGCTCTTTGCGCAGGGCGAGCAGTGCGTCCAGTTCGACATCAATGCTGATATTGAAATGCGGAATATCGCGCGCCGATTCAGTCAACCGCGTGGCGATGATCTTGCGCATCGACGTGTTGGGTACGGCTTCGAACTCAGGCATGTTGGCCAGCATCGGGTCGTCCGAAGTAAAGGCCGGTGCGGCAGCGGCGGCGGGAGCGGCCGGAGCAGCAGCCTGAGTTGGTGCCGCGGCGGGAGCGGCCTGGCCGGCGCCGGTTGCCAGCGCGGTCTCGATGTCGCGTTTGACTACGCGGCCTTTGGGGCCGGTGCCGGAGATCGCCGAGACGTCGAGGTTGTTCTGTGAGGCCATGCGGCGCGCCAGCGGACTGGCAAAGACGCGTGCTCCGCTGCTTTGTGCCGGTGTGGTTGCCTGTGCGCCTGCCGGAACTGGCGCAGCTGCTGGTGCTGGTGCCGGTGCCTCGGGAGCGGCCTCGGGTGCAGCAGGCGCGGGGGCGGCAGCGGCACCATCGAGCGCCGAGGCATCTTCCCCCTCTTCCAACAGCAAGGCGATGACCGCATTGACGGCGACACCCTCGGAGCCCTCGGACACCAGGATTTTACCCAGTGTACCTTCGTCGACGGCCTCCACTTCCATGGTTGCCTTGTCGGTCTCGATTTCGCAGAGCACGTCACCGGAAACAACCTCGTCACCTTCGGCCTTCAGCCATTTGGCAAGAGTTCCCTCGGTCATGGTCGGCGACAGCGCCGGCATCAGAATTTGAACTGGCATGATGTGTTCTCCCTTCCCGGCCTATTCGGCGTAGCAGACGGCTTTTGCCGCTGCGACGACTTTGTCGGCGCTGGGAAGCGTCAGGGCTTCCAGATTGGCTGCATAGGGCATCGGTACGTCTTCGCTGCACACCCGTTTTACCGGTGCATCGAGATAATCGAAGGCTTCTTCCATCATCCGTGCGGCAATCTCGGCACCGATGCCACTTGATGGCCAGCCTTCCTCAACGCTAACCAGGCGGTTGGTTTTCTGTACAGATTGCACAATGCTTGCGGTGTCGAGCGGCCTAAGCGAACGCAGGTTGATAACCTCGGCGTCGATACCTTCGGCGGCAAGCCTTTCCGCCGCTTCCAGCGCGTGACCGACGCAAATCGAGAACGCGGTAATAGTGACGTCGTTGCCCGGGCGCTCGATCTTGGCTTTGCCGATCGGCACCGTGAAGTCCGGATCGTCGGGCACGTCGAAGCTTTGCCCGTAAAGTATCTCGTTCTCCAGGAAGACCACGGGGTTGGGATCGCGAATGGCGGCTTTGAGCAACCCTTTGGCATCCTCGGCGGACCAAGGAGAGACAACTTTGAGGCCGGGAATTTGCGAATACCATGCCGCATAGCACTGCGAATGCTGCGCACCGACCCGTGCTGCCGCGCCATTAGCACCGCGAAACACCATGGGAGCCCCCATCTGGCCGCCGGACATATAGAGCGTCTTTGCGGCTGAGTTGATGATATGGTCAATGGCCTGCATGGCGAAGTTAAAGGTCATGAACTCAACAATCGGCTTCAAGCCATTGTAGGCCGCTCCGACCGCGAGGCCGGTAAAGCCGTGCTCTGTAATCGGCGTATCGATGACGCGTTTTTCACCGAATTCATCAAGCAATCCCTGGCTGACTTTGTACGCACCTTGATATTGAGCCACTTCCTCGCCCATCAGGAACACCGTTTCGTCGGCGCGCATTTCTTCGGCCATGGCGTCGCGCAGGGCTTCGCGTACGGTCTGAGTCTTTGTGGGACCGGTGTACTCAGGTTCGGCAACGACGCTGGCCACAGGTGTCGCCGGAGCGGCAACCGGCGGCGCTTGCGGTGCGGGTTCAGCCGGCGCCGGATCAGAGCTTGTCGGCGGCGCTGCGTCGGCGACACCATCCGCCGCGCTGGCATCCTCGCCTTCTTCCAAGATCACAGCAATGGGTGTATTCACTGCAACGCCCTCTGCGCCTTCGGCAATAAGGATTTTGCCAAGCGTGCCTTCGTCGACGGCCTCGACTTCCATCGTGGCTTTATCGGTTTCGATTTCACATAGAACGTCGCCGCTGCTGACGGTATCGCCCTCAGCCTTTAACCACTTGGCGATGTTGCCTTCGGTCATGGTCGGCGAAAGCGCCGGCATCAGTACCTGAATGGCCATAATTCGTTTCTCCCCTAAATACTGCGCTTTAAGCTTCGAGCAGGATGTCTGTAAAGAGTTCCGACGTCTCTGGTTCTGGGCTTTGTTGGGCAAATTCAGCCGCCGCAGTAACAAGAACCTTCACTTCGCGGTCGAGCTCTTTGAGTTTCACTTCGTCGGCAACGCCGCTACCCAAAATCCGCTCGCGCAGGGTATCAATGGGGTCGGTTTCCTGGCGCACTTTCGAGACTTCTTCTTTGGACCGATACTTGGCGGGGTCCGACATGGAATGGCCGCGGTAACGATAGGTTTTCATCTCAAGGATAAACGGTCCCTTGCCCGCCCGGCACCAGTCCGATGCCATTTCCGCCGCGGCCCGAACCTCCGAGACATCCATGCCGTTGACTTGTTCGCCGGGAATAGCGAAGGACTTTCCGCGATCGACCAACTCGACGACTGCCGAGGCCCGCTCAATGGAGGTTCCCATGCCGTATTTGTTATTTTCGATAACATAGATTACCGGCAGCTTCCATAAGCTGGCCATATTGAAGGCTTCGTAAACCTGTCCTTGGTTAATCGCTCCGTCACCACAATATGCGTGAGCTACCCCACCGTCTTCCTTGTACTTGTGGGCGAAAGCCAAACCGGTTCCGAGTGGCATTTGGGCGCCGACAATACCATGGCCGCCATAGAAGTTTTTCTCACGGCTGAACATGTGCATGGAGCCGCCCTTACCGCTCGAATAGCCACCGCGTCGACCCGTGAGTTCCGCCATCACCCCCTTTGGGTCCATGCCGCACGCCAGCATGTGGCCATGGTCGCGATAGCTGGTAATGACCGAGTCTCCCTCATTGGAAGCCGCTTGCATACCAACGACAACGGCTTCTTGGCCGATGTACAAGTGGCAAAAACCACCTATTAACCCCATACCGTAGAGCTGCCCGGCCTTCTCTTCGAAGCGCCGTATCAGCAGCATTTGTTCGTAATACTCGAGAAGTTGTTCCGGCGTGTCCGCAGGCTTGGCTTTTGCCGAAGCCTTTTTCCGGGGGGCTCGTTTCGAGGCCGGCTTGGCCGGCGTCTTGGCGGGTTTTGCCATGGTGATCTCCCTAAATCGACAAATACTTGAGTGACGGTCGTGGTTCTGGATTGCCCGACGAACACTCAAGTGGCTTCAATCTAAGTAGGATCAGTTAACCGCGCAACTAAATTTCGTGTATAAACGCTATTGAATCTGCGTTTAAATCATTAAATTAACGGTAATAAAGTTAATATTATTGGCTACGCTGCTTTTCCGCGCGGAAGGTTGCGAGTCACCTGCTTGCTTTCAAACCATTGCCAATGACATCCTTCCGAAGCGATGCAGTCTTCCACGCTGACCCGATGCGGCAACAGGTCGCGAGCCGTGCGACGCCAGGCGCGCATGGCATGGTAAGTTCGCCAATAGACAATTTTGACCTTGCGATCTTGTGCGCCCTGGTCGTCCGCGAAACCAACAAAACCGGACAACAGCATCGCGGTAGACACTAGAGTCGATGCGGCTTCCGAGAATAGGCCGGGGTCGATGGCCTCAGGCGGTGTGAGATAGACCGCGGTAAAAAACGGCGGTTTTTCCAGATCAACGAGCGTAGACATGGCCAAATAACCCTGCGATGGACGGAATTACATTAGACAGACGGCGTGAACGCTCTACTGAAAGTGCGCTTGTCGGGACTGGTTCATCTGCTCTTAGGTGGCGATTGCGTGGGCGCTCAATCGGTTCGTCGACGTTGGCGACGCGGATATGACACAGGCTTTCCAATGGGGCTTCGGGAAACACACTGGCTACACGGTCTATGCAGGCACTACGCCATGTATTGAATGCACCCATGTTTCGCCAGTAGGAAACAGATATCCATCGCCCATTGTCGTCGCGCATCGTTTCCAGACCGAGAAACCCGTCTTGTGCGGGGGCTAGGCTGACCATCTCGTCGGAGGGGCGCCTTTCGCATTCGGTCAAATGTGAAACAATTGCCGTATCGCTGATGATTGCGGCAAGGAACGGTGGTTCGAGAGTCTCTGCCAGGGTTTCGTTCTGCGTTGCGTTATGGGATTCATAGGGGGCGTTCATCTTATTCTCCTTTCTGGATCAAGAATGATGACTTCATCGGCGTGACCGAAATTCAACATCAGCCGCGCACGCTCTTCGAGCATGTCGGGATCAAGACTGCCGGGATTGAGCAATTTGACTCGGTTTTCCAGGTAGCTGCGTTTGTCGCCGGTCGATTGTGCCGTGGCTTCAGCCACTCCCACTTGTTTTTGCAATTGCCACCAGGCCAACAGCCCACGGTCGCCTTGGAATATGTGGTAGGCAAAATAAATCGTGACCGAAACTCCGAAGAACGGAACGGCCAAGCGTTTCAAACCTTTAGCGATGTCGTGAGTGAACGACATTATAAACCACGGATTGCTATTGACGAACAATCCACAGTCCCAAACCCAAAATCAGAATACGTCCGGGGGTATTAACAAGGTATTACCGCGCGTCGTAGGCAGACAAAAATCTTCGGCGAACGTTAATAAGTTCCCGTTTTTGTGCCGTAAAATTCATAATTGGCTTCGTCGATACGGTTGTAGTTTATGGCCGAGAAGATGCGCGATATGCGATCTTTATCGTCGAACAATGGCAGCCGGATCGATTGGAAGATGGCGTGGCGTCCCGATTTTGTGGTGACGGGAGTATGGCACAAAAGCGGCTTTGCGCGGGCGAAGACATCAGCGTATTCACGGAAATTGGCCTCGCGCATGACGGTTGTTGGTATTGCCGACGTGGTAAGGCCTGTCAATTCGGCGCCAATCAGTTTTGAACGCTCCGTGCCCCAAAACCGGTATTTGAAATCAAGTGGATCGGGAATAACATCAACCAGGACGGACCACGGAACAATCTGTGGTTCGAGTTCATCAAGATGGAAATCTCCGAACAGCGGTCCCTTGGCATCCGGCGGTGTCAGTTTTGTCCAGTAACCATAAGCATGGCTGAGTGAATCCGGCAGCGCAACGGACGCTGTTAATTCGGTTGTCGACGGTGTGCCATGGCTCGGCATTGTGCCCTCATCGGCATTGATCAACGAACGCCTACTTAGAGTACATTATTTGGTCGAAGATTTCTAATTTCCAGAAGAAGCTGGGGTTTGACAGCCTTTACTGAAACGCCGCCATGCCCGGGAAATGCGCATCGGGGCCCAGTTCGTCCTCAATCCGGATCAGTTGGTTGTACTTGGCAAGACGGTCCGAGCGGCTGAGTGAACCGGTCTTGATTTGGCCGGCGTTGGTGGCAACTGCGATATCGGCAATCGTTGCGTCTTCGGTTTCACCGGAGCGATGCGAAATCACCGCCGTGTAATTGGCCTTGTGCGCCATTTCCACAGCTTCCAACGTTTCCGAAAGCGTGCCAATCTGGTTGACCTTCACCAAAATTGAGTTGGCGACTCCCCTACCAATGCCATCAGCCAAGCGTTTGGGGTTGGTGACAAATAAATCGTCGCCCACCAATTGTACATTGGCACCGATTTCGTCGGTCAGTGCTTTCCATCCGTCCCAGTCGTCTTCGGCCATGCCGTCTTCGATAGAGACGATTGGGTATTTGCCCACGAGATCGGCCCAGTAGGCAACCATGCCCGCGGCGTCCAAGGACTTACCCTCGCCCGCCAACTCGTACTTGCCGCCTTTGTAGAACTCGGTCGATGCCGCGTCGATGGCGAGCATGACGTCGTCGCCGGGCTTGTACCCGGCACTCTCGACCGCTTTCATGACGAAATCCAAGGCATCGGTCGTCGAATTCAGGTTTGGTGCGAAACCGCCTTCATCGCCGACGTTGGTGTTGTGGCCGGCATCGCTCAATCCCTTTTTCAGGGTTTGGAATATTTCCGAGCCCATGCGGATGGCGTCAGCGCCGCCGGCTGCCCCCACTGGCATGATCATGAATTCCTGAATGTCGATGGGATTGTCGGCGTGTTCGCCACCATTAATGATGTTCATCATCGGCACCGGCAGCGTGTGGGCGAACGTGCCGCCGATGTAGCGGTAAAGCGGCAATCCGGATTCTTCTGCCGCCGCTTTGGCGCAAGCCAAGGAGACACCGAGGATGGCGTTGGCGCCGAGCCGGCTTTTGTTTTCCGTGCCGTCCAGCTCAATCATGGCATTGTCGAGATGCAATTGCTCTTCGGCATCGAGACCGGAAAGCGCATCGAATATCTCGCCGTTGACCTCATCGCATGCCTGCAGCACGCCCTTGCCGCCGTAGCGGCCTTTATCGCCATCGCGCAGTTCCACAGCCTCATGAGCACCAGTGGAAGCGCCGGACGGTACGGCCGCACGGCCCATGACGCCGGTTTCCAGCGTAACATCGACCTCAACGGTCGGATTGCCGCGGCTATCTAGGATTTCACGGGCGTAGATATCAATAATGGCGGTCATATTGCGGCTCCTCCGGAAGGAATTGTTGCAGGTGCGAACTCATAGCCGCTGGTGCACGAACCGGCAAGAGTAAGGTTGAATCTCTTTCGTTCAGGTCGATTTTCATTGCTCCCGGCGACGCCGATGGCTTAAGACCGGCAGATGGCTGATATCATCCGCATCGCTGGCATCTCAAAGACCTATGCGTCGGGGTTTGTTGCACTTCGTGAAATCGATCTGGATATTCGCGAAGGTGAAATCTTAGCCCTGCTTGGCCCGAACGGTGCCGGCAAGACGACGTTGATCAGCATCATCTGCGGTATCGTCAACCCGAGCGCTGGGAATGTCAGTGTCGCCGGCCATGACATCATCGCCGATTATAAAAAGACCCGCGCTATGATCGGCTTGGTGCCGCAGGAACTGACCACCGATACGTTTGAGACGGTCTGGGGCAGCGTCAGCTTCAGCCGCGAGCTGTTCGGCAAGGTGCCCGACTCTGGCCATATCGAACAGGTGCTGCGCTCGCTGTCTCTCTGGGAGAAACGCGACGCCAAGATCATCACGCTGTCGGGCGGCATGAAACGGCGGTTGTTGATTGCCAAGGCACTGTCGCACGAGCCTAGAATACTGTTTCTTGACGAACCTACGGCAGGTGTCGACGTGGAGTTGAGAAAAGAGATGTGGGCGGTGGTACGCGGGCTTCGTGATACGGGGGTCACCATTATCCTGACCACGCATTACATTGAAGAAGCCGAAGAAATTGCGGACCGGGTCGCAGTCATCAATGGCGGCGAGATTATCGTTGTCGACGACAAGGTCGACCTGATGCACAAGCTCGGTAAAAAGCAATTGATCCTGGAGCTGCAGCACAAACTCGACGCGATCCCGGCGACGCTGCGCAGCTACGATCTGGAACTCACTGATGATGGCATGCAACTGGTTTACACCTACGATATCCACGCCGAACACAAAGGCATTACCGCTCTGATGGCGGACTTGGTTACTGCCGGTATCCGTTACAAAGACATGGCGACGACGCAAAGCTCGCTTGAAGACATTTTCGTTGATCTAGTCAGGAGCGAGCCATGAACTTGCGCGGCGTGATGGCGATCTACAAATTCGAAATGGCACGCACCAAGCGCACACTGCTGCAAAGCATCGTGTCGCCGGTGATTTCAACGTCCTTGTATTTTGTCGTCTTTGGCGCCGCCATCGGGTCGCGCATCACCGAGATCGGCGGCGTTCCTTATGGGGCATTCATCGTGCCCGGCTTGATCATGTTGACGCTGTTGATGCAGAGCATATCCAACGCATCATTCGGTATCTTCTTTCCGAAGTTTACCGGCACCATTTACGAGATACTCTCTGCCCCCGTATCGCACCTGGAGATCGTCTTGGGTTATGCCGGTGCGGCGGCGACGAAATCGGTGATCCTTGGACTGATCATACTTGCGACATCCGGATTGTTTGTGCCCGTGCAGGTCGCGCACCCGCTCTGGATGCTGCTGTTCCTCGTGCTAACGGCAATGACCTTCAGCCTGTTCGGCTTCATCATCGGTATTTGGGCCGACAATTTTGAAAAACTGCAACTGATACCGCTGCTGATCGTCACGCCGCTGGCCTTTTTGGGCGGCAGTTTCTATTCCATCGACATGCTGCCACCATTTTGGCAGAAGGTGACATTGTTCAATCCAGTGCTCTATTTGATCAGTGGATTCCGTTGGAGTTTCTTTGAGATTGCCGATATCTCAATTGCCATCAGCCTAGGCATGATTTGTCTGTTTTTGGCGATTTGTACCGCTATCACCTGGTGGATTTTCAAGACCGGATATCGGCTGAAGAATTAGCGCCCGCTTTAAACCCTAATACGATCTGTGGATTAGCGGTTCTCCTTTCCATCAATGCGCAGTATTATACAATATGAATTTGTGGTGCGCGGGATGTACCCAAACTGATATTCGCTTGTTCCGTCGTACGCCTTTTGAAATGTGGAGGATTAATATGTTCCGATTTTTTGTCGCCCCGGTTTTGGCGGCTGGCCTTATGGTTTCCGGTCTTGTCGACGATAATGCCGCGTATGCAGCCAGTGGTAAGTTGGTTGTCGTGACATCGTATCCGACTGACACCACCGAGACCGTCAAACAGGCTTTTGAGAAAAAGCACCCATCCATCAAAGTCGAAATGCTGAAGAAGAAAACCACTGCGGGCATCAAGTACCTTCAGGAAACAGCATCGAACAACACGTCCGATATGTTCTGGGCGTCGGCGCCAGATGCGTTCGAGGTGCTCAAAGGTGATGATCTTTTGGTCAAGTACCAAGTAAAGCAAAAAGGAATTCCTGAGAAGGTTGGCTCCTTTCCCATTAACGATCCGGACGGCTACTACAAAGGCTTTGCCGCTTCGGGCTATGGCATCATGTGGAATACCCGTTACCTGAAGGCCAAAAAGCTACCGGTGGCGAACGAATGGGCTGATCTAAAGAAACCGGTTTATCACGGCCACGTCGGTATGAGCGCGCCATCGCGTTCCGGTACCACGCACCTGACAGTCGAAACCGTGCTTCAGGGTATGGGATGGGATGCTGGTTGGGCCGAATGGAAGGCCATAGCCGGAAACTTCAAGACAGTCACAGAGCGTAGTTTCGGTGTGCCGGATGGCGTTAATTCCGGTCAGTTCGGGCTCGGCATCGTTATCGACTTCTTCGGCCTGTCTTCGCAAGCCTCGGGTTTCCCGGTGGATTTCGTTTATCCCACCGTGACGACGCTGGTGCCGGCCAATATCGCCATCGTCAAGAATGCGCCGAACGCCGATGCTGCGGCCACTTTCATTGAGTTCTTGCTGTCGCCTGAGGGCCAACAGGTGCTGCTCAACCCGAAAATCCGGAGGCTGCCTGTCAATCCGGCAACCTATGCCAATGCACCGAAAGATTTCCCCAATCCGTTCAAGGATAAAACCATTGGCGCGGCGGTGAAGTTCGATCTGCAGCTTTCGAAAAACCGCTACAACGTGGTCAATTCATTGTTCGACACCATGGTCACGTACAGACTGAGTGAACTGCGCGCCGCCGTGAAAGCGATCCAAGAAGCGAAAGCCATGAAGAACCCGAAAGCGGCTGAACTTATCGCTCAGGCGCAAGCCCTGGTGTCAGCAGTGCCGATCAGCGCTGCGCAGGCGTCTGAGAAAGACTTCAACGCTATCTTCAAGACCAAACGCAAAAAGGCATCCACCAAGGTCAAAGGCCGCCAGGCTGAGATCGAGAAAAAGTGGGATGCCATCGTTGTGGCCAACTACGCCCAGGCGAAAGCCTTGGCCGAGAAAGCCAAAGGTATGTAAAGCCCACCAGGAAGCCGGCGAGAATAGATGTCTCGTCGGCTTCTTTCTTCTCTCAAACTTCGGAACGTCGAAATGCCCTCTTTCATGCGTGGATATTCGAACGCGGCGTGGATCGCCACGGGACTGGCGTTCTTTTTGTTCGTGTTCTTGGTGCTACCGATCATCAAGGTCATATATGTTGCCTTTCAAGACCCGCATTCGGGCGCCCTGACGCTCGTCAACTTCGCCGATTTCTTTGGGGCCGCACTTTTTCAGGCCAGTTTTTTTAATTCACTTTATGTCGCGGGCATGTCGGTCTTGCTGGCAACGCTGATCGCTATCCCGCTCGCTTACTATACGACGCGTTTCAATTTCGAGGGTGCGGTCCTGATCCAAACGCTTGGCATTATCCCGCTGATCATGCCGCCGTTCGTCGGTGCGGTCGCCATGGTGCTTTTGTTGGGCGAGAACGGATCGGTGAACTTGCTATTGGATGAATGGTTTGGTTTCACCATCCCGTTCATGACCGGCCTTAATGGTGTTATTCTGGTCGAAAGCATCCACTATTTTCCATTCATCTTGATCAATCTGTCGGCGGCGTTGATTAATGTCGACCGCGCCATGGAAGAATCGGCCCAAAACCTGGGCGCCCACGGCACGCGTTTGTTCCGCCGCATCGTGTTTCCGCTTGCCATGCCTGGCTATATTGCCGGCGCATCGCTGGTGTTCATTAAAGTGTTTGACGACATCGGCACGCCATTGCTGCTCAATATCAACAATATGTTGGCACCCCAGGCCTATTTGCGGATTTCGTCGATCGGTATTTCCGATCCCATGGGTTACGTGATCTCAGTGATCCTTGTCGCGTTCTCGATCTTCTCCTTGTGGGTGTCTTTATTGGCTATGCGCGGTAAGGATTACGACACCGTACAGAAAGGCGGTGGTGGCTTGGCCAAGCGCGACATGCGGCCCTGGGAGAAAGCAATCTGTTACGGCATAATTATTTTGATCCTACTCTTCGTGCTGTCGCCGCATATTGGTTTGATGCTGCTGTCGTTCGGCACGGTGTGGTCGTTCAGTGTGCTGCCCGATGCCTTCACGCTGGAGCATTACGTTACTGTTTTCGAAAACGCATCAAGCTACATCACCAACACCCTGCTCTACGCCGGCATCGCCGCTAGTGCCGATGTCATCATCGGCACCGCCATCGCCTATATCGTCTTGCGCACGGGGGTAATCGGGCGAAAGTGGCTCGATTACACAGCCATGGGCGCACTGGCGATACCGGGCGTTGTGCTTGGTATCGGATATCTTCGCACCTTCCATGACTTCCAGGTGCCACTGGTCGATAAACCTCTGGCGACTTGGTGGGTCATCATTGTCATCGCACTCACCGTACGCCGGCTACCCTATGCACTGCGCGCCTGTATGGCGGCCCTGCAGCAGATCAGCATCATGCTTGAGGAAGCGGCCGAGAACCTAGGCGCAACCAAGGTCACAACCGTGCGCCGTATCGTTGTTCCGTTAATGAGTGGTGGTATCATGGCCGGGTTTATCACAAGTTTCGCGACCGCCTCGGTGGAATTATCGGCCACCATTATGTTGGTGTCGAACGAGTCCGATGCGCCGCTGGCGGCTGGTATCTACGAACTCATGCAGTCCTCGGCCGGACGTGGGCCGGGCGCGGCTCTCGGAATGATCGCTGTCCTGATCGTGGGCCTTGGAACCTATCTGTCACACCGATTTATCGAACGAAGCAAGCATGCACGAGAAGCCGTCGCTATCGTCGCTGAGGAGGCAAAAACTCATGTCTGATGAAACCACGTCCGTGCACGCGCCTGTAGAGGTTCGCATTGACGGGCTGTCTATCGCCTTCGATGAGTCGGAGGTGCTGCGAGACATCGATTTGGTTATCGAGCCCGGTGAATTCTTCGCCTTCCTTGGCCCCTCGGGTTCGGGCAAGTCGACACTACTGCGCGCGATTGCTGGGTTCGGCCCCAAGCCCAAGGGGTCGATCCGCATTGATGGCGAAGATGTCACCAATCTGCCACCTTACCGGCGCAATGTCGGTATGGTGTTTCAAAGCTATGCGCTCTGGCCGCACATGACAGTGCGGAAAAATGTCGCCTTTGGGTTGGAAGAGCGCCGGCTACCGGCCGGTGAAATCCATCAACGGGTGAACGAAGCCCTGGATACCGTTGGCTTATTGGAATTGGCCGAACGCAGGCCATCACAGTTATCAGGTGGCCAGCAGCAGCGTGTCGCATTGGCCCGCACCATCGTCGTACGCCCGCGCGTATTATTGCTTGATGAGCCGCTGTCGAACCTGGATGCCAATCTGCGTATTCAAATGCGGCACGAGATCAAGGCATTGCAGCGCCAGTTGGGGCTGACCACCGTGTTCGTCACGCACGATCAGGAAGAAGCTAACACAATGGCAGACCGCATGGCCGTGTTGAACGACAAGGTGCTCCAACAGGTTGGCTCTCCAATTGATCTGTATGACAACCCAGTCAATCTGTTTGTCGCCGATTTTCTTGGTACTGCGAACGTCATTCCTGGCGCCATGGACAGTGGCATTTTCAAAGTAGATGGTGGGATTACCGTCCCGGCAAAAAACGCGCCACCGGATGGCAAGGCGTTGGTGTTCCGACCTCAAAATGCGGTCTTGCGTCCCGCCATGGCGCCTGGATTAGAGAACACCGAGCGCTTGGACGGAACGGTGAAGCATATGGAGTTTCTCGGAAGCATCATTCGCTATACCGTCGCCGTAGGCGCGCATGAGGTTCTCGTAGATGAGCCGCACCAAGTCGGTACTGCGCCGGTGAATGAAGGTGATCGCGTTGCGCTTTATATCAATCCTGATCAAACCGTGGTTCTGGTGGCCTAGCGCTGGTCTGCAATGACTGACATTCGCGAATAATCGCGCCCCAAAATCAAAGCCGGTCGTACATCCGGTATATCACGGATTCTTCCTTTACGATCCGCTGGGCGAGAACAGCCAGTAATGCGTCGAAATCCTCTGAGAAATCGCCGTTTGGGTTGCCGGCTTCGTACCTTTCAAAGAAGGAAATCGCAAGTTCGCCAACACGGGCGATATCGGCGGTGAAAAACTCCAGTGCATCGTGGACGATCTCGTCATCCCTGGCCGCTTCATGGAGTGGCGGGTAGAGGTGTTCGTCCTCTCGCGCTAAATGGGATAAGAGCCCAATTTTCGCCGACACCATCGCCTTGCGCCCCGGCTCGGTGCCGATACCCAGATCATGAACTTGCCTCAGAATGGTTTCGATATTCCGGTGTTCGGCTTTTAAGGTTTTGATCAAATCGGGCATTGTGAGACGGTAACCTTTGGGTGAGTAAGACGACCTTACAACAACCACCTAACCTTGGCGAGAACGTCGAAACTGATCAACTGATGCGCTTTTGCATTGATACGGTGTTTTGGATTCTGGAAACTTCGTTCCATCCGAGGCGGGTATAAAACTCAATGTTCTCAGGCATCTTAACGTGGGTATTCAAGCGCATTTCGCTATAGCCCAACTTTCGCGCTTGGGCTTCGGCGTGCGCGATCAATTCGCGGCCCAAGCCTTTACCGGCGTGGGTTGGATGAACGGCGACATTGGCGAGTTTCATGAATTCGTTTTGCTTCATGAGAACGATGCCGCCGACAATCTCTCCATCAAATTCCGTCACCCAAACAAGATTTTCGGCGATTTCCTCAGCACAACCTTCTGACACGGGTGGCAGGTCCGCGATACGCTCCGCATAGCGGGCATAGGCTGCGTCCATGCATGATGCCAGGGAATCGGCATCCGAAACGTGTGCTTTGCGGATGCGCGAGATATTCAAGTGCTTTTCTAGATTTCCACCGGACGGGCCTTGGCGAGGGTATCGAAAGCCATCAGCATTTCGATAACCCCCTTGATCTCGGCAAGTGGAATCATGTTGGGGCCATCCGAAGGCGCATTGTCAGGATCGGGATGTGTTTCCATGAACACGGCGGCGACGCCTATGGAGACTGCCGCGCGTGCTAATACGGGCGCAAACTCGCGTTGCCCGCCCGATGTTGTCCCCTGCCCGCCTGGCTGTTGAACCGAGTGCGTGGCATCGAACACGACCGGGTGGCCGGTCCCGGCCAGGATCGGCAGACCGCGCATGTCGGTGACCAATGTGTTGTAGCCGAAGCTCGCGCCGCGCTCGCACAACATGACGTTGGGATTGCCGGCTTCAGTAACCTTGGCAGCGACGTTGGCCATGTCCCAGGGTGCGAGGAACTGGCCCTTCTTGACGTTGACCGGCTTGCCGGTTTTGGCCGCGGCCACCAGTAAGTCCGTCTGGCGGCACAGGAACGCCGGAATCTGCAAAACATCCACGGCTTCGGCCGCCGGTCCGCACTGTTCGGGCGCATGCACGTCGGTGAGTGTCGCAAGCCCCGTTGTTTCCCGAATTTCGGCAAATACCGGTGCTGCATCGGCGAGACCGAGTCCGCGCGCGCTGTTCAGGCTGGTACGGTTGGCCTTATCGAAGGACGACTTGTAGATGATGCCGATGCCGAGCGTCTTGGAGATATCGGCCAATTCGCTGGCGCATTCCAACGCGTGCGCCCGACTTTCCATTTGGCACGGCCCGGCGATGAGCGTCAGTGGCAAATCGTTGCCGATGGTCAAGTCACCGACGGAAACATGGTGTGGCATGGTTCCCATATCTTAGACCAACCGCGATTGTTCCACCGCCGCGCCGATGAACGACGTGAACAGCGGGTGCGGCTCGAACGGGCGCGACTTCAGTTCCGGGTGGAACTGTACGCCGATGAACCACGGATGGTCTTGTATCTCGACGATTTCCGGCAACACGCCATCAGGAGATTTGGCCGAAAACACCATGCCTTTGGCGGCCAATTCGCCTTCATAGGCCAAGTTCACCTCGTAGCGATGACGATGGCGTTCGCTCAAATTGTCCGAGCCGTATATCTCGTGGATGCGGCTGTTTTTTTGAACCACGGCATCATAGGCGCCCAGGCGCATGGTGCCGCCGAGGTCGCTCTCGGTTGAGCGTTTCTCGATGATGCCGTCCCTCTCCCACTCCGTCAGCAGACCGACGATGGGGTTTTGGCATTGGCCGAACTCACTCGAACCCGCGCCTTGGATGCCGGCCAGATTACGCGCGGCTTCCACCACGGCCATCTGCATGCCCAAACAAATACCGAAGTATGGCACGTTGTGTTCACGGGCGAATGTCGCGGCGGCGATTTTGCCTTCGACGCCGCGTTCACCGAAACCGCCCGGCACGAGGATGCCGTGTACGCCTTGCAGGTGCTGTACAGTGTCTTCTTGCTCGAAAATTTCCGAATCGATCCAATCCAGGTTGACCTTCACATTGTTGGCGATGCCGCCGTGTGTCAGCGCCTCGGACAATGATTTGTAGGCGTCCAACAGGCCGGTGTACTTGCCGACCACGGCAATGGAAACCTCGCCTTCCGGCTTGGTGACGCGCTCCAGAATTTTCTCCCATCGGGTCAGGTCCGGTGCCGGCGCATCGATATCGAAATAACGGCAAACCTCGCTATCGAGGCCTTGCTCGTGATAGGCGATGGGCACCTGATAGATGGACGGTACGTCCAATGCCGGAATGACGGCCTCGCGGCGCACGTTGCAGAACTGCGCGATCTTGCGACGCTCGCCTTCAGGGATGTCGCGCTCGGCGCGGCACAGCAATACGTCGGGCTGGATCCCGACCGACAGCAGTTCCTTCACGGAGTGCTGGGTCGGTTTTGTCTTCAATTCGCCGGCTGTCGGGATATAGGGCAGTAGCGTCAGATGCAGGTACATGCAGCGCGCGCGGCCGAGGTCATTGCCCAATTGCCGGATCGCCTCCAAGAACGGCAAACCCTCGATATCACCCACCGTGCCGCCGATTTCGCAAAGCACGAAATCCTCGTCGGTCAGATCCGAGACGACGAAATTCTTGATCGCTTCGGTGACATGCGGAATCACCTGGATGGTGGCGCCCAAATAATCGCCACGCCGCTCCTTGGCAATAACGTCGGAATAAATACGGCCCGTGGTTACGTTGTCGGACTGCCTGGATGAGACGCCGGTGAAGCGCTCGTAGTGGCCGAGGTCGAGATCGGTCTCGGCGCCGTCGTCGGTGACGTAGACCTCACCGTGCTGGTACGGGCTCATGGTACCGGGATCGACATTAAGATAAGGATCGAGCTTCCTCAGCCGGACCTTAAAACCACGTGCCTGCAAGAGCGCGCCTAACGCCGCCGATGCCAAGCCTTTTCCAAGCGATGAAACCACGCCGCCGGTGATGAAAATGAACCGCGTCATGGAGTTGTACTGTATATCATTCGCGCGCCTTGCCAAAAGAAAAGAGGCCGGAAAATTCGCCGGCCTCTCGGGTATTCGTAAAACCCTTTGTTACCAGGGCATTGCCCTATTTTGCGACCGGCGCCGCCGGTTCGGCTGGCGCGGTTGGGGTGGTGATGGGGGCCGCGCCTTGGTCGAGAATCGATGTCGATTCGCCGGACTTGCTGGCCAGGATCGCCAAAACCATCGACGTGATGAAAAAACCGGTCGCCAGAATGCCTGTCGTGCGGGTCAAAAGGTCCGCTGCGCCACGGCCGGTCATGAAACCGCCGCCGCCGCCGCCGCCGCCGCCCATACCGAGCGCGCCGCCTTCGGAGCGTTGCATCAAGATAACACCGACCAGCCCCAAGGCGATCAGCAGGTGAATGACAAGAATAACCGTTTGCATGACGGAGGTTTCCAAAAATCTCTAGGTTGGCGGCGGTTTTAGTCCCTGCAGGCTCCGTTGTAAATCGCTTTCGTGCCGCGAAATGCCTAGCGACATCAATTTGATTTGTCTCAAAGGCCTTGATAGTCAAGCTATGGGTATGATCTTTCGATCTAACGCCCGCACAAAACCAAGACTAGGGAGAAACGGCTGTGACGATCCACGAAGAAAAACTAACTCTTGAGGCCTCGGACGGTTTCAAGTTCGACGCCTTTGTCGCGCGTGCTGACGGTCAGGCGAAAGGCGGGTTGATTATCCTGCAAGAGATCTTCGGCGTCACAGACCAGCTTAAGGGCGTTGCCCGCAGCTATGCCGCTGACGGCTATGACGCCGTCGTCCCGGCGATGTTCGACCGGACAGCGCCCAACACCGTCATTCCCTTTGACACACCCGACAGAGGCCGGGAAATCGCGCTTAATCTCGAGCCTGAGAAAGTCTTGCTCGACGCGCAAGCCGCCGTGGGCGCGGTCAATCACCGGTCCGGCGTATCCATCATCGGGTTTTGCTGGGGCGGCGGACAAGCCATGCGTCTGGCTTGCCGTCTCGAGCTTGCGTGTGCGGTGGCCTTCTATGGCACCTCGCTGGAGAAACATCTGGCCGACAACCCAAACGGCCCCAATTGTCCCATGTTGTTTCATTTCGGCGCGGACGACGCCTATACGCCCCCGCATGTGATTGAGGCGGTGCGCACCGCCATCCCGGCGGCAACGATCGACATCTATCAAGCTGGCCATGCCTTCGCCAATGATGCGCGCCCGTCATACGTCGCCGCAGCTGCGGTCCCTGCCTGCGCAAAGACGTTGGAATTTCTCAGCCAGCACCACAAAGCCTGAAGCCGCCGCCTTAGTATCATCCGAACCCATAGCTTGAGGACATGTCGATGGACTTCCAACTGACAAACAAAACCGCCCTCGTCACCGGCGGCAGCCGGGGCATTGGGCGCGCGGTGGCGCTGGCGCTGGCGGATCAAGGCACCAACGTGGCGATCTGCGGGCGCACGGCGGAAAGCCTGGAGCAGACCGTGGTCGATCTCAAAGCCCGTGGTGTCCAAGCCTGGGGCTTTCAAGCCGATGTCAGCCACGTTGACGAAATCGAGCAACTTGTTGCCGACGTCGCGAGTGCCGCGGGGCGCATCGATGTGTTGGTCAACAACGCCGTGACGTCGACCAGCGCGCCGTTCGACGAGCTGACGGACGACGAATTCCGCTATCATATCGACGTCAAGCTGATGGCCTATATCCGGGTGGCGCGGCTGGTATTACCCTTCATGGAAAAGTTGGGGCGAGGGCGCATCGTCAATATCGGCGGCATGACGGCGCGTATCGTCGCCCCCCTGCGCATGACCAACGGCGTCGCCAACGCCGGCGTCGCCAATTTCACCAAACAGTTCGCCGGCTACGCGGCGCGCCACAACGTGACGGTCAATTGCGTGCACCCGGGCTACACGGCGACGGAACGCGTCATGCAGATTTTTGAGCGCGAAGCCAAGGAGACCGGAACCGACCTCGACGCCATCATTACCGAACGCACAGCCGACATGCCGCTGGGCAAGCTGATCGCACCGGAAGACATCGCCGATGCCGTGCTGTTCTTCTGCTCGCCCATGGCGGATATGGTGACGGGGCAATCCATTGCGGTGGACGGCGGGTTTGGCCAGGCGGTGATTTACTAGCCTGCAGTATTTAGCCGATCCGACGACGCCCTGATCCGCCCAATCTGAGAGAGATTCAGCCGAAAAGTGCGGGTTGGAACCTATTGATTTTATTGCAAACATAAAAAAATCTGGGGACCGAACCCAATTCACCAGAAACACTCCTTCCGTCCCCGTCATTCACCGGAAACGCCCCTTCCCCCGTCATTCCCGCGAAGGCGGGAATCCACTTGATGCCGAAGGCATCACCTTCCTCCGGCGGAAAACCATGGGGCGGACCGGCTGGATTCCCGCGTGCGCGGGAATGACAATCTCTACAAAGCCGAATCCAACCCGCATCCTTAATCGGAAGCATCAGCTTCGGCCAAAACCCTATTCGAATGTCAAATAGCGTGCCGTCATCAGCGAAGCGCGAGGGCCTGCCAACGATGCTAACCTTCTATAGCATCATTTTCAAAAAAGTCAATAAATTCCTAAATTAAGATAAAATATACTTAGGTCGGCAGGTGGGAAAAAGAGAAATTAAATCCACTGCTCCCAGAACCGTCCCGAAACCATCAGGTTGATTCTGACAATGTGTCCGCTGCGCCTTTGGGACCTGACAAAATCTGGCGGTGTGACTTTTGGTAGCGTTTAGCCAGGAGCGGGCAATCTACCCAATCTAATTCTGATGCCCCTCAATCCACTTCCTAGCAAGTTCTTGCGCCTCCGCGAGTTGTGCGGCGTCCATGAGACCTTCAAAAGTATCTTTGCCAAGTTCTCCTCCCCTGTGCCCGTTTGAAGCGGCAATGCTGAACCACATATGCGCTCGCACGTAGCTCAGAGGTACGCCATCACCATTTCCGTGCGCCCAACCGAGATTGTATTGCGCGGAGGCCAAACCCAAATTCGCAGCTTCTCTAAACCACTTCACGGCTTCCGCAGGGTCAGCTGGAACACCTAGGCCCTCATTGTGCATGGCGCCAAATAGATTTTGAGCCCATTTGTCTCCCCTGGTCGCGGCCTCTCTAATTGGTTTTTTTACTTGCTTCAGCAACCTACTGGCTCGGTCTATGTCCCGAGGGACGCCCAGACCCTGTTTATACGCGTAGGCAAGGTTTGCGGTGGCCTTATACCAGCCCATTTCGGCGGCCGCGTGAAAGTGATCTATCGCCTTCCGGTAATCTGGTACTCCTCCCCAGCCATTGAAATAACAAGCACCAAGGCCGTTTATGGATTTGGCGTCTTTTTGGGCTGCACCGTCGCGGAAGAGTTTGCAGGCAGCGTCAAAATTCCCCTTTCCTTCTTCGGCTTTTCCTTTCTCATATGGACTGACACCTAGTGGGTACGGTGCAACGAGGACATCAGAGCTTACCGAAGCGCCCGGATTTTCAACGCTGGTTGAAAAATCCTGGATCGTTGCTGTTTGAGAAGGCGGATCTGGCTGCACTTCCCTGTCAGTTTCCTCTTTCACCGTTTTCGAAATAGGCTCCTTCTCATTCTTATCAACGAGTTCTCCGGGCTGGTAAGAGACAATACGAGCCGCTACGGCAAAATATCCGACAATTAAGAATATCGACAAATAGAACAAATGGCCTCGGAGCGGCATCTGGCGCATGCGTCTGACGAAATCGTCTAACTCAACGTAGTCGGCAATCCTAGACAATAAGTCCTTGATCTGGCCCGGCATGTATCAACCCTTCTAATACGAAATCAGAGTATCCAATTCTCCTTTAACAATCGACATCATTTGCAACAGCTTGCAGCCTAGATTTCCGCCTTGGGTCAAAACCAGCCGAAATACTGACTTGAGAAAGTGGTCCGGTTTACGACCGACTGCCGAACAACCCAGGCACAAACCCCACAATTCACCCGCGCTAGCTCCGCCCCAACTTCTCCCCCAAAAACCCAAGCGCCTCGCCCCACGCCGCCTCGCTGGCCTCGGCATGAAACCGATCCGGGTTTTCAAACGATTGAAACCCGTGTCCGGCGTCGGCGTAGCGGTGGAATTCATATTCCACGCCGGCGGCCTTTAGCGCCGCTTCATAATCATCAACGTCGGCCGGCGACGGGTTTTTGTCCTGGCCGCCGAAATAGCCGGCGACGGGGCATGTAATGT
>JAERTE010000062.1 GCA_016845145.1 Rhodospirillaceae bacterium
CCCCGTTACTACACCATGCTGGGATACGAACCGGATGAGTTTCCGGCCTCTTTGAGCAGCTGGCGGGATCTGATCCATCCGGACGACCTGGATGCCGCCGTGAGCGTCGCTGAAACCTATCTTCAAACCAAACCGGAGCACTATGAAAACGAGTTTCGCCTGAGAACCAAGTCGGGAGAATACAGGTCGATACATGCACGTGGCCGAATCGTGGAGAGAGACGGCAACGGTGATGCCGTGCGCATGATTGGAAATCATGAGGACATCACCGAACGCAAGAAAGCGGAAGAAAACTATCGCTTTCTGGTGGAGAACCAGAGCGATCTGGTTGTCAAGGTGAACCCTGAAGGCCGGTTTCAGTTCGTCAGCCCTTCCTATTGCCGAATGTTCGGTAAGGCCGAGCACGAACTGCTCGGCCAGAAATTCATGCCGCTGGTGCACGAGGAAGATCAGGCGGGCACGGCTGCGGCCATGGAAAAACTCCATTGGCCGCCCCACGCAATATTGATTGAACAACGCGCCATGACCAAGACCGGTTGGCGCTGGCTGCAATGGAACGATACAGCGGTACTGGATGCATCGAATCAGGTGGAATACATTGTTGGTGTCGGCAGAGATATTTCTGATCGCAAACAAGCTGAGGCAGAGGCTGAAGAGCTGCGCCGGCGTTTGGTCCAGGCGCAGAAGATGGAGAGCGTGGGACAGCTGAGCGGGGGCATAGCGCACGACTTCAACAACCTGCTCGCCATCATGCTCGGTCACCTGGAGCTGCTGGAAGCGGATCTGGGTGAACAGGCAGGGCAACGCCGGCGGGTGCAGCAGGTCCGCCAGGCCGCTGAACGGGCGGCCCAGCTGACCCGCCAGCTGCTGGGCTTTGCGCGGCAAAAGCCGGCCCAGAGCGAGACCTGCCGGCTCAACGGGCTGCTCGAGGAAATGGGCGAGCTGATCAGGCGCTCGGTGACCCCGGCGGTGCAGGTGCAGTGCTCGTCGGACGAGGGCCTGTGGCCGGTGGAGCTGGACCCCGGCGACTTTCAGGACGCGCTTCTTAACCTGGTGAACAACGCCCGCGACGCCATGCCGGAGGGCGGCCGGCTGACACTGGAGACCACCAACACCGAGCTGGACGCCGCCTATTGCCGGAACCATCCTGGGGCGTCGCCGGGTGAGTACGTCAAAGTGTCGGTGAACGATACAGCCATGAAGCATAACCCACTCCCCTGCTGTCCGTTCAAGAACAAGGAACGAAGAGAATCGGCGCAGAGCTACAATGGCAGCCGGTCAAAACCTGGAAGAAGGCGATGGCGAGGCTTGGCGGAGGCGCTGGAGCGGATCTGGCCGAACGCGGCGCGAGCAAGAGCTGCCGCCGTTCAGCGCAGGGAGTTACGATCGCGAAGCGGGGATCCCTATTCGAGCTGCAGCTGCAAAGGCTGGCTGAGCAGAACATTGATGCGCTCGGGGTCCAGCCAGGGCGCGGCGCAGGATTGGCGGATGAAGGCGATGGTACCGCGCGCACCGAGCTTGGCGTAGATTTCCTTGAGGTGGCGGGCGAAGCGCGCCAGGGTATTGAACAGGTGGGCCATGCGCATCAGGTAGTGATAGCCCTTCATGGCGTTCCAATCCAGGGCAAAGGCGTGCTCGTAGTGGTATCCCTGGTGTTTTTCCACCAGGAAGCCCGCCTCGATGCCCCAGCGGTAGCGCGCGCCGAGGTTGCAGCGTTCGTGTACGTTACCTTGCGTGATGGGGCGAGAGGAAATCCAGGCATGGCGGGCGGTCTTGGTGAGGGTCTGCCCCTCATCGTTAACCACCTCCCAACTCTCCTCGCAGAGGACGACATGAACGCCAAGGTGTCTGCGGCCCGCTTGGGTGAATTCATAGTCGATGGCGTTGACCCAGGAGAAGCGCTGACGGCGATCGCCCCAGGTGCGCTGGAGGCGGTTTACGGGCTGTAAGGGTTGGAGTGATTCAAACTCCTCCCAGACACTGGGTAGATCCTTGTCCTTGAGCACGATCATGAACTGCCAGTTGAGTTGGCGGCAGCGTTGCATCACCGGTCCATTGGCATAGAGCCCGTCGAGCAACAGCACGATGGGAAGGCGCGGGAAAAGCTGCTTGAGCCGTTCGCTCATTCGGTGGAAGGCACGCTGTTCGCAGTCCTGCTTGTTGTTGTCGGTATCGCCCTTGGCATATTCGAGGAACTCGCTGAGTAGGGGAATGACCATGCCATTACGAAAAGCGAGGCTCGCCTCCAGGGTGTAGACGAAATACTGAGTGTGGCTGCTCTGCCCCTTGCCCCGGGTGCGCTCCAACAGGTTCTCGTCCCACAGGCTGTCTCGGGCAAACTTCTGGGAGCCGTCGATAGCGATGGGGTAGCAGTTGTTGATGAGATAGCGACGAAACTTTTTGCCGCGGATCAGCCGCCCGATCACCTCGACGTGGGCCTGCTCGATGCTCTCCACATCAATGTCGCGCAGCAGCCGATACAGGGTATCGGCATGGGGTAGCGTCTCGATCTCGGGAAAGAGCAACTGGAGGTTGGCTTCGAACTGTGGGCGGGTCATCTCCCGGTTGACCTCGCGCCGGGAGGCGAACTGGAAGACGAACATCAGCAGCCCGTAGAGCAACAGGACCGTGAGCTTATGCCGGCACCGGTGCGGATCTCGAATGTCGGGGATTCTCTCCAGGCGTTCGAGCAGACGAGGCAGCTCGCGGCGCACAACCGCCAACTGTCCACTCACCGCCTCCTCTCGTGCTTGCTGCTCTTGGGCTACGGTGGCGTAGGCCGAGCAGGTATTGGGCAATGCCGGCGGCGTCCGGGGGAGGAGCCCTTCAGCTATCTGCCGGGCTCGAAGTGTCTTCTCTTGGCGTTTTTTTTAGCCCGCTGCTCCTTGATGGCCTCACGTTGCGGGCGCCGGGACGGTTTGCTCATTGCACACCCC
>JAERTE010000063.1 GCA_016845145.1 Rhodospirillaceae bacterium
GGGGGTGCCAATCGGCGAATGATAGTCCTTTCCTCCATCGCGCCGTTTCCGCAATGCCTGCCGGCGCTCCAGCATCACCACCACATGGTGAAAGGCGCGGTCCAGCCGGGCCTCGTAGCGGCCCAGAGTATCGAGCGTTTCGGTCTCGTCCATGACGACGCGGAAGGTATCCACCAACGGCCCGCCATCCGATACCGGCCCGGATGCGAACGGGCCGCCTGTTTCCCAGTCGGGGCTGAGTAGGCCCGCTTCCAGCGCCGCCGAACGCCCGAGCCGCCACCAGATATCGGCAAGCCGCCGCACCAGCGCGGTTTCATAACGGCCCTGCGGCGCAAACTCGTCCCGCAGTTCCGCCAGCATGGCGTCATATTCGGCCCGGTCCTCACCCGGCAGCACCACGTCACGGGCATAAAGCCCATGGCGCAATCCGTTGTAACGCGACACGGCCTTGCCGGCCTCGGAGCGCGGCCCGGTGGACAGCCGCGCATTGGCCCGATTGGCGGCAAGTTGAGCAGGGGAAGTCATGGCGAGCAGTCTCCTGTTATATGCAATAAAGGAATTAATACTCATATAATAGGGAAAAAGTCAAGAAAATTCATAACGCCGGTCTACGGAACACACGACCGCCTGTCCGGATTAGACTCGCTAGGAGGCGTATTTCGTCAGATCAGGGGACGGCTTCTTGTAGCCAAAGGAAGCCAAACCTTCGAACTTCGTCATGGTTTGACCCGCGTGTCCCCGTCTTTGTGGCGAGAGGGAGCTTCGTGATCTACTATGGCAGTATGTCAAGCGTCTGGATTTACATCATGTCGAACAAGCCCAACGGGATCCTGTATATCGGTGTAGATAGCAACCTTGCACACCGGGTGTGGGAACACAGCGACGGCACGGTGGGAGGCTTCACCAGCAAACATGGGTTGCAATGGCTCGTCTATGCCAAACCGCATGATGAGATTGATACGGCCATTCAGCGCGGGAAAAACATCAAGCAATGGCGCCGGGCATGGAAGGTAAGGCTAATCCATTCGACGAATCTAAATTGGGATGATCGTTATGATCAACTCGCCTGAGACGTGGATACGCGGGTCAAGCCCGCGCATGACGATTTTGGGAAGGCTCGACTGGGGTCAGACTCGAATGTAAACCAGTCTACAAATGCCGTTCTCTTGCGGTCTTCCAACGGGAAGAAAGCAGAAAAGAATTTTTCGATGCCCACAATTGGCCTGAAATCTCGAGTTATTTCAGTTACTTAGGCCAACGTTTAACCTGGCGTTACCCGTCGGCTCAACCTCTAGAGCAAGCGACTTCAGTTAATCTTTGAACCTTCCGAGACGTGCCAGATGCGGGCGCGCACCGGCGAACTTGCGAGCATCGGAGCTTCCGTCGAAAAGGCGGCTCAGAAACATCCCGTAAACCTCAAGGGCGTGGGGCTCCCGAAAGGTCTGAGTATCAAGACAACACCATTACTGAATGAAAGGATCAAGATAATGGCCAATATCGGAAACCACACTTTTGTCGACGGCGTCATCCGCATGGACCTCTTGGCGCTGTCGCCCGTTGGGCGCGACCAGGACGGAAATCCGACGCCCGAGTTCGTCGGCCAATTGGTGATGTCGCCGCCGGCCTTCATGCGCATGGTCTCGGCCCTTGGCCAAACGGGCCAGGCCATGCAGGACAAGGGCATGCTGACCGGCCAGGACGCCGACGCCGGTGCGGAATCCCCGGTTGCAGCCCAGGCCGGCTCCCCGAACTTCGGATAATCGGGATACCGGTTGACAGATGTAGCCCCGGCCCCTTTGCTAGGCCCTGGGCTGCACAAATGAGGGAAGATCGACCCATGACTACTGAAAGCACCCGCATTCTGGTCGTCGACGACAACGAGATGTCGCGCAACGTCATCCGCTACCGGCTAATGAAGGAAGGCCTCGACGTCGTGCCGCTGGCATCCGGCGAGGAGGCTTTGCAGGCTGTTGACGAAGGTTCGGTCGGTCTCATCTTTCTCGATCTCTTGATGGAAGGTCTGAGCGGGCTCGACGTGCTGGCGCGGCTGAAGGCCGATGATGAGCACCGCGACATCCCCGTGGTTGTCGTGTCGGGTGTCGAAGATACCACGGCGCCGGCTGAGTCCTTGGCCGCCGGTGCCGCCGATTTCCTGCCGAAACCGGTAAAGGCGGCAACCCTTATGGAGATCGTCTCTGACCTGCTGGGGCCGTCCGACGCGCAAATCGATAGCCACGCGCCGAACCCGGCCGCCTTGCCGGTCCTGGACCCGGCTGCGATTGATCAGTTGAGCAGCGATTACGGCGCCGATAAAGCACAGGAGTTCGTTTTCCGTTTCCGCGAATTGGCGCCGGATCAATTGGAAGCCGTAATCGAAGTGGCACAGGCTGCGGATGGCACCGACCATTGGCGCCGCGGCGCGAGCGCCCTCAAAGGCAGCGCGCGTACCATCGGACTTATGCGGCTGGCAACAACATGCCGGGTCGTCGAACGCGCCCTGGACGACAACCGGCTTGATGACGCTATCGCCGCAACCGGCGCGTTGGAGGGCGAGCTTGATACCGCTCTCGCCGCTCTCGCCGATCGTCCGGCGGCCGTGTGAGGGGGGTGACATGGCGCGCTTGGCATTCGATCTCTCTATCCTGCGGATCCTTTTGGTCGAGGACGACACTTTCGCCCGTGAACTGGAAAAGACTGCGCTCCTCGAACTTGGTGTGGCGAACGTTCATATCTCCCGCGATACGGCTGAGGCCTTAGATGCGCTCGAGCGCGGTGTTCCCTGTGATCTGATCGTCGCCGATTGGAACATGCTGGCTTTCGATGGCCGGGAATTGGTCACCATGGTGCATGCGCGTTGGCCCGGTCTTTCCATTCTCATGCTGACCAATAATGAGGGCCTGGAGGGTATCCAGGCGGCGCGGGACGCAGGCGTCGACGGTTGTTTGATCAAGCCGTTCTCGCTGGCCAAGTTGCGCGAGGCGATCCAACTGGCCTTGGTGACCCGTTTGACCCGGATTGATCCCGCCGAGGCGGCCGGTACGGTAATCGACCCGCAACTCACTGAACTCTCGGAAACCATCCGCAAGACTCTGGCCGCCGCCAATGCGGCTGGCAACACCGATACTGATCCGAAGACACTTGCTGACGCTAACCGGTTTGCAGACCGGCTGACGCGCCAATTGGACGACTTCATCGGCGACTTAGGCCCCGGTGCGGGATCACGCATGGTCGTCGCACAGTTGCACCTGGACTGCCTGCGTGCCGTCTTGTCGGGCCGGCCCGACCTGCTCGACCACGAAACCCAGAACCTGATCGTCGACGGGCTGAGCTTTGCCGCCGATCTGGTTGCCGAGGACGGATAGGGAGGACGCCATGCATACGGCCATCACCTGCCTCGTCCTCGCCGCCCGGCGTCATGGCGTCCATACCACAGTCGAACGCGTCGTCCATGACTACGCGCTCAAAGACGAGCCCGACACGCGCGGCGGAGGCCGCCGATATCGTTGATGTCGAGCGACCATCGGTGTTTGGTCGACTTCGCAATTTCTTCAACACCGATGCCGACCTGATCGAATTTCAGCCCGATGCCGTCGAGATTGAGCGCCGCGCCATCTTCGCCTTGGTGAAGTTCCGGTCCCGGTTGTTCACCGCTTTGAACTTGGAGCCGTCAATCGCCACGCTGGCCGTCGCCAACAAACCGATGCGGCGGCACAGTTCAACAAACTGGGAACAGACCTTGCGG
>JAERTE010000064.1:0-35000 GCA_016845145.1 Rhodospirillaceae bacterium
GGTGAAGAACATGCCGGCGTGCAACACCTCGCCCTCGCCCGCGCGGCCGAAATGCATGACATTCGGCGCATCGTGAAATACCTGGCCCAGACCATGGCCGCAAAAATCACGGACCACCGAAAAACGCTCGCCTTCGGCATAGCTCTGGATCGCGTGACCGATGTCACCGAGCGTCTTGCCGGGTTTAACCTCGCGAATACCACGCCACATGGCCTCGAACGTTACATCGATCAGGCGTTCGGCTTTGCGTCCGACCTTGCCGACCGGATACATGCGGCTGGAATCGCCATGCCAGCCATCGACGATGGTGGTGACGTCGATATTGACCACGTCGCCGTCGCGCAACTTCTTGTCGCCCGGAATGCCATGGCAGACGACATGGTTGATCGAGGTGCAGATGGATTTCGGGAAGCCCCGGTAATTGAGCGGCGCGGATATGCCGCCGCGCTCCGTCACGAAGTTATGGCAAAGTTGGTTCAGCCGGTCGGTGGTTACCGATGGCACCACGTGTGGTGTGATAAAGTCCAGGCATTCGGCGGCCAATTTGCCGGCCTTGCGCATGCCGTCGAAGGCAGCGGGTCCGTGGAGCCGGATCGGGCGGCCATCGCGGCCCGGGGTCTGAGTGTAAAGTTCCTGCATCACTTGATTATGCTCAAAAAAACCGCCGGTACCAGTCTTTCGGGCCAGCCTTTCGGGCCAGCCTTTTGACGGGGCTCCGGTCATCAACAGATCGTCAGCCTAGAAACGCAACCGGCTTCGCCAACGTAATTCCCTCAGGTGTTAATTTGCAACCGTAGGCCAGGATTTCAACCCCGGCGGCACGCGCTTTGTCTAACGCCTCGCCGTAATTGGGGTCGATATCGCGTGCGATGGTGACGCCGCCCGCACCATCGCCGCGTTGCACCAGATAAAACATCACCGCCCGGTGCCCATCACGAACCATGTCTGAAAGCTCAACCAGATGCTTGGCGCCGCGTGCCGTAACGCCGTCGGGAAATTCCACAGGGGCGCCGGCTTTTAGGTTGCGGCGCATGGTCACGTTCTTCACCTCGACGTAGCAAAGCCCCTTTTTGTCGTCTTCCAGCAACACGTCGATGCGCGAGTTCTTGCCGTATTTGACCTCGCGCCGGGCATCCGCATAACCCGTAAGCTCAGATACTTTGCCCGCTGCAATCGCGTCATAAACCAAAGCGTTCGGATGGCTGGTGTTGATGCCGACCAGCGAGCGCCCGATGCGGATCATCTCCCAGGTGTATTTGAGCTTCCTATCCGGATTTTTGGCGGGGCTGATCCATACCTCGGCACCGGGCTCGTTGACACTCAGCATGGAGCCGGAATTGGCGCAATGCGCCGTCACTGTTTCTCCGTTTTCCAATTCGACATCGGCCATAAAGCGCTTGTAGCGCTTGATCAGACGGCCTTTCAGCAGGGGGGCGTGAAACTTCATAGCTTTGGCTTTCCATCGCGAAATGATATTCAAGGCGTTGTACCGCCTCCGTCTCATGGTGGCAACGGCATGCCATGAGAGCCTGTCTATAGACCGGCATTAAATGTGGTTATTTTTAATCTTTTGGTATATATCTTTTTATGTGCTTGTTGTGGCATGCAATCGTGTGCACTTGAGTGCTTGTTGGCTTGGGGGTCTTCGTATGATCGAACGTGCAAAGCAAATTGGATGGCTGGTGATCATCCCGGTTGTCATGGTTTTCGCGGCATTTTCGGCAAAGGCGGCGGATGCGGTGCGCGTGTCGACACTGGATTGGGCGCCTTATACGGGGCAGGCCTTGCCGCAATATGGCGCCACGTCGCGGATCGTAAAAAAGGCGTTCGCGGCAGCTGAGACAGACGTGAGCTTCGGTTTTTGGCCATGGAAACGGGCCATTCAGTCGGCGGCACGCGGGCGCAACGGATCGATCGCCTATTTTCCGGGTTATCACTGCAAGCATTCACCAAAACCGAAGTTCATTGCGTCTGATCCCATCGGCATGGCGCCGTTGGGTTTTGCTTTCCGAAAATCCGATGGCACGCCCGAATGGAAGGATTTGAGTGACCTAAAAGAAAAGCGTATCGGCTATGTGACCGGTTATGCGGCGACGGAAGAATTTGATGCGCTGGACAAAAACGGCGTTCTCTCTGTTTTGCGAACCACCGATGACACACGCAATTTGCGTAAATTGGTCAAGGGCCAAGTCGATATCGTACTGATCGACCGAATGGTGTTTCAGTATCTGGTGCGAACCACGGACGGTCTTAAGCAGCATGTCAGCAAACTGGGGTTTGCTAAGAAAGCGCTGGAAACGAAAACTCTTTATCTCTGTTTTCGTGACGATGCCAAGGCGCGCGCAGCACGTGAAACCTTTAACAAGGGGCTCAAGATTCTCGCCATAGACAGCTTGACAAAGGAGTATTTCGCGACGGCGTTTAAGTAACCGTCTGCAAGACAGCGCTTGCATTCAACGGCTTGAACGATCGCGCTTGGCGACATCATGGATACGCCGACCCCCACCAATTCTGAAGCCATTCACCGACCGGTTCCGTTCGAGCGGCTGCGGATGAAATCGCTGCTTGGAAAATTTTTAGCACTGAATGTGCCGTTCGCGCTGCTCGGGTTGGCGGTATTTTTTGTCCTGTTCGAAAACTTCAGCTACCGCCAAGTCGAACGGGAAATCCGCCATGCCTCCGAACAATTGATCGAAAGCCAAACCAAGGTGTTCGCCGCATCGCTTTGGGACTTGGACCACGAGCGCATTCAACTGCTGGCGGAGTCGCTTTCCGTCAATGCCGATGTCGTCGCCGTTGAAGTCGCAGACGATTTCGGAGAGGTGCTCGGCAGTGGTGGCGGGGCGGTGCCGGACGCCAAGATTCCGGCTGAAGTGACACCCGCGGGGTTGGTTCTCAGCCGGGTGATTTATTTCGATCGAGAAGATCAGCGTGAATCCGTGGGGAATCTCAGAGTGCTGTTCTCGGACGACCGTCTGCAACGCGCCCGGGTGCGTGATTTGGCGATATCGGTGACTGTTGCCGTGGTGGTTATGCTTATGACAATGCTGGCCGCAGTGCTGGCTTTCCGCTGGACGATTGGCATTCCCTTGGTGCGACTGGTGGGCGCGTTCGGCGCCGATGCCGATGGCAGTCATCATCGCGCCGAATGGAACAGTCGCGACGAAATGGGCGCCGTGTTTTCATCGTTCAACGAGATGCGAGAACGCCAAGAAGCCGCCGAGCAGGCCTTGCGCCGATCTAACGACGAACTGGAACACCGGGTCGCATCGCGAACGCAGGAACTCGCCTTGGCCCGTGATCGCGCGCAAGCCGCCGACGAGGCGAAATCGCAGTTTCTGGCAACCATGAGTCACGAAATCCGTACACCGATGACCGGTGTCATGGGTATGGTCGATATCTTGTTGGATGCTGAACCGCCTGCCGACATGGTTGGAGACCTGAACAAGATCAAGGGCGCTACTCATTCGCTTCTTACGATCATCAACGATGTGCTTGACCTTTCGAAGCTGGAAGCCGGCAAACTGGAGATCGAGAAAATCGATTTCGATCTGCACCGCACCGTGCGTGAGACCATCGATCTGTTCGCCCATCGCGCCGAGGAGAAAGAACTGGGTCTGCATTTGGAGATCGCCGATGGTGTGCCGAGCGCTGTCAACGGCGACCCGACCCGTATCCGCCAGGTTTTGGTTAATCTCATCGGCAATGCCATCAAGTTCACGCACGAAGGATCGGTCACGCTCAGGGTGTCGCTGAGCAATGGCGAGGGAGCAGCGGGCATCTTGCGACTTCGCGTGATCGACACCGGTATCGGTATTTCGAAAGATCGCATCGACGACCTGTTCGGAGACTTCACCCAGGCCGATGCCTCCACCTCCCGCAAATACGAAGGTACCGGGTTGGGGCTTGCCATCTCAAAGCGTTTGGTTGAACTCATGGGCGGTGAAATCGCCGCGGAGAGCGATCCCGGATCCGGCAGCGCGTTCTCCTTCACAGTGCCTTACGTGGCGGCGACCAGCGATGTCAGAAAGGATGCCGCGGCGGCACCCATGGTCGAGTATGTGGGCCAACGCCCATTGCACATTCTTTTGGCCGAAGACAACAAATTGAACCAGCAAATCATCCACGCCACGCTCACCCGTTTCGGTCACACCTCAGTGATCGTTGAAAACGGCATTGAGGCCGTCGAGACCGTGGCGCGCGGCGATGGCGATTACGACCTCGTGCTCATGGATGTGCGCATGCCCGAGATGAACGGACCTGACGCCACCCGCGCGATTCGCAAATCGAGCCGCGGCAACGCCGATATCCCGATCATCGCCGTGACCGCCGACGCCATGGAAGAACACCGGCGTGGCTATCTTGACGCGGGGATGAACGCCTGTGTCACCAAACCGATCGATCGCAATGAATTGGCCCGGGTGATCAATGACGTGCTTGGCGAAGACATCCATGTCGGTGTGACAGCGGTTCCGCAAGCGCAGGCCCAACCCGAAAAAGAAACAATCAGTGCTGAAGCCGTTGACGACAATGTGCTGGCATTTCTTGACAAACTGGAAGACATCGCCGGTTCGAAGTAAATTTAGATCGCCTCACCCAGCGGCGTTGCGCCGCTGCCGGGTGCCATCGGTTGCGGCTGGTCAGGCGCGGGTGCCCATGCGGTCAACGTGATGACCTCGAATGTCGCCGGCAAGCGTCCGTCGGGTCCGGCGAAGCGGTCCATGTAAATCTCCATGGCCTTGAACAAGGTGGCGCGGCGGGAGAAATTCACACGCCGTTCCGAGTTGGCATTGGTCTCGCCCATGCCCCGGAGGTCACGTAGCAGCTTCAGCGGATTCTCGTAGGAAACCGTGATCGTTTCGAAATCCGCTACCGGCAAGGCAAAGCCGGCGCGCTGCAAAAGGTTGCCCAGATCACGGACATCGGCCAGCGGTGAAAAGCGCGGGCTCAAACCGCCCTCGATCTCGATCTCCGCCTCATACAACGCGGCTCTCAGTTCGTGCAATGTCGCACCGCCCAGCATAGAGGCCAGAACCAAACCGTCTGGTTTCAAGGCTTGGCGGATTTGCACCAACGCGCCGGGCAAATCGTTCACCCAGTGCAGGCTGAGATTGGACAGCACCAGATCAAACGATGCGGCGGCGAAAGGTAGGGCCTCTTCATCGGCAGCCAGCGTGGGTGCACCAGTTTGGCCCGCCAGTTTGGCCATATTGGGCGAGAGATCGGCGGCAACCAATGTCTCGACACCGCCTCGGCCTTGCAGCGCGCGAGACAATTCACCACCGTGGCACCCAGCGTCGAGTGCCAGCGGAAAGGCGCGTTTGACGTCATCCAGGCGGTCGACCAGACGTTCGGCGGTTTCCGCGAACAGAAAGTCGTGCGGGGCCAAGTTGGCGGCGGCCCGATCACGATGGCGGCGCACGGCGCGCCGGTTGAAGACAGTCATGGTTTCAGCCATGCTGGATGTTATGGCACATCAACAACCCGATTTGCATGCGCCTTCTTCGGGCGGGACGTTGTTGAACACGTCGCCGCTGCGACGCGGCGCCGAGCGATTGCTCGATTGGGTGCTGCCGCCGCAATGTCTGGCATGCAGTGCGGCCATCGGGGGGCATGGCGGGCGTCATGGCGCGCTTTGCGGAGAATGTTGGGAGCAAGCGGATTTCCTGACGGCGCCCTGGTGCTATTGCTGTGGTTTGCCGTTCGAACTGCAGATGCCGGAAGGCGCGCTTTGCGGGGCGTGCTTGCGCGACCCCCCGGTGTTTACCCGTGCGCGCGCCGCCATGGCCTATGACGAGTTGAGCCGCCGCATGATTCTCGGCCTCAAATACGGCGACCGCGCCGATATGGCGCCGGCGTTCGCAGGCTGGCTGGGGCGCTCCGGTGCGGGGCTGATCGGCGAGGCAGATTGGATCGTGCCCGTGCCGCTGCATTGGACACGCCTGTTCTCGCGGCGCTTCAACCAAGCGGCCATGCTGGCGCGGCTTTTGGCGCGCGACCATGCGAAGCCGTTCGCACCGGATATGCTTCAGCGCCGCAAGCGCACGCCCTCGCAAGCCGGGCTGAGCCCGTCAAAACGGCGGCGCAACGTACAAGGCGTGTTCTCCGTCAACCGCCGTTGGCGTTCCAGGGTCGAGGGCCGCCGGGTATTGTTGATCGATGATGTGCTGACCACCGGCGCCACCGTGACGGCATGCGCCAAGATCTTGCTGAAAGGCGGAGCATCGGCGGTCGATGTGTTGACGTTGGCTCGCGTGGTCAGAACCAACCGAGATTGATTGGGTTGTTCGTTCGAGCTTAATTTTGGACGGCGACACCGTGCAAGAAATGGCTGACGTCGCGACCGTTTTCCGCCAAGGGTAAATCAATCACGTTGAAATCGATATGGTTCCGGTCGATCGAGGGAACCTTGCCTTTGCCATGACCGATGTACGGTCCTGCCATCAGTTTCATGAAATGCGCGCGGCTGCTCTCTCGTTGGGCGGGCAGCAAGCTTGCACAGAGGGGTTTTCCCGTCAGTTCCTGGTCAAACAGTTCGACGAATTTGCCGCCGAACAAGGTGAATGTCAGATCGTCCTTGCCATCAAACTCGGACATCGCCAGACGGCCAATCCAAGGCATCAGGCTGTCAAATGAAAAATCCTTCCAGCGAGGCAATAGCGAGTCCTTGCGTGTTCGGTCCCAAATGCCAATCAAGTCCCCGAATTCAGAGACATCAGGAATTGGATCAAGCGGCAAGGTCTCCAGATCGAACAAGCCCCATTGTTCAGTCATTGTGTTCCCCCAAGAACTATAGATCGGCTACATAACATCCCCGTTATTCGCCGTTGTCGCTTAGGTCTGCGACAGATGCCCGAATATCGCTCGGGTATCTTTCCCCTTCTAAGTCTCGAACGAATCATAAATCCTGTGCTGTGGGTTTGCCAAGGGACAACATAATCCTGCTTGTCATTTTTTGATAACGGTTACGATATGAGTGGATGATGAACTCGGATGCACCAATCCAATGTCCGCTGTGCGCTAAAGACCGCACGCAGCCGTACCATCGTGACAACGTTCGCGATTACCTGAGTTGTGACAATTGTACGTTGGTATTTGTGCCGCCCGGACAGCATCTCTCGGCGGCGGATGAGAAAGCCTACTACGACCTGCATGACAACCAAATCGACGATCCCGGATACAGGCGTTTTCTGGATCGTCTGTTCCAGCCGCTGAGCGCGCGTCTCGCACCGAAAGCCTGCGGTCTCGATGTCGGTTGTGGGCCGGGACCGCTGTTGTCGATAATGTTCGAAGAGGCGGGGCACAGCGTTGCGGTTTACGACCCGTATTATGCGCCGGATGGAACGGTGCTGTCCGAGCCGTATGATTTTATAACACTGAGCGAGGTGGTCGAGCATATGGCAAAGCCGGGCGCCGATCTCGATCGTTTATGGACTTTACTTAAGTCCGGCGGGTGGCTGGGCATCATGACCAAGCGGGTACGCGATGCGGAAGCCTTCCGCACTTGGCACTACATTACCGATCCGACGCACGTTTGCTTTTTTTCGGAAGCCACGTTTTTATGGCTCGCGGATCGATGGTCCTTGATGGGCGTACCGGCGACATTATTCATCGAAGGCGACGATGTCGTGCTGATCAAGAAAGGGTGATAGCGCGTGCTGCCCTTTGACGGCGGCCAATTCGTCCTATATTTCCCTTATCGAGTTTTTTGAGGGTGATTCCAGCCATGGCTAAGATTGAAATTTACACATCGCCGTTTTGCGGCTTCTGTTTCCGGGCGAAATCGCTGCTCGACAGCAAGGGCGTCGAGTACGAGGAAATCAACGTCATGATGAGCCCCGGCAAGCGCAAGGAAATGATGGAACGCGCCGGCGCCACGTCGGTGCCGCAGATATTCGTCGACGGTGAACACATCGGCGACAGTGACGGCATTCACAGGCTCGATGCCCAGGGTGAACTCGACGCCAAATTGGGTATCCAGTAATGAGCGGCGTGTTCAAGGCAGCCTGCGCGCAAACCACAACCGGGCCTGATGTCGATACCAATATCGAACATGCCAGCGACTTGGTGCGCCGGGCACGCGACGCAGGTGCGGATTTCATCGGCTTGCCGGAAGTGGTCAATGTCATGGATCTGGACCGCAAGGCCCTGGCCGGCAAAACCTGCATTGAGGCGGAAGATGCGACCTTGGCCGCCATGCGCGAGTTGGCGCGTGAGACCGGGGCATGGTTGTTGCTGGGCTCGTTGGTGGTTAAACACGACGGCGCGGCGGACGCAACGGGCCGGCCGAAATTCGCCAACCGCTCGTTCCTGGTCGATTCTGACGGCGAAATCCGGGCGCGTTACGATAAAATCCATATGTTCGACGTTGATCTGGAGGGTGGCGAATCGTATCGCGAGTCCAAGGCCTATGAGCCGGGCGAACACTCGACGCTTGCTGAGACACCATGGGGCGCGCTCGGCATGACGATCTGTTACGACCTGCGCTTCCCGCATCTGTATCGCGGCCTAGCCAAGGCGGGGGCGGGGATGTTCACCATTCCGGCCGCCTTCACCCGGCCTACGGGCGCCGCGCATTGGCACATTTTGATGCGTGCACGGGCTATCGAGAACGGCTGTTTCGTCATTGCACCGGCGCAATGCGGCCATCACGGGGATGAACGCTACACTTACGGCCATTCCTTGATTGTTGCACCGTGGGGCGAAGTGCTCGCCGATGGCGGCGATGAGCCCGGCATTGTGGTGGCGGAAATCGATATGGACCGTGTCAATGAGGCACGCAGCATGGTGCCGTCACTGCACAACGACCGGGACTACAGAGCAGGCTGAGCCGGTGCGGGATCAACCTGTCAGCGGATGAACGGGCGGATCGCCGTCGTCGCGCCCAGAGTTCTCCAAATCCTTCACCGCGCAAAGCCGCTGTTTGACGCCAGGAATATCGGTTGCTTCGACCTTGCCGTGCTCGTAGGCAACGACCTGCATTCTACCGGTGACGGCACTCAGCAACTCCCCGCTTTTCAAAAGGTGGTCGGGGTTGCGCGGGCGCGCGAAGGCTTCGTTGCCGCGTGCAAAAGTCTCGTAGATGAGAACGCCACCCGGATTGAGCGCGTCGACAATGTCGTCCAGCAATGACCGGTACAGGTAATTGACGACGATCACAGCGTCATAGCACTCGCCGGCCAATACGCCGTTCGTCGCAAACGGCGACAATTCAGATTCCAGGTCGGCTTCGATGACCGTTGCCGTTGGGTGATCGCGCAGGTCGTCCAGTGCCTGGGTATCGCGATCAATGAAGACAACCTCTCCGGCGCGGTCCAGCAGCGACCGCCCATGCCGCCCACCGCCAGCGGCCATGTCCAGCACGCGTCCGCCGTCGGTGATCAGATGCTGGAAGCGCACCAACCAGGGTGTCGGCACTTTGATGCGCAGGTGTTTGGCACGAACATCGTCCGTGGTCGTTGAGACGTTTGGCGAATTTCGCATTTTTTAAGGTTTTCCTGTTAGTTCTTTTCCGCTATGAGGTCGCCCCGAATGCGACTAGAGTGAACAACCTTGTTTTAACGGGCTGCGTTGACGTTATGATCGTATACCAATTGCGTTGCGGCAATGAGCATGAATTCGAGGCTTGGTTCCGCGACAGCGCCACTTACGAGCATCAAGCCCAAAGCGGCGACGTCGTTTGCCCGTTCTGTGGTGACACCGATGTCGGCAAGGCGATCATGGCGCCCAATATCTCCACCAGCAAGGCGGGCCCCAAAGACGCCGATCTGAACCGTGCGGAAACGCGCGCCCGCGAAGTGGCGGAGCAAATCCTCGAAGCCGTCGGCGAAATCCGCGAGCACGTGGAAGCCAATTGTGACGACGTCGGCGACAAGTTCGCCGAAGAGGCCAAGCGCATTCATTACGGTGAAGCTGAAGAACGCGGTATCTACGGTAAAGCCACGGATGAGGAAGCCGAAGACCTGGACGAGGAAGGCATTGAGTTTTTCCGCCTGCCGTCGGCGCGACGTAACAGCTAAGAACCTGTCGCCTAAGAAATGGGCGTCGCTGTTTTTTCCGCGAACATCAGATAATTGACATCTAAGTTATCCGACAGCACCCAGGTGGCGTCCGTCGGCACGTAGTCGATACCCTTCAGCGCTCGAAGTTCGACGCCAGCTGGACGCAAATGACGCACCAATTCTGACGGGCGGCGGAATTTGCGCCAATCGTGCGTTCCCACCGGCACCCAACGTAAGATGAACTCCGCGCCGATTTTTGCCAGCGCCAGGGATTTCAGTGTCCGGTTCAGGGTCGACAGCACCATGGCGCCACCGGGCCGCACCAGCCCCGCCGACGCCGCCAGGAAAGCGGGCAAGTCGGCCACATGTTCGACCACTTCCATCGTCATGACCACATCATAGCCACCGTTTTCTTCACTCAGCGCTTCCGGCGGGCGCTGGTGATAATCGATGTCGAGTCCCATTTGATCAGCGTGGGCCCGGGCGACGGCAATGGCTGTTTCGCCAGCATCGATACCGGTGACGTCGGCGCCCATCCGGCACAGTGGTTCCGTCAGCAGGCCGCCGCCGCAACCGATATCCAATATTTTAAGCCCGTCAAGCGGGCGCGGTGCCATCGCATCACGGCCAAAGTGTTCGGCGAGATGGTCGCGAATGAATGTCAGGCGTGCCGGATTCAGTTGATGCAATGGCTTGAACTTGCCCGTCGGGTCCCACCAATCATCGGCCATCGCCGCAAAACGGGCGATTTCATCGCTATCTATCGTATCTACTGTCGTTTCCATTGGGGCGGTTTGCATCTTTTTGTGCCCTGAGCGGGTCCTTCCGGTGCCACGGTCTTGTCATGCTTTCTGTTTATAGAGTATGTATGCGCCGCCTGTATCGCAATCAAACAGTTCTTAAGCTTTTCTAGGGCTTTACGCCCGTCAATGGAGACCCGCCACATGGCCCGCATCGTGCAAAAGTTCGGAGGCACCTCGGTCGCCGACATCGAGCGCATCCGCGCCGTCGCCGCGCGCGTCAAGGCGGAGGTCGATGCCGGCAACGAGGTTGCCGTTGTGGTATCCGCCATGGCCGGTGTGACCAATCAGTTGGTGGATTACGTTGAAGAGGTATCCGGGCTCTATGATGCGCGTGAATACGACACCGTGGTGGCCACCGGCGAACAGGTAACGTCAGGGTTGTTGGCATTGGTGTTGCAGCAGATGGGGGTCGAGGCGCGTTCTTGGATGGGGTGGCAGATTCCGATCCATACGGACGGTGCGCACGGCAAGGCCCGGATCACCAGCATCGACGCGGATGAAATGGACCAACGCCTGAAGAAAGGCCACGTGGCCGTGGTGCCGGGGTTCCAAGGATTGGGGCCGGACAACCGTATCACCACGCTGGGGCGGGGCGGCTCGGATACCAGCGCCGTTGCGCTGGCCGCCGCATTGGGCGCCGATCGTTGTGATATCTATACGGACGTCGATGGAGTCTATACCACCGACCCCCGGATCGTGCCGATGGCACGCAAGCTTGATAAGATTACGTACGAAGAAATGCTGGAGATGGCGTCGGTGGGCGCCAAGGTTTTGCAGACCCGCGCCGTCGAAATGGCCATGAAGCACGGTCAGCGGTTGCAGGTCCTGTCCAGTTTTTCCGACGAACCTGGAACCCTTGTTGTCGATGAGGATGAAATCGTGGAACAGGAATTGGTAAGCGGCATAGCCTACAGCCGGGATGAAGCCAAGATCACGCTGGTTAAGGTGCGTGACAAGCCAGGTGTTGCGGCGGCCATTTTCGGTCCGCTGGCCGACGCCTCGATCAACGTGGACATGATCGTCCAGAACGTTTCGGATGACGGCAGGGCAACCGACCTAACCTTCACCGTCACCATGAACGATCTGGACCGCGCCGTCGCCACCATCGAAAGCTTCCGCGACGATCTGGGTTATGAAGATCTGGTACACGATTCGAAGGTGGTGAAAATCTCCGTTATCGGTGTTGGCATGCGCAGCCATGCAGGCGTCGCGCAGCGAATGTTCCAGACGCTGGCGGAAAAGGGTATAAATATCCAAGTGATCTCGACCTCCGAGATTAAAGTCAGCGTACTCGTCGAGGAAGAGTACACGGAGCTTGCCGTACGCGCGCTCCACACGGCTTACGGCCTAGACGCCGAATAGCTCGATACCCTCAGGGGACGGTTTACGCCCAGGTGCCTCTGGGTTGCCTCCTTGTTTGCGGAAAGGTTGATATGAGCAAGACGGGCTCAAGCTACGGACATCCGGTTTCCGCCCCGCGCCGCTTGTTGGCGCGGGTACGTGATGTCATGGCCGGCGCCGAAGGCACGTTGCCGGCGGAAGACCGCTTGCAGCAAATCGTGCAGATCATCGCCGTCGATATGGTGGCGGAAGTGTGTTCGGCTTACGTGCGGCGCGCCGGAGACCAACTGGAGCTGTTCGCCACGCAAGGGCTGAAACCTTCGGCGGTGCATGCGACGCGCCTCTATTTCGGCGAAGGCATTATCGGTGATATTGCGGCATCGGCCAGGCCGTTTGCACTCTCGGATGCGCAAGAGCACCCCAACTTCGCCTACCGGCCGGAAACCGGAGAGGAGGTCTACCACTCCATGATGGGCGTGCCGGTGCTGCGCGGTGGGCGCGTGGTCGGTGTGCTGGCGGTACAAAACCGCACCCGACGCCAATACAACGAGGAAGAAGTCGAGACCCTACAGACCGTTGCCATGGTATTGGCGGAACTGATTGGCGGCGGGGAACTGATTGATCAGCGCGAGCTACAACCCGGCGGCGGCCAAGCGGCCCGTCCGCTCCGGGTTGAAGGGCTGGAACTGAACAGCGGGCTTGGTATCGGCACGGCGGTGTTGCACTTGCCGAAAGTGCGGGTCGACCGCCTGGTTGCGGAGGATCCAGAAGAGGAGCTGAGCCGCCTTCACGCCGCTTTCAAGGCCATGCACGGCGAGTTGGACAATCTACTGGAAAGCGATGCGCTGGCGGCAGGTGGCGAGCATCGTGATGTGCTCGAGACCTACCGCTTGATTGCCGACGATGCCGGCTGGCTGACGCGCATTGAGGATGCCATCGGCAGCGGCCTGACGGCGGAAGCCGCCGTACAGCGCGTGCAGAACGATATCCGCGCGCGCATGGGGCAGGTGTCGGACCCGTACTTGCGCGAACGCGTCGCTGATCTGGATGACCTGGCTTACCGTTTGATCGGCCATCTGCTCGGCGCCAACGGCGAAACGGCGGCAGAACCGCTGCCGGAGCAAGCGGTTCTGGTGGCCCGCAACATGGGTCCGGCGCAATTGCTGGATTACGATCCCGAGCGCCTGGTCGGTTTGGTGCTGGAAGAAGGGTCGCCCGCCAGTCACGTCGCGATCATCGCCCGGGCACTCGATATACCAGTGATCGGTCATGCCCGCGATGTGCTGTCGACCATTGATGTCGGTGATACCGTGGTCGTTGATGCATCGCACGGACATGTCTATCTGCGACCGAGCGCCGACATTCTGTCCGCTTTCGAGGCCGGGCTGCGGAGCTTTCAGCAGGAGAAAGAGCGTTACGCGGAACTCCGCGCCCTGCCAGCCGAAACCACAGATGGTGTTGAGGTCGATCTGCACATAAACGCGGGCCTGATGATTGATATGCCCAATCTCGAACGCTCCGGCGCAAAAGGGGTGGGGTTGTTCAGGACCGAAGTCGCATTTATGGCGCGCTCCAAATTTCTTGGCGTCGATGAACAGACGGAGCTGTATTCCCATATCCTCGACGGCGCGGAAGGGCGGCCAGTGACCTTTCGCACATTGGATATCGGGGGCGACAAGGTGTTGCCGCATTGGGGCGGCGCCGACGGCGAAAACCCGGCCATGGGCTGGCGCGCCATTCGTGTGTCGCTCGATCGCCCGGCGCTGTTGCGCCAACAAGTGCGTGGCATGATCCGAGCTGCGGCTGGGCGCGAGCTTCGCGTGATGTTCCCGATGATTGCCGAGGTTGCGGAATTCAAGGCGGCGCGTGTGCTTCTGGATAAGGAATGGCAGCGCGAAAGCGACCGCGGCAACCCTTTGCCCGAAAGCCTTGCCGTCGGTGCCATGCTGGAAGTGCCGAGCCTTGCGTTCCAGATGCCGGCATTGCTTGAGGTGGCGGATTTCATCGCTGTCGGCAGCAACGACCTGGGACAGTTTTTGTTTGCCCAGGACCGTGGAGACCCGCGTCTTGCCGGCCGCTATGACATGCTGTCGCCAATTGTCCTGAAATTTTTCAAAACCGTGGTCGAACAGTGCGACGCTGCGGGTGTGCCGGTCAGCCTTTGTGGTGAAATGGCCGGACGGCCACTGGAAGCCATGGCGCTGGTCGGCGTCGGGTTTCGTCGCATGTCGATGGCGGCAACGGCGGTGGGACGCATCAAGGCGGTTATACGGGCATTGGATACGGCCGAGTTGACCGGCTATATCGACGGCCTACTCGATTCGCCCGAGCATTCGATCCGCGATCATCTGGAGGCCTTTGCCGGCAAACACGAGATTTCCATCTGATAGACGTGGATTGTGTCTTGGAGAAGGCTGGATTTTGAGTAAGGTAGGGCGCATGAGCGAACAGACAGCCACGAATGCGGCAGAATCCGAAGACAGCGCCGAAGACGTTACTGGTGTCGGCTCCCTGCTCAGGGCGTCACGCCAGCGCGTCGGCGAGGAATTGCGCGATGTGGCGACGATGTTGCGGATTCGCTACCCGTATCTTGAGGCCATTGAAGAAGGCCGGTTTGCCGAGCTTCCGGGCCAGACCTATGCGGTGGGTTTTGTGCGCGCCTACGCCGAGCATCTCGGTCTCGATAGTGAAGAGGTCGTGCGACGCTTTAAGGCCGAGATCGAGACCGGTGGCCCGCGCCATGATCTGCATTTTCCGACGCCTGTGGCCGAAACCGGGATTCCGGGTGGCGCCCTTGTGTTTGTCGGTTTGGTGATTTCGGTCGTTGCCTATGGTGGCTGGTATCTGAGTACCACGGAAGATGGCTTCTTCTCTGAGTTGGTTGCTCCTTTGCCCGACCGGCTGGCGGCTTTGGTGGCCAAAGACGATGAGTCTACCGATGCCGCGTCGGCGGAGAGATCGGCATCCGAATCCGAACCGGAATCGAAACCCGAAGCTGAACCCACGCCCGAGCCCGAATCAAAGCCGGTTTCCGAGGCAACGCCCGAGCCGGTAAAAATTGTGGAGCCGCAACCAGCCGAGCCTGTCGCTAGCGAGGTTCAATCCTCTGTGTCCCAGACCACCAACGCGCCGGCCTCGGAGCCCCAGCCCGAAACCCAGATTGCACCTGAGCCCGTGCCTCAGGCAGAATCGCAAACCCAAGTTCAATCCGAGCCTGTGGCTGAAGCCGCGCCCGAACCCACTTCCGAACCTGCGTCCAGCCCGCAGCCTACTTCCGGCTCCACAACAATTCCGGACGTGCCAGCGCCGCCAGTTGAGGCGGTGCTGGAACAGGCCGCGGCGCCAGAAGTCACTACGCCAGAAGTCACTATGCCAGAAGTCGCTACGCCTGAGGCTGCTGCGCCGGAGATTGCTACGACTGAGATCGCTACGCCAGAGGCTACTACACCAGAGGCCACTACACCGGAGATCGCTACACCGGAGGCTACAGCCGACGTCGAGCCGACACCGAGTGTCGTTCGGATTGTCGTCCGCGCCACATCCAACAGCTGGATCGAAGTGCGGGACGATTTTTCCAACTCCATGCTGGTGTCACGTTTGTTACGTGAGGGTGAGAGCTTCGAGGTCCCCGATAAAACCGGTCTGAGCCTGCATACGGGCAACGCGGGCGCGTTGGAAATCCTGGTTGACGGCGAGACGGTACCGGCCATCGGTGCCGGCGGCGCAGTGCTGCGCGGTGTGCAACTGGATCCGGATCTCTTGAAGGCCGGCGCCGCGGCGCAATAGGGCGGAGAGGGCGGTCGTTATGAGCTTCACTTCAGGTCCCCTTCAACGGCGTGCGAGTGTCGGCGTACGTGTCGGCCAGGTGGTTGTCGGCGGCGGCGCACCGATTGTTGTGCAGTCCATGACCAACACCGACACCGCCGATGCCGATGCAACTGCGGCGCAAGTTGCCGATTTGGCACGCGCCGGGTCCGAGTTGGTGCGCATCACGGTGGATCGCGACGAGGCTGCTGCCGCTGTCCCGCACATTCGCGATGCGCTCGATAAAAAGGGCGTCGATGTGCCGCTGGTGGGCGATTTTCATTATATCGGCCACAAGCTTTTGAACGACCACCCGGCCTGTGCCGAAGCGTTGGCCAAGTACCGCATCAATCCCGGCAATGTCGGGCATCGGGCGAAGCGCGACAGCCAGTTTTCGACGATGATTGAAATGGCGCTGAAGTATGCGAAGCCGGTGCGTATCGGCGTCAATTGGGGCAGCCTGGACCAGGACCTAGCCATCGAAATGATGGATGCCAATGCCAAATTGCCCGAGCCGCGAGACGCTGCCGATGTGACCCGTGATGCATTAATCCAATCCGCTGTCGGCAGCGCCGAGCGGGCTGAGGAATTGGGGCTTGGGCGCGACAAGATCATTCTATCGGCGAAAGTCAGTGACGTGCAGGCATTGATCGCCGTTTACCGGGGCCTGGCTCAACGCGGCGACTATGCGCTGCATTTGGGCCTGACCGAAGCCGGCATGGGCTCCAAGGGCATCGTTGCGTCGGTGGCGGGGATGGGCGTGCTGCTGCAGGAAGGCATCGGCGACACCATCCGCGTGTCGCTGACGCCGGAACCAGGCGGCGACCGCACGCGTGAGGTCATCGTGGCGCAGGAGATATTGCAAACCATGGGCTTGCGCGCATTCGTACCGCTGGTCACGGCGTGTCCCGGTTGCGGGCGCACCACGTCGACCGTGTTCCAGGAACTGGCTGAGCGCATCCAAAGCTTCATCCGTGCCGAGATGCCCGGTTGGCAGGCGCGCTATCCCGGCGTTGAGGAAATGAGCGTTGCGGTCATGGGTTGCATCGTCAATGGCCCGGGCGAGAGCAAGCACGCCGACATCGGCATCAGTCTGCCTGGCACCGGCGAACAACCCGCAGCCCCGGTGTTTATTGACGGCGAGAAGCGCATGACATTGCGCGGCGCCAATATCGCCGAAGAGTTTCGGGCCGTTGTCGAAGACTACGTCGCCAAACGCTACGGCGGCGAAGACACTTCCCACGCGGCACAATAGAAAGGCGCACCAGATGTCCACATTCCAGCCGGTGCGCGGCACCCACGATTTGCTGCCCGACGATTTCCGCCAGCACAAATGGGTCACCGATACAGCGCAGGAAATCGCCGAGCGTTACGGTTTCGACGAGATGACGCCGCCGGTATTTGAGTTCACGCCGGTGTTCGCCCGCACCATGGGCGAAACGTCGGACGTCGTCACCAAGGAAATGTACACCTTCCCCGACCGTTCGGGCGAGGAAGAGATGACGCTGCGTCCCGAGTTTACCGCCGGCATCTGCCGCGCCTTCGTCTCCAACGCGCTTTATGACCAGGCACCCTTCAAGGTCTTCGCGCGTGGACCTTTGTTCCGCTATGAGCGTCCGCAAAAAGGCCGCCAGCGCCAGTTCCACCAGATTGACGTGGAGATCATCGGTGTGCCGGGTCCGCAGGCGGATATCGAAGTGCTGGCCGTCGGTCGCCAAATCCTGGAAAGCCTGGGTGTCGCCCAGGATTGCAAACTACTGCTCAATACACTGGGCGATCCCGAATGTAGGGTGCAATACCGCGATATCCTGATCGCCCACCTGGAGCCCAACAAAGCCGAGCTGTCGGAAGAAAGTCAGACGCGGCTGTATCGCAATCCGATGCGGATTTTCGATTCCAAGTCGGAGCGCGACCAGGAAATCGTCGCCGACGCGCCGTTGCTGAAAGATCACCTGAACGATACCTCAAAGGCCTTCTTCGACGAGGTGTGCGAAGGACTGAACCGCATCGGCATCGAATATACGATCGAGCCGGGCTTGGTGCGCGGCCTCGACTATTACACCCATACGGCGTTTGAATTCGTGACCGAAACCTTGGGCGCCCAAGGTGCGGTGATCGCGGGGGGGCGTTATGATGGCCTGATCGAACAGTTGGGCGGACGTCCGACACCGGGCATCGGTTGGGCCGGCGGTGTCGAGCGGCTGGCGATGATGGCCGGTGAAGTGAAAAAGCGCCGCCGCCCCGTTGCCATGGTGCCCATGGGTACCGATGCCGCCCTGCGGGCTTTGGTCATCTCCCAGGACCTGCGCCAAGCGGGATACATGGTCGAGATGGGCTATTCCGGCAACATGAAGCGTCGCCTGGCGCGCGCCAACAAGGCCGATGCGTGCGTGGCGCTGCTGTTGGGCGACGATGAACTGGCCAAGGGCGTGGCCACTGTCCGTGACATGGAAACGGGCGAGCAAACCGAAGCCCCACTGGCCAATTTGGCCGAGTATCTTAACCAATATCGTTAGCGAGACCGTATGAGCGAACCCGCCGGCTTCCGCCGCCGGCCGCTCGTGGTCGGCGCCAATCATCGCACAAGTTCGCTTGGGCTGCGCGATCGCTTGTTCGTGGAGGATGCGCAGGTATCGGCGTTTCTCGCAAACTTGCGCGAACGCGGCATCGCCCAGGCGCTGGTGCTGTCGACCTGTGATCGGGTCGAGGTGCAGGCAGTGGACGGCGGCCCCGATGACGCCGAAACGATTCTCTCCGCCCTGGCCGAGCACGGTGGCATGGCGCCCGAGGAATTGCGTCCGCAAAGCTATGCGTTGAGTGATGCGGACGCTGTTGCGCATGTTTTTCGTGTCGCCGCGTCCCTGGACAGCTTGGTGATTGGCGAGCCGCAAGTGCTGGGGCAGTTGAAAGCGGCGCACCGTCTGGCGCGGGATGCGGACATGACAGGCGCCGAATTGGAGGCCCTGATGCAGGCCGCGTTCAATGCTGCCAAACAGGTGCGGACTGAAACCGCCGTCGGCGAAGGCCCGGTCTCTATTGCCGCCGTCGCCGTGCAGGTGGCCGGTGATTTGCACGGCGACCTCGCGGCCCGTCGCGCATTGCTGATCGGCGCCGGCGAAATGGGTCAATTGGTAGGCGAGCATATGCTGGCCGCCGGACTTGGGTATCTGGCCGTCACCCATCCCATAGAGGCGCGTGCCGAGCCTTTGGCGCGCGCGCTCGACTGCCACCGTGTGACGTTTGACGCACTAGCCGAACAAATGGCCGAGGCCGATATCGTGCTGGCGGCCCTGGGCCGTCGCGAGCCGGTATTGGCGGCGGATATGATCCGTGCCGCGCTTAGAAAGCGCCGTTACCGGCCGGTGTTCGTGGTTGACCTGGCGGTGCCGGGCGATGTGGACCCGGCGGTCAACCGGATCGACGATGCGTTCCTGTACGACATTCAGGACCTAGAGCGCCTGGCGACCGAAACCCATGCCAAACGCCAAGCCGAAGCCGAATCCGGGCTGCGGATCGTTGCCGATGCGGCGGCTGGTTTTATGGCCGGACGCGCAGCTCGGGCGGCTGTTCCGGCAGTGACGCAATTCCGCGCCTGGGCCGAAGGGCTGCGTGAACAAGCGCTCGCGGAAGCATCGGGGGATGCGGAGAAGGCGACGCGGTTGCTGCTCGGCCGGTTTCTGCATGACCCCACCGTCGCGCTGAAACAGGCGGCGGAGGCAACGGACGCTACCGGAGCGGATTTGATTTTGCTGGAGCAGGCCTTGCGGCGCTTGTTTGCCCTGGAACCGGATGTGCCCGACACGGACAACGAAAAGGACAATGCCAAGTGAGTTTTGATCAGAACCTGGACCGGGTGTTGACCCGGCACGAAGAGTTGCAGGCCTTGATGTCCACCGACCCCATGCCCGCTGCTGACGAGTTTACTCGGCTTTCCAAGGAATACGCGGAGTTGACGCCGGTGGTCGACACCATCAACGAGCTGCGCGCTGCGCAATCGGAACTCGATGACCTGGATGCCATGTTGAGCGACGAAGACGACGCGGAAATGCGGGAAATGGCTGAAGAGGAGCAGCGCGAGTTGCAAACCCGCTTGCCGGAGTTGGCGCGCAAGGTTCAGGTTATGCTGCTGCCGAAAGATGAGGCCGATTCGAAAAACGCCATTTTGGAAGTGCGCGCCGGGACCGGCGGTGACGAAGCCGGTCTGTTCGCCGCCGATCTGTTTCGCATGTACCAGCGTTTCGCCGAAAACCGCAAATGGAAGTTCGAAGTGATGAGCGTGTCTGAAACCGGCATTGGCGGCTACAAGGAAGCCGTTGCATCGGTATCCGGTACCGACGTGTTCCAGCGGCTTAAGTTTGAATCTGGCGTGCACCGGGTCCAACGCGTGCCGGTAACGGAATCGGGCGGGCGCATCCATACGTCCGCCGCCACAGTGGCGGTGATGCCGGAAGCCGAAGAAGTGGATGTGCAAGTTGAAGAGAAAGACCTGCGAATTGACGTCTTTCGGGCCTCGGGGCCGGGAGGGCAGTCGGTCAACACCACCGATTCCGCTGTGCGCATTACTCACTTGCCGACCGGCATCGTGGTATCTCAGCAGGATGAAAAATCCCAGCACAAAAACAAGGCCAAGGCGATGCGGGTGTTGCGCGCCAGATTGTACGAGCGCGAACGCGAGATGCTGGATGCCGAACGCGCCCAGGCGCGCAAAAGCCAAGTTGGCTCCGGAGACCGTTCGGAGCGCATCCGTACCTATAACTTTCCTGAGCGCCGTGTCACCGATCATCGCATCAACCTGACCTTGCATCAGTTGGAAAAAGTTCTGAGCGGTGAGTTGGACGAGTTTATAGACGCGTTGCTGTCCGAAGATCAGGCGCAGAAATTGGCCGAACTGGCATGAGCCGGCATGCGCCCGGCAGTGTCGGGTTTGTGCAGGATGCCGCGGCCCGCGTATTCACCGATGCCGGCATTGATACAGCGCGGCTTGATGCGCGGTTGCTGATGGCGCATGGGTTGCAGCGCGATGCCGCCTGGCTTATCGGCCACCCGGAAGAGGAACTGACGCCGGCGCAGTTCGCGCATTTGGAAGCCCTTATTTCACGCCGCGCAGCCCGTGAGCCTCTGGCCTATATACTGGGCGGGAAAGAATTCTGGAGTCTGGAATTCAAGATATCACCGGCGACGCTTGTTCCCAGGCCAGAGTCCGAGACCTTGGTGGAGATTGTTTTGCGCCACCTCTCCGACAATGAAGCGGTGCCCAGGGTGCTGGATCTGGGTACGGGTAGTGGCTGTTTGGTGCTGTCCGTTCTGCATGAAGTTCCAGGTGCTGAGGGTGTTGGCGTGGACCGAAGCGCCGACGCCTTGCAGGTGGCCGGTGATAATGCAAAAAGGCTTGGGCTTGCGCCGCGGTGCCGGTTTATTGAAGGGAGTTGGTTTTCCGCCCTGGACAGCGGCGACATCGAACCCTTCGACGTTGTTTTGACCAATCCACCCTATATCGCGAATGCTGAAATGGCTGATCTGGCGCCGGAAATTCTCGGGTTCGAGCCGGCGGGGTCGCTGCGCGGCGGTGTCGACGGTCTTGATTGTTATCGGGAAATTATGCCGGGACTGGCAGCGTGGCTACGACCGGGCGGTTTGTTCGCCGGTGAGATCGGCGAAACGCAAGGTGCGCAGGCAATGGCCTTGGCCTTGGATAGCGGCTTGGTGAATGTCAAAGTGCTCGAAGATGCGGCGGGCCGTCCGCGATGCTTGATTGGTCATTGGCCGGTCAATGGCGAGGCGGGTGAAAAAAACGAAAAAATGGTTGGAATGCCCGGGCGATGCGTCTAACGTATTGACGTGGGCAGCCCAAGGGGTTGCCGGGGTCCCTCGGGAATGAGGTTAGACCCGGAGCCATTTTCAGTGTCATGCCGAGTGTTTCCAGATTAGTCGGTTCGACGATTTGGGCGTATTGAATCATTGGATATGGCAGCGATTGGGGGAGGCCGGCAGGTGTCGGTTCCGCAGGTACAAACAGCCAAAATGAAAACGGCAAGGTATGATGAAACATAACGCTGGCAATCGACGTTCGCGCAACCGTGGCGGTGGAAAACGCCAAGGTGGAGGCGGTGGGCGCAATAACTTTGAAAGCAACGGCCCTGAAGTCAAAGTCCGGGGCACGGCCCAGCAGGTGTTGGAAAAGTACTTGGCTCTTGGGCGCGATGCCGCGTCGGCCGGAGATCGGATCAAATCCGAGTCTTATTTCCAGTTCGCTGAACACTATTACCGCATCGCCAATGCGGATGGTGCGCTCAGTAAAAACCAGGGCGACAACCAAAATAATAACCAAGGTAGTGGCCAAAACCGTCGCGACAACCGGCAGCAAAACCAGGATGCGCCAAAAGTGGACGGCTCGGGCCCGCAACCCGTCGTCGCGGAACCCGCTGACGGAGGAAATACGGAACCGCAAGCCGGTGAGGCGGAAGTGATCAGCACCGTGCCCGCAGCAGCGCCTGACGACGGTGCAGAGAATACGGGTGCGAACTCCGCTGCCAATTCAGACGATAATGTTGAAGCCGACAAGATCGATGAATCGGTATTGCCGGCTGCCGTTCCAACAGCCCCGGCCCCGCGTCGTCGTCGCCGGGCGAAAGTGAGCAAAGAAAAGGCCGCCGAGGCGACACCAGAGGCAACACCCGAGGTGGCGCCGGAAGTCGCCTAAACTTCTTCTCGAGACATGCTCTAAGTGAACCTAGAGAGCCGCTGGCGGGCCGACGTGCAACTCATCGCCGGCGTTAATGGTGCCGCCGACCATAACCTTGGCAAAAACACCCATGTCCACGTGCCCGAACCCCATTTGCAGGGCTTTGGGGATGTTGAGGTCACGCTCGGCCGTTTCGGGGTTGACGTTGGTCGCCGCGCAACGGTCGATACGTTCCGTGACGGCCAGTGTCGCATCGCCGATGCTAATCTCACGCCCCAGCCACTTGAATTCTTCCCAGGGTTCCAAACCATCAATCCACACATTGGCGCGGAAGCGTAGCGGATCGACCGGCTTTTTCGTCACCCGCTCCAGGTCGTTCACCGACGCCAGATTGAGCAGAGACAACACAGGGCTGGCATGGTCGGACAGGACATGGCCGCCGGCTGCTTCCACCAGTTTCGGCCGCCCTTTGGCTTCATCGCCCAGATAGGCGGCGAAAAACTCCTCAATGCCGATACGGCCGATCTTGTCGGTCAGCTTGCCGCGCGTTACTTGTTTGCCGCCACGCAGCACGGTTAGCGTATCCGTGGCATCGTCAAATCGGGTTTCCAGGCTAGCCAGTTTTTCCGTTCGCATCAGAGCGACGAACTTGGTTTTCGGCATCCATTCGCTGGCGGCGCCTTCCAACGGCGTCGAGCCCAGCAACAACGCAAAGCGGCGGTCGTTGGGGACGGCTTGGCCAGGGATCAGTTCGACCTGTTCCAGGGCTTCAGGCGTCAGGCTTTTGACCGGATGGCGATAGATATGGGCTATTGTGGCTGTCATGGTGCGTAGCATGCCTCATGGGCGTGACGAGTCAATGCATCGTTAACCCTGAAACGCTATAATCTTCGCCGCTTGCAGTCGCGTGCCGATATCCCATATCAGTACGAGAGAAACCGCAGCCGACGAAGGGTTTTGCATTGCCACCAAGTGGGATGCCGGGTCCGGTCGAAAGGAGAGGTTGTTGACCATGGAGTTCGAGAAGTACACCGAGCGCGCGCGCGGTTTTGTCCAGAACGCGCAGGGCCTGGCGCTCAAATCCAACCACCAGCAATTGACACCACTGCATATCTTGAAAGTGCAGTTGGAAGACCGCGAAGGACTGGCGTCCAACCTGATCGACGCGGCCGGGGGCTCATCGGCGCGCGCTTACGAAGCCGTTAACGCGGCTTTCGCGAAGATTCCCAAGGTCGAGGGAGCGGGCGCGGGACAGATTTACCTGGCGCCGGAAACCGCACGTTTGTTCGAACAGGCCGAGCAAGCCGCCGAGAAAGCCGGTGACAGTTTCGTGACGGCTGAGTACCTGCTGCTGGCCTTGGCCATGGCGGCGGGTACGGAAGCGGCGAATATCCTGAAAGATATCGGCGTCACGCCGCAGAACCTGAACAGCGCTATCAGTGATTTCAGGAAAGGCAGGAAGGCCGACAGCGCTTCAGCCGAAGATAACTACGACGCGCTCAACAAATATGCGCGTGATCTCACCCATGACGCCGCCGAAGGCAAGACCGATCCGGTGATTGGCCGCGATGAGGAAATCCGCCGCACCATCCAGGTGCTCAGCCGCCGCACCAAGAACAATCCCGTCTTGATCGGTGAGCCGGGCGTCGGAAAGACCGCCATCGTTGAAGGATTGGCACAACGCATTATTGCCGGCGACGTGCCGGAAAACCTGAAGCAAAAGCAACTGATGGTGCTGGATCTGGGCGCCTTGGTCGCCGGCGCCAAGTTCCGCGGCGAGTTTGAGGAACGCTTGAAGGCCGTGCTGCAGGAAGTGACCGCGTCCGCCGGTCAGATCATTCTGTTTATCGACGAGATGCACACCTTGGTCGGCGCCGGGGCGTCGGAAGGGTCCATGGATGCATCGAACCTTTTGAAACCCGCGTTGGCGCGCGGCGATTTGCATTGTGTCGGCGCCACCACGCTGAACGAATACCGCAAGTACGTGGAAAAAGACGCCGCCCTGGCTAGGCGCTTTCAACCGGTGTTTGTCTCCGAGCCCAGTGTCGAGGACACCATCTCGATCCTGCGCGGCATCAAGGAGAAGTATGAACTTCACCACGGCGTGCGCATCGTCGACGGCGCGCTGGTGGCCGCGGCGACGTTGTCCAACCGTTACATCACCGACCGCTTTTTGCCCGACAAGGCCATCGATCTGGTCGACGAGGCGGGATCGCGGCTGCGCATGCAGGTCGATTCCAAACCCGATGAATTGGACGAGTTGGACCGCCGCATCATCCAAATGAAGATCGAGCGCGAAGCCATCAAGAAGGAAGACGACGCCGCGTCGCGTCAACGCCTAGAAAAATTGGAAACGGAACTCGCCGGTCTCGAAGAAGAGTCCCGCACGTTCACCGCCCAATGGGAATCGGAAAAGGCGCAACTGGCCGACACCACCAAGGGCAAGGAAGAGCTGGAGCGCGCGCGGATGGCGGTGGAACGCGCCATGCGCGAGGGCCGCCTCGAAGAAGCCAGCGAGTTGCAGTACGACCTGATCCCCAGGCTGGAGGACCAAGTGCGCCGGGCCGAGCAGGCCGAGGCCACCCGCATGGTCGAGGAATCGGTCACCGATGAGCACGTGGCGCGGGTGGTTTCGCGCTGGACCGGCATTCCTGTCGACAAAATGCTGCAGGGCGAACGCGAAAAATTGCTGCACATGGAAGATGCGCTCAGGGGCCGTGTCGTCGGTCAGGAAGAGGCGCTGGTTGCCGTCTCCAACGCGGTGCGCCGTGCGCGCGCCGGCCTGCAGGACGTCAACCGACCGATCGGATCGTTTCTGTTCTTGGGGCCCACGGGCGTCGGCAAGACGGAACTGACCAAAGCCTTGGCGGCGTTTCTGTTCGACGACGAACAGGCCATGGTGCGCATCGATATGTCCGAATATATGGAGAAGCATGCCGTGGCGCGGCTGATCGGCGCGCCGCCGGGTTATGTGGGCTACGACGAAGGCGGCGCCTTGACCGAAGCCGTCCGCCGCCGGCCCTACCAGGTGATTTTGTTCGATGAGGTGGAGAAGGCGCATCCGGACGTGTTCAACGTGTTGCTGCAGGTGCTCGATGACGGGCGGCTGACCGACGGCCAGGGCCGCACGGTGGATTTCCGCAACACCATGATCGTCCTCACATCGAACCTGGGCGGCGATATTTTGGCCAATCAGGAAGAGGGCCACGATTCCGACGAGGTGCGCGCCGATGTCATGGAGGTGGTGAAGATGGCGTTCCGGCCGGAATTCATCAACCGCCTCGATGAAATCATCCTGTTCCACCGGCTGTTCCGCGAGCATATGGACGGCATTGTCGATATCCAGATGTCGCGCGTCGCCAAATTGCTCGACGACAAGAACATCACGCTTGATCTGGACGCCGCCGCCATGGCGCGGCTGGCCGATCGCGGCTACGACCCGGTCTATGGCGCACGGCCCTTGAAACGCGTCATCCAGACCGACCTGCAGAACCCGCTGGCAAGCTTGTATCTGGAAGGCCGCATCAAAGAGGGCGACACGGTCAAGGTCTCGGCCACGCCAGAGGGCCTGACCTTCAACGGCGCTTTGGCGGAAGCGGCGTAACCGCGCAGATCTGTGACGGGCGTCACTGTGATGGCCTTCACTGCCAAAGCCACGCCATGCGGCTACATTGGTACGCATGACAGACATCACCTTGAGCGCCGCCACCCGCCAATCCGTGACGCTATTGCAGCGCTCGGCGGATTTGCGCGCCGAGACCACGCGGCGCTTGGGCACCGGCTTGCGGGTCGGGCGCGCGGGCGACGGGCCGTCGTCGTTTTTCCAGGCCCAGGGCTTGCGCAGCCGGGTCCAGGATTTGCTGGCCGCCAAGGACGACATCGGCCAAGCCGCATCGGCGGTGGAAAGCTCACTGGCAGGCCTCGATGCTATTGAAAATCTATCCCAGCAATTGAAGGGCCTGGCGCTGGCGGCCAGGGGCGGCACGGCGGAGCAACGCCAGGCCGCAGCAGCGCAGTTCGATGACCTGCGCGGCCAAATCTCGGCATTGGCCGAAGACGCCGGCTACAACGGCACCAACCTGATCGCCGCCGACCCAGGTGACCTCGACGTCAGCCTGAACGAAACCGGCGCGTCGGGCCTCACGATCCAAGGCCGGGCTGCCGATTCGCACACGCTCGGCATCGGCACGGCTGCTGATGACTACGACAGCTTCGCCACGGATACGGATATTGCCGCCGCCGTCGCCGGTATCGATGCGGCCATTGCCGGCGTGCGCAGCCGGGCGGCGGGATTGGGTTCCAGCGTTGCCACCTTGCAGGTGCGCGACGATTTCACCCGCGATCTCACCAATACCCTGGACGCCGGCGCCGCCAAGCTGGTGCAGGCGGATCTGGGTGAGGAGGGCGCGAAACTGCTATCGACCCAGGTGCGTGAACAACTCGGCGCCGAGAGCCTGCGTATCGCCGCACAGTCGCAATCCCTGATCGCCAACCTGTTGTAGGTGGATGATGGCAAACCCGGCTCACATCTACGCAAGAAATGAGAGCGCCAGCGTAACAGGCCGCGTCGCCGAGGGCCGCGCCTTCGCCAAGGCGGCGCGCCTGCTTGGTGATCTGCGCGAGCGCCCCGCCGATACCGGCCTGCGCGACCAGGCCATTGCGTTCAACCGCGTTTTGTGGACCGCCGTACAGGCCGATATCACGGACCGGGCCAGCCCCTTGCCGGGGTCCCTGAAAGCCGGATTGCTGAGCCTCAGCCTGTTTGCGGATGGTGCGCTGACGGCGCTCCGCACCAGCCGCGACCCGGCCCCCTTGGAGGCCCTGATCGCCGTCAACCGCGATATCGCCGGCGCTTTGCTAAGCGCCACATGAAATGCGCTTTGCTAAGCGCCACATGAATCCCCATCATCCAATCGAAACCCTTTTGATCAACGCCCAAGCCCGGTTACACTCATACCCCGGTGTGAATAGCGGAGGTGGACAGGTTGGCGGGGGCAACACCATCAGAGGGGGAGGGACGTTCCAAGGCCGTATTGGTGTCGGTGATGGCGGTCATCGCGGTCGTCGGCATCGGCGGTACGTACCTGCTTGGTGAGAAATTAAAACGCGAGTCCCGCGCCGGCTGGCTGCTCCAGGCCGATGCCGCCGCCACCCAGGCAACGCTCGCCGCCGAAGGTTGGGTGGCGCAGGGCAGCTCGATCATGAACGGCCTGGCCGTGGCTTTTCTCGGGCCCAAGCCCATCGGCCCTGACGACTTCGCCGATCTCGCCTTTGCCGCCGAGGAGTGGCACACCGAGTTTTCGCTCTACACCGCCGCCGTCGCCAGACGCGTCACCCGCAACCAGCGCGCCGCATTCGAGGCCGAACTGGGCGCGCCGCTGAGCGTCATCGGAAAGCCCGACGCCCCGGCGCCGGAAGTTTATGAGAGTTTCGCCATCCAGTATTCGTCGGACGATCTCGGTCTGCTCAGGCCGGGCGCCGATTTGATGACCGACCCGCGTATGGCCGACGTCGCCGCCACCGCGCACCGGGTGCCCGGCGAGGTGATCATGGGCGCGGCCTACCAAGGGCCCGCCGGTGACGGCTCGACAACCGCGACCTTCGTGCTTGCCGGTCTGCAAGTGACGTTGGGTGAAACGCCGGGCGTTTTGGTGGGTGAGATCAACCTGTCCGACCTGATCGACTACCTGAAGGCCACACACATGCCCGCCGGTCTGCACCTGCGCTTGGCCGAGCGCGACACCGAAGCGAGCGAGACGCAAAGCGTGCTCAGGCCGATTTTCGGCACGCTGGACGCACATCCCAACGCCATCCACACCACGACCATCCGCATGACCAAGGGCCAGGCGCGCTGGAGCTTCTATTGGGATGTGCTGCCCGATTTCCAGGGCGGTCCGCCGACCCGGGATCGGCGTCGCCATGCAGTTGGGCGGCGCCGCCGCGACCTTGGTGGTGATGCTGATGATCGGCTTTCAGGGCCGCCAGAACGCCCTGATCCAGCGCGTCGTCGATGAGCGTACGGCGTCGCTGCGCCAGGCCCGCGACGAGGCCGAGATGGGCAACCGCGCCAAGTCGGAATTCCTAGCCGCCATGAGCCACGAAATCCGCACCCCCATGACCGGCGTCATCGGGTTCGCCGATATGTTGCTGGAAGACGACCTCGCCGCTGAGAGCCGCGAGAAGGTGTTCCGCATCAAGGGGTCCACCAGCGCGCTGCTCCGCATCATCAACGATATTTTGGATATGTCGAAACTGGAAGCCGGCAAGATGGAGATCGAGGCCATCGATTTCCACCTGCCGGGCCTGATCGACGATGTGCTGGCGCTGTTCGGCAAGACCCGCAAGGAAGACGAAGATATCGAGCTGATCGTCGACCTGACCGACGACTTCCCCGTCGGCGTCAAATCCGACCCCACCCGCCTGCGCCAGTTGTTGGTCAACCTGCTCGGCAATGCCTTCAAGTTTACCCACGAGGGCCATGTGCGGGTGTTGGGTGACGTTGTCGACGGTGAAGATGGGGGCCAAATGCTCCGTTTCACCGTCGAGGACACCGGCATCGGCATGACCGAAGAGACCATGGCCAAATTGTTTTCCGAGTTTACCCAGGCCGACGCGTCGATCACCCGGCGCTTTGAGGGCACCGGGCTGGGGCTGGCCATTTGCGACCGGCTGGTCGGCCTCCTGGGCGGCGACATCGGCGTCGGCAGCGAGGCGGGCAAGGGCAGCCGGTTTTGGTTCACCTTGCCTTTTGTGGCGGCCGATCGCGACGTCTCGGGCGATGTGCGCGCTCCGACCGTCACCCATTTCGAGAGCCGCCGCGCGCTCCACGTGCTGATCGCCGAGGACAACCGCATCAACCAGATGATCCTCACCGCGACCATGGAATCGTTCGGCCACACGGTGGAGATCGCGGTCAACGGCGCCAAGGCTCTGGCCGCGCACGAGGCCGCAGACGAGGAGGGCGCCTTCGACCTGATCCTCATGGACGTCCGCATGCCCGAGATGAGCGGCCCCGCCGCCACCCGCGCCATCCGCCAACTGCCGGGCGCCAAGGCCGGCATCCCGATCATCGCCGTCACCGCCGACGCCATGACCGAACACATGGCGGACTACCTGGCGGCGGGCATGAACGCATGCGTCACCAAACCCATCGACCGCGCCGAACTGCTGCTCGCCATCAACGACGTGATGGACGAAGACATCCATGTGGCGGTGGAGGGGCCGGCGGAAGAGGAAGAAGCTGCGGAAGAGGTGGTACCAGATGACACGGAGGCGGAAACCGCTGAAGTCACGGAACCCGATATCGGTGATTTCCTGAAAGAGCTGGAAAGCGTGGCCGATGAGGTTGAGGAGAAGGCGTAGGGGTTGAAGACCATCAACATGCGCCCCTTCCCCCATCAAGGGGGAAGGAGTGATCAAAAAGATTGACTTTTTCCATATAATAGGATTAAATACATTTAACTTGGCCAATCGGCCACGCTATTTGACATTCGAAGATGTATTGCGCCGGGGCTGATGTCTGACTGGGGATGACCCGTTGCTCAGACCGTTGGAACCGGTGATGAAGGTTATCTGCCCGTAATGTGGCGGGTGGTTCGCGGTTTCATGCGCCTTGAGGCCCGGAAAGAAAGACGTGGGTACGCGGATCAAGTCCGCGCATGACGGGTGTGGGGAGGTTGCGATGTATCGTCGACATCGAGACTACTGGAGCCACGCGCTGGCCGAACCGGCCATCCCCAGCGCGCGGGAGTGAGGTAAAATTGGGTTCGTTCCGTTACTTTTTTTATAGGGTGAACGAAATCAATGACTTGCGCGCACCGTATTTGTGGTTTTGCGGCCCGAAAGAGGGGAGAGACTACGCCGTTTCGGCAAACGCCGCTGCGCTTTCGCCGGCCAGTTTGCCGAACACCGTGCCGGCCATGAGGCCCGAGCCGCCGGGGTAGTTCTCGACGAACAAGCCGCCGACCAGCTCGCCCGCCGCGTACAATCCGGGGATCGAGCGGTCGCTCAGGTCCTGTACCGCACCTGTGTCGTCGATCTTTAGCCCGCCGAAAGTGAAGGTCACGCCGGTCGTCGTCACGTAGGCCTCGAACGGCGGCTCGTCGATGGGCAGCGCCCAGTTGGTCTTGTCGATCTCAAGGCCCGATGTGGTGACGCCGTCAAGGATGGCCGGGTTGTATTGGCCGCTCTGGCGCGCGTCCGAGGGGCAGGCGGCGTTGAAATCGTCGATGGTGGATTTCAGAGCCGTGGGGTCGATCTCCAACTCGGCGGCGAGTTCTTCGATGGAGCCCGCGGTGTATTTGGTGACCTGTTTGATGCGGTATTCGTCCCTCAGCACCGGGATGGTTTTCTGGTCGAAAATCTGGATCGCGGTGCGGAACGGCTGGCCCATGATCTCGCGCCCGAACTTCACATAGGTGTGGTTGCGCAAATCCTCGCCCTCGTCGACGAAACGCTCGCCCCGCAAGTTGACCATAATGCCCCACGGGTAGGAGTGCTTCTGGAAATTGTCCAGCACCTCCCTATCACCATAGGGCGGCGCCGAGATATCCCAGCCGACGCTGTGGCACCCCGACCAGTTGCCGAACGGGCGCGCGCCGATGTCCAAGGCCATGCGGATGCCGTCGCCCATGTTGTGGCGCGTGCCGCGCACGCGGGCCAGGTCCCAGCCGTGGCCGAGATAGCGCACCCGCATTTCGGGGTTCGATTCGAACCCGCCGCAGGCCAGCACGATGGCTTTGGCGCCGAGCTCCTCGTAGCCGCCCGGCCCGCGCACGGTGATGCCGGTGACGCTTCGGTCTTGGCCCTGGATCAGTTGGGTGGCGCCGGTCGAATACCTGATGTCGCAGCCCATTCGGGCAACCTCGGCCAACTCCATTTCGACCAGGCCCGCACCGCCGCCCACGGCCTCGATGTTGACGCCGCCGTAGAAGTGATGCTTGCCGTCGACCACGAAGGATTGCCGCCCGAACATCGGCAGAAAACGCACGCCGTGCTGTCTCAGCCACACCATGGCCGGGCGCGAGCCGTCGATCAGCCGCCACGCCATGTCCTCGTCGGATTGGTGATGGGTGACCTTCATCAGCGCGTCGTAGAAGACGTTGCGGTCGTGGTTGGGGAGGATGATCTGGTCGCGTTCGGCGTCCGAGAGATCGGTCAAAACGTCGGTGGCCGCGTCGTCGATGCCGGTGTGGCAGAACCGGAAACCGCCGGCGGTGAAATACGAGTTGCCGCCTTTCTCGTCCTCGGCGGCTTTCTCGAGGATCAACACGCTGGCGCCGTTTTCCCGCGCCGCCATGGCTGCCGACAGTGCCGCGTTGCCCGCGCCGACGACGATCACGTCATAGGTGGTCATGGAAATACCTCCGCAAAATCATTGTGGGTATTTTGTCGGAGGCGAGTGCGCTGATCAAGATGCGGCGAGAAATTGCGCCAGGCGGGCCGTCACGGTGTCGGGCTGTTCGGCATGCAGCCAGTGCCCCGCGCCCTCGATGACTTCGGTCTCGGCTTGGGTGAACAGGCGCTCGATCTCGGCCTGGTGGTAGGGCTGGATGTAATCCGACGCGCCGCCGGCCAAAAACAGCGCCGGGCCCTCGTAAGCTTCATCGGCTTCGAAGATCGGGAAGTCGAGGATGTCGTCCATGTGGGTGGCAAGCGCGCCCAGGTTGACCGACCAGGTGAAGCCGTCGTGTTCCGGGTCGGTCTTCAGGTTGCGCACCAAGAAGCGCGCCAGGTTGATGTCGCCCAGGGCATCAAGCAGTGCCGCTTCGGCTTCCGAGCGCCGCCTCATGGAGGTGACGTCCATGTTGGACATGGCGGTGAGATGGGTCTCGAAGTCGTGACCGTAAGCCACCGGCGCGATGTCGAGGACGCACAGTCGCGCGATCAGGTCGGGTTGGCTCAGCGCCAAGGCCATTGCCGCCTTGCCGCCCATGGAGTGGCCGATGAGGGTGACGGGGGCGGCGGCGTGGGTGGTGATCAGGCGCGCCACGTCTTCGGCCATGGCCTCATAGGTCATCTCGTCGGCCCACGGAGACGCACCGTGGTTGCGTAGGTCGGCGGTGATGACGCGGTGTGTCGCGCTCAGGCTTTTGGCGATGCCGGCCCAGTTGCGGCCCTGGCCGAACAGGCCGTGCAGGATGACGACGTCAGGGCCCACGCCCGTTTGTCCGGCGGCGTCGAAGTTGAGATCGATGGCGCTCAACGCGACGCGGTTTTGATCGGGGACTTGGGCAGCATGGCGTAGCGCTGGTCCAGCTTTGCGCGAAGGCCCGCGAAGCGCGCCAGCTCCTTGCCGGCCAGTTTGCGGCCCGACGGCATCCTGACCCGCATGGGGTTCAACTGCCGGCCTTTGCGCAGGATCTCGTAGTGCAGGTGCGGGCCGGTCGAGCGCCCGGTGGTGCCGACGTAGCCGATCACCTGGCCCTGGCTGACGCGCCGTCCTTTGCGCATGCCACGCGCGAAGCCCTTCATGTGGGCGTAGGCGGTCTGGTAGTTGCCGTTGTGGCGGATGCGGATGTAGTTGCCGAAACTGCCGCGCCGTCCGGCATAGTCGATGGTGCCGTTGCCCGCCGCGTAGATGGGTGTGCCGCGGGCGGCCGCGAAGTCGACGCCGCGGTGCATCTTGGTATAGCCCAGCACCGGATGGCGTCGGCGTCCGAAGCCGGAGCTCAGCCGCGCCCCGTCGATGGGGGTGCGCATCAGGGCCTTTTGGGCGCTGCGGCCTTTGTCGTCGAAGTACTCGACGTGACCGTCGTCGCCCTTGAAGCGATAGATCGCCTTGCGCTTGCCGCTCAAGGTCATTGACGCGAACAAGATCTCGTTGCCGCGCACCAGCTTGCCTGTTTCGTCAGTGACACGGTTATACATGACCTGGAAAGCGTCGTTCTTACGGATGTCGCGCTGAAAATCGACGTCCCATGAAAATGCGCGGATCAGTTCCGCCAACGTACCGTCGGGCAGCCCTTGCTTTTTACCGGCGACATAGAGCGATGATGTGATGACGCCCTCGGCGCGGACAGCCTGGCGGCTGATGGGGCGATCTCGGGTTTGACTGACAAAGCGGCCGTCTTCGCGCAGAACCTTGACCTCGCGCTCGTACGACACGTTATAGCCGAAGCCGGCAAACGTACCCGGCGTCGCTTTGAGGTCAGCGGCTTCCAAGTGATGTGGCTTATAGGCGATCCGCACGATATCGCCCTGGCGAATGCGGCGCGGGCTGTGAACCTTGGAGAAGGCACGAATCGCATCACGCGCCTCACGGCCCGTTACGCCGGCGCGTTGCAGGACCTTGGCCAGCGTATCGCCGCGGCCAATCTTAACGGCGTGCTCGACCGTCTGCGGCGGTTGTGCGGTTACGGCAGCGAGGGGCAGGTCAGGCGACGTCGTCTCAATGCCCGGCACGGCGCTTGGATTGCCTAGAGACAATGGTGCCAAGGCAAGGCTCTCACCTTCCATGCCGGGCAATGATTTTACGGATGCGGACGAAGTCAGCACATATCCGGAGCAAACCGCCACGGTGGCGACCAACCCGGTAATCGTGGCGATTCCTCGAAACAGCATCAAAAAACTTTCATCTTTTTTTCGCAGTGCAGCGAAACACTGTGATGGGACAATGTCCGCAGAGGTTTCGGGTGTCAAGCGGTTTCACCGAAAACAGTCAACAGAATCAATGGTATGCGGAAAAAGTTAACAGGGAATTTCGTCTCCTATCGATGTTGCGAAAAAAAAGGTAAAATAATTTAGGTAAAGGGTTTGACACCCATACGGTTACCCCCTATAAACCGCCTCCGCAGCGGGGAACACCCCTACCAAGGAAAACCCTGCAGGCACGCTATTTGACATTCGAATATGATTTGAAGGGATGCGCGGACGGCGCCCGTCTAATGCAAGGAAAACCGCTTCGGTGGTAGACTTAGCAAGTCGGCATATGGCGCTCTAACTGTGCATCTCTGCTTTACTTACCATGTTAAAGTAAGATTTGTGCAAAGGAGCTCTTGTTCTTCCTTGATCCGGTTTCGATCGGTGAAAAGGAAATTCAACTTGAGAGTTTGATCCTGGCTCAGAACGAACGCTGGCGGCAGGCCTAACACATGCAAGTCGAACGAAGGCCCGGAGCTTGCTCCGGTCACCTTAGTGGCGCACGGGTGAGTAACGCGTGGGAATCTGCCCTGGAGCGGGGAATAACAGTTGGAAACGACTGCTAATACCGCATACGCCCTGAGGGGGAAAGGCTTCGGCCACTCTAGGATGAGCCCGCGTTAGATTAGCTTGTTGGTGAGGTAATGGCTCACCAAGGCGACGATCTATAGCTGGTCTGAGAGGATGATCAGCCACACTGGAACTGACACACGGTCCAGACTCCTACGG
>JAERTE010000065.1 GCA_016845145.1 Rhodospirillaceae bacterium
GGGCTGCTCTCGGCGTTTAATCAGTCCTGCATTGCCATCACTGCGCCACTGCCGCACAATCGAGGCCGGGACTTATTGAGGGCAGATACATGGCCGATTTTCACCAGTTGCCGAACCGACGCGGCAATGATCGCCAAGAGGTCGTATTCAAGACCAGCCTCAAGGTTGGCGACATATCCACCGGATGTGAAATCCGCGACATCGGCCCTGGTGGTGCACGAATTAAGGCCGCTGTTGCCGCTGCGCCTCAAACTCCTGTCATTCTGACCATTGACCAATTGGGCGATTATGATGCGAGGGTCGCTTGGGTCAGGCGTGGAGAACTTGGTCTCAAATTTGACGAACCACCCGAACGTATCCATATGGCGCTTGAACTGATCGCCACCTATGGCCAACGCTGAACGTCCGGCCTGGTCGTCAGCTCTAAACGAAAGACACTCCCGATGAATGCAAAAGACAAAACGCTCGATCCCCTGTTCGTGCGCGGACAATTCCCGGCAAATGTTTGGGAGTGGGCGTTTTTTGAAAATGCCGGTGGCAGCTTCGTGCCGCGCACCGTGATTGAGCGCATGACCGCTTATATGACGGAAACGCAAGTACAGCCCGGAACGAACTTCCCAGGTGCCGCGAAAGCACTGGAGCGCATGAACACCGGCCACGCTCGCATGGCGGCAATGATCGGTGCCGATACGGATGAAGTGATCGTGACTGCGTCGACTTCCATCAATGTGTATGTATTGGCGCAGGCGTTGCGTCCGCTGTGGAACGTAGGCGACGAGATCATCGTTGCGATCCAGAACCACGAGGCGAACTCTGGCCCCTGGAGAAGGCTTGCCGATAGCGGAATCAAGGTGCTGGACTGGCCGGTGCATCCGGAAACTGGTGCTCTCGATATCGACGTTCTGGATAAGTTGCTGAGCGACAAAACACGTCTCATCGCGTTTCCGCACGTCTCCAATATCATCGGTGCCATCAATGACGTACCGGCGATCACCGCGAAGGCGCATGCCGCCGGCGCGCAGGTCTGCGTCGACGGTGTAGCGCTGGCACCGCACCGGGTCGTCGATGTCAAAGCCTGGGACGTGGATTATTATTTATTCAGCTTTTACAAGGTGTTCGGTCCGCACATGGGGTGCCTGTACGGTAAGCGCGAGCTTTTGACGGCGGCAGCAAATCAGGGACACTACTTTTTCGCTGACGATGACATCGGCCATAAACTGAACCCCGCCGGTCCCCAGCACGAGATGATCGCGTCGCTGCAAGGCATCGACGATTATTTCGAGGCGCTGGCTGGTCACCATCTGGAATCGGCACCGAATAGCGCCCTTGATCGACAGCGCGCGCTGTATGAACTGGTCGCCCGCTATGAAGAGGATTTGGCTCGCAGATTTCTGGATTTCCTCAACTCGAAACCCAACGTGCGTTTGCTGGGGCCGGCTGATCCGTCACGCGAAGTCCGTGTCCCCACCTTCTCGTTCACGGTAGAGGACCGGCGTTCGGAAGAGTTTCCGCCGTTTACAGCCGAAAAACGAGCCGCCGTTTCATACGGCCATTTCTATGCCAAGCGTCTGATTGAGGCCATGGGGATCGCAGACCCCGACGACGGTGTCGTTAGGGTTTCCATGGCGCAATACAATACGATCGAGGAAGTGGACCGGCTGGTTGAGGTGTTGGACCGGGTCATTTAACGGCTGGTTACCCCGTAACGGATCGAATTTTCCGTTTCTTTTTCAAAATCTCTTCCAGTGCTTCTTCTTCTTTTTCCAACGCCGTTTCCAGGCGCTTTATGCGTTTGTTGAGATTTTCGATACGTCCAAGCCGTTTGCGGCGCTCCCTGCCTTGCCGACGGTTGTTCCATTTGCGCAAACTCCAGCCACCGGTCGTGCCTAACAGTACCAACCCGGCGATGGTGCAAACAATGCCTGCGGCCATGTTGCCGACGTTGTGAAAGCTGACGGCAGTACCCCAAAAACCGATCGTCACCATGGCTGCCGCTGCCACGAAAAGTACGCGCTGGCTGTTGATTTCATCGTGTTTCTGGCTGTTTTCAGCTTCCGCCACGGCGATAACGATTTCGGTCTTGGCCATGGCCTGCCACTTCTTGAATGACATACCTTCATCAAGCGTGCGACCGTCCCGGATGAATTGTTCCAGGCGCATGATAACATATTCGGCGCGCTCATCAGGCGTCGGATTACCGCTCAGAACCGGAACTTCAAAATCGTCATTTTGGGCGCTTGTCATACTTATCCTCTTCGCCAGTGCAAACCAGCGCAGCATGAAACTAGCACAAACGCGTTAGCAAAGGGTTAGCGTGACCGCCACCAATCAAGAATGATCCGAAGCCCCTTCTCCCAGTCAGGGTCAACCATCAAGCAGTGCGACGCGTTTGGCAGGTGATGATGGTCGGCACCGTAAAACGCGGCCACGGCTTCATCCTGTCCTGGAGGATGGCGGGCGTGATCGTCCAGACCCGTTGAGATACACAGCGCCGGTGCATTGATCTGGCTTGCATCGACGGTGATGCGCAGTTGGTAGCGGTCGTTGAGAAGTCGCGGACTTTCCGGCGTCAATCTTGCTAGCAACGCCGAGATATCTTGCCCAGCCCATCGCGGATAGAAGCGATGCATCGCCTCGTCGGTGGATGGTGGCTGTACTATGGCGTCATCCGGCACGGTCGGAACCTTTTTCGCCCCGGGCAATTGCCCGGGCGGCGATGGCGCCAACTGCACCAAGCCGGCTATCAAGAAATCTTGCGCAGCGACGGCGGCCAGCAATGCACCCAGGCTATGTCCGCAAAGCATAGGTGGATGGTCCAGGTGTGCGCAGGCGGTTTTAACGTCGGCGGCCATTGCGGCGACACCGGCTTGGCAAAAGCCCTCGCCTTGTCGCAATTCGCCGTGGCCCCGCACATCGACAGCGCCGGACGGCCAGCCGATGCGATCTAGTTCCCGCATCCAAAGCGCAAAACACCATGCACCATGATAACCGCCAGGAACGAAAATCAACGCTGGTTGGGTTGTCTTCGCTTGATAGGTCGACAACCCCAGTGCCAATCGCCCTTCCCCCGCCTGCACTTTGGGCAAAGCGTCGAAATAATCCAAAGCAAACGGATCGTCGGTGTCGGCTTTGTTCATCTGCGTCAATGCAATCCGAACAGTCGCTCACCGTTCAGATGCGCAATTTTATCCGCTACGTCCTTGGGCAAATGTCCCAGCCACATGCGGTTTTCCTCGATGATGCTCGGGAATGCATACCAGCGATCGACGCTCCAGGTATCGGAGCCGATCATGAAACGGTCAGCGTGACGAACCAGCAGCGCGCGCCAATATGGATCAATGCCCTCTGCGGTGATGATGTGCATTTCGCGATAGGACAGATCCGCCCACAAGTTGTCGTACTTGTCCATCATGCGCCCGATAATTGACGGCGGATCGGAGAAGCCCGCGTGCGCCCAGATGACCTTCGAATCGGGCGCGGCTTTAAAAATTTCCGTAACGGCCTCATAACCGCTGTGTGGTTGGACATAGAGGCCCAACTCGGCGACTCGTTTCAGGAGTTTGCGGATTCGTGCCGATTTCATAACCACGGAGGCATGGATATGCACCTCCCCCAACCCCCTGTGCATCGCGGCCTCCATGGCGGCTTCGGCGTTGTCTAAATGAGTTGCGCGCTTGAACCAGCTGCCTGAACCGGCTGCGGGGGTGTATGGGCGGTAGAGCGGCACGATACGGACGCGCGGGTGTTGCTCGGCCATCAAGCGCTGGGTGCCTTCGTCGGGCGTTGACGAGGTCAGCGCGCCACGCACCGAGGCTTCGTCCAGAAGCTGCAATGCCGCGTTGGTATCGAATACATCCCAGGCTTGGTGCGAGTAATGCAGATGGCCGTCGAACAACCGGCCTTTATAGGGCTCATCCGCCGCGGCACCGAAACAGGTACAGAACGTCACCAAGGCGATCCAAATGAATTGCCGAAACGCAAACATGTACCGAGCTTAGCGCAATTGCGCGTGCGACGCCTAGCCCACTTGTCCCAGCCGTTCGAGCGCTTCGTTCAAGCGCGCCTGGACCTGGCGGGCATCGGCGAGTTTTTCACGTTCGGTCTCAACCACTTCTTCAGGCGCGTTGGCGACGAATTTCTCGTTTGCCAACTTCTTCTCAAACCGATCGATCTCGCTTTGCTGTTTACCGACTTCCTTATCGAGGCGGGCTTTTTCGGCGGCGACATCAATGACATCGGCCACCGGCAACACAATCGTTGCTTCGTCCAGGACGTCTTGCACGGCGCCTTTCGGCGTATCGCCCTCCAGAAGCTCAATATGACTGAGCCGCGCCAGACGATTGATTTGCTCGACGTGGGTGACGATGCAGGTCTGAGCCAAGTCGCCGGCGTCTTTCAACAACAACGGAATTTCTGCCTTCACCGGTACGTTCATCTCGCTGCGCAGGCCACGCACTTGCGAGATCAGGCGTACAACCCAATCCATCTCGGCATTGGCGGTCGTATCCACGAGGCTGTCATCCAGATCGGGCCAAGGAGCGGTGATCATCGGCTGGGCGCGGTTATCACCCATTTGCTGCCAAAGCTCTTCGGTGATGAATGGCATGATCGGGTGCATTAGATGCAGTATCTGATCCAGTACCCACGACGCCGTGGCGCGGGTTTCGGCCTTAGCGTCGCCGTCTACGCCCTGCAACACCGGCTTCACCAGTTCCAGATACCAGTCACAGAAGGTGCCCCAAGTGAACTGGTAAGCGCTGTGTGCCGCTTCATTAAAACGATAGGCGTCAATGGCCCCGGAGATCGCGCGCTCAGTCTCGACGACCTTGCCGATGATCCATTTGTTGACCATGCCCGTGACCGCCGCCGGATCGAAATCGGGGACGGGTTGGCATTCGTTCATTTCGCAAAATCGTGCCGCGTTCCAAAGCTTGGTGCAGAAGTTGCGATAGCCCTCGACCCTTTGCTCGGACAAACGCACGTCGCGGCCTTGCGCGGCGAACGCGGTCAAGGTGAAGCGCAGCGCATCGGCGCCATATTTCTCAATCAATTCAATGGGATCGATGACGTTGCCTTTCGACTTCGACATCTTTTGGCCCTTCTCGTCGCGGACCAGTGCGTGAATGTAGACCGTGTGGAACGGCACTTCGCCATCCATGAAGTGAATGCCCATCATCATCATGCGCGCGACCCAGAAGAAGATGATGTCGAAACCGGTGATCAACACATCGGTCTGGTAGTAACGCTCGAGCTCCGGGGGTTCATCGGGCCAACCCAAGGTCGAGAATGGCCATAAAGCGGATGAAAACCAGGTATCCAGCACATCCGGATCACGGATCAGCTCCACGTCCTTGCCATAGGCTTTATGGGCAGCCGCCTTCGCCGCTTCTTCGGTTTCCTCGACGAAGATTTCACCGTCGGGACCGAACCACGCTGGAATCTGATGGCCCCACCAGATCTGCCGAGAGATACACCAGGGCTGGATGTTGCGCATCCATTCGTAATAGGTGTTTTCCCATTGTTTGGGCACGAACGTGGTTTTGCCTTGCTCCACGGCCGTGATTGCCGGGCCAGCCAGGCGCTGCGCATCGACGAACCATTGATCCATGAGCCAAGGCTCAATGACCACGCCGGAGCGGTCGCCATAGGGAATCGTCATGGCGTTGTCTTCGATTTTTTCCAGTAGGCCGAGGCCGTCGATTTCCTTCACCACGGCGTCGCGGCACTCGTAACGGTCTAGGCCGCGCAAGTGCTTAGGTACGTTGTCGTTCATGCAGGCATTGTGGTCGAGTACATTGATCAGCTTCAGGTGATGGCGCTGGCCGACCTGGAAATCATTGAAATCGTGGGCCGGTGTGATCTTGACCGCGCCTGAGCCCTTCTCGGGGTCGGCATAGTCGTCGGCGACGATGGGGATGCGGCGCTCAACAATCGGCAGGATAGCGTGTTTACCAATGAGATCTTTGTAGCGATCATCGTCGGGGTGCACGGCAACAGCCGTATCGCCAAGCATGGTTTCGGGACGCGTGGTGCCGACGGTGACGAAACGGCCTTCCTCACCTTCAACCGGGTATTTCATGTACCACATCTTGCCGGTTGTCTCGCGCTGCTCGACCTCAAGGTCCGAGATCGCGGTGTGCAACATCGGGTCCCAGTTGACCAAGCGCTTGTCACGGTAGATCAAACCTTGCTTGAACAACTCGACGAACACTTTGCGTACCGCCGCCGAGAGCCCGTCGTCCATGGTAAAGCGCTCGCGTGACCAATCACACGATGCGCCCAGGCGCCGAAGCTGTCCGGTGATGGTGCCGCCGGATTCCGCTTTCCAGTCCCATACGCGCTCAATGAATTTGTCGCGCCCAAGATCATGGCGGCTTAGGCCCTCTTTCTCCATTTGGCGCTCGACAACCATCTGAGTGGCGATGCCAGCGTGGTCGGTACCGGGCTGCCATAACGCGTCACCACCCTTTTTCCGTTTATAGCGGATCAGGATGTCTTGCAGCGTATTGTTGAGGGCGTGGCCCATATGCAGGCTGCCGGTGACGTTGGGTGGCGGAATGACAATCGTATAGGGATCACCTTCAGGCGCATTCCCACAGGCGAACAGCCCAGCCTCTTCCCAGGCTTTATAGTGCTTTTCCTCGACCTCACTCGGTCCGTACGTCTTGTCCAGCATTGCTGGCACCCTCTCGGTTGAATTGGACTGTTACAGCAGATTGATACCCCATATCGATACCATGGGGGTGAAAACGGCGTTGTTTCTACCGCCCAGACGGCGGCAAAACAAGCGCTCTGGGGTGGATTTGCCTAGTCTTCTAGACGTTCAGCGCGATTGACCATCAAATCAATCTCGCGTTTGACCAACCGTTCGATCAGATACGGCAGGTTACGGTCGAGCCATTCCCGCAAAATAGGCTTCAGCATCTCACGTACAATGCCCTCAAGCGTCATATCCGTGCGAGAACCGTCAACGGCTAAGTCGCGCCGATCCAGGATTGCCGCAGCCAGCTCGGAAAGAACGTCAGTGGATGCTTTCTGCGTCGGCTCCGACATAATCTCGGTAGCGACCATATCCGGCGTCAATTCCAAGATCGCCTCCATCGCCGCCGGCATCGGGGCCGGTTGCGGCATTGGCGGCGGTGGCGGCGCTGGTGCCGGCTCAGGCATCGGTGGCGGCGCAGGTATGGGTTCCGGAGCCGGCTCAGGCATCTGAGCTGGCTCGGGCATCGGTTCCGGAATTGGTTCGGGCTCTGGCTCCGGTTCGGGCTCTGGAATTGGTTCTGGCTCGGGCTCCGGCTCTAAAGCAATTTCCGGTTCTGGTTCTGGCTCTGGTTCCGGTATTGGCTCTGGCTCGGGCTCTGGTTCCGGTATTGGTTCGGGCTCTGGCTCGGGCTCGGGTTCCGGCTCAGGGGCCGGTTCTGGCGCGGCAGCGGCCGCCTCAGCTTCCTCTTCCTCCTCCGACAAAATACGCCGGATCGAGGCAAGGATGTCCTCCATTGAAGGCTCTTGACCGTCTTCCGCTTGCGCCGCTTCTTCGCTCATGGTTCGTCCAACCGGTAAAAAGTCCCTTACGCTAACGCGCCATGGTTAACAAAGGGTTAGCCGAGTCCATCTCGGTTTCCCCAGATTTATTTTTCGCCCCCTTGCGAGGTGCCTCCATACAATTTATCGCGAACCTCTTTATAGTGCTCGCGTGGATCGTAAAGCGTCAGTCCCAGCCCCAGATCCCGTGCCGTCAGACGCCCGACCGCCGATAATACCTGATAGCTGGCGACCAGTTCGTCGCGCTGCGCGCGGACGTGGGAGACACGCGAATCGAGGAGTTCCTGCTCGGCATCCAAAACATCCAAAACCGTACGCGAGCCCACCGCGGCTTCCCGCTGTACGCCCTCAAGGGCAACAACGTTTGCCTCTATCTGCGTGTGGAAAGCCTTGACCCGGGCCCTTGCGGTCAACAAAGATTCCCAAGCTTGTGAGCCTGATTCGACCGCATCTCGGCGTTCCTGGTCGATGGTCAGAGTCCGTTGCGCTGCTGTCTGGCGGGCCTCGCGCAAGCGCGAGTAGACGGAGCCTTGTTGATAGATCGGTACCGTCATATTCAGCGTTAGCGACTTGGTCGTATTACGGCCACTCTCACCGGCGCTTTCGTAGTCACGGCTCCATTTGGCATCGAGCGACACCTCTGGCAGCAATTCGCCCAAAACCTCATCAGCATTGTCGACGGCCGCGCGCTTGTCGAACTCGGCGCCAATGACCGCTGGGTTTTTGGTGGCGGCCAACTTCAGGGCGCTGTCGCGGTTGTCGGGCAATCCTTCCGGCAAGGCCGCCGGCTGCAACTGCGGCGGCGGTGCTTCACCAACGGCATTTTCGTAGCTGGCGCGGGAAATTTCCAAATCGCCTTCAGATTGGATACGGTCCGCGACCGCCTTCGCCAGTCGGGCTTCCGCCTGATGAACGTCAGTGCGCGTGATTTCCCCCACTTGGAAGCGGTCTCGGGTGGCTTCCAGCTGCCGTTTCAGCACTTCTTCGTTGTTGGTATTGAGACTGAGCACGGCGGTATCGCGGAACACATTGACGAACGCGGTGATGGTATCGAGAAGTACGGTTTGTTCCGTTTCCATCAGACGCGCGCGTTCAGCGCGAATGTTATTCTCTGCCTCGCTGGTCGCGGCGAGGGTCTGACCACCGCGAAACAATGATTGAGAAACGGTCAAATCGGCGCCAAGCGGGTGCCGGGTTTGATCAATGTCGCTGCCAGTGTTTCTGGTATTGGTGATTTGCGAGAAGCCGTAATCCGTGGTGACGGTCACTTCCGGGCGCCAATTGGCCAGCGCCTGTGGTACCTCTTCGTCGGTGGCCCGCAGTGCCGCCCGCGCAGCCAATAAGGTCGGATTGTTAAGATAGGCTGCAATCAACGCATCGCTCATGCTTTGTGCTTGCGCCAGCGATGGGTTCAGGGCGACGGCCAAGCATACGGCGCCAAGCGCGCCTGAAGCGCCAATCCGAAGCTTATCCGTCTTTAAGAAACGATTTCGCAAAAAACGATTTCGCAAGAGATGACCCCGCCACTCAAGAATACGCGGCGCCTATAGCGCGCCTGTACGTAAGCCTATTAAGACCCCAAGAACCGGATTCCCGTCAACAACTTCCGAAAAATGGCGGAAAACCGCTAAAAACCCAGGGTTTCAAATTACACTATATCGAAGCTTACTGGTATTTCCAGGCGAATCGTCGTCGCTTTAGGATGTTCTCCCCATAGGGAATTTCAGCTGGTTAGAAGTTGAAACTCGCCTCGCGCTCAAACCCCGGTAGCATGGGGGTACCGGCGTCAAAAACATCGCGACCTGACACCACGCCGCCGTGGCGCATCATGATCCGGCAGCGCCCAATTCCGTCTTCGCCAACGACAACTGCGACCAACCGTCCGCCTTCCGCCAATTGCTCGATGATGGTATCGGGGATTACGCCTACGGCGCCATCGAAAATAATCGCGTTATAAGGGCCTTGCTTGGCATGTCCCTCGGTCAGGGTGCTCTCGACGACGGCAACATTGTCGATATCGAGGCGGGTGAAAGTTTCGCCGGCACGCGCCGCAAGGCCTTTGTCCGACTCGACCGCCACAACCGTGGAGACAACCTGCGCCAGCAGCGCCGTCATATATCCGCTGCCGCATCCGATGCAAAGCGCCACGTCGTCGGCGTGCAATTGCGCTTCTTCCAAAAGCCGGGCCGCGACCATGGGTTCCATCAAATAGCGACCGTTACCCAATGGCAACGCCTCGTCCACGTATGCGACGCCGCTATGTTCGGCGGCAACGAATTCCTCGCGCGGTAGAGTCAGCAACCCATCGACCACGGAGGGGTTGGTGACGTGATTGGGTAGGATTTGGCAATCCACCATGTTTTGGCGGGCGGCTGCATGGTCCATGACCGGGTTCCTCAAGGCTGTTTCGCGCATATCTCTTATAGGACGGCTGGCGCGCGAAAACAATCACTGCAAGCCTTTCCAATCCGTATCCAGGGCTTGAATTCCGGAGATAAAAAACCCGGCTTGACCGGGGCGGGAACTGCGTCTAATGTCCCGCCCTCACGGCCCGGAGGCCAGCGGTTTTCAAGAGTACCTGCGTACAAATGGAAATTCGTCTGGCGCGGTGGCGGAGTGGCTACGCAGCGGCCTGCAAAGCCGTGTACACCGGTTCGATTCCGGTCCGCGCCTCCAATACTGATCCGGCGTAGCTCAGTTGGTAGAGCAGTCGGCTGTTAACCGACTTGTCGCAGGTTCGAGTCCTGCCGCCGGAGCCAATTCACAGAAAGGCCGTTGGAGACCTCTCCAGCGGCCTTTTTCTGTGCGTCGATCATTGCTGTTTCGGCAATCAAATCAAAGGGTTGCTTCAAGGTCACGGAAAGCTCACCGTCGGCCCAGGAGCAGTTCGAAACAAGAAAATTAAGAAGGCGCCGTTTCTCGCGCGAATCCTGCTTTTCGAAAAGGATTTGGGCATTCTGCGCCAGTTCGATAAGGCGCACCCCCTCTTCGAGATATGAGCGGTCAGCGTCCTGATGGCACTCGATGTCGCGCAGGCATCGGTCCTGGTCTGACTGCCACTCGGCAGCAACCTTCTCGTAGAACTGCGCATCGATGGCCCCGTCGACCTTGTCAACATAGGCGGCGTGGATGCGGTTTTGTAGCCTGTCGTATTCCGCACGCAGTTTCTCGATGGCCTGCTCGTGCTCGCGCCTCTCGTCGGCGTGGCTGTCGTGAAGGGCGTGGCGCACCCAGTCCAGCACCTCGTCGTCGAATACCAACCGGCCGAGGAGCGCGCCGAACTTCTCTTCGAGAACCTCCTCCCGCACATAGAGCTCGTCGCATTTCCCCTTGTAGCCGGTGCAGTGATAGTAAATGTACTTCTGCTTCTTGATCTCACCGACAACCGAGCAGCCGCAATGGCCGCAGGCAATCAGCCCTGAGAAGGCGAAATCATGCTTCACTCGGCGATGCTTGCTGGCGTTGCGGCCGTCCATCATGTCCTGCACCCGCTCCCACAGGTCCCGCGTGACCAGGGGTTGGTGGCAGCCCTGATAGACACGGCCGTTCCATTCGAACTCGCCCATGTAGAGCCGGTTGCGCAGGATCTTGTGGACCGTGCTGGTCGGCACTGCCTTGCCGCTCTTGCGATAACTGAAGCCGTCCGCGCGCGCCTTCTTCGCCACGTCGCGCAGTGCCAGTCCGCCGGCCGCATACCGTTCGAACATCCTGGTCACATGCGGCGCGACCTCCGAATCGGGTTCGATCACACGCTTGCCGTTGGCGCTGTCCACGTTACGGTAGCCAAGCGGTGCGGCTGAAGGCCAGATGCCCTGCTCGGCCTTTTCCAGCATGCCCTTCTTGGTCTCTTCCGAAAGGTTGTCGATGTAGTTCTTTGCCATCAGCACCTTGATGCCGTGCATGAACTTTTCCGAGGAGCGCGAGTCCCGGGACAGGACGACGCCTTCCTTCGGCAAATGGACCTCCATGTCCAATTCGTCGATGGTCACCCAGTCCTTGAGGTTTCGATAGAGACGGTCGGTCTTTTCTACCAGCAGCGCCCGTACCGACGGATGCGCCCGAAGATAGGCCACCATATCGCCGAAGCTGCCCCGACCGGCAGTCTTGGCTGTTTCCACGTCGACATATTCTTGAACGACCGCGAAGCCTTCCTGTGCCGCGTAATCCTTGAGCAGCTTCAACTGGGCGGGAATGGAATAGCCCTCCTTCTCCTGCTCCTTGGAGGAGACACGGGCATAGACCACCGACTGGCGGACAGTGGGCTCAATTTGGTCGATGGGACTAATTCGTTTGCTCATATTGTTTAGTGTAATCTAAACACACCCAACTGGCAAGCGCTTGGCTCTGTCATTTTGTTTCTAAGGGTTCAGCATATCCACATCATACGCCACAATAGACACGACTTGCTGGGCGCCCGATATCCCCAGGTGGTGACAAAAGGTTTCAAAAGCCGATGGAACCATGGATAATTCTGGATCTTTGAACTGCCCGAGAACTGGCCATGCCTCTCATCCCCATCCTATTCGTTGACGATGATGAAAATATTCTGAGTGCCATTCGGCGCGGCTTGCGGAACAAACGCCGGCAATGGGAGATGGCATTTGTCACTTCCGCTGACGAGGCGATTGAGCGATTGCAGACTGAAAGTTATCCAGTCGTGATTACGGATCTTTCCATGCCTGGAAGGTCCGGGATTGATTTGATACACCACATCAATAGACATGCTCCGCAGGTTCGCTGCATTGTTCTCAGCGGAACTGCAGATCTGCAAACTGCAGCCCATATCATCAATGACGTGCAGGTGTTCCGCTTTTACACCAAACCCTTTGAATTGGATGATTTGGTCAGAGGGATAGAGGATGCAATCGTCAGAGCAGACGCGATAAAAGCAAGAAAGGAAACTGGCGAAGATCACCTTGCTGGCAATATGATTTTGGATCACATTTCAACAGCAATCATAGTGGTTTCAGGCAAAGGAAGGGTCGTCTTTCTCAATCAAGCGGCTGCCGAGTTCATTGGGGACGGGCTTTCAATTGGGCACGACAACGTATTGAGGGCGGGAAACGCAAACGATACCAATCAGTTATTAAACTTCTGCGACATTTTATCGAAGCTGAACGGAAGTGATGAAGTTGATGATCCAGGGGTTTTTGCCCTTTCTTTGAAACGGCCAGAAGGAAACAGTGAACTGAATTTGATCTTATCAATAATGCCTAATGATCCTGAAAGCGATCACGAGACGGGTGGTGGAGAGGGCCGGAACGTGGTGATCGTCGTCTCCGATACGGAGCTACAAACCGTCGCGCCTCGAGCAGTCATCGCACGACTTCTCGACCTCACGCGAACGGAGAGCGAATTGGCGCAAAGACTGAGCGCGGGCCAAAGACTGCAAGATATCGCCGAGAGTATGGGCGTCACCGTTTCTACGGCACGGACCTATTTGAAGCGAATTCTGCAGAAAACTGGTACTAACCGTCAGGTCGACCTTGTCCGCCTTATATTATCAATTCCCAATGTATGAAACTGATTGAATGTCTTGGCCAGGACGATGGCGATCATTCTCCACAGTATCTGGCGGCCCGGTGAGCCATTCGGCTAGTCCGCGCCATCTGTTGCAGTATTATCGTCTATCGGGCAAACAAACGGTTTCATAAGGTTTAACGAGTTGCGCGTTGGGCGAGGGGCAGCTGTTCGATGAGAAAGGCACGGATTTAGTTGATCCTGGGGCTTATCGCGCAAGGTCTTTAGATTGGGCCGAAGCGCTGCCTCCGCTATCGCAGCCGCATCGTTGTATTCGTTCTTTTGCCCTTTGCCGAAGGGCTTGGTGTATTTGGCAGGTCTGATGCAAGGGTTAAATCCAAGTTTGCCAGCGAAATTGTTTCACAGCTAGCGCAAGAGACCCACTCGACAAATGATGATGGAGCCCCTCCCTTCGTCAGAAGTTATGTCGGAGGATGAGAAGCTAATACTATATCCAGTCAACCAAGCAACTATAGACAAGTTATGGCCTGAAGGATGGACCGATCAGATTGACAAGAAATGATCCAAGCAAGGCCTTGGGATG
>JAERTE010000066.1 GCA_016845145.1 Rhodospirillaceae bacterium
CCTGGTTGTCAGTTCCACCCTTTCGCCCCGCATCCTGCCCGAGATCGCAGCGCGCCTGCCCGACGACACAACGCTTTGCGATGCGCCCATGTCCGGCGCGCCCGGCCGCGCCGAGGACGGCACGCTCACCTTCATGCTCGGTGCGCCAGATGCGGCGTTGGCGCATGTTATGCCCTTGCTCGTCGCCATGGGCAGCGACATTCATCACCTGGGCGCCATCGGCACCGGCATGACCTGCAAGGTGATCAATAATTTCGTCGCCGTCTGCTCCGTCGCCGCCGTCCGAAAAGCGTTGGCGGCCTCCAAGATGCTCGGTCTTGACCCAGACCGCCTGCTTGATGTCATGAGCACCAGTTCCGGCGGCACCTGGTACGGCGACAATCTGGACGCGATCTCCTGGTCACGGGAGGGCTACGATCCGGCCAACACCATGGGTATTTTGGAAAAAGACATGCTGTCGTTTCTCGATGCCGTCGGCGAGCATGGCGAGGTCGGCGCGACTGAGTTTGCCGGATCCGCATTGGATGTCATCCGCAGCCTGGAGCCGCTGGAGAAATGAACTTGGGCATTTTGTATTCGTCGCGTCTGTGGACCGTGCTCGGCACCGTGCTTGCCGGTTTGGCGGTCGCGCTCGGCGCCTACGGCTGGCACGACCTGGAAGGCGACGCCGCCATGCGCGAGATATTCATGCTCGCCGTGCAATACCACATGTGGCACGCATTGGGCCTCATTGTTGCGGGCTGGCGGTGTACGGTCGGCGCAAAAGCCGCAAAAGCCGCCGGTGCTGCGGGGCTGGCTTTGGTTGCCGGTATTGTTCTGTTTTCCGGCAATCTTTACGTTTTTGCCATCACGGGCGATTTGCCGGTGAGCGGCGCGGCCCCCATCGGCGGCTTCGCATTCATGGCCGGTTGGGGCTTGCTGGCGCTGTCCGCATTGATGCGGGAAAAAACCTAGTCATCGCCCCTGCGATCAACATTGTCAGCTTTGCCTCCCTGTGACAGGGTATGGCTTCGGCAGCGATGGGAGAGCACAGTTATGGCCAAGATCAGTATCCAATTCACCTTGTTCTCAGCATTCTATTCGCCATTGATTTCAACCATGTCCGGCGGTTTCCTCAAGGCCGAAGGGCTGGAGCCCGAATGGTCGGTCGCCCCCGCCGGTGTCTCGGCCATCGAGGCATTGGAAAACGGCACCGCGCATGTGGTGCAATCGGCGTTGAGCCAAGGTTTCACCCCGCTGAACAAGGGCCAAAAGCCGAGCGTTGTGCATTTTGCCCAGATCAACGAGATGGATGGTTTTTTCCTGACCGCGCGCGAGCCGGACCCCGATTTCACATGGAACAAGCTGGAAGGCGCTGACGCGGTACTGTTTGGCGGTGGTCAACCGCTGGCCATGTTCAAGTACGCTTGCCACAAGGCCGGCATCGACTACGACAAGATCAACGCCATCAACCCCGGTGGTGCTGCCGCCATTGACGCCGCGTTCCGCGACGGCCAGGGCCAATACGTGCAGCAACAAGGCCCGTTCCCGCAGCAGTTGGAGGCCGACGGCGTCGGCCATGTGGTGGCTCAGGTCGGCGTGCCGATCGGCCCGTGCGGATTTTCCAGCTTAGCGGCGAAACGCGAATGGCTGGACACCGACATGGCCAAAGCCTTCATGCGGGCCTATAAAAAAACCAGGCGCTACATGAACGAGACCCCGGCCGCCGAGATCGCCAAGGCCGAGGCGTCCTACTTCCCCGATATCGATCAGAACGTGCTGGCCGATTGCATCGCTACCTACCAGAAACTCGGCTGTTGGACACCGCACACGGAAATCACCGAACCGGCGTTCCAGGCCATTCTTGATATCTTCGAATACAATGGCCAGATCAACGAGCGTTACGCCTACGACCAGATTTGCGCGAAACCGCCTGAAACAGACTGAGGCGGTGGGAAACTGCTTTAATCTTCAGGATTGACGATAAGCACGATCTTCCCCGTGTGTCTCTTGGACGAAAAACTGGATTGCGCTGCGGCTATTTGTTCGAGCGGATATGTTTCAGCGACAAGTGGCGATATCTGCCCGCTTTCGATACGTGCGATCAAGTTTTGAAAGACTTCCGGCTCCAATACCGTACAGCCGAACAGGCTCAAGTCCTTAAGATAAAGCGTGCGAAGGTCCAACTCGACAATCGCGCCCCCGATCGCGCCAGCGACCGCATAACGCCCACCCGCGCGGAGTACATCAAGTAAATCCGGCCACTGTCCCCCGCCGACCAGGTCGATCACCACATCGACGCTGTTCGGTCCGAGCGTCGCGACAACGTTATCATCGCGCGCCAGTGCCTGATCCGCGCCGAGACGGCAGATGTCGTCCATCTTGGAAGGGCTGGTCACGGCGATCACCCGAGCGCCTCGAGCCCGCGCCAATTGAATGACCGCGGAGCCGACACCACCGGATGCGCCCGTAACAAGCACCGTGTCACTTGATTGTGTTGTCGATCTCGTCAGCATGTTCTCTGCGGTGGAATAGGAACACGGGAACGAGGCAAGCTCGGCATCGCTTAAATCGCTATTGACCGCACAGGCATGGCGCGACGCGACCGCGGTGTATTCGGCAAAACCTCCGTCGCATTCGGAGCCGAAATACCACGGATATTCCAACTCTTGGCCGTTCATCTCTCGAAGACAAGGCTCTACCAAGACGCGTTCACCAATCCGATCCGGACTGACCTCACTGCCGACGGCGGCAATCCGCCCGCAAACATCAGCACCTTGAATGCGCGGGAAACGAATGGGCGTACCTGCCCACCCGGCGTCGCCGCTCGCACCATCATTTTTCGAATACCAGGCCGTTCGCGTGTTGATATCGGTGTTGTTGACGCCCGCCGCCGCCACGCAAACAAGAACCTCATGAGGGCCTATGGAAGGAACCGGAATGTCGCTTCGCACCTCCAGTTTCTCAGGCCCGCCGTGCCCGGTGAGCCAGATACCGCACATCGTCTCCGGCACTTCATTCATGTAACACCTCCTCGGAAGTCCTTATCGGGGCGACATCAGTGGAAGTTCGATCCAAAATGTACTGCCGACATTCGATGTACTTTCGAAGCCAATCTTCCCATCCATCTTGTCGATGAGAAGCTTACTGACATACAGTCCGATCCCGGTACCCTCTGTCGCGACCGCCGGATGCCCCCCGAGTTGATGGAACAGGCCGAAAACAAGCGAATGCTCATGCTCGGCAATACCATACCCCGTATCACTCACGGCAATGCGAAATGAGCCGTCACCGGTTTCGGTGCCGTCAATGGTGACGGTGCCGCCGTCTTTGTTGTAGCGAATTGCATTGGACAACAGATTGATAACAACCTGCTTCATACGCATTTCGTCGGTTCTAAGCAGGACCCTTGAATGGTCTGACAGGTTGTTGATCACGCCAATACTGCGTGCCTCGCGAAGCGGCTCGACCAGGTTCAAACATTCCACGATGACATGCTGGGAATCCACCTCACCGATGCTCAGCTGAATCTCGTTGGCCTCGATTTTCGCCAAATCGAGAACCTCGTTGATGAGGGCGAGTAGATGATGGCCGCCATGCTCGACATCTTCAAGATATGCTCTCTGGTTTTCCGTTAGTGTTTTCTCGGCATCCAGCTTCAGCAATTGTGTAAAACCGAGAATGGCATTCAAAGGGGTGCGCAATTCGTGACTCATGGACGCCAGAAACTCCGACTTGGCCGCGTTGGCCTTCTCTGCTTCCTCCCGGGCCTCGATCAATGTTTCTTCGGCAATCTTTTTGTCCGTGATGTCGGTTATTACGCTGATAATACCGCCTTCGGGCGTCGCGCTCTGATGGCGATCATAAACCTTATCGTCGACATACTGTATGATCGCCGAGGGGCCTTCACTGCGAAGAACTTCAAGGCGCTGGACAAAGGACAAGGGCCGATAGTCGTCTTGCGAGCGTTCTTTGTCCAACTCTCCCAGTTCATCATAGGTCGTGACCCCCGCCACCAGGGCGGCTTCATCGTATTGATTGAATCGACGAAAACTCTCGTTGAAATATTCGATCCGGCCTTGTCCGTCATAAAGGACGAAACCGTCATTCATGTTGGCGATAGCATTTTGCAAGCGGTCCACCGCCAACGCGTGCCGTTCCTCACTGATACGAAGTGTCTCTTCCACCTGCTCGCGTGCGGAGATGTCAGTGCCGACACCGCGATAGCCCTGAAAGACTCCTGCCGAATCGTGCATTGGAACACCTGAAAACGAGAGATGCTGCAACTTTCCATCGTGCCCCAGACCGGCATAGCGAAGGTCCTTGAATGGCTGATGGTGTTCAATATCGTTGAAATACCCTTGCCCAAGCTCCGTCTCGGGGTTCTCTCCTACGAATTCGCTTAACGTCTTGCCAATATACGTATTCGCCGGGGAGCCCATAGTTTCCGAAACGCGGTCTGACAAATAAGTGAATCGTAAATCCGGCCCCATCTCCCAAAGCCAATTTCCCGAAGCACCGGCAAAATCCTGGAACCGTTTTCGGGCGTCATCCAGGCTTTCCGATTTTTTTGTTTCCTCGGCGAACATGCGGCCAATCAGCACGACCCCCATCAACATCAGTAGAGAGATGAACAGAGCTACGGTTTCCGCTGTCGGGTCGAGAACGCGGGGGTTTTGATCGGTAATAACCTTCCATAAAGTGATCGATCTGCGCACCGCCATCAGCATCAAAGCAAGCGACACGGTTCCCCATGCGAGGCGGTGGCCCGTGCGTCGAACGAGATTGACCGCTATCCCCGCGGCCGCGAGTTGCGCAATGATCGACAAGAAAAGGATGCTGACGCCCATGGAGAGTCAATAACATATGAAATCAGTCGGAGAAATGGTCCTTCGGATTGCTCAATTGACGAAATCACCTTGGAAAACGCATCGAAGACAGGGAGGCCGTCGTTGCCGTAGCGGCTTTCGGCACCGACGTTGATGCTGCGCGCCAGAAACGATTCCAGTGCAATCTTTGGATCAAGGCATTCAATACCGCAGATTGATGACCCGCTTGATGAATGATGTTGGTTTGTATCGAATTCCAGTTCAAAATCGCCGAGAATGGAGCCTGAAAATCGATGAAATACACCAAAATCGAAGCCAAGGGTTACGCGCGCCAAAACATGCGGGGTATCTGGGCCGCTGCGCTCACGCCATTCAATGACGACCTGACGATCAACGAGGATGGTTTTCGCGCCAACATCCACCATTGGGTCGAAGACCTTGGCATCGACGGCGTGTTTATTGCCGGCAAACAAGGCGAATTCTTTTCGCTGTCCGTTGAGGAGCGCAAGCGAACTTTCGATATCGCCGTGGAAGCGACCAGCGAGACCAAAGGCGCCAACGCCGGGACCATCATGTCGTGTTCGGACCAAAATTTGGATGTCGTATTGGATCTGGCCCAACATGCGCAAAACAGCGGAGCCGACTATATCGTGGTGCACGCGCCGATCCTGCATTTTGTCACCGACCGCGACGAGACGGTATATGAGTACTACAAATACATCACTGAGCGCGTCGATATCGGCATCGCCATGTGGAGCCATCCCGACAGCGGCTACTTGATGAGCCCCGAGCTTTGCAACCGGATCGCCGATCTGTCCAATATCGTCGCTATCAAATACAGCGTGCCGCGCGATATGTACACGGAACTGAGCGCGCTCGCCGGTGACAAGATTTTGGTCAGCACTGCCTCGGAAGACGAATGGTTCGACAACATCGTCGAGCTTGGCTGGCAGCTTTATCTTTGCTCGTCGCCGCCCTACCTGATTCAGACAAAGAGCGACCGGCGCATGCGGACCTACACGGATTTGGCCTTCGACGGTAGAATCGATGAGGCACGTGCCATTCGAGACAGCCTCGAACCCATCCGCCAAGCCCTTAAATCAACGCGGCCCGGCGGCAAACCGCAGGCCCATCAGAAGTATTGGCAGGACTTGCTGGGCCAGGCCGGCGGCACGGTGCGCCCACCGATGATTGCGCTGAGTGACGAGGAAAAAGACCGCACCAAAGCCGCTTTTGAAAGTTGCGGCTTGGCGATATAGGGAACACAGGAAACCGGCTTGGCATTGCGATGTTGGCTCGATAGGTAGCAGGATTTGACAACTGCTGATGACCCGTCACGGTCTTTGAGGCTTCAGCATATCAACATTTCCTATGTGACCGGGACAGCGAATGCATCAGTGACGGGGCCGTTGTTCCGCCTCTACGACAGAAGTAAGATGCATCGACGGATTAATCCAAACGATAAAATGCTAGAGAACATCAGATGAAATACACAGGCATTCCAATTGATCCGCGTCAAGTTGGTCTTCCTGAACTTCTATCCAATGTTTTCGACTATTGGAACACCAGGCGTGGAGAAACACTTGCGCCAACTTGGGATCGATTCAATCTCGATGAGTTGCCGCCAAAAATCGTGCCTTGGTGCTCCGTCGTTGATGTTGTTCGCGATCCGATTGATTTCATCTTCCGGTTTTGGGGAACGGAGCGCCGTAATCTCCTAGGCCAGGAAGTCACTGGCAAAAGTATTCGAAGTGTTATCGACCACGCAGTCATGGACACGGTGTTTGATCAGTATGTGGCCGTCGTGGAGGATGGTGTACCGCTATTCTTTGAAATCACCGCAACTGATACCTATGACACTTTCACGTTGATCAATCTCAAATTGCCGATCAGCAACGATGGCGAATGTGTCAGTCAAGTTCATAGTATTAATTACAATCCCGAAGCATATAACCGTATGCGTTTAATGTTTGGAACCTTACCACCGTTTGGCCTCATAGCATTTGAAGAGAGCGATCCAAGCGAAAGGCGCGGAGAGTTGACGATTTGGTAAGCCGCGTCTCAGCGGCTCCGTATCCTCGAAATATGCTCTCGTCCGCTGTCGTAAGTTGAACAGCTCGGGATTTTGTTACCGCAGCCAGCCTCAATCCTCTCACAAGCCATCTGTCCCGATCTTCAGGATGGTGCCACAGTGTTTACAGTGAACGGCGTCGGGTTCATGACGATTGAGCCCACACTCCGGGCATTGGAACTCGGTCTTGTGCGTTCTGAATATCGCTTGCATGAGTTTCAGGAAAAGCGCGACGCCAAAAATCATCATAAAGACGGCCAGCAACCTTCCTCCGCCTCCCTCAAGGATGACGTCGCCAAATCCTGTCGTCGTGAGCGCGGTAACGGTGAAGTAAAGCGCATCCAAATAATTGCTGATTCCCGGATTCACATTCACCTGCTGGACGTATACGAGCGCCGTTACAAAAAAAATGAAGACGGCCAAATTGAGAACACTGTGAACGATTTCTTCATTGTGCGCGAAGAAGCGATAACGGCCACGAAGGTCATGAACCATGTGGTAGGACCTGATCAGTCTTAGAGCCCGTATCACTCTTAGAAATGCGAAATTTTGGGTAACCGCTGGAAGCAGCAAGGTCACGATAACAACGGCATCAGCCAGCGCCACAGTCATGAAGATATACTTGAGCTTATGCCGAGCCAGCCACATTCGTGCCAAGTAGTCGGTCAGCATGACAACCGCGATGGCGTAATCAACGAACTCCAGCCAAGCCGGCGCTTCAATCATGGATACGAATAGAAAATAGCCAATGATGACGGCATCCGAAGCAAGCAACAAATAGCGAAACCGCTTTGCGCGCTTGCTCCGTCCCTCGTAGAGCAACTTGAGAGAATTATGAAAATTATTGTGCCGCTTTCTGGGCATTTTCAACATTCCCTTCGGGTTTGTATTTCCTTATGACTGACCTGCATCATCTGATAGACCGAACTAATAATGTTCCACCATAACGCCGTTCACTCTATGACCCGTATCAATGCGCCAGCCCAGCCAAGATATACAATGAGTTCATAGCCACAGAGATGGAGGTTAAGAAACTGACACCACCGAACAGTCTATACGAAATATCGAAGAACAATCGAAAAGCCCGGTCATCATCGGGCGGCGCGCGAAGCGCCCACAAAAGGAAGCCCCGTCGTTAGCCGCGGGGCTTTCGGTTTTGAAGGGCGGAGGACAAAGCAAGAAACGGGTGGATCACTTGAGCCGATATTTCTACGTTTGCCTGAACCAATACCAAAACAGGAATGACTGATGGATGCGCCGAAGACCATGGACGGCCCCGATTGGAGCCTATTGATCGTGCTTTCCGTGCTGTGGGGCGGCGCCTATTTCTTTGCTGGTGTCGCGGTTAGAGAACTGCCGCCACTAACTGTCGTGCTGGCCAGGGTCTCGTTGGCGGCGGTCGCGCTGTTGCCGTTGTTTTGGTATCTGGGGCATACGCTGCCAAAACCTTTTTCCGCCTGGATACCGTTTATCGGTATGGGTCTTTTGAACAATGTGCTGCCGTTCGGCCTAATTTTTGCCGGCCAAACGCAGATCACGGTCGGTCTGTCCTCGATCATCAATGCCATGACACCGCTGTTCACCGTTTTGGTGATGGCGGTTTTTCGCGAAGAACGCTTGGGCGTTAACCGGATCATCGGCGTCCTGCTCGGCGTCGTGGGTGTTGCCGTGTTGCGCGGGTTTGATGGTCACATGGACGTCCAACAAACACTCGGTATAGGTTTGTGTCTGGCGGGCGCGCTGAGTTATGGGTTTGCCGCGCTCTGGGGCCGTCGGTATCTCGTCGGTGTGGCGCCGGTGAAATCAGCCACCTGCCAACTGATCTGTTCGACCCTGATCCTGGCCGTGCTTGTGGCAATCGTCGACCGGCCATGGGCGCTTGCCGCGCCAACCCAGAACACGCTGTTGTCGCTGCTGGCGCTTGCCGTGTTTGGAACCGCGCTCGCCTACATCGTCTTTTTCAAAATCCTGGTTCGCGCCGGCGCCAGCAATGTCATGCTGGTCACTCTGCTGATACCGGTGACTGCGTTGTTGTTGGGGCATGTTTTCCTGGATGAACCGATCCAGTCAAAAGAACTTATCGGTGCCGCCATCATCGGTGCAGGGCTGTTGTTTATCGATGGCCGGGCAATCAACTGGCTTCTCAGAAAATAAGAATTTATTGACTTTTAGGTAAATATTGCTATATATCTGACATGGCATGTCCTGGAAAGTTTGAGGACATGCGGACACGCTATTTTACATTCAAATAGGATGAGAGTTCGCGCCGAGCCTAAGTCGTTGGGGCGGCTCAAATTTTGATGGGAGTCCCATTACTGAGAAAATTGGGTTCGGTCCCCAGATTTTTTATGATGTCATTGAAAACAAACGTGTTTTCACCCCGGAAAAACGGTTGCGAAACGAAATGCTCAGTGTCCCGGTTGTCGGAGGCGAGCAGGCCGCAGGCCGTCGGTGACACGCAGGTGCTCTTCCCAACTGGCGCGCCATTCGGGAAAATCTTCGGCCGCCATGGGCTGCGCGACGAAGTAGCCTTGTGCTTCGTCACAGCCGAGCTCGGCTATCAGGTCCCAGTCCTCTTGCGATTCGACGCCCTCCGCGACGACATGCATATCGAGCTTGCGGGCCAGCTCAATGCTCGATTCCAAAATTGCATGGCTGGCGCCATCGGTGGCAGCGCCCGTGACGAAGGCCTTGTCGATTTTCATTTCGGTGAACGGGCAGCGCTTCAGTTGCTCCAACGAAGAAAACCCGGTGCCGAAATCGTCAATCGCCAGGCTGACGCCTTTCAGGCGTAATCGGGCCAGCGTATCGAGAATACGCACCAGATCGTGCATCACCCGGCTTTCCGTCACCTCGAGCGTCAGATTGGTAGGCGGCAGCCCCGCCGCTGCGGCGGTCTCAACCACAAACTCCGGTAGCGTGATGTCGTCCAAATCGTCGACGGCGGCATTGAAGGAAATATTGACGTCCTTGTCGGCGTCGTCCCAGGCGGCCACCGCGTTGACCACGCAGGCGCACACGATCCCCGTTAGATCGTGGATCACGCCACCTTCCTCAGCCGCCGGCACGAACGAGTCGGGCGTCAGCAAACCATGCGTCGGATGTAACCAGCGCACCAGCGCTTCCGCGCCGATCACCTTGCGGGTTTTCACCGAAACCTTGGGCTGGAACATGACGTCGAATTGCCCGGCTTCCATACCGTCGCGAATCTCAGCCACGTCTACTGCCACCACCTCGGTGGGCCCGGCCAGCGCCGCCGCCGAAGCAAACCTTTCGTATTCATCCATCAACGTGCGGATGCTGGTGCCAGTAATGGGTTTTTGCAGGGCGCCAAGGAAATTCAGATTGTGCGCTCTGGCCAGGCTGTCGACAACATCGAGCGTACGGCGCTCGACACCGCTGATGATGGCTATTCCGCCTGCAAAATCACGGGCCGCCAGATGGCGCAGAAACTCAATACCGTCCATGCCGGGCATATTGAGGTCCGAGATCAGCAGCCCGAAATGTTCGCCGTTGTCCAGGCGCTCAAGGGCGTGGCGGGCTTCGGACTCGCGCACCACGTCGAAGATACCGCGGGTCGCGAGAATTCCCTGGATCACGTCGAGAACCAATTCCTCGTCGTCCACACAGAGGACCCGCAAACTGTCGGTCTTTGGATTAGCGTCCGCGCTCATTCAGCGTCGTTCCTTGTTTGCCGGCCTTGCCTGCCAGCCTTGCTCAACGGCTGGCGCAGCTTGGCCCATCGGGGACACAAATGCACGCGCGAAAAAGCCGGCGCCACCGGAAAGGCGGCGCCGGCCAAATGATCATGTTCGGTGCCGGGGTCAGGCAGCAGCGCGTATGGCGGCAGCCTTCACCTGATCGTTAACGTGCTCCTCGAACTGCTCGAAGTTTTTCTCGAACAGCTCAGTCAGATGTTTCGCTTGCGCATCGTAGGCTTCCTTGTCCGCCCAGGTATTGCGCGGGTTGAGGATTTCCGCCGGCACGTTCGGACAGGTTTGCGGCACCAGCACGCCGAAGTTCGGGTCAGCGACAAATTCGACATCGTCGAGCTCGCCATGCAGTGCCGCGTTGAGCATGGCGCGGGTATAGGCAATCTTCATACGCTCGCCGACGCCGTAGCCGCCGCCCGACCAACCGGTGTTTACCAACCAGCACTTGGCGTTGTGTGCCGCCATCTTCTCGCCCAGCAGCTTGGCATAGACTGTCGGGTGGCGCGGCATGAACGGCCCGCCGAAGCACGTTGAGAAGGTCGCCGAAGGTTCTTTAACACCACGCTCCGTCCCAGCCACTTTTGCCGTGTAGCCGCTCAGGAAATGGTACATGGCCTGATCCGGCGTCAATTCACTGATCGGCGGCAAAACACCGAACGCATCGCAGGTCAGCATGACAATGTTTTTCGGATGCCCGGCCTGGCCCGTTTCGGACGCGTTGGAAACCTTGGCGATATCGTAGGATACCCGGCCGTTTTCGGAGTGCGCCGAATCGAAGAAATCCAGCTCGCGGGATTCCGGGTCCATCACCACGTTCTCGATGATTGAGCCGAACGTGTGACAGAGATCGTAAATCTCGGGCTCAGCTTCGTGGGTTAGATTGATGGTCTTGGCGTAGCAGCCGCCTTCGAAGTTGAACACCCCATCGGAACCCCAACCATGCTCGTCATCGCCAATCAGCGAACGGGAGCTATCGGCCGACAGCGTCGTCTTGCCGGTGCCGGAAAGCCCGAAAAAGATCGCGGCATCATCGCCCGACCCGACATTAGCGGAACAATGCATGGGTAGAACGCCTTGTTCCGGCATCAGGTAGTTCATGATCGAGAAGATCGATTTCTTAATCTCGCCCGCGTAAGCCGAGCCACCCACCAAGATCATCCGGCGCGCCAAGTGCACCAGAATGAAGGTGCCCGACGTGGTGCCGTCGGATGCCGGGTCGGCTGTCAGGCTGGGCGCCTGCAGAACCGTGAATTCAGGTTCAAAGTCTTCCAGCGCATCAGCCGGCGGCTGAATGAACATGTTGCGGGCAAACAGATTGTGCCAAGCGTTCTCGCTGATTTGGCGGATACGCAACCGATGATTCGGGTTGGCGCCGCAATAGCAGTCCTGCACGAACACGTCCTTGCCGTTCATGTGCGCAAGGACTTTCGCCAAGACGCCATCAAAATGTGCTTCGCTGATCGGCCGGTTCACATTGCCCCACCAGATGTCATCCTTGGTGGACGGCTCCTCGACCACGAAACGATCATTCGGGGAGCGCCCCGTGTGCTCGCCAGTGAGCGCAATAAAGGCACCGTGCTTCGTGAGTTGTCCTTCCTTGCGCTGCATTGCTTGCTCAAACAATGGCGCTGCACTGAGATTCCAATAGGCTGTCTTGACGCCATCAAGGCCGTGATTGGCCAAGCCGTATCGGCTGGGCCGCACCCCTAGGTTTTCCACATTGCTCTCCCTAGCTAAAATCGACGATGACGTTCTGCGCCAGCCGCCGGATTTACCGAATCTTATGGATTCATAGACTCGCCCTTCGCGAGTCTCAACACCAATGTGACTCTTTTTTTACGTGATGCCGTTAGGCCCGCGCCTGGTTTGCCAAAGCCACTAATATATCACGCACGCCAGCCGCGTCCGAGACAGGTTCTGGAAACGCTAATCGGGCGCGCCGTCTTCCTATAACGAGGTCCGCGCCATCGGGGTCGATACCCACCATCCGCCACTCACCGCCACGCCGGCCGAGCAACTTTGTGGCGTACAATTCAACCGCGTCAGCGTGATCTGAATTCATGTGCTCGATAATGCTGTCCGCAACCGTCCCGATAGCTTTTGAGGCTCGGGAATCGGCCGTGACGAAACGCCCACTCAACCATTGTGCCTTGGCGAATCCGCCAACCCAGTGCGCCCTATCGATACTCATGCGATAGAAACCGAAATCGCCAAAGCCGGCATACATTTCAGCTTCAGGATGAATGTCCAAGAACCGTCGCGCATGTTGAGGCTTTCGAGTAGCCCGAATCCGGCCCAATACAGACACCCTCGCACCGCGCTGCGGGTTGGCATGGCGTGACGCCTGCTCAAACAGCAACGAAGCTCGATTGTCGGCTTTCAGGTTTCGGGTGTGGTCGGCAAGTGTTGAAAACAACAGCAATGGGCTGCCGTCCATGTCCATGGCGACGGTCACCAGCGAGCCGTACGGCCAGCCGTTCGCGTTTGGTAAGTTCGTGGAAAGCGTCGCCGACCGGCACGAGCGCATCAATTGCCGGATGGCAAAACCGCGTTCATTCCGGGTCGGCGCCATGCGCTTACCTCAACCTCAAGCCGGTTCGAACCGGTCATAGAAGTATCCGGCGCACCCCCCCAATACCATCCAGAACAAGCCATTGACGACCAACGATGCGACCGCGAATTGCGCTGCCAACTCCGCCGGGACGTTTCCAGGCTCCATAACAGGGTGCGGCGCTCCGTAAGCGTGCGGCGCGATCAGCAAAAGTGCGGCAAGTACCTTCCACAGGGCGCCATGCGCGAAAAAAATCAACGCCAATGCGACCGAAGCGAACATCGCCGTGCCCAGCCACCAGGCCTGCCGTTCGCCCAACTCCGCCGCCACCATGCCCGGCAACTCCGGCGGTGCCCCCAATGCGGGCGCAATAAAGAACGCCGCGAACCCGCAAAGGCCCCAGATGATCCCATTTTGCCAGTCGGTCCGCCGTCCGGTGATGGCCATGGCCCCAACCAGCAGGAACGAAAATCCGATGGCGGTAATCACGTCGGCCAACAAGGAATAGGCATGACGCATAAAATCCACGGCATGTTGGTGCTCTTGAGTAGCGGCATTCGGCGCGGCGGCTTCACCACTCTCGTAAACCTCAGCGTGCAAGATTAACGGCGTGGTCTGCCACATATGCAAAATGAACACAGCAAGACCGGCCAGCGCCCCAGCTAGGAGCGCCGTCATCACAATCCGTTGCATGGAAGTTCGCCTAGTGGCAGGGAACGGCGAATGCGTGCCTGACGTCGTGTGCCGCGTCGTGGATCGTCTGGGAATTGGCAAAGCCCGCTCCCAATACGATAAAGGCACCAAACACTAAGGCGGTCACTGCCGGCAGTTTGGAAGATGTGTGTTCGACAACGGCTTGCGCCTGCGATTGAGTCTGTTCTTTGATCATGGCCATAACCCTCCGTTACGGATCAATTTAACACATTGCGTGAACTCACGTTCACACCCGACGGCAGGTCTCCTGGCTTGCGGATCATTGTATCGATTCGGCCTTCCCGGAAAACCAGTGGCCATGGTGAATCGAACTCACCGCAGACAGTTGCGGGGGCAGCTGTGATTGGAAACGCCTAGCTTAGGTCCGTGTCCATCACATTCCCTATTAAGCCCCAGGCTTTGTCGCCTTTGCGGGGGCACCGTCTATGAGCCATATTAGGAAAGACGCGGTTGCCCGTCAATCAATCATGAACAGATTGCCACAAACGAGTTATAATTTCGCCACAATGGGCACCTAGGTTTTACCTAGTTTTTTAAACATCGAGGATTTTCATGCCCCACACCATTGCCTTGGTCGATGACGATCAGAACATCCTGGCCTCGCTTTCCGCCGCATTAGTGGATGAAGGTTATGCCGTCGACACCTATGGTGATGGCGAGGAAGCACTGAGCGGTATTGGGTCGCGACCTGTGGATTTGGCGATTTTGGATATCAAGATGCCGCGGATGGACGGCATGGAACTGCTCACCCAGCTTCGACAGCGCGATACCTTGCCGGTGATATTCCTCACCTCCAAGGACGATGAAGTAGATGAGGTCATGGGCCTTCGGCTGGGCGCCGACGACTACATCAAGAAGCCGTTCTCACAGCGATTGCTGCTTGAGCGCATCCGCGCCGTCTTGCGCCGCCACGAAACCGCCAATAAAGACACCGACGGTGACCAGATTATGCGCCGGGGGGAATTGGTGCTCGACCCCGCCCGCCATCTCTGCACCTGGAAAGGTGACGAAATCAACCTGACGGTCACCGAGTTTTTGCTGGTCGAAGCCCTGGCGCGGCGTCCCGGCCATGTCAAAAATCGCGACCAGTTGATCGACGCGGCCTACGGCGAACACATCTACGTCGATGACCGCACCATCGATAGCCATGTGAAACGCTTGCGTCGCAAGTTCAAGGCCGCTGATGACGATTTCCGGGAAATCGAGACCTTGTACGGCGTCGGCTATCGCTATCGAGCGGACTAGCGTGAGAGCAGATTAGAGTGACAGGGGGGAAACCGGATAAATCAGAGGCACGGCGACGGGAGCGATGGGTCTCGCCGATCACCCGACGCATCCTGGCCATCAACATGCTGGCCCTCGCGCTGTTGGTGGCCGGCATTTTGTATTTGGACGAATACAAGGACAACCTGATCAAAGCCGAACTCAATGCCTTGGCCACGCAGGCTGAGATGTTTGCCGTTGCGCTAAGCGAGGCCCCCGTCACGGAACTGGCCACGGGCCAGTATCGGGTGTCAGAAATCTCCAACCAGATGGTTCGACGGCTGGTAAAGACCACCGGCACACGGGCGCGCTTGTTCGATGGCGCCGGACGCATGCTTGCGGATTCGCGCCGCCTGAATGGCGCCGGCACGACAATTACAATCCAGGAATTGCCGCCGCCTGCTGACCCAGAAGGCCTGTTGGAACGAGGGCTGGATATGTTTGACCGCGTCGCCGGGCATCTGTTCGGCGCCCCCAGTTACCCACCCTATCATGAGCGTGCACGCCAACATGGCCGAGATTACCCGGAAGTTGTGGCGGCGCTCGACGGGCGTTTTGTAAAGGTGGTCCGTGCACTCGACCGCGAGCGGCTGCTGCTCGGCGTCGCCGTGCCGGTGCAGCGCTACAAACAAGTATTAGGTTCACTGCTGTTGACCAAGGATTCGGCGACTATCGACGATGCCGTGTTCGAGACCCGGCGCGATATTTTACAGGTTTTTGCCGTAGCGTTGGCGGTTACTGTGCTGTTGTCCATCTATTTGGCGGGCACCATTGCACGGCCACTTCGTCAATTGGCCGCCGCAGCCGAACGGGTACGGCGCGACCACAGCCGGCGCCACAAGATTCCCGACATGGCCCAGCGCGACGACGAAATCGGCGAATTGGCAGCGACGCTTAAGGATATGACGGAAGCATTGTGGCTGCGTATGGACGCCATCGAAACCTTTGCTGCAGACGTGGCACACGAGATAAAAAATCCACTGACCTCGCTTCGCAGCGCCGTGGAAACCACTGCCCGTCTGAAAGACCCGGACCAGCAACGCAAGTTGATGACCATCATCGAGGAGGACGTCACCCGTCTCGACCGCCTGATCAGTGATATTTCCGACGCGTCACGCCTGGACGCCGAGCTGTCCCGCGCCGAAACCACCGATATCGACCTCACCGCCATGCTCGAAACATTGGCCGATATACATAACTCTACGGGCGCGTCGGATCATCCGGTCCAGATCAAATGCCCCGAGACCGGCAGTATCCATGTTGACGGAATGGAGAGCCGCCTAGCCCAGGTATTTCGAAACCTGATCGCCAACGCAGCGTCATTCAGCCCCATTAATGGCATCATCACAGTCAACGTTACTCAATCAAATGGCCAGGCGCGGATCGACGTTGAGGATGAAGGCCCAGGCATTCCCACCGGAAAGGAACAAGCCATCTTCGAACGGTTTTATTCGCAACGCCCCGAGAGTGAAAAATTCGGCACTCATTCCGGCCTGGGCCTCAGCATATCAAAACAGATTATTGAGGCTCACGGTGGTACAATTGCCGCAGCGAATCGCTCACATGCCAACGGCAATCTCACCGGCGCCAGATTTCGCGTCATATTGCCCGTCGCCGGATAGTCCCAAAAATGCCTCCTCAATTATCGGATCAAATCCACGCCACCTGTATCGCCATCGACGGCCATGGCGTGTTGTTGCGAGGTGCTTCCGCCTCCGGCAAATCCGATTTGGCGCTGCGCCTGATCGACGCCGGAGCCGTGTTGGTTGCCGATGACCGTGTCGATCTCCAATCGTCGGACGGCATCGTTCGCGCCTCTGCGCCCGCCGCATTGTTGGGGCTTTTGGAGGTGAGAGGCATCGGCATATTGCATTTCGCAACTCGCTCCGACGTGCCTGTCACGATCGTATGTGATCTGTATACGCCTGACGATATCGAGCGCTTGCCTGAAGAGAGGCAAGCGAATTTGCTCGGCATCGACATTCCTGCATTTGCCATTACCCCGTTTGAAACCAGCGCCGCAACGAAAGTGCAACTTGCTCTGGCGCTCGCCAACGGCTCTATAATGCGTGGCAATGACACAAATTGACCCCGCAATGACCGAAACTCAAGTCGCCCTGATCACTGGCATATCCGGCGCAGGCAAAAGTTCAGCGCTCAGAGCGTTGGAAGATTTGGGCTATGAAGCCATCGACAATGTACCTATCTCGCTGATCCCGAGGCTGGTGGCAACGGACGGAGACCTTCGCGCCATCGCCATTGGCGTTGATATTCGAACCCGGGACTTCGACGCGGATGCTTTTATTCAGGAAGTCAAAGTGCTGGGTAAGCGCGGAGACCTGGATGTGCGATTGCTGTTTATGGATTGCAGCGACGACATACTGATCGAACGTTTCGGCGAAACCCGCCGGCGTCATCCGCTTGCATCGGATCGCCCAATCAGTGATGGACTGAAACAGGAGCGCGAACTTCTGGCGCCGTTGACGCAGCGCGCCGATATGGTCATCGATACCACCGAAATGCACGCCCGCGCCCTGAAGCAACTGCTGCAAGAAACATTTACGCTCAGCGGCCGTCCGGAATTGACCATCTGCCTAACATCGTTCGGGTTCAAGAACGGGTTGCCGCGTGATGCCGACCTGGTGTTCGATGTTCGGTTTTTGCGCAATCCTCACTATGAAACATATCTCCGTTCGAAGACTGGCCGCGACACAAGCGTCGCTGAGTTCATTGAATGCGACAATGGCCTGGAGGTCTTTTTCAGCAATTTGACCGCGTTGCTGCAACCTTTGATCCCGCGTTATGTGGCGGAAGGTAAAAGCTATCTGACAGTAGCCATCGGCTGTACCGGCGGTCGTCACCGTTCGGTCTATGTGGCGGAACGTCTTGGACGTTGGTTGGACAATCAAGGCCATTCTCTGCAGTTGCGCCATAGAGACCTGGAAATCACGGAAAAATAAGACCACAATCGCCGCCGGCACGCCGTTCGGGGAGTGGTGGGCCGATAGGATTTATTCAGGGGAGAGCCCAATTCAATGATTGGCATGGTACTCGTTACCCACGGTCGACTGGCGGATGAATTAATCGCGGCGCTGGAACACGTGGTCGGTCCACAGGAAAACGTCGCATCGGTTTGTATCGGCCCGGATGACGACATGGAACAGCGACGACGTGAAATCCTGGAGCAATCGCGCGATATGGACAGCGGTGACGGCGTCGTGCTGCTGACCGACATGTTCGGCGGCACGCCGTCCAATTTGGCGATTTCCGTCATGGACAACGCCAACATCGAAGTCATTGCCGGTGTCAACCTGCCGATGCTGATCAAATTGGCATCAGTCCGCGCTTCGCAGCCGTTGGCAGAGGCGGTCGGCAGCGCCCAGGAAGCAGGCCGCAAATATATCAACATCGCTTCGCAATTGCTGGCTCAAGAAAAACCGTGAACGCCATCAGCCGTACCGCCCGGATTGCCAACCAACGCGGATTGCATGCGCGAGCGGCGGCAAAACTCGCCGCCCTGGCCGGTGAATTCGATGCCGACATCACCGTATCCAAAGGCGGTCAAACCGTATCCGCTCGTTCGATCATGGGATTGATGATGCTCGCGGCGTGTATTGATTCGGATGTAAAATTGAACGCCACTGGACCAGACGCAGATGCGGCGCTCGATGCCATCGCCGATCTGATCGCCGATCGCTTCCAGGAGGACTGACTCATGGGCGCGCCGATGAATTTGTATCGCGGATTGGGCGTTTCCGGCGGTATCGCTATCGGCGTTGCGCACGTCCGTGAGGCCGGCAGCATGGAGATTCCCGAATACGGAATTGCCAAAACCAAGGTAAAAGCAGAACGCGAACGCTTGGCAGTCGCCGTCAAGCTGGCGAAACGCCAAGTGAGACGCCTGCAGAATCGTGCGAAAACCATGCCGGGCGCGGCGGCTGAGGAATTGGGCTTTTTGCTCGATGCCTATCAACAAATGCTGAGTGATTCGCGGTTGATTCGCGGCGCGGATGCGCGCATCGAAAGCTTGCGTATCAACGCCGAAGCTGCCGTGCAGCATGAAATCGCCGAAATCGCCGCTACTTTCCAGGCCATGGATGACGCCTATATCGCCGCCAGGCTGGACGATATTCGTGAGGTCGGCAACCGTATCATTCGGAACCTGACCCGCAAGGTGCTCAGGCCATTCTCCAGCGCCCCCAAGGGCAGCATCATCATCGCCGATCTTCTGAGCCCCGCCGATATGGCGCAGATCGACCCTGGCCGTATTGCCGGCGCGGCAACCGTGCTGGGCGGCGCGGAAGGTCACGCCGCGATCATGGCCCGCGCGCTCGGGCTGCCTGCCGTGTTGGGCGTCGAAGACCTGTTGTCGAATGTCAGCGTTGGCGACGAGATCATCGTCGACGGCACCACCGGCGAGGTTATCGTCAACCCCGCCAAGGGCGTGTTGGAGCGCTATCGACGACGGCGAGACGCGCTTACGCGGAAAAACCGTCAGCTCGACCGCTTGCGCAAACAACCCGCCACCAGCCGTGACGGCACAAGGTTCACGTTGTTGGCCAATGTGGAACTGCCGATGGAAATGCCCATGGTTGCGCAAGCGGGTGCTGAGGGAATTGGACTGCTGCGCAGTGAGTTCATGTTCATGAACCGTGAAACACCGCCGGATGAAGAAGAACAATACCAAACGCTGAGCAGGCTGGTCGAAGACATGCAGGGCGGTACAGTGACGTTCCGCAGCCTCGATATCGGCGCAGACAAACCCGTTCACGCGGCCATGGGTGAGATGGACGATAGTGCCGCCTCGGCACTGGGGCTGAGAGGCATTCGGTTAGCGTTGCTGCATGGCAAGCTGCTGGAAAACCAGTTCTGCGCGGCATTGCGTGCAGCCAACCATGGGCCGATGCGTATCTTGTTGCCGATGGTCAGCACCGCATCAGAGGTCGTGCAAGCCCGAGAGGTATTGAAAAAAGCGGCCAAAAAACTGAAACGTCGAAAAATTGCGGTTCCCGATCCATTGCCGCCGTTGGGGGTAATGATTGAAGTTCCCGGTGCGGCGCTGGCTGCCGACGCATTGGCGCAAGTGAGCGATTTTTTTGCCATCGGCTCCAACGATTTGACCATGTACACGCTGGCCGCCGACCGCGCCAACGAACACGTCGCGCACCTCTTCAATCCGCTTCATCCTGCCGTGCTCCGATTGATCCAATTCTCCACAAGCGCGGCATTGCGCGCCCGCATCCCGATCAGCATCTGCGGTGAGATTGCAGGCGACCCCAGGTTCACGGCCTTACTGGCGGGGCTTGGTTTGCAAGAGCTCTCCATGACCCCGTCCAGCATTCCGCACGTCAAACAGCGAATCCGCAAAATGGACGCCGTTTCAGCATCTGCGCGAGCTCAGCTGATCATGGATCAAACTGACTCGGGCCGGATTGCCACGCTACTCGATGACTTCAATAACCTGGCTTGATTCAATTCCGCCTGGCCTCGCCGCGAGTTCGGCAACCGGCGTCTCGCTGAGTTCCACGATAGGTATACCGTCGGGAGAGTACCAGTCGATCATGTCCTGGGCGCGCTCCAGGTTTTTCTCGGTGACCGCGGCAAGCCGGAAGAGCTTGCGCGCCTGGTAAACATCAAGCGCTTTTTCGAATGCCGCGACGGCACTGTCCAGGCGTTCGGGGTTGCGTGCTTTTTTGCCAAGCAAAAACAGTGCGGAGCCCAAATTGTTCTGGGCCGCAGCCCAGGCCAGGGGCGTTTTGCGCCTATCGCGAACTTCAAGCACGGCGCGGCAGGCATTCACCGCCGTGGCCAGGGCTTCGAGGCTTTTTACATGTTCGCCGAACACCTGAGCCGCCTGTCCGAAAGCAGCCATGACTTCGGCCCAACGACCAGGGGTGTGCTTGCGCGAGTACGCTTTCAACGCGTTTCGATGATGCCTGAGCGCACGACGCAATACATCGGTATCACCACTTTCAAAGCCGAGCTTGAAATGAATGGCACCCAGCTTGTAGTGCAGCGCCGCCCAATCCAGCGGATAGGTGTCGCGCGACAGCGTATCCAGGGCCGCCAACGCGGTGGCCGCCGCTTCATCATAGTGTGCGTCTCCGCCGCCCTCTTCCGCCCGCATGAACGCAATCGCACTCAAGTGCTTGTGGGCAATCGCCCAATCGATGGCCGCTTCATCCCCCGACAACAATCCGAGCACGGCGTGATAAATCTCATATGCCCGGTCCAACCGTGCCATGTCCCGTGTCTGGGTCCAAAGCGCGGCGTGCACATTGCCGTGGCAAAGCAGCATACCGGCGCGCTCTCGTGCGCCCAATGCCGATGGTGACGCCGCCATGGCTTTGTCGACCGCTTCCGCGGCTACAGGCAATACGGCCGTGCGCATTTCCGCTTGTTCGCCCTTTTTCGGACGCGTCGCGCTCAGTGCGACGGCATGCAGCAACTCCGAGACAGAGGGGTCGAAATTCAATGGAAGCGGCAAATCAGTGGCAAGAGAGAACGCGCCCGGCAACCGCTCGTCCCAATCGCCACGGGCGACGAAGTGAAGATGCACCGCCATACCGCCCACCGGCACATGCCCCCAGATTAACAAGTCTCCGTCGGTTTGGCGCAGCAATCGGCGTCCGCCCCGGCTGATACGCAAAAGCTCGCGTGCCAATCCCTTGTTCACGTCGATTTCCAGGGTGGTGTCGACCAGCTTCACGCGGATATCTCGATATCGCTCTAGGGCGGCCGCGATATGGCGTGCCTGAACATTGCCCTCATCACCGCCAAGCTTCGCGACCCGCACCTCAATGCGGCCTTCGGGCGGATGTACGGAATGCATCATGCGTTCGATCAGGCCCGGTGCCGCTGCGGGGGGAGAATGATCTTCAGAGGCTCCATTCTGTTGTCGGCGTCCGCCGAAACGCTCCAGCAAGCGACTTATCAAACCCTTGCCATTGCGCCCGCCCATCGCGGCACTACCGGCGGTCTCTCGAACAATGGCCCTGACCACGACCGCACCGACGGCTCGCGCCGTTTGGTCGCGGACACCGCCGCCGATAAGGCCTTGCTCGCCAAACATTTCACCCGTCCGCGCAACGCCGACACGCGTGTCGCCCTCCGGTCCATCAACCAACAATTCGACGGCACCCGATAGCACCTCGAACGCGCGATCACTGACATCTCCCTCACGGTAGATGACTTGGCCGTTGGTATAATTTTGCTTCCGTTTGGCCACGGTGATTTTCCGAACCCTGTCCACTCAAAACGGGCGGAAAACCCGAAAGGGGTTCTCCGGCCTATGCCGATTTCAGCACGAATAGACAAATATTCGGTTAACGTCAGATCACCACCGGCGATACCGGTTTCAGCCCGAGTTCTTCACGCAGGGCTTTGCGGATGCCCGAGAAAACACCATTCCAGCCACCGGGCTCAGCCTGCCTGAACAACCGATGCTTGGGATACCAGGGTGTGGTATCGGCGTCGAGTTGCCAACGCCAATCGGGCGCGAAGGGTACGGCAACCCAAGTGGGTTTACCAAGCGCGCCGGCCAAGTGACCAACAGCCGTATCAACCGTAATCACCAGATCCAACTGCTCCAGCACCGCCGCAGTATCCGCGAAATCGCGAAGCCGGGGGGCCAAGTTCATGATCAACCCTTCACAGCCGAAGGTTTTGATATCGGCTTCACGTGGGCCTTTCTGGAGGCTGTAAACGGTGATCCCTGGAATACCCAACAATTCGACGAACTGCGTAAAATCGCAAGACCGGTTGGCATCGTTCTTGTGCGTCGGTCGGCCCGCCCACGCGATGCCGACTCGGAATTGTTTATCAAGCGACGGCGGAAGTTTCAGGGTCTCCATTTCCGGCGCCTTCAGATAGGCACCATCGGAGGGAATGGTTTCCAGCGTGGTGCCGAATATGCGCGCCAATGACATCATCGGCACATAGGCGTCGAACTTGGGCAACGACGCACCGCGGTCGATAACCTTGTCGACGCCTTGAATGCCGGAAAACAGCCGGGCCAGTTCCGGTTGAACCTCAAGCACGATGGTCGCACCACCAGTACGCTCCTTGAGCATGGGCAGGTAGCGGGCGAACTGCAGCATGTCGCCGAAACCTTGCTCTTGATGTACCAGGAGCGTCTTGCCCTTCAGAGCTTCACCCACCCACTCGGGCTGCGAGTAACCTCGCGGCGGACTGCGATCCAACCGCCAACGCCATTCGTATTCCGTGAACCCAGGTCCGTAGTCGCCCTTGGTCAGCAGCGTCAACGCCCGGTCCCAATGACAATCCACATGATCGGCCCGAAGCGATATGGTTTTGCCGAAGCAAGCCAAAGCCTGGTCAACCTGACCCAAGTCGCGCAACGTCAGGCCTAAGTTGTAATAGGCTTCCGGGTTTGCGGGTGCCAGTTTGATGGCTTGCTGGTGTGCGGCAACCGAAGTTTGCAATCGACCCATTTCACGCAGCGCGTTGCCCATGTTGGAATAAACAGACGCACTACCGGGGCGCAGCACCAACGAGCGGCGATAACACGCAACCGAAGCCTCAAGCTTGCCTTGCGAACGGAGCGCAACACCTAAGTTGTTGTAAACATCCGGGATTGTGGCATTGAGGAAAAGCGAGCGGTTATAGCCGTCGATAGCGGCATCAAGATCACCACCTTGGTGCGCTCCGGCGGCTTCCGAAAAAATGCGGGCCGCTTCACGCTCACGCAAGGCACGGCGTTCTTCTTGTGATAACGCGCGCCATGCCGCCACCTGTTCGGGTGTCGGCCCAACGGGCATATCTTCAGGCTCTGAAGTGGGTGCGGGTTGTTCCGCCTTCTTAGCCGGTTTTAGGACAGCACTGGCCTGACGCCGCGATTTCGTCGCGGCCTTGGCCTTTGGTTTCGCTTTTGCTTTTGCTTTTGCTGTCGCCGATTTACTGGCGCGTTTTGCTGCCATGATAACCTACATCCACTCGCTTAAATCGAACCAGACGCCCCCAGCGTCCCGCTACAATTCTAGCATGGCCTCTTGCACAACGCAGTGTGAATCCTTGTGCACGCGACGGCAAGGGGAATTGTTCAATAAGCGCAAGGGCTTGGTCTTAACAGGTGCGAATGGTCTGCTGAAGCTAGATGATATCAAGCACGTTTTCCGGCGGGCGGCCAATGCAAGCCTTGTCGCCGTTCACGACAATCGGCCGTTCCAACGCGCGAGGGTGGGCAACGATGGCATCGACCAACGCATCGCCGTCTAACGATTTATCGATGCCTTCATCTTTGGCTTCCTTGGCTCGCAGCACTTCTCTCGGACCCTTACCGAGCATTTGCAGTATCGTCTTCAGTTCCGCGGCGCTCGGCGGTGTGTTCAGATATTCAATGATGGTTGGCTCGACACTGTTCTCTTGCAACAACGCCAGAGTTTGCCGGGATTTCGAACATTTCGGATTGTGATAGATGGTGACGCTCATGAGGTCGGCTCCATGGTTATGCTGTAGCGAATTTAGAACTCATCCGGAAAATAGCCAAGCCCGCTGCTACCGCCGCCGTCATTTTTCATGGCGTCTAGATCTTCGGGCGTTTCGGCATCGATCACCCGGCAAACCACGCCATAGCTGAACCCCGCACGCGCCAATGCCGCCATATCCTTTTCGCGGCGCTCAATCCTGTCACCGCGGGTGGAAAACGGCCCCAATCGTCGACGCTTGGCCAAGGCAATGGCCGCGGCGAAGTCCACATCGCCGTCATCCTCTTCCACCAACGCCAATACCTCGTCGATGATTTCTGGCGGCACACCTTTTTCACGCAGTCGCATGCGAATTCCGCGAAGCGGTGTCCCGCGCGCCAAGAGCGAACGCACGCGGCCCTCGGCAAACAATCTGTCATTGACGAACCCCATGGTCTGCATTTTCGCCACCACTGCGTCGACCCATTCAGCGCCCTCATCCGGGTCCGTGTCGTGATGATGGGCAGAGCGGTAGACGCGGCGCATCAGCACCCGGCGCAGATTTTCCGAAGAGGTCGAAAAACGCTGCAAGTAATACAACGCCGCGTTTTCCAGTTTCTTCGGATTCACCTTCGCTGGTTTGCGCTTCTTGCGGCGCGGGTTCGCGTCGGCATCCAAGCCGTCTTCCTCAATGGTTTCGTCTTCGATCATGCGCCGATTCTGGCACGCACCCTCTGGTCAGCCAAGAGGCGTGCCTCTATATAGAAGCCCTGAACCAATAAGGATCCGTAGATGCACGACCCCGCCGCCGCGAACTGGATCGGCCTTAGGACCTTGTACATGCGCGAGGTGCGCCGCTTTACCAAGGTCTACACCCAGACCTTGATGGCGCCAGTCGTCACCACACTGTTGTTTTTGGCCGTGTTCACGTTGGCACTTGGCGGTGCCGCGCGTTCGGTGGCGGGGATTCCGTTCGTGGAGTTTTTGGCGCCTGGGTTGATCGTCATGGCGATTGCGCAAAATGCCTTTGCCAACACGTCCTCATCACTGATGAGTGCCAAGGTCCAGGGCAGTATCGTCGATACCTTGATGCCACCCTTGACCGCCTTCGAAATTAATTTCGGGTTGGCCATGGGCGGGATGACACGGGGTATTGTCGTCGGCATCGTCGTTGCGATCGCCATGAGCATAGCTGTTAACGTAGGCGTCCACAGTCTCGGTCATATCGTGTTCCACGGTGTGATGGCTGCGTTGATGTTGGCGCAATTGGGAATCCTCGGCGCCATGTGGGCTCAAAAATTTGACCAGATTGCTGCCGTGACTCATTTCGTTATCACGCCGCTGTCATTTCTATCTGGAACATTTTATTCGATCCAGCGCCTACCCGAAGCGGCACAAACGGCGGCACACCTCAATCCGTTCTTCTACATGATCGACGGGTTCCGTTACGGCTTTATCGGTCACGCCGACGGCAATATCTCCATCGGCATTGCTGTCATGATCGGCATAAATGTCGTGCTATGGACGGTTTGCACACGCTTGTTTCACATTGGATACAAACTCAAACCATAGCGCTAAAAAATTGATTCTCTTGACTTCTTTCGCGAACAAGCGCATGTAGCGGCCATAGATTGTCTCGCGATTGCGCGAAGCGCCGCCAAATGCGGCGCCATTTCCCGGGTACAATAATCAAAAAAACCTACCAGTCCGGCCGCGCCCGGAACCGGGTAAGACGCCGGCATGCAAAACGCATGCGGCGCACAAAGAAAGACTTACAAGTGACTCAGAATACTTTCTCGGAGCTCGGCCTCGCCGAACCGATCCAGCGTGCTTTGCATGCGAAAAACTACGTCAACCCGACGCCGATCCAGGCGAAGGCCATCCCCGAACTTCTCGCCGGCAAAGACGTGCTGGGCATTGCCCAGACTGGTACCGGCAAAACGGCCGCGTTCGCTCTGCCGATCCTGAATAAACTGTTCCGCCACGAGCCCAATGTCCGCTCGCGCGGCCCGCGCGCCTTGATTTTGGCGCCCACCCGCGAACTGGCCATTCAGATAGGTGACGAGATTCGCGCCTACGGCAAAAACATGCACCTGCGACACGCTGTTATCTTCGGCGGCGTCAGCCAGAACCCGCAGGTCAATACATTGGCACGCGGCATCGATATCCTGATCGCTACGCCGGGCCGTTTACTCGACCTCATGAATCAACGTCACGTCAAACTTGGCGCGATCGAGTTCTTCGTTCTCGACGAAGCCGACCGCATGCTCGACATGGGTTTTGTGCGCGACGTGCGCAAGATCGCCAATGCGGTTCCCAAAAAACGCCAATCCTTGCTGTTCTCCGCCACCATGCCCGCCGACATTGCGAAGTTGTCCGGCGAGCTTTTGAGTGACCCCGTGCGGGTCGAAGTGTCACCGCAAGCGACGCCAGTGGAGCGTATCGACCAACAGGTTCACCATGTGGAGAGCAACGCAAAGATACCGCTGCTCGCCGATATCCTATCGGATTCGTCGCTGTCTCGCGTGATTGTGTTCACGCGCACCAAACACCGCGCCAACAAGGTCGCCGACCAGTTGGAACGGCGCGGAATCAATGCCGATGCGATCCACGGCAATAAGTCGCAAGGCGCGCGCCAACGCGCGCTTAAGCGTTTTAAGGACGGTGATTCACGGGTATTGGTCGCCACCGACATCGCCGCGCGCGGCATTGATGTAGATGGCGTTTCGCACGTCATCAATTTCGAATTGCCGAACATGCCCGATAGCTACGTGCACCGCATCGGCCGGACCGCACGGGCCGGCGCCAGCGGCATGGCGGTTTCATTTTGTGATAACACTGAGCGCGCTTACTTGCGCGATATCGAACGCCTGATCGGTAACCGCTTAACTGTCATCGGCGAAGAGCCCGCCTATCAACCGGCAGAGAAATCGAGCAAACCGAATAACGGCAACGGAAATCGTCGAAGAAATTCGGGTGGGAATCCTGGCGGCAAACCCGGCAACAACCCCGGACGCAAACGCAACCGCTCACGAAACCGGCGTAAATTCTCCGGCAAGAGCGAGGGCGGAGGACAGCGGCGCGCCGCCTAAGTGCAACGTTAAGCTAAGCCGGCGCCCTGCAACAGTTTATGAAAGCCACGAAGCGCTTTCTCGGCTGCAGCGGCGTCGGCAATGCCTTCAAGAAAATGTGAATCAAAATTGGGCTGACGCAGCAATCCAACGATGCGTTTGCGCGCCCTATCAAGCGCTTTGCCTTCGGGCAGCACGCCGGCACCGCAAAACTTCACAAGCCGCACTGCGCGGTCACGAATATGGGAGTCGGGATTGTCGAGCTTTTCGATGATGTTCTCATCGACAAGATACCGTTCCAGCACATCGTCGATATGATCGGCAACTTGCGATTTGATGTCGTCTGGCAATGAAGAAGACTCTGTCGCCTTAAATGCGCCCGTGGCGGTCATCATACGGTCTTTGGGTGAAGAGGCCCGGCGGCACAATTCGTCGATCACTCGCGCACTGAATACGACATCCAATTCGGAAACGATGTCGCTCAGGTGCTCATCGGCAAAAGACGTGTTCGTCAACTCGGCCAAGTACATGACGCCGCGCGCCGGGTCGGGCAAGGCCTTGACGGTAGCGCCAATGGCGGCCCGACGACCGGTGGCGCCGCCCTGCTCGACGAAACGTGCGCCACGCATGGTCAATGCTTCGGCGGCATGGGCGCCGGACAATATCCCGCCCGGCACCATCAGCCTGGCCAGGACACGCTGGTATTCTTCCATCTCTTTACTGGGGTCGGAGCGATATAAGGGGGCGGACGATTTCAACTGATGCATGGCACGGTCGATCATCACATGACGGCTGGCTGGCAAAACATTGGCGGCAAATAATCGATCGAGCATGGCAACTGTATCCACGGCGTCGCTCTCTTCGACCTCGAACGTGCCGTCAGCGAGATCAAGCATTGCAATGATCGCCGCGCCGAGCGATCGCTTCCAGCCCAGCACCTCTTGAATAACATTGGCGCACAACACATCGGCGATCACGGTATCCAACAGCAAAACCGCTTTTGGGTCGGTCTCCGCAATCGCCATCCGGCAAAGCATGTCGAGCTTGCCGATCCAATCGCGCTTACGGCTTAACCCGCGCGCCAGCACCACCATCCCCAAATACTCGGACGCCTCCCCGCCAACTTGCGATGCGGCGACAAGGGTTTTGGAAAAGCGTTTGGACAACTTCGGTAATTGCAGGTGTTCAGCTTGCTGTGCCTGGCCGGATATCTGATCAACGATCGCGAATATCTCGTTGCGCCGATCCGCCGCCGACTGATCTTTCCCCGCTACTTGCAAAGAAGCGATATGGCTGACAGCCGATGGATAAATATTCTCGTAGTCCTGAAACCGCTGCAGTTCCTTATGACTGTGCAGCAACTCAGTCGGGGTTAGCGATACTTCCTCAAGATAGGTGCGCAACACCCGGTTGATGAGCATTCGACTCTCAAGGGCAAAGAAATCACGCGGCGTGTCGCACCATGGCGGCGCGCCTTCAACGGTCGTGATCTGTAATTTCTTGCCGCTGCGGGCGGTTTGCGTCTTCTCGAAGATCACCTCTTCGTCCATGAGGCCGTCGCGGTTTTCCTTGTTGGCGATAATACGCGCCCCGCCGCAATCCTTGCGCGCCAGAAATTTTTCGGCCAAGGCCATCGCTTCAGCTCGCCTGTCGCGTGACGATTCCGTCACCCAACGGCCATCCTTCATCACCTGGATTTCGTAATTCTCGTATCCGAGACGCACGATACTCCCCCTGCATTATCCCGAATTACAGCTATCAAAAAGCGGCGGCTGTGTAAAACCTATCGTGCCATGTTGACCACGGGTTTTCGGGGAATTTCTTTGGCTAATCGTTGACAACCAAAAGCCGCATCAACATACTCCTCGGCTTTCCAAACTGACCCCGGTTTTCCGGGGCCTTTTCGAGACTGGAGCGCGTCATGATTACACCCGTTATGCCGACCTATGCTAGGTACGAGCTGTCGCTGGAACGCGGCGAAGGCGTCTATGTGTACGGGACCGATGGCCGACGCTATCTCGACTTCGCAGCAGGAATCGCCGTGGATTCACTGGGACACTGCCACCCGAGTCTTGTGGATGCGCTGAAAAAGCAGGCTGAAACCCTTTGGCATGTCTCCAACCTGTACAACATACCGGGCCAAGAACGCATGGCCGAGCGGTTGGTCGCCAACACCTTCGCGGACGCCGTGTTTTTCAACAATTCTGGTGGTGAAGCGGTGGAAATGGGCTTCAAAATGATGCGCAAGTATCACGCCGCCAACGGCCAACCCGAGCGCTTCCGGGTCATTAGTGTCGAAGGCGCCTTCCACGGCCGCTCGCTCGCATGCATAGCAGCGGGGAACCAAGAAAAACACACCGCGGGCTTTGGCCCGCTGGTGGATGGCTTCGACCAAGTGGCATTCGGCAACTTGAACGAGATGCGGGGCGCCATCACGCGGGAAACCGCCGGCATCGTCATCGAGCCCGTGCAGGGCGAAGGCGGCATCCGCCCGGTGGACCCCGATTACATGAAAGCCATGCGTGAGATCGCCGATGAGTTCGGCCTGCTTTTGATGTTCGATGAAGTGCAATCAGGTGTTGGGCGTACGGGCAAGCTCTACGCGCACGAACACTCGGGCGTTGCGCCGGATATTCTGGCATCGGCGAAAGGCTTGGGCGGTGGTTTTCCCGTTGGTGCAACATTGGCGACCGAAAAGGTTGCCGCCGCTATGACAGCCGGCTCTCACGGCTCCACCTTCGGCGGCAATCCGCTTGCCATGGCCGTCGGCAATGCTGTCCTTGACGTGGTTCTCGCAGACGGATTTCTCGACCAGGTCAACGAAATCGCCGCGTATCTGGATGCCCAGATGAACGATCTTGTGTCACGTCATGATGGAATACTTTCAGGCGTCCGAGGCGTCGGTTTGATCAAGGGCCTCAAGTGCCGCAAAGAAGGTCAAAACGGCGATCTCGTGAAAGCCTGCATCGCCGAGGGACTTTTGTCGGTACCGGCGGGAGACAATGTCATGCGGCTGGTGCCGCCGCTGATCATCACCAACGAACACGTCGACGAAGCCATTGGCATGTTGGATAGCGCATGCCTAGCTGTCGCCGGCAAGGCAGGGTAAGATGTCCAACGGGCGCGATTTTCTGGATATCGACCGAATTCCAGCGGCCGACTTACGCGTGATACTGGAACGCGGCGGCGCGCTGAAAGAAGATCAATCCAGCGGCTCAGCTGTGCCATTGATGGCCGGACGGACGCTGGTGATGATTTTCGAGAAGCCGTCAACACGCACACGTGTCTCGTTCCAAGTCGGGATGCAGCAACTCGGTGGCATGGTTGTGGTCATGAGCGAGACCGATTCGCAGCTTGGTCGCGGCGAAACCGTCGCGGATACGGCGCGCGTGCTGTCGCGCTATGCAGACGTCATCATGATCCGCACCGACGACCATCAAAAGCTGCTGGACCTCTCTGAATATGCCACCGTGCCCGTAATCAACGGCCTGACGGACAATTCTCACCCTTGTCAGATCATGGCCGATATCATGACCTTCGAAGAGCACAAGGGCTCCATCGCTGGACGCACGGTGTCATGGGTCGGCGACGGCAACAATGTCTCGCACAGTTGGATTCACGCCGCTGCCAAATTCGGCTTTACGCTGAGACTTGCCTGTCCGGCGTCATTGCAGCCGAGCGACGCCATTTTGGCCGATGCACGGGCGGCAGGCGCTGATATCGTGATCGCGGACACACCTGAAGAGGCCGTCGCCGGCACCGACTTGGTGATCACCGATACCTGGGTTTCCATGGGCGACGAGGATGCCGACAAGCGCCGCCAGATTTTACTCCCGTTCCAGGTCAATGACGAGCTGATGGCCACGGCCGGTCCAAATGCGTTGTTCATGCATTGCCTACCGGCCCACCGGGGCGACGAGGTTACGGATTCGGTCATTGATGGTCCGCAATCGGTTATTTGGGACGAAGCGGAAAATCGCCTTCACGCCCAAAAAGGTATTCTGGCCTGGTGCCTTGAGTGACCTCGGCACGACGCTCGACCGGCTCGCCGCCAACGCCTGGCCAGCCCTGGAGACCGAACCCCTGGACGGTTGGCGGTTGCGCTACAACGAGGGCCTGCACCGGCGGGTCAATTCGGTATTTCCGGAAAACGATGGTGTGGTGCCCATAGATGAGAAACTCGCGCAAGCGGAAGCATTCTATCGTGAGCGGACTATGGCGCCGCGTTTCCAAATTTCCCCTGCCTGCCAACCACCACGATTGGATGACATCCTTGCGACCCGCGGTTACGAAACCGAATCAGGCGTCGACATCATGGTTGGCGACGCCGCGGCGATCGCCGGGCAAACGCACTCCAGCGCCACCGTGGAATTACTTCCGGCGCTGAACGAGGATTGGCTCGACGTCCACATGGCGGATACCCCGGATCTGGAGACCAAGGCGCGCAAGGGACGTATGCTGACGCGCATTGAAATGCCGCATGTGTTCGCTCTGGCCGTGGTCGCAGGAAAACCGGTTGCCGCCGGGTTGGGCATTTATGAAAATGGATGGTGCGGAATCTTCGGCATGTTTACCTTGGCCCACGAACGCCGGCGTGGACATGGCCATGCACTTCTCTGCGCCCTAGCGGACTGGACCCTGGCGCGAGGCGGCACACGGGCCTATCTCCAGGTGGAACGCGATAACCCGCCCGCCCTGGCATTCTATGCCAAGATCGGGTTCCGCACCGTGCACGGCTATCATTACCGAACCCTGTGGGCACAATCTTCCGGAGCGCCGAATGACTGAACCGACCTCTTCCGACAACCTGAGAGACGCCGCGCTACCGTTTCAGGTCGACACTCTCGGTGTGCGCGGCCGTTTGGTACGGCTCGGCGACACCGCGGAGCCGGTCGTCCGCGCCGACCGCTATCCCGAACCCGTGGCGGCGCTGCTGCAAGAAACGCTGGCATTGACGGCATTGTTGGCCAGTGCGCTCAAATATGACGGTATTTTTACGCTGCAAATTCAAGGTGATGGGCCAGTCAGTTTACTCGTAGCCGACGCCACCAGTGGCGGTGATATGCGCTCGTATGCAAAGTTCGACACCGATTTGCTTGCCGATGCCATGACGTCGACGGATGGATTGCTACCACACCTATTGGGCGCCGGACACATGGCCTTCACTGTCGATCAGGGACCGGACACGGATCGATACCAGGGCATCACCGAGCTCATGGGCACGACGCTGGCGGAATGCACAGCCAATTACTTTCGCCAATCCGAGCAATTGGACACTGTGATCATCGGCGCCAAGGCCGCTACACCCACACAGGACGGCATCAATGCCGCAGCACTAATGGTGCAACGCCTGCCTGCGTCGCCGCTGGAAGGCGAGGACGCGAACGAGGCTTGGCGCGAGGCAGCGTTGCTCGCCGGCACCGTGTCCCCCGACGAATTGCTCAACCCTGAACTTGCCGCAACAGACCTGCTGTTCAATTTGTATCACGAACGCGGCGTACGCGTGTTTGAAGCCAAACCGCTGCGGCATGCCTGCCGATGCAGCCGCGTACGTGTTTCCAAAACCCTATCATCTTTTCCACGCGCCGAAATCGAAGGCATGTGCATCGACGACAAGGTTGCCGTCACTTGCGAATACTGCGGCACCGAGTACGCTTTCGAACAACGCGATCTTGATGTCCTATTTTCGGAGTCCGAACATGCTTCAAGTCACCCAAACACCTAAGCTGTCGCGCCGCCATGTCCTTGTGAGCGGGCTCGCGATCTGCGCCGCGCTGACGCTCACTGCATGCGAAACACCCGTGGCCGTGCAAAACCTGCCTGATATTACGTTTGCACATCTGCCGGCGATTGCGATGGATGTCGCCAGTATTGAGATTGAAAACCGCTTTTCCGCCTCCCTCGCCGCCCCCCATGTGGAGCACCGGGTGCCGGTCGCGCCCGCAACAGCGTTGGCACAGTGGGCCAAGGACCGCCTCAAACCCGTTGGCAAAACGGGTAAGTTGAAACTCATCATCGAAGATGCACGAGTTACGGAGACCCTGCTCGCAAGAGACAAGAGCCTCAAGGGCAATTTCACCAAACAGCAATCACATCGATATGACTTTTCGGTCAGTGCGGCATTGGTATTGAGTGATGCCGGCGGCTCCGAGCGCGGCACGGCTTCGACGGCGACAAGCCGCTCCATTACGGTACGTGAAGACCTGAGCTTGAACGATTGGGAGAGAACCCTGTTTGATGCCACCGACCGTTTGCTTGGCGATTTCAATACCGAAATGGAAGCCAACCTGCGTCGGCATTTGGCCAATTGGGTCCGCTAACTCCAACCTCTGAATAATTCGGAACAAAAATAAACCCGGGAGCGCCATCGGCACTCCCGGGTCATTTTCTGTCCAGGCCGCTAAGGGATTAGCGGATGAAGGTGATCGTCACGCGACGGTTTTTACCTTCGCGTTTGTTGTCACCAGTTTCAACCACCGGCGCCACTTCGCCGTGGCGAGAGCGTTGTACCATCTTACGCGGCACGCCCAGTTCCATCAGGCGGTTCGACACTTCCGCTGCCCGATAACGCGACAAGCCTTGGTTATATTCTTTGTTGCCCGACGTGTCAGTGTGTCCGGCGACAAGGATTTTACCCGGGTTGCGCAAACGGTAATCCGCATAAGCTTGCTTGATTTTCACCATTTCCGAACCGGAAATTTCGGCGCTATCGAAACCGAAGTAAACGACGTAAGGAGCCGGCATCGGAGCGCGCGGCGCGGGTTTCTTCATCATCGGCTTGGCCATTTTTGCCTTCGGACGGGTCTTGATGTCCAATTTCGCGATGTTAAAGGCCTTGCGACATGCGGCGATGTCTGGCGGCTGGTTGTTCTCTTCCTGTTCCTGCATCCAGCAATCGAACATGGCAACGGCCTTGGCTGCAGCCTTCGGCGAAAGCTCTTCGCCACCGTCCCAGAGGTTACGAGCCAACGCAGCCCGTTCTTTCACCATGGTCTTTTTGGCGAATTTGGGAATGGTCCGCTCGGCCATGGCTTGCGGAGCAATCGGTTCGCCCATCGCGGCAGCTTTTGCCTTATTGGCGAAAAAGATGGCGTCATCAGTATCGGCTTCGTCTTGCTCCATCTTCGCGAGCTTCAAGTACTCTGTGTACGCTGCTTGCGTATAGGCGTTGCCTTTCGGCTTCATGCCAGAGACTTCATCGATCAATTGGACCGAACCGCAACCAGTAACCAATACCGCTGCAAGCCCGGCCAGTACGAAAAATTTCAACTGTTTCATGGGGGCATCCTCTTTATTTATTACCCTAGTCAATTTACTCATCGGCCCCGGCCGAACCTACATCCGACCGCTTCCCCTCACCGCGCCCAGACAGAAGGCGCCATGATCGACTGGTAGACGATTTTTCCGGCACATGCCGCCGCCATTTTTCCAGTCATTGGTATTTTAGGGGTGATTCGGAACTTGGATCAAGGCGTGGATGCGATTTTTGTCGGAAAAGTAGGCAAATGTTTTCCTAAATTGCCATTTTATCCGCGCCAGAAGCTCCGCGTGAACAGCACAATAACGGTAAAAAGCTCCAATCGGCCAAGCAACATACCCATGCTCAATAGCCATTTGGCGGCATCGGGCAGATCCTGAAAGGTGCCGGCAGGGCCTGTGATCGGCCCCAGTGCCGGGCCGACATTCGCAATCGCCGTGGCTGCACTCGAAAATGCCGTCAAGAAATCCAACCCCAGCAAACCAAGCCCCAACGCCAAAACACTGAACGCCAAAAACCACATAAAGAAAAAACTCAAGACAGACGTGATAACCTCGTCCGAAATCGGGCGGCGATTATAATAGGGTATGAATACGCCGTGCGGCTGCAACAGGTGATGAATCTGCGTCCGTGCCGAGGCATACAAAACTTGGAACCGAAAGACCTTGATCCCGCATGTTGTCGATCCTGCACAACCACCGATGAACATAATGAAAAAGAAAATTGGCAGCGCAAAGCTCCCCCATAATCCGTAATCGTCCGTGGCGTATCCGGTGCCCGTGATAATCGACACCAAATTCACCGTCGCCAGGCGTACGGATTCTTCCAGCGGCACGTTATTTTCCATCCACAACCAGCCGGTCGTAGCCATGATCAGCATGGCGACGACACTCAAAAACCATTGCACTTGGGTATCGCTGGCAAGCGCAGTCCAACTTCCTTGCAATGTTTTCAGATACAGCAAGAACGGCAAGGCGCCAACGACCATCCCCGCGGCCGCCAGGTAATCAATTGCCGCACTGTCGAAATGGCCGATGGATGCGTCCGAGGTGGAGAAACCACCAGTGGCGATGGTCGTCATCGCGTGGGCCCAGGCCTCCAAGCCGCTCATGCCGGCCAACCAATACCCAAGCGCCCAAAGCCCGGTCAGCACTGCATAGATCACGCCAATGGCGCTGGCGATTTGGGCCGCGCGAGGCAAAGCCTTCTCGGATTGGTCGGAGCTCTCCATCCGAAACAACTGCATGCCGCCAACACGAAGCAACGGCAAAATCGCAATCGCCATGACGATAATCCCGATCCCGCCGAGCCACTGAAGAATAGCGCGCCAGATCAATATCCCAGGCGGTGCATTATCCAGTCCGGTGATGACTGTGGAACCCGTCGTCGTCAATCCAGACATGGCTTCAAAAAAAGCGTCGGTAAAACTCATATTCAGTTCGGAAAAACGAAGCGGCAATGCCGCGAAAACAGTCAGCACCAACCAGCTCAAGGTCGTCATCACAAATGCCTGTCGGACGCTCAGCCGCGCACCGCCCGTCCGACATGTCAAAGCCGTAGCAACGCCCACAAACAGCGTTACGCCGCTCGAGACCATAAACACTTCCCAGTCCGGGTGACCGGCGACCAGATCGATAACCGCCGGCACCACCATCATCACCGCCAAAGTGGACAGCAGTATGCCGATCACCAGAAATACGGGCCGAAAATCCATGCTGGACCTGTGTACAGTTTGCACCCAACGCGACGGCCAAATGCACCGATAGGCCGATCGCCCGGAGACTCAACCGTGTGGATTTGGCTGGGTCAACCGTTAAAGCAGTGAAGAGTAATCAATGGCGTTAGACAAACGGTGATTGGCCCGAGGCCGGATTACCGACCATGGCCAAGAATTCGCGGCGCGTCGCGGTATCATCGCGAAACGCACCCAGCATGCGGCTGGTCACCATAGTGACGCCAGATTTGTGTACGCCGCGCGTCGTCATGCACTGATGGGCGGCTTCAATAACGACTGCGGTGCCCTTTGGTTCCAGCACTTCATCAATCAGGTTCGCCACTTGGGCCGTCATTTTTTCTTGGATTTGCAATCTCTTGGCGTAAACCTCAACCACCCGTGCCAGCTTGCTGATACCGACAACACGCCGATGCGGCAAATAGGCAACATGCGCCTTGCCGATGATCGGCGCCATGTGATGCTCACAATGGGACTCGAAGCGGATATCGCGCAGCAGAACGATCTCGTCGTATCCTTCGACTTCTTCAAAGGTCCGTTCCAACAAGGCCCTGGGAGAGGCGGAGTAACCATTGAAAAATTCTTCATAGGCGCGCGCCACCCGCGCCGGTGTGTCCAACAATCCTTCGCGAGCCGGGTCGTCTCCGGCCCATCTGATTAAGGTCCGGATCGCGGCCTCGGCTTCATCACGCGTCGGGCGATCTTTGGGCCCTATATTTTCCTCTTCGGAGGACACGCCGTCCTTTTCTTTGGAAACAACACTCAAATTCTCTTTTGCGGCCATGAAATCCACCTGTTCGTCTCAATCCGGCTTCCGCCAAGGGTTTTGAAATGGGGGCACATCAGGCGACCGTCAACCCCATATCGTCAATGAGCTACGAAGTGATCCACTTAATGGACCGCTGACGGCCGATCAAAGCCATCTAAGGAAAACGCCGGAACTTCGACGTCAAACCGTTCTCCATCTGCGCCGATCATATGAAAGCGACCCGACATAAATCCCGTCGCCGTGGCCAATGGCGTACCGCTGCTATAGGTAAACGACTCACCTGGGGCCAGTACCGGTTGTTCACCAATGACCCCATCTCCAACGACATCGTGCTTCCCGCCCAGGCCGTCCGCGATGCGCCAATGGCGATAAAGTAATTGCACCGGTGATCCCCCCTGATTTTCGATCCGCACATGGTAAGCCCATACATAGCGACCGTCTTCCGGTTCGGAATGATCGGGCAGATATTCCGGCGAAATGGCGACAATCACGCCATGGGTCGCTTCTTGGTACACATCACTTTTTTTCATCAAAATCGAACATCCAGCCAAAGAAGTTGACTAACAATAGGCGAAATCGCCAGAAAGATAAAAACTAAAGCCAATTGATTCACATCAAGGAATCATAGGCTATGGGATATACCATAAGATATATCGCATGCTTAATGTTGGATAACACCTGCACAAGGTGAATTGATGGTAGAAGCTCGCCGCGACAGTTTTCGACCCGGCCGACGAGCGGCGATCGCCCGCATCGTAATCGGCGTACTGATGCTTGTAGTTGTCGTGGGCGGCACAGCCATATCATTGGGAACTGCGGAGTTGTTGCAAACCGTCGCGGATGAGTGGCACGGGCAGCGTAAATTATCTGAACATAAAGGCCAGATGCTCGCCAGAATTCGCCAGCACATGGGCTATGGCGGGATGATTCATCACTTTAAGAACTTCGTTTTGCGCAAGGATCCGGCGCTGCTCTCCAAGATTCAGGGTAATCTCAAGGAGTTGAACACCACCTTCAGCGAGATTAGCAAAACCAGATTGACTGGCGACGAAATCGAGGCTCTCGCCAAACTTCAGAAAATCGTTGAACAGTACGCACTCAATCTGGCCATCGCCATTCGCGCGTCTCAAGAGAGTTGGACTGCAGAACGAACAGATTCTCACGTCCGAGTCGATGACGGCCCTGCCTATGAAGCATTGCAAATCCTCCACAACACTTGGTTCGCCGAATTCAAGGAAGACACAATCCGTTTCGAGGCCGTGATCGCGGAGGGAATTTACGGTCTAAGAATCACCACCGCGTTCATACCGTTGCTGGTCATATCCGGATTCGTCATTTTGTGGTTTACCCAGCGCCTGACCCGCGAAATCGCCATCCGCAAACAGGCCGAGCATAAACTTCTATTGGCGGAAACGGTGTTCGATTCCATCAGCGAAGCGGCCATGGTAACCAATGCAAGCAACGAAATTATAGTCGTCAATCCGGCATTCTCGGCAATCACCGGCTATCAACCCGAAGAGGTCATCGGCAATAACCCCCGAATGCTTGCATCGGGGCAGCATGATGCTGCGTTTTATCAGGATATGTGGGCCCACCTCACCGAGCACGGGTCCTGGCAGGGAGAGATATGGAACCGGCGACGCTCCGGCCAGATTTATCCCGAACGCCTCTCCATCGTTAAATCACCGACTTCCGAGGCCGGTCTGGGCGAATACATCGCGATCTTCACCGACATCACGGACCAAAAAGCCAAGGAAGATCATATTCTCCATATGGCCCATCATGACCGTTTGACCGGCCTCCCCAACCGAACGCTATTCAATGACCGCCTCGATATCGCCATCAAAGCATCAACTCGGCAAAAAACCGGGGTTACAGTCATGTTTATCGATCTTGATGGTTTCAAGGCGGTCAACGACACCCTGGGCCATGCCGCCGGAGATGACTTGCTGTGTCAGGTGACGGCCCGATTCAACGCCTGTGTCCGCAGTGCGGACACATTGTCTCGTTTCGGCGGCGACGAATTTGCTATCGTTTTGGCCAGCGTGACAGATCGAATTGGTGGAGAGCGGGTTGCGGAAAAACTCCTACAATCCCTGCACGAACCGTTCCTCGTCGAAGGCAAGGAAGCATCGGTCGGCGCCAGCATCGGCATGGCGATTTTCCCGGACGACGGGGCCTCTCCCGAAGAGATCATAGGCCAAGCCGATGCCGCGATGTATGCGGTCAAGAATTCGGGTAAAAATGGCTATCGCTACGCCAATGAATTGGCAAAAACCGAAGATCGTTGATCTGCGTTCAATCCGGGCTGCACGACGCGCCGCCAAGAACACAGAACTTGGCACAATGTGGATGGTTGAGGCGAACGGCATCGGCCGCATCGGCTAAATCGGCACCCAGTTCAAATGCCGAATCATAGGGCAACAACGTACAAGGCACCACGGCCGGCGCATCGGCACCGCGTTTTCGGACCACCATGCGCGAGGTCGCGCACATGATCGATTCCGGTTTCACACCAAGGATATCCCAGCAATGAACCGTAATCTCGGGAACATCGACTGCTGTATCCATTTCCGGGAACAGCACCAAACTTCCCGGGTCGTCGGCGGCAACGGGGATACCCTCTTCCACAAACAGCCTCTCATAACCAGCACGCGCCTGCTCTTCCGTCTCGTTCCAGCAAGTCCGACCGGCAACGGCCAGATTGAACCCACTCTCCGCCAACCACGATAGGCCATCCATGGTCGGAACCCAGGTCCCTTCGCCCCGGATATCCTCATGGTGCTCGCGCGTGAAGTGATCGAGCGATACCCTGAACGTCAGAGCATTACCGTGCCTTCGCTTGAGATCGAGCAATTGCTGTTTTTTGTGATGCAGCGGTTTCATGGCATTGGTAAGCACCAGCGCCCGATATCCTCGGCCCAAAGCTTCCGCCAACATTTCCGGTAGTTGTCTGTTCATAAAAGGCTCACCGCCGGTAAACGCAACCTCTTCCAGGCCGTATCCTTCGTGCTCCACCTCATCGAGATAGCGCCGCACATCGTCCAAAGTCAGGTAGGCGAGATCATCGTTGGTGGGGCTCGAGTCCATATAGCAATTGACACAGGTAATATTGCACAAACTGCCTGTGTTGAACCAAAGTGTGCGCAAATGCGTGAGCGCAACAACCGCTCGCTCTTCGCCTTTCGCGGTCGTCATTGGATCGAGAAATTTTTCCGCGCCGCGTTGCGCGGTGTTGGCCGGCTGGAGGTCAAGCATCATCGGGTCCCTGAGGATTCATCAATTCAATACATATTCGGAAATTTGAAAGCGCTTTCTTTTAGACCGGACGGGGTGGTTTGGGCCAATCAAATATAAGTTATTGGCGGAGATTCATGGGTCTACGTCCTGTTTCCGTGCTGTCGGTTCCTTGCGTGGCCGGCGGGCATGTCTTATATGTCGCCACATTGCGGGTGTAGCTCAGTGGTAGAGCACGAGCTTCCCAATCTCCTAATTTGACATTATTTCCTTATTTTCTGCGGCACTTGACTGTATCAATAACTGTATCAATTCGGTTATTTGTGCTACCTTTGCATCAAATCTGAACCAGAGTCTGGTGAAACGCAAATGGTAGACCATAAGCCAAATGTCAAAGGGTTATCCGTACGGCATGGGTCATGGCATCTTCGACGCATGGTCAAGGGGCGACTGATCAATAAAGCCATTGGTCGAATCGATATCATGCCTCTTCAGGAAGCTGAGAAAATTGCAATCGACCTCCTAAATGGCAAATCTCTATTCGCTGCCACGTCTTCTACCAAAACACTGAGCGACGTAATAGATGACTGGCTCAGCTCCCCAAGAGGCATCGGATTTAAACAATCCTACCGTGATCTAATTCTCCGATACAGCCGAACAAAGTTTCCCGAGTTTATGGGGCGCCCAATAGGCGATATCGATAAGCAAGAGATAAGGGACTGGTATAGAAAAGGGGCAAATGCCCCCACATCAACAGACGGAGCATTTCGCGTGCTTCATACCGCTTTTGAATACGCGATCGCGCTTGAGATGATTGAACACAATCCTTGCCAAACTGTATCGAGAACTGGGCGATACAAGAAATCAAAGCGAACTGGGCACATCGCCTCAAATGGTGGAGATATAGGGCGATTTGCTTGGGCTTTGGTTCAATACGCACCGCCTCAAAGAAAGCGGAGCCACGAAACTGCCCGAGATGCGATCCTATTGCTGCTGATAACTGGAATGCGCTCTGACGAGGTCAAGTCTTTAAAGTGGAGCAATGTCGATTTTGTTAAAAAGCAATTTACCCTGATCGATACCAAGAACCGCAGAAACCATACCATACCAATGACACGACTAATGTACGCCATGTTCAAATCCCGATACGAAAACATAGTAAACTTAGGCAAAACCCTTAAAGGCAACCAAGCCTCGACGTACGTATTTCCCAATAGGGTTGGCAGTGGCCATATAACCGATTTCAGAAAAACGATGGCTGGGTTGTGTGAATTTGCCGGAATTAATCGAATAACACCCCACGATTTACGAAGAACATTCGTTACTATAGGAAATGAATTAGATATCGACTATGAGAGCATTAAAAGAATGGTGAATCACGCTACTGACGTAACTGGCGATTATATGCAAGTAACTCCAGTATCTCTGCGTGATAAATTTGAGAGAATTTCAAACCACATTTCGATGTCTATGCCAGTTAGCATCAATGGAATATCTTATGAGTCCGGTGCGGGTGAACCAGATAACCTTCTGAATCTTCTTTATGGGGACAAGAGCGAAGTTTCTTTTCATCCGTCAGCAACTAAAGACGCCGATTACTACAATGGGCTTTAGTCGGTATGAATAATCATGTTGATATATCGGGCAATCGAGCTGGCCCATCAAACTCCAGACGCAACAACCCGTATTTCTGCTCCGAGTTTAAGCAGGTCAAATCCGCTGTGGATGAGCTATATACCGAGTACGAGGCATACATCAAAGACGGGAAATTACAGCAAGGCAAAGGCAGTTATACCGTACGCAAAGATGACGTTGCTAAGATTAAGCGCCACATCGAAAACCTGATCCTCGATCTCTATGCCGTATGGAAAAGCGATAAGACCAAGTTTCTCGGATACAGCCGCGATCAAGGCCAATTCAGGAAAGCCCCACCAAAGGAAGATCGGCCCCAGTCACGCAAGGACAAAGGTTGGGCCAGCTATTACGATTACTTCAACAAGCGCCCCATGCTCAGCAAGACGTTCTTCATTGGCGTCATCGACTTTCTAATTGAGTACGATTACGTCGATCCCAAGCTCGCTGACTCATACAAACAAAGCGCCGCTGCTGGCACGCCCAGAGCAACGAAATCATCTCGCATTCGAGCCACAAACAAGCTGATAAACTTGCTGCATCAGCATGAAGTGAGCTGGCCTGCCATCCAAATCAATCCCGATATGCCCTTCATCGTTCTCAGGGACGAGAAGAAGAAACATCTTCCCTTCGATCCTGATGACCACCCCGAGATCAAGGCTATGCAAGCAAATCTTCGAGAGATCAATCGAGTACTGGATTGGTGTCATATTGACCTGAATCTTCCCGACGACGAACTCGAAAAGCTGCAGAAGAGAATGGCCAGAAAGGCAAAGCGAGATGATGAAGACGCTCAAGACGGCGATGATGTGGATGACATCGAAGAAGGCGATGACGAGGAAGAGTACCGGGAACCCTTCGACCTGACCAACAAGATGCTGAGGCGTAAGTTCATCAACGACTTCAACTCAGCCGGTAGGTTCTATGGTGGATGGTGGCAGGGCTGCCCAAAGGAATACCGCAAACACATCACCATCAATCACAAGATGACTGCGGAGCTGGACTACGGAACCATTCAACCGCACATCCTGTACGCCAAGGCAGGGCATCCAGTTCCTGATGATTCTTATCTCGTGGGTGATTGGGATGAATCACTTCGGGATGTGTTCAAGAAAGCGTTCAACCAACTCGTAAACTCGAAGCCATCGACAAGGGACGAACTCGACCGGCTCAGCCCCAGCATCAACCCTGCCACCTTGCCTAAGGGCTGGGAAGAGATGACCAAGAACGAGCGCAAGCCATATAGGCTTCAGGAGTTTGAACGATTAACTGGAAAGACATACGAAACACTGCTCATTGACTTCATCGAATACCATAAGCCAATTGATGAGTATTTCTTCTCTGGTGCATGGAAGTGGTTGCAGCGTATAGATTCAGATATAGCTGAAAAGGTAATGCTTAAGCTCATTCTATCAGGTAAGAAAATAGCCGTATTGCCTATACATGATTCATTCATCGCTCCTATTGAAGAACATAGAAACAACATATTGATTACCTTCGAGGCTATGAAGGAAGCGTATAGAGAGGTTATTGGTTCTGGTTGTAAGATTGATCTTAAAGACTTTATAAGTGCTGACAGTTATAACGCCACTGTGTTTGATGTCCCTGATGAGCATATCACCTATAAGCAGAACTCAGTAGACTGGATCAATCTAAGAGGGGGTGGGTAGGGGTTATCTTCATTGGGCTTATGAAGTGCCTGCATAGAGCTAGGGGTGTTGCTATATCTCTATGCAGTAACTTCATTGTAATTACTCAATACACTTATGGTAATTCTTATAGAACATACTGTATAATGTTAAGTGTATTGAGTAGTGTTATATTGTCTTCAGTGCTTAGTTAATAAGAACTAGCCTCTGATACCTATATAGTAACTATGTTGTTCTCATTACTAACCCACGAATACATACTATATATAGTATTCATTAGCCAACATAGCACATCATGCTGAATACACATCAACTGGCTAGGCTCCTGCAACAGCTCAAGCATTCCAGATAGCACCAATGCCCATCGATCTTAGCAGACCCCCCTGGCTATTACCCCCATATCTACGCTGTATTTGATATATTGCCCTTCCCCGTATACCCTTGCTTACAGAATGCCCCTAGGAGGCCCTGTATTGCCCCAGGAGCGCCATCTCGAAAGGATACACCAATGACCAGCCCAGACCTAACAAAGCTCTCTGTCGGCCAACTGAGAGCCTTGCAGCAAGATGCCGAGAAGCAGATCAAAGCGAAGCAGGCTGAGGAGCGCAAAGCTGTCATTCAGAAGATGCGCCAGGTTGCCATTGATGCAGGCTATGATCCTGACGAGCTGATGGGGAAGAGCAAGAAAGCCACAGGCAAGTTGCCGCCTAAGTACAGAGACCCTGAGTCTGGGAAGACTTGGAGTGGCAAAGGGCCTGTTCCTAAGTGGGCTCAGCCTTATAAGGCTAGTGGTAGGATGGATGAGGTGGCGGTGTAGGACATGGCTAAAATTCCATACACTTTTAAAGCCAAACACCATTTAAATTTATGGAGAACCTTTCTTATAGTTGCAACAGCAGCTCTAATATCATTGCCTTTAATGGCTGACTATGCTTACTCAAAAGAGAATCGGAACATCATCGTTTCTCTTTACGTTAAGATCAAACAATCGAACGAAGAGTTAAAGAGATTACGTCAACTTCACGCTAACAGGAATGTAGAAGAGATTCATAGGCTCAATTACTTCGAAGATCGGCATTTACTATCCCAATGGGTTATTAGTGTAGACAAATCGGATTACGCAGGAATGATGTTAATTGGGTGCATGACTTTACAGACTAATCTGTCACAAAATGAGGCCCGTATTTTACATGAAAATAGGATAAAGAAATCTATTAAATCTGCAATGAATCAACTAGATCGATTAGAGTCGGGTGTGCGTTATATCATTGAATCCAATATAAAGTTTAACAAGGGTCTCTTAGCCGATCTAGACGATATGTTTTACGAAATCGAGTGTCATGACGAGAGTCAGCCTAGCCTATTGGGACAGATAAGTCCTATCCGGAAAGAATAGAATGAGGCGGACTCCTCATAGTACAATAACTGCATAAATTTATATAACAATTAGGCTAATAAACGGAACATTTACCTTGACCTTGGCACCCAGGGGCTTCGGCACACTTGGCCCTCGATTAGATTACGTTTAAGACAAATGGCTCTGGCGCAAGTTCCATATTCGGACCATCTAGCTTCTCGACAGCGGATATGAGCTGACTATTGAGGCCCAAGAAAGCATCGCCCAATTGGATCATAAGAGAGTTGGGTTGGCTAAAAGGGGCCTTGTTCCTCAGTAATTGGCCCAGAAGTTCCATTTCCTTGGTCCAGTAGCTTGCGGCAATAACAAGACCTGCGGCTGTCGATCTGCTCACTCCGGCAGTGCAGTGAATTAGAATTGGGTCGCCTCGGCCAATGGCTTTTCTGCCAAACGATACCATCTTTTCGATCTGAGATGGCGTTACCAACACCTTACCTTGGGTGTTCTGCACTACATCGTGAAATTCGAGGCTGAGACGGTTTGCGTCCTCAATGCTTGGCAAAGTCGGAGGGACGCTGCCGGGGTCATTAATTGAAATCACATGCTTCGCCTTGAAATGAGCAAGGGCGTCATCGACCTTCCAAATGCTGGAGATAATGATCACTGAGCCACCCGTAATGCTACCCAACCAACTATGTTGACGCGCCCCGTCGTAGATTCCGATTGCACAACCATAACTTCAAAACAGTCACCAACAGACCAATCGTAATAGCTGGCCAAATCACGCACAATGAGATCAGCACAAACTCATGGTAGGTGATTCCCAGGAGCTTGGCATCTTCGAGAAAGAGGTTATCGAACGTCCAGTAAAGGTCCATGTGCCAGGCTTTGAAAGCTGCCATGCTCATACGCCAAGTTCCGCCGTTTTAGGCAGGCTCTTGTTCGCCTCTGCTCTGCTCAGCCATTTCGTAGCCAGCCTCTTGTCCCGCTTCACGTATGTTCCGGATGACAGCATGTGGGCGAGCCTGATCTGCGCCTCTAGGTGATCGTTGTGGGCCGCCTCATGGAGCCATCGAAGGGATTCCAGGTCGTCTTCCTCTGTGCCTTCACCGTTACTCAGCATGCCGCCGACCTCGTACTGGCTCACAGGATCACCAAGGAAGGCTGCGATACCGTACAGCTTGAACTTGAGCGTCTTATTGTGTGAGACCTTCTCAGCCAATTTCCGTATTTGTTGGGCGTTAGGAGGGTTATCGGAGCTGTTTGCCTCCATGAGCTTTTGAAATTCGGCTGAGACCGATGCTGACATTTCATCTGACATCTCGCATCGGCTCGTGGTCATGTTTTCCAGCATTCCGCCTGGGCAGCCAATTTCGGACAAGACGATGCTATTGGCTGTGGGGGAAACTGGCCAAAGCGCGATTAAGAATATTGCTCCAACGGCTAGAACCGCTGATCCAAAGATGCCGCCGACAATACCAATCCCAAAGTATTTCCACTTCTTACGAGATGGCATGGCATTGCCTTCGCAGTTGCCTGTTCTGACGCCAGAGCGAATAGCACCAATACATTAGAGCGAGTGTGAACACAGGCCATGCTACGCAGAACAGCCACACGTTGATCTCTTCGTAAGTTATACCGAGCCATCGAGCTACTTCGTAGAGCGCGATGACAGCCCAGTTGAAGATAGTGTCGATCCAGGGGATGCCACTGTTTGCCATAAGTCCTATCCTACCGAGTTACTTTGCCCAATCTTCAAACTTGCCATCATCCTTCGCCCAGATGCTCTCGCCACGTAGGTCAGCTGGATCAATGTCAGCGTCCTGCGTTGTTGAGAGTGAACGGCTGCCAACTCGCGTATAGGCTTTAGCAACCGCCGCATTGGCTTGAGCTTCCGCCGTGAGCGTTGGTGGACCATCGTGATGCAGGTAGGTGATTGCGCCTGTGTAGATGGACGCTGCGATTACGGTTTCAAAGACCATGAGGTTCTATCTCCTTTGGAAATGAGGGCCTGCGCTGAAGAGGGTTGAGAAAGGTTGGCGCTACCGTTCGAAACAAGCTTATCTGCCTGGCTGCCGTAGCCGTAAGAGCGCAGCCAACTAGCGGCTTGGTCAATGGCATAGTGATCCGGGCAACGGCGACAGAGCGCTACGGCGAGGATGTAGACCAGGCCAGTATCGAGTCTGTCTTGAACAATGTGCATGAACGATAACCCCAAGTACCGTGACGATTGATATGACCATTATCGTTTGCCGTGTGGCAAAGATGTGGCAGGATTGGGGTTATTGTGAGGAAAACCTAAAATGCCCCCCATTAACTGTTAGTCGAGATGCTTTCCTTCGTGAGTAATGTTCATATCATTCTCACAAAGTAATCCCGTACCGGACAAACCGCTTATGCTACGCGCCATCTACTCAGGTCTCTTTATAATGATGTTCCTCGGACCGAGCCATACTTTGGCGGCAAGTGTCTATGACTTGTACACGCTAATAGGTAACAAGCCATTTAGTGCGCTGAAGCCAGAATACCAAAGGCTGCTCAGTGAAAAGAATAGCTCCGTTATCGTTGGCTATGCTCTAGGCGCTAAGGATCGGGAGTTTTTCAAATGTGTCATGCAGTCACCATCAAAAGGGCGGCATTTGGGCAAGGAGATATTCATTGAATTATACAAATTGGTAAATGAAATGCCTAAGGCCGCAAAGGAAATGGACGCGTTTCAAGCAGTGCCAATAATGGGAGCCGTAATATGTGAAGAATGGGGCTACAAAGTTAAAGGCTTGCCTTGGAATTAGACTTCTTGGTTTTTTTAAGCAAACCAAAACCAAGGCCATATTAGACTTTCAAACCATCCATTCGGTATTTGAAACACAACACTATCGTATTGGTTTGGACACCAAAAGAACCCCCAGAAACCCGCCTGTTTTGCACAAGCTATACGATTAGAAGCTGTAATATATATAAATGTAATGGCGAACCCAACTGAATAGATTGAGCCAATTATGTACGATACAATAATTAATGGATTGAGTTTGGTTTCAGATTGACTATCCATTTATTTGAACCTTTTTGCTCTGCTTTGATTAATGATAGCATCATCTAACAATAACCATACTGTGAGCTGAAACAAGTTATGCGGGACTGTGAAAGAATTAGCACCATGTATGTGCTTGGCTGGGCCGCCGTAATTGTCATTTCCACCCTAACTGCATGCGCCTCTCCAACCGCAGATACGACATCACCCCCTCTCACCAGCACCCAATACACTGTTGATCTATATGCCTGCCATGGCGAGACAACGCTCTACGCAGCTGGAGAAAGTCTGGCTGGAGCTGTAGTGGAGCGTTCCTAGGAGCCTATCACGGAGCACTGGCAGGTCGCGATATCGAGGGCGTCGTCATCGGCACGATAGCGGGGAGTACAATTGGCGGAGCCGTTGGTGCCTATGAGCCCTTTATGAAACACGATGTTAGGGTTAAGTCCTGCTTAAGTGACAAGGGCTATTCTCTAGCATCATCCGGTATGTAAAGGAGCCAAAGGAAGCGCGTTGATGTATCGACTTAAAGTCAGCCACATCTTGTCGGCCATCGCCTTGATAGCTTTGGCTTGGTCATCATTGCCGATGCACCAACCCAATCAGGATGTTGCCGACGACGACAGGGCAGCACTCATACATGCGCTGAAGACGATCAATACGTGGCCAGAAGAGAGATTAGTAACGATTGGCGAGCCACTGTTACCCAGTGAAGTTCAGGCAGGTTTCTGTGGAACACCATTGCTGGCTGCGGAGTATGTGGCAGAGAAGTTGACGGGCTTGGGTGTTGATGAAGTACGCAAACTGGCTGCTGAGCCATCGAGGTATTACACGGTGCCGATAAGGAAATTGTGATGGGTGGACGACCGTATATGAAGTTGTTTTGGTCAGTTATCGTGATTTTCATGCTCAACACCGCAACGCAATCCAGAGCTGAGCTTGGCATCAATGGGAAGCTATTGTGTTTTGGGAGCACGATTTCACATGAGTGTATCGGCCTAATAAGGGGATTGGAACATGGTCGCCACTCTTATGAGATGTTGATTAAAGCACAAGACAAAAGCGTCAGAGGATTCAAAATCTGTGAACCAGGCGAAACCACTATAGCAGACAGGGCCAGCGCCTTCCTTCATCAACTCCAGAGAGACGACAAGCTACAAATGTTGCCCCTCGGTTTTGCTTACTATGAAGCGATGGAACGAGAGTATCCATGTCGATAACGATTTTCCTAAGACCGATGATGAGTTTCTCTGAGGTAAACTCACAGCCTGCCAGGAACACGCTACCGACACCCACCATTCATCAATCGCGACAGCATTAAGATCCGCGTTCGGCAGGAAGGTCGCGAAATGTCTGAAGAGGTAAAACATGTTTTTTAAGAAGAAGATCAAGGCTGAAGACCTCGGGCGGGAGGCATTTGTTATAGCTTCAACATGGAGCGACGTATCTTTTAACAAACTTTCTGATTACTCAATCACCCCTTCTAAGGATGAAACTTCCAGATTTCATACCTTTTGGATGCTGTCAGTGTATCAACTATTGCCAACCATATTCGGAGCAAGTAACCCGCTCCCACCAACGAAACAATACTCTAATGCTGAACGAATCAAAGTAGGTTATCTCGATAAGGTGAATCAGCAACTAAGCCATCAAAGTATACGCGGTGGATTGAAGGCTGGCCTAAATAGAACGGAGGACATTCATATCCAAAGAATGTATCTGCTGGATCTCGGGCAGCTATCTGACTATTCGGAATTCATTATGGTTTACATCTTGAAATCTGCATTTTACAGGAACAAACAGGTGAAAGAGTTTAGGGATGAACTAGCATGTAAATTGTTACTGGATCATGGGGGCGCAATTAGGGAAATCTCACACGTCTTAAAAAAGTACAAAATCTTGTGATCAAGTTATAGGGGCCTATTCGGTATTTCTCCAAGAAAATCTCAGCACCAGTGAAGAACACCCCACCGCCACCCCAGCCCCCTT
>JAERTE010000067.1 GCA_016845145.1 Rhodospirillaceae bacterium
TGGAGCCCTACGCCTATATCAAGGACGTTCTGGAACGGATGACCAACGGGCACCCCATGAGCCGGATTGATGAGTTGATGCCTTGGAACTGGACGCCGGCAGACCACGATATATGACCACGTGTCGTCGATGGACGCTTACTGGTCTTGAATGTCCGGTTGCGGGCTTTTCACGCTTCCAGCCCGTCTATGGTTTCCTTCCGCTGCTGAGGGCGAAGCTGCCTTAATTTTAGTCGAAGCCGAACTCCGCGAGATAAATGTCCGGTCGACCTTCAGCTACGGACCACTTTGTCGTCCGTCTTAGACGCGTGCTGTTGACCCATTTCGGAAATTCGACTGTCACGCACAGCCTTTTCGATAGAGTTTTTTGAGTTTATCGATTTATTCGTCATCTTCATTCCCTGCGGTCTTTAGACGAACCAGAACTCGAAGTGGACGGAACGTGAAGTCTTCCGTTGCACAATCAACTCAGTTTGTCCCTTCCATTCTCGTTTACGGCGGCATCGGTCAACGCATGCGATTCCGAGCCAGCTTGCGGAAAAACAGTTCGACACTGTAGCGCCGCTCCGGGTTGCGCACCTGCGCGGTCACCGTTGGCTGGGCGTGGCTCAATCGTTCGGCAACAGCGCACGAACCCACCGGATTTGACTACAGCATCGAATGCTTTTAGCTCGCGGAAGGCCATGATTTAAAATAGAGTATTTCTATTTATTTATGACCAAAAAAATATTTTATACAAAATTGGCGCCTCAGTACGGTGTTTGGTAATCTGGGCGAATCGATATCCGCTCAAGCACACGTTTTCGAAACAATCGACCTGAAGGACCTCAGATCCGCAATCCGCCGCCTGGATTTGCTAGAATACTTGAAATCAACAAGGCTTGCCGACCCGGCTAAATTCAAAGGAGCAACGTACCTTGTCCACGCTTCCTCGAACTCCTTCTTTTCGGCTTGATGGCCAGCGTGCGCTTGTGGCCGGCGCGACGTCAGGCATCGGTCTGGGATGCGCCGTGGCCATCGCCGAGGCCGGTGCATCCGTGACCCTGGTCGCCCGGAGCGCTGACAAGTTGGAGCAAACTGTCCGCAAATTCCGCGACGAAGGCTGGAAGGCCGAGGCCATGGTCATGGATATCAGTGACGTTGCGGCCTGCGAATCGATGCTGGCCGCTCGAGCGCCGTTCGACATACTGGTCAATAGTGCCGGATCGACCCGCCCGTCGCCAGCCACCGATACGACTGAGGCGGATTACGATTTGGTCATGGCCGCCAACCTCAAGGGCGCGTTTTTCCTGACGAGGACAGTGGCCAAGGCGTTGATCGCAGTGGGCAAGAGCGGGTCCCTGATTAACATTTCCAGTCAGATGGGGCATGTTGGCGGCGTCGACCGGGCGCTGTATTGCGCCTCCAAACACGGTGTTGAGGGGCTCACCAAATCCATGGCGGTGGAATTCGGCCCGCACAACATCCGCGTCAATACCATCTGCCCCACCTTCATTCGCACGCCTTTGGCCGAGATCACCTTGAAGAACCCAGATCGCCGGCGCTGGATTGAGGAAAAGATCAAGCTCGGCCGGATCGGCGAAATCGAGGACATCATGGGGGCCGTGGTTTTCCTAGCCTCCGATGCGTCGGCATTGGTGACCGGCTCCGCCCTGATGGTCGACGGAGGTTGGACAGCGGACTGATGACACGGGAAAAGATCAATTCTATTGCCGTGATCGGCCTGGGGTCCATGGGTTACGGCATGGCCCAGTCTGTGATGCGGGCGGGGCACGAAACCTGGGGATTCGACGTAGTCCAGGATCAGGTCCAGAGTTTCGTAGCCGAGGGCGGCAAGACCGGTGACCTAGCGGCCATTGCGCCGTCCCTGGATGTGGCCGTGATCGCGGTGCTCAACGCCCCGCAGACTGAATCGGTGCTGTTTGGCGAGGCCGGCATGGGAGGCGGAGTGGTGGCTGGCATGGGGGCCGGCTCCTGCGTTATCTCCTGCGCTACCGTCGCCCCGTCCTTTGCCCGCGCCATGGAAGCCCGTTGCGCGGAACGAGGCGTTCTCTATCTGGATGCGCCCATATCGGGTGGAGCGGTAAAAGCCGCCGCCGGCCAGCTTTCGATCATGGCTTCCGGCACACCGGAGAGCTTTGTCGCGGCGCGCCCGGCACTGGACGCCATGGCTGAAACGGTCTTCGAGATGGGCGACGAGGCGGGCCCCGGATCGGCCATCAAAGCGGTTAACCAGTTACTCGGGGGGGTGCATATCGCGGCCATGGCCGAGGCCATGACTTTCGGCATGACCCAGGGGATTGAACCGGACCGCATTGTCGAGGTCATCTCCAAATGTGCCGGTACAAGCTGGCTGTTCGAGAACCGTGCGCCGCACATCGTCGATGGCGACTACACCCCCCGTTCGGCGGTCGATATCTGGCCCAAAGACCTGGGTATCATCCTCGACATCGCGCGGGAAGCCAATTTCTCGGCGCCGATTACTGCTGCCGCTTTGCAGCAGTTTCTCGCCGCTTCCGGCTCTGGCCTGGGGCGCGAGGACGACGCGGCCGTGGCCAAGGTCTATGCCCGCAATGCCAACATCACGCTTCCGGGAGACACATGATATTTGTGGTCCGTATCGGCGATGATTTCAGCGTCCCTGGTGACGGATGAGTTTCGGGGATGCGCGGTCCTGGTTCATGTCGCTGGATATCCGCGAAAGGACTATCTACTTCTTGCCGCTATCGGCATCAATCAGTGAATGCAGGATATCGAAAGTCTCGGAAATGATCGGAAGGTGACGACGGGCTTTCAGGCATATGGCATGGATTTCGCCATGGGTGACAAAGTCTGCTGCGCGTACAACGCTCACATTCGCCCCACCGGGAATTTCCTCGATTGACGTGGGCGCTAGTCCAAGCCCTTGTTCGGCGGCCGTCATTGAACCGTCACGGTTGCCGAAAACCACGACCCGGGCTGCGTGGTATCCATTCTCGTTGATGGCGGCATCGATCAACGCACGCGTCTCCGAGCCGGGCTCGCGGTGGATTAAGGTGCTTCGGGAAAATTGTTCCTGTGTTACTGCGCCTTTTTCGGCGAGCGGATGGTCCTGGGCTACGACGAAAGCGATTTCCGGACGCGACACCAGCCGCATGTAACAAAGTGGATCGCGAACATGAGCACCGATGAACGCCACGTCGATGCGATAGTCGAGGATCTGGTCGAGAAGGTTTTGTGAATTGTCGATCACGAGGCTCAAGTCGAGAGCCGGGTAAGTCGCCATGATGCCCGCCATGACGCCGGTTGCCCAACGCGGCGAGATCGCGCCCAACCGCAGCACGCCGCCTTTCATCTTTCCAGCGGCCGCAACCAGCGCCTTCGCATCCTCTTCCAAGCTGAACATCTGGCGGGTGGTTTCGAAGAGCTTTTCACCGAGCGGCGTCATCCGGGCGAGTTGGCCTCGGTTGCGGAAAAACAGTTCGACACCGTAGCGCCGCTCCAGGTTTCGCACCTGCGCTGTCACCGTTGGCTGGGCGCGGTTCAATTGTTCGGCAGCACGCACAAACCCGCCGAATCTGGCTACCGCATCGAATGCCTTTAGCTCACTGAAGCTCATACTTAAAAATAGATCATATCTATTTATTTTAAAAGAAAAAAATATTTTATAGAAAATTGGCGCCTCAGTAGAGTGTTTGGAAATCAGGAGCAAACGATGACCGCCCAAGCACACGACTTCGCAACAATTGACCTAAACGAACTCAGATCCGCAATCGGGCGCCCAGACGCGGTAACCGACACTGCCGAGGCGATAGCCGAACACAGTCACGACTGGTGGCCAATGAACGCCACGTGGCGCCATCAGGGCAAGGCGCCCTATCGTCCCGACGCGGTTGTTTTCGCTCGCACCGCCGAAGAAATCGCTGCGACCCTCAAATGGGCGGGAGAGGCCGGCATTCCGGTCACGGCATGGGGCCTTGCGTCGTCGGTGGTCGGAGGACCGCTTGCGACGCGGGGAGGGATCATCCTCGACACGACGGGCATGGACCGGGTCTTGGAGATCGACACCGATAACATGCATGTCACCGTCGAGGCCGGCGTCAATGGCGGTACATTGGAAGATCAACTCTCGGAGCTTGACCTGACGCTCAACCATTCGCCGCAGTCGCTCTACCGCTCTACGGTCGGCGGCTGGCTGGCTACCCGGGCGACAGGACAGTTTTCTTCGCGCTATGGCGGGATCGAAGATCTCTGCGTCGGCTTCAAAGCGGTACTTGCGGACGGAACAAAGGTCGAGATTGGCGGCGCTCCGCGGATGGCAGTCGGGCCGGATTTGCGGCATGTGCTGATTGGGTCAGAAGGTTGCTTGGGCGTCATCACCGAGGTGACATTGCGGCTTTTCCCGCTGGCCGAAGTGCGCGAGCTGCGTACTGTAGCCTTCCCAGACGTCGCCTCGGGTGTAGCGGCGATGCGCGACATCATGCTGTCGGGTCTGCGCCCGTTCCTGCTGCGCTTTTACGACTTGGCCGAAGCGCGTCACGCGATGAAGGATTCGGCTTTCGGTTCCCCCGTGATGTTCATTGGCGCGGAAGGTTCCGCTGACATGGCCGCCTGCGAGATCGCCGAATTGCTGAAAGTCTGTACCCGCAATGGCGGCGAGGATATCGGCCTTGCCGGTGCCGAGGGCTGGATGGGCCGACGCTTTGACTTCTCGACCATCGAGAACGTCTTGAATAGCCACGGCGGTGTGGCCGAGACGATTGAAGTGGCAAATACCTGGTCAGGGATCAGCGGCACCTATAACGCTTTGACAGAGGCGATGAAACCGTTCGCGGACGAAGTGCTGGGCCATTTCTCGCATGCCTACAGCAATGGGGTGTCACTTTACGTCATATTGCTTGGAAAAGCGGATGACCCGGCAGGCGCTGAGGCACGGATGAAACAAATCTGGGAGGTCGCGAACCGCGCGGCACTCGACTCTGGTGCGGTGCTTTCACACCACCACGGCACCGGGCTCGCCCGAAATGATCATGTACGTGAGGCCCTGGGCTCGTCCTGGGATCTCTACAGTCGACTGAAAGAGGCGATGGATCCATCCGGCATCTTGAACCCTGGCAAGCTCGGCTCATGAACCGCGCCCGAGGAGGGCGCATTGAACCCAAAGGGAGGACTACCATGACTATATTGACACGCAGAAACCTGTTCAAGGCAGCGGCAGTGCTGGTCGGCGCAGCCGCTTTGGCCGCCGGGCCGGCCCAGGCACAGCAAAAACTGGTGTTGGGCTTGGTCCAAAGCCCAACATCGCCTTTGGCAGCGGCTGCCGCGCATTTCGGCGCAGAACTGGAGCGTCTGACCGACGGGCGCTACAAAGTCAATGTTGTCGCCGCCGCGCAGCTAGGCCCGGCACTCGAGCAATATCAGAGTATCCAAAGTGGCGCGCAGGATCTATTTCTCGATGATATCGGATGGAACGCACAATTCGTAAAGGACTACGGTGTGCTTGCCGTGCCGTTCGCGATCAAAGGCCGTGAGGGCTTTAGAAAAGTCCTGGGGAGCAAATTTGCGGAAGGCTGGCGAGCAGAGTTAAAGGCCAAACACGGGATTGCCACACTGTCGGATACGTTCATTCGCTCACCACGAGTGGTTTTCAGTACCGCAGCGGTGTATAGTCCGAATGACCTTTCAGACGTGAAGTTCCGCGTCCCCGAGATTGACGTCTACTTCAACTCGTGGAAAGCGATCGGTGTGAACCCGACACCAGTGCCATGGGGTGAACTTTACTTGGCGCTACGCCAGGGTGTGGTCAATGGTGGCGAAGGGCCATTCACGACACTCATTCCAAGTAAATTTCCCGAAGTCGCGAAAAACGTGTTGCTGACTAACCACCTGTATTCGTCTAATACGATGATCATGAATGGTGCGAAGTACGATGCTCTGAGCGAAAAGGACAAGGCGTTGTTCGCTGAGGCCACGCAATCCGCCGCCAAATTCTTTATCGGGAAAATAGCCAAATTAGAAGGCGAACATCAAGGTATAATGGAATCGAAGTTTGGCGTCACTTTCGCAAGGCCGTCCGATGCTCAACGTAAAGCTTTTGCCGCTAAGGTGTCTGAAGCTGTACCAGGATTTGTGAAGAGCGGTCTATTCAGCGACGGCATTTACGAAAAGGTGATCGCAGCGCAATAGGCGATTACTGATCCATCCCGGCGCGTGCCCTGTCGCGCGCCGGGATACCCTCGAAACAAGGATGATTTCCCTTGCGTGTCGGACTGATCGCAGATGACTTGACCGGGCTCGCCGCCGTAGCCAGTGAATTCGAGCGCTACGGCTTTTCCGTCGGCATCGCAATGAACGCTTCCTCAGCGGGCAAGATCGCGGAGCGCTACGACATCGTCGGGATCGACACGAATTCCCGTGCGCTGGTCTCCGATACGGCAGCGAGGGCAGCCCAGGAGGCGGCAGAGGCGCTTGCAGAACTTGACCCTGACTGGATCTTCAAGCAAGGCGACTCGGCGCTGCATGGTCATATCGCTGCCGAGCTTTCGGCAATCGCCGTTGCACTCAACGCCAAAAATGTGCTGATGGCGCCTGCCTGCCCATCTCTCGGGCGGCTTACTCTAGACGGAGTCCACCGCCCAGTGGCGGATGATCCCCATACTCATGTTCGCGTGGTGGATCTTTGGTCCGGGGACAACACGGTGGCCGTGGCTGACGCCACAGGTCCCGCGCCCGTCTCCCCTGGGCGCCCCTTGATCACCGTCGCGGACGCAGGAAACGATGCTGCACTCGACACTGCAGTATGCCGCGCTGACGCCTTCGATGAACGGCTTGTTGCCGGATCGGTCGGCCTCGCCAAGGCCATTGCCCGGAACTTGTGGTCGACGGCGACGCGAGATGCCGCGCCAGCATTGGTTCTGCTCGGCAGTTTTCAATCGCGGTCACGCCAGCAGGCCGAAACCTTGCTGGCGACAGGAACCGCGCGCCTGATCGAACTTCCCACAATCGACGAGGTCAGCGACGTCTGCGCCGCTGCGCGCGCGGCGGGGCAGACGCTATGTGACGGATATCATGTCGTGCTTGCGGCCACCTCTTCCGTGGCGGATACAACCGATCCAACACGCTACCCGTTTCTTGACGATGCTGTGCGCGCCAACATAGAGCATGCACTGCGCCAAACAACGCGTGCCATCATTGATGAATACCGAAACCACATGTGCGGCCTCATTGTCGCTGGCGGCACGACCGCCGGGATCGTGGCGCACGATGTGCTGAAGGTCGCTGCATTGCATCAGGTGGCACACCTCAGCGATGGGGTCGCTGCGGGGCATTCGGAAGACATTGAGGGCCGTTTTCTGCCACTGGTCACCAAGGCCGGCAACTGGGGCGAGACAGAGGTCTTTCTTCGCGCAATTCGCTGGTTGCAACAAACCCATTCGGCCCAGGAACCCAAGACAAGGAGTGATTTGAATGTCTGACGAAACCCTCGTGATCGGCGTGACCATGGGTGACCCGGCTGGGATCGGCCCGGAAATTACCACCGCGTTACTGGCGGAAAGATGCAACGACAAGACGATACGTCCCCTCCTGATAGGATGTGCAGCAACAATCGAGGCAACGGCCCGGCGGCGCGGGATTGACGTTGTGATCCGGCGGCATAGCACGCTTGACCGCGGAACACTTAGCGCGGGTGGAATCGACGTCTACGACCCCGGTACGTTCGATGCCACGGTGGTCAACCCGGGCGAGGTTTCGCGGGAAGCGGGGGAGGCTTCGATGCTTTATAACCGGCAAGGTGCAGAGCTTGCCAAGGCCGACAAAATCGACGGCCTTGTCACCTCGCCAGTGACCAAGGCCAGCGCCAAGATGGCGGGCTACGATTATCCAGGTCAGGCTGAGTATTTCGCAGAGCTCGCTGGTGGGGTCGCCTTTTCCACCATCCTGATCTGGCGCGACTTCAAGGCCGCGCTTTTCACTACGCACACGCCGCTAATAGACGCCTGCCGCGCGGTGACCAAGGACAACCTACTGAAAAAAATCCGGTATCTCTACGAAAAAAGGTTCGAACTGGGCGCGCCTGATCTCCGTCTGGCCGTTGCGGCGCTCAACCCCCATGCCGGGGAATTTGGCACAATGGGTCGCGAAGAGATGGATGAGATGGAGCCGGCTATTGCTGCCGCGCGGGCCGAGGGGATTGCAGTCGATGGTCCGTTCCCGGTGAATGCTCTGATCTCTCCGCCATACAACGGGCGGGACTATGACCTGACGCTGGCGCTTTATCACGACCAGGTGGTGGCGCGGATGAACATGAATGAAACGACTACATTGACCTTCGGCTTGCCCTTCATCCGCACATCGGTCGGCCATGGATCGGCACTCGACATTGCGGGCAAGGACATCGCCGACTACGGCGCTCTGGGGGCGACCTACGGCCATACCGCCGATCTGGCGCAGGCACGCCGGAACGCGCGGAGGGCAGTGCTATGACGGGCCCTGACACCAGCTGCTTGGCCCGGGTACGGGCCGCGATGATCCGGTTACAAGAGCATCTTCTGATCTTGATCGCCGTGGCGATGACACTTGTTGTTCTTTACCAGATCGCAGCCCGGACCGGCGGATTCTCGGTTCGGTGGACTGAGGAATTCGCTCGCTTCCTCAGCATCTGGGCAACCTTTCTGGCGGTGCCGATCCTGATCTCATTCGGACGGTTGATCAATATAGACTTCTTCCATCTGGCATTGCCGCCGTTGCCGCGCCGCATCGTTTCATATCTGCAGATTGCGGTCTCTGTCGCGACATTCCTCGCGCTGATTTGGGTCGGTCTTGGGCAGGTTCAGGCCACCTGGCGCCAGACCAGCCCAGGCCTGCTTTGGCCCATGGGGCTCTTTACCCTGCCAATCGTCGTCTGCTCGGTCCTCAGCCTCGCGGTTATTCCGGACTGGATTGCGACTGCACGCCGTGATGGCCACGACACAGACATGGAGAAATACCTATGACCGTCGGGATGATACTCATCGTTTTGGCGGTACTCATGGTGATCGGTCTTCCGGTGTCGATTGCGGTTCTGGTGCCGTCGCTGCTGTACCTGTTCATCAACGAAATCCCGCTCTCATCGGCTATCGCGCGGATGTCCGGCTCGGTGAATTCATTTACGGTCATGGCCGTTCCGTTTTTTATCTTGGCGGGTCAGGTGATGAACAACAGCGGGCTGACCGAGAAACTGATCGACTTCACCCGTTGCCTTGTCGGCCATATGCGCGGGGGCTTGGCCCAGGTCAATGTCGCCGCCAGTATCATCTTTGCCGGCATGTCCGGTTCCGCTGTGGCGGACGCCGGCGGCCTTGGATCCGTCCTTATCGGCCCGATGAAGAAGGATGGATATACCGGCTCGTTTTCGGCCGCCGTGACGGCGGCTTCATCCACCATCGGACCTATCATTCCGCCCTCAATCCCGATGGTGATCTTCGCTGTTATCGCCGAAGAGTCGGTTGGTCGCCTGTTTCTTGCCGGTGCAGTTCCCGGATTTTTGCTGGGCCTGCTGATGATGGTGATGCTGCGTTTCATGCCCCAGACCCGCGACGTCAAGGTCTATCCCCACGCCACTTTACCCGAGTTTCGCACGCATTTGCCTGCCGGTGTCTTGGCGCTGCTGATGCCCGCGATCATCCTGATTGGCATTACCGCCGGGGTCTTCACTCCGACCGAAGCGGCGGCAGTGGCCGCGATCTATGCCACAATTGTAGGCGGTTTCATCCTGCGCGGGCTGACAATGCAGAGCTTCCGTGGAGCGCTCTTGCAGAGCATGCTGCTGTCAGGCAACGTTCTGTTCGTCGTGGCGGTGGCAGGTGTCTTTGGCTGGATCTTGGCGCGCGAAGGCGTGTCGGGACAGCTGGCCCAGTGGCTGATAACGATGGATTTGTCGCCCCTGATGCTGCTTATCGCGCTTAACATCCTGCTTTTGCTGATCGGCTGTGTGCTTGAACCCATCTCTGTCCTGATTGTGCTTACCCCAGTTCTGGTGCCCGTGATCGGAGCTGCAGGGATCGACACGGTGCATTTCGGGGTGATCATGGTGTTCAACCTAATGATTGGCCTCGTTACGCCGCCTATGGGGCTGGTGCTCTATGTCGTGGGGGATGTTTCCGGCGAAAGGTTTGAGCACGTTGTAAAGGACATTCTGCCGTTTTACCTGCCGATGCTGCTTGTCCTGCTCCTGATCACTGTGTTCCCGGAAGTGGTTCTTGCTCTCCCGAATCTCGTTTTTAACTAGTTTCTCCGGGCGATCGCGATGGAAGTGTAAGTGGACCTGTCTGCTCAAAAAATTTGTGTCACATCGGCATTCCCGGAACTGACCGATCATGGTTGAGGCTGCTGAAGATTATCAGGGGCAACAGGCATTGATCAGTCATGCACAATTTCATCTATTGGCACGTTCCAGCAGTGCGGAGAGAAGGCGGAGCGTTTCCGCTCCGCCTTCGGCTTCAGACGTCGACTTGCTCCGCAATGTCTAATGCGTCGTCGACTTCGACGCCAAGGTATCTGACCGTGCTCTCGATCTTGGTATGACCGAGCAGCAATTGAACGGCGCGCAGGTTCCCTGTCCGTCGATAGATCAGTGTTGCTTTCGTACGCCTCAGAGAATGTGTGCCATATAGAGACGAGTCCAGTCCAATGCTGGCGATCCACTGAGAAACCAGCCTCGCGTACTGCCGGGTCGTCAGGCTCTTGTCCGGCCCGCGTCGCCCAGTGAAGAGGAAGTCGCCCGGTTTCTTGTCCTGGGTTCTCAAGTAGTCGTCGACAGCCTGTCGGGTGTGCTCGGTGATTTCGAATTTCACCGGTCGGCCTGTTTTCTTTTGACGGACCGTTGCTCGCTCCACCGCATATCCATGCGGGGCGATATCTTCGACTTTCAGACTGACGACATCACAACCGCGCAGTTTACTGTCGATAGCGAGGTTGAACAGAGCCAGATCGCGTCGGCGCTTCGCCAATTGCAATTGCGTTCGGATGGCCCAGACATGTTTGGGCCGGAGAGGCGGTTTCTGGCCGATCAGCTTGCCCTTGTTCCAAGGGACATGACGCGTAAGTTTGGGTTTCTTGAAAAACTGCATGGTTCTCCTCCTTTATCTGAGAGGAGAAATCATGCCTTCATTCTTCCGCTACCGAAGGTCGAGCGGGCGCAATTTCTGAGGCCAGCGCTATTCGCCTTGGTGCCATAAGCGGAATCCAACAAACGTCGGCACGGTGCCTTAACTAGTACATCCGAGCCTTGTCGAGGAGGTTCTCCATCTCGTTGTCTCGACCTTCTAGAAACAGTTCGAGATTCCTGCAGAAGATGCCAGTGATCAAAGCGTTCTCTTGCGCAACGGTGCTCGCTGAATGCGGGCTGATTAGGACGTTTGGCAAGCTCCATAATCGACTATCCGCCGGTAGAGGTTCTGTGGCAAAAACGTCGAGAGCAGCGAAACCGAGATGACCGCTCTCAAGTGCCGACGTTAATGCCGTCTCGTCGAGAACGGCGCCGCGGGCGATATTGATCACGACCGCGCCCGGCTTCATTGCCGCAATTGCGGCAGCGTCCATCATGCCCTCGGTATCGGGTGTATGCGGTGTGCTCAAAACAATAGCATCACTAGTGCCAAGTAAGGCGTGAAGACGATCTCTAGGGAAATACTCATCAGCACCAACTTCCTCGGGATTGGATATCCCGCCGGGTCTTCCCATAAAAGCCGTATGCATATTAAAAGCTCGCGCCATGGCCAGCACCCGTCGACCCACCTGTCCGGCCCCGATAACGGCCAATTTCTTGCCTTCAAGACCATCGCCGCAATATCGCTCCCAGTGTTTGCGGCCTTTCTCCGCGTTGAGATGCACGAGATCGCGGTAATAGGTCAGCAACGCCATGAACACGAACTCCGCAAGCGGCCCGGCATGGACACCGCGCGCCGTGGTCACGATGACATCGGAGTCCTGCAACCCCAAATCTTTGACCAATTGGCCAACCCCGGAACTGGTCGTTTGTACCCAGCGCACATTAGGGGCTAGTGATAGACCTTGGTCCTGGTCCGGCCCTGGCACTGGGAAATCCCAAAGAACATTGGCGCGTGCCAGGCATGCGCGCCACCGATGCTCCTGGTCCGCCGTTCGGCTGAATCCTTCCACCCCTTTGTGGTCTGCGACATACCGCGTCGGCGGCAGCAGATCCGGTTCGTACAGAACCTCGACGGCTGCCGGCGCCACCGCGCCTATGCGCGCCACATGCTCGAGTTCCAAAGGCGACGTGATGAAAATGCTCGTTTTCTTGTTTTCAGCGCTCATGCTGTTGAATCCAGGCTGCTTGCCACCTGCGCTGCTGGCCTCAACATGTCGTAAATAAGATATGTCATTGGGTAGTGTCCCTTTGGTACATCCCACTATGAAGTCGAAATCATATGGCTGAAGGCGATAGCCAGGCAATGATTTCCCGAGACAAAAGGGAATGGATTCTCCGCAACGCTTTCTCTCAACCTTCACCGCCTTCCATAATCAATTCAATATCCATCGACATTTGTTCTCCCGAAAGACAATGAAGCAAATTCGAAACGACGCGATGAATTCGTGGTCCACGGCCATTTGACAAGCCAGCCGCGCAAATGATGGACGTCGACTTGTGGCAGGTAACATGACAATGCCGCCTTCTGTATAAACGAAGGGTTCAACATCTCTTCATTTTATGAAAAATACAGATTTTCGAAAATATACTTCACTCAATACGTTTTCTCTGATACCAAATTACCCATGGTAATATTCTCGGCTGGAAATGCCGGAACAAGTCTCATAGGGAGGGAAGAATGTTGAATTTCAGACGTACTTTTTCGTCGATTGCCTTGGTTGTCGGCCTCACTTTCGCACTGAACGCTGCCCATGCCGACACGACGTGGCGCATGGCCCACAAAATGCCGCCAGATAGCCCGGAAGGTAAGGTTTTCCAAAAGTTCGCGGATATGGTGAAGACGTATTCCGATGGCAAAATGACGGTCAAAATGTTCCCCAACGAGCAGTTGGGGAAAACCAATGCCGTTATGGAGCAATTGAAGCTTGGCACAGTACATCTCTATGCAGAAGGCTCGACTTACATGAAAAAGTGGGTGCCTGAAATTACCTGGACCAGCGCTGCATTTTTGTTCGACAGCCGAGACCATTGGGTGCGATTCATGAATACCGACTTGGTAAAGGGCTGGTATCAGAAAGCTTCAAGCCAAGCCGGTGTTGGCGTTCTTGGTGATCCCACCGCAATTTTGCGCGGTCCCTACCGAGTGATGGTCACCAAACGAGACGTAAAATCTTTTGGCGATGTCAAAGGTTTAAAACTCCGCATGCATCCGAACAAAACCGCCATCGCCACATGGACGACCATTGGCGCCGATGTCAAAACCTTGGCGTGGACTGATGTTTATCAATCCATTGATAAAGGTATCGTGAGTGCAGTCAACAGCCCGATCGCCTTGGTCGAGGCCATGCGCTTCTACGAAGTTGCGCCACATGTTGTCCGGCATGATGAGTACTATCAGTCCATTGGTTTCATGGTGCATCAACCGTCGTACGACAAATTGCCTGGGGATTTGAAATCAGTCGTCGATAGAGCGTATGCGGACGCTGGAAAGCTCAGTTTCGAGATTATGAGCCAATCCGCTAACGAAAGCATTGCGCGCATGAAATCGAAGGGCGTGACGTTCATGGACGTTGATCGCGCACCTTTCGTCAGCGTCATGGCCGATTTCTATAAGAAAAAGGAAGCCGCCGGCGAATTGCCCAAAGGATTTTTAGCGACCGTGGAAAAAACGAGATAATAACATCATCATAGACCTGTCATGAACTCCGAAACTGAAGCTGGGCCACTGCTTGCAGTGGTCCAGTATTTTGACCGAACTCTCGGCGCGATCTCCTCCGCCTTTCTCGTTCTCGCCAATGCCTGCCTTGGCCTGATGCTGTTCGGAACCTTGGTGACAATTACGCTCCGGTTGTTTGACGTGTCCTACTATTGGATTTGGCCGTGGACAATGCAGTTTTTCGTCTGGATGTCGTTCATCGGTTTCTTCGTTGTCTATCGCTTGGGTAAGGATATAGCCGTCGATTTCCTGGTGTTACGCATCGGGCCGCCGGCAATGGTAGCAACCAGATACATGGTTGCAGGGCTGATCATGATTGTGATGGGTGCGATGCTGTGGCAAATGCCGACAATCTTTGAAAGTCAGGTTGGGGTAATTGATGGTGTTGTCACGCCTTGGGGAGAACTGGAGCGATATACCTTGTCGGTTCCTCTTGCCGTCTCTTGTGGCCTCATTTTTCTAAACGCTACTCTCGATATATTGAAGGCGATAGCCGGCATGCCGGAGCCCTTGCCTTCTCATGCGACAGATCCGGACACATAGAACATGTTCGTAGTTCTGTTCATTGGTTTCATTATCCTGATTTTACTCCGCGTGCCGGTATCCATGGCGATCGGTGCAGCGGTATTGCTGACATTTGCAACAAGCGAGTTTTCTGACGCTCTCTATATTATTCCGCAGCAAGTCCTCGAAGGCGTCAATAAGCCATCATTGGCTGCTGTCCCGTTCTTCATCATGGCCGGTAATCTTATGAACGTCGTCGGCATGACGGACCGGATTTTTAATTTTGCCAACTCTCTCGTTGGCCATTTCCGCGCGGGTTTGGCACAGGTGAACGTCTTGTCTTCAATGATTTTCGCGGGCGTTTCCGGCGCTGCGGTTGCCGATTGCGCAGGTTTGGGCGCGATTGAAATCAAAGCAATGCGCGAGCGTGGCTACAAGCCCGAATTTGCTGCTGCCGTAACAGTTTGCTCCGCAGTCGTTGGGCCCATTATTCCGCCGTCAATCGGCTTGGTGATTTATGCGTTCTTGGCGCAACAATCTGTCGAACGAATGTTTCTGGCCGGTTTGGTCCCAGGATTGATCGTCGGCGGTTCGTTAATGTTGTTCAACCGATTGCTGGCAATACGCCATAAATTTCCAACCCAGGAACGCGCTCCTTTATCACACGTCCGTCACGCTGCCATCGACGGTATTTTGGCATTGATAGCGCCGGGCATAATCCTGGGTTCAATATTGGGCGGGTTTGTAACGGCGACGGAGGCCGGCGTCTTGGCCTGCGTCTATTCGATGGGACTGGGAATGTTCTACAAAACCCTCACTTTCGAACGCTTGTGGCAGGCTCTGACGGACACGATGTTGATGACCTCAGTGATCATGATCATCATCGGGTTTTCAATAGCCATGGGATGGTTGCTGGCTATTGAACAGGTGCCGCAACAGATTGGTGACGCGGTTTTTTCGATCACCGATTCACGCTATGTCTTTTTGGCTATGATGCTGGTCTTCATTATTTTGGTCGGCTGCGTGGTGGAGGGTGTGCCAGCGAAATTAATGTTGGTTCCCATGCTGCTACCGGTTATCGATAGCTTCGGTATCGACCGTGTGCACTTCGGCATCATCATTCAACTGGGTCTGCTCATTGGTATCGCTACACCACCGATGGGAATTGGGCTCTATATTATGGTTGAAGTCGGTAAAGTCCCCTTCGAGAAGGTTACGATGGCCGTGCTTCCGTTCCTGGTGCCGTTGATGATCGTATTGATTCTGATCACTTATTTTCCACAACTTACACTTTGGTTTCCGGACTTGGTCCTGGGGCCGGAAACATCAGTCCGTTAGCTACCATCGCGTTTCGCTGCAACTTTTGCACTCGCGCCGGATAAATCTCCCAAGAGTGCACCACCAAGCATGCGCTTGTGACTGTCAGGTTCAGCAGCTTGTTTGCTCAACGCCCAATCCACATCAGCTTCGGCTTCATCGGCTGGCATGACCAGTACACCTGAAAAATCGGCAATAACGACATCGCCAGGGTTAACAACACTGCCACCGATGGAGACGGGAACATTGAAGCTGCCTCCAACATCGTAGAGCCGAGTTGTGATCGGCGCTGTGCCTTTGCACCATACAGGCAAGCCGTACTCCTCAATTTCCGGGACATCGGTGCACGGCCCATCCAAAACGACGGCAGCACACCCCGACGCGACAATGGCGGCAGCAACACCACCACCGAGACACGAATGTTTATCGTCACCAAGCCGGTCGATACAAAGTACATCGCCTGGCCGCAGAAACTGAATAACATGATGAAGGAGTGTCGAATCCTGACCCGGAATCGCCAAGGTTACGGCTGTGCCTGCGACTGTGGTGCGTGCACTCAAAACATGTTGCACGCGGCGATCAACAAAACCCATATGACGGATATGGCCAACAGTGGCAGTTTCTGTCCTCGAACATTTTTCAATCAGCGCCGGATCCACCGGGTTGGGCATGTCCTTAATCACATAGGTCATCTGAAAACTCCTTTGAAGGCAAGTGAAGTTAAGTTTCGCGGTCTTCTGCAAATCGTTCCTTAATCGCGGAATAAGTCCTGTGCCGATGCTCGCCGAGGATCGTAAGAGCTTCGGTCGTGTTTCGATTGATTGTGCTGTCCATCAGCAAACGGTGCTCTTCCTCGATCTCACGCGCAGCTTTATTTGAAATACCAGATCGCGGCGTCTTGATTCGACGGTAGCGTTCGATATGGCTGGTCAAATGATCGAGAAATCGCATTTGCCAACGCGAGCCACATGCGCTCAGCAGGGCATGATGAAACAGGCGATGCCTCAACTCGCGTTCTTCATCACCAGCCGGCTCATGGTCCAAACCAGGCGGTGTAGTTCGTGTGAGCTTGTGATAACTGGCAACGATTTCCGCTTCCCAATCATCGTTGCCATTTGCGATTGAACGCTCAAGCGCGCGTGCTTCCAAATCTTGGCGGACATCGACCAACTGATCGAAATCGGTTTCGGATATCTCTGAGACCTGAAAGCCTCGTTTGCCCTCCGCCGTTACAAAATACTCAGCGGCTAATCTTGCCAATGCTTCGCGGAGCGGACTCACGCCGGTCTGATAATGGGTCTTCAGCCATTCAGTTCGTAGAGGTTGCCCTGGCGCCAGGCTGCCACTACGGATATCTTGGCGAAGTTCCTCGTAGACTTTGACCGCTAAGGTCGTTGGTTGGGGATCGGCCTGCATTTGCGCAGGATGATCAAAGCGCTGCGGGTTAATCATGGTGTCGCCTCTATGCTTCGTTTCATAGTACTTGGTGGATCCGAATTTGCATAAAGAATTTTCGTAATATTGATTATTTTCGAAAATCCTTGAGCGAGCGCGCTGCGCTTCGTACTGTTCGATCACATACCGCGTAACACGATTTATGAAAAGGGGTAACCATGAACCGCAATATCGAACAGTGGGAAGTTCGCAAGCGCAGTGTGTCGTCAGAACGCGGTGTCGTTGCGGCTCAAAATTGGATGGCCGCAGCAGCTGGCGCAGATGCGTTGGCCAAGGGCGGGAACGCGATTGACGCGGCAGTAGCTTGTGCTTTTGCGCTAAATGCTGTCGAACCCTGGATGTGCGGCATGGGCGGCAGCGGCTATATGGTCATATGGCTAGCTGGCGAAAAACGAGCGATGGCCCTCGATTTCCAAGGAATGCTGCCACAAGGCATCGACACCAGCGATTACCCATTGGACCCCAATGTACCGGACGCCATCATGGGGTTCCCCGGTGTCGCCGAAAACGCCAATGTCGTCGGATATAAATCAATCACCGTTCCAGGTGCTGTCGCGGGTTTATCCGCCGCATTGAAGCGCCACGGCAACCTGGGTTTGGACTCGGTTTTGGCATCAACCATTGAATTGGCTGAGCGCGGCCTTCCAGTCGATTGGCACACGACCTTGCAAATCGCACTAGAGGCTGCCGATCTGTCTAAATTTCCGGCCAGCGCTACCGTTTTCTTGCCTGGTGGAGCACCGGCTCAGCCTGAACAATATTTGCCGTTGACGAAGATGACCGAGACCCTGAAGGCCTTGGCGGACAACGGACCCGATGTTTTCTATAAAGGTCAGGTCGCGGATAGAATCAGCGCCGACTTACAGGCCGGAGGAAGCCGTATCAATGCGGATGATCTTGCAGCCTATGAGCCGTTATTCATTGAACCACTGGTCGGAACGCACCGTGGTGCAACACTATACACACCCGGTGAAACAAGCGGTGGCCTCCGCCTCAACGAAGCCTTGCAGTATATTGAGACGCATCTAGATATCGAGCAGCCAATCGGCGCACATACATACTCCACCTACGCCACGGCATTAAACAAAGCCTTCATCAATCACGAACGACGTCTAGGCCGGATCGATACGGCCGGATGTACATCCCACATGAGCGCAGTCGATGCCGACGGCAACATGGTGGCACTGACCTACACGCTCTTAAATCGTTTCGGCTCAAAAGTGATGCTGCCCTCAACCGGCATGATGATGAACAATTCCGTTTCGTACTTCGATCCCCGACCCGGTTATCCCACCACTATGGAGGCCAGAAAGCGGATCAATGCCTCCAACATGTGCCCGACGGTTTGTGTCCGTGATGATGAAGCGCTGTTTGCCGTCGGCGCATCTGGTGCCAATCACATTGTTCCTTGCACAATGCAAATGGCCGCGTTTTTACTCGACTATGATATTTCGCTGGAGGAAGCTTTTAATCTGCCGCGTATCGATGCTGGTGGCCGCGACTCGATACGAGTCGATCCTGCCGTCGGCGAAGATGTCCTTGCAGCATTAGGTCAAGATTTTCAGTTGGAGATTGCCCAGAACTTAGTGTTTCCGAAACTGTATTCCTGCCCTTCGGGCGTATGGCGCGACCCCGATACGGGTACGACCTGCGGCATCGGAGACAAGGCAAATCCTGTCGCCGGTGCTGTCGCAGAATCCCGTTTCATTATCGACACGTCAACAAATTCGGGCGCCCAAGGTGCTCGGCCTTGACCTCTAATAGCCTTTTCCGGGCGTCACGAGATCTTCAACGGTTTCGCCGACAATAAACCGCTTCAGATTATCAGCAATGCGCTCGCCACCGGCAACCGGATCGATCAAGCTGGCGATATGTGGTGTTACCAAAATATCCGGGTGATCCCAAAAAGGGTGGTCATCTGGTAATGGTTCTTGATGGAAGACATCAAGCGTCGCGGCGCCTATTTGGCCTGAATCGAGAGCCTGCAAAAGATCGGCTTCTACCAAATGCTGACCACGCGCAACATTGATCACTTTGGCGCCTTCAGGCAATTCCGCGAACAACTCAGCATTCAAAATGCCTTCTGTTGCAGGCGTCAGGGGTAGCATACAGACCAGAATTTCCGAGCGGCGTAAAAACTCGGCACGGCTCTTGTCGCCTGAAAAACAGGTCACACCATCGATAGATTTCTCCGATCGCGCCCAGCCAGCAACATCGAAGCCAATCGTGGCCAAGGTCCGAGCACAATCCGCACCAAGATTGCCGAGTCCCATAATGCCGATCTTGCGAGCATGCGCCGGTGGTTCAACGATTTGGCGCCATTCGCGAACAGATTGAGCAGCTTCGACTTCAGGCAAGCGGCGATGCAGCCGCAAGACATGCAATGATACGTACTCACGCATCCGGACACTCAAATCCGTGCCGGTGGTACGGATAATTGGAACATCTTGCGGCAGTTCCGGATCACGCAGAACGTGATCAATGCCCGCGCCGATGGAAACAATGCAACGCAAATTGGGAAAGGTTTTCAACCAACCAGGTTCTGGTAGCCAAACAATGGCGTATTCAATGTCATCTCGGTCGTAATCTTCGTCGGCAAGAAAAACATCCATCTCCGGCAACAGGTCTGACATATGGTTTTTCCACCAGGCTGCTCGGCTACCGCCGACCTTGATTACTGCTTTCACAATTCTGTCTCCATCTTCTGGAATATTTGCGCCGCTACAACACATCGTCGCGAATACACGCCGTTCGATGTCCTGGTGCAACTTCTTTCAACTTCGGCACAACTTTCGCGCAATCCGTTGTTGCGTGCTGGCAGCGCGTACGAAAAACGCATCCTGAGGGCGGGTCGATTGGGCTGGGTAGATCGCCTTGGAGGATGATACGCTCCGCTTTTCGATCAGGGTTGATCTCCGGCGCCGCCGACAACAAAGCCTTGCTATAAGGGTGACGGGGATGTGCGTAGAGGCGTTGTGCGGACGCTTCCTCCATGACGCGACCGAGATACATGACAATGACCCGGTCCGATAAATACTCGACGACATTAAGGTCGTGTGAGATGAATAACATGGAAAGATTGAATTCACGCTGCAGGTCGGCCATGAGGTTGATGATCTGCGCCTGCACCGATACATCAAGTGCCGATACCGGCTCGTCGGCGATGATCAAGCTTGGCTCGACAGCCAGCGCCCGTGCAACGCCGATCCGCTGACGTTGCCCCCCTGAAAACTCATGCGGAAGGCGATTGAGATGATCACCACTGAGTCCCACCCGTTCGAGCAGAGCAACAATCCGTTCGTGCCGTTCAGCCCGGTTATACAAATTATGGATCGCATACGAGTCACCGATAATCCGCGAGACTGTCTTACGAGGATCGAGACTACTGAATGGATCTTGGAAGATAATTTGCATGCGCCGGCGCAATTGTCGCAAGCTTCGCTGGTCGATCTCGGTGATGTCTTGGTCTTCAAAAATAATCTGACCGGCCGTCGGTTCGATTAACCGCAACATTAACCTTCCGAGCGTACTTTTTCCTGATCCAGACTCGCCTACTAACCCCACGACTTCGCCCGGCGCAATCGTAAGATCAACATCCTCGACAGCGCGAACCACGGGTTTGGGTCCAAAAAACGGACCACCCTTCAACTGGAAATGTTTGGTGGCGTTTTTTAACTCGACGATCGGCGTCATGACCCGATCTCCTGCCAACGTGGACAACGGCTTGAATGATTGGGGGCAATCTCGATCAATTCTGGCAATGACGCATGGCATGCATCAATTGTGAATGAGCATCTTGGCGCGAAGGCGCATCCATGCGGCAATTCGTCAAGCGGCGGCACAGTGCCCGGAATTGCGTACAGCGGTTGGCGATTCCCGGTCTCATGATCGATATGCGGCATGCTTGCGATCAAGCCCTTGGTGTAAGGATGGGTGGGGTTTTTGAACAGTTCGGCAACAGGACCTGACTCAACAATCCGTCCGCAATACATCACCAGTACTCGGTCCGCGATCTCCGCGACGACACCAAGGTTATGGGTAATGAAAAGCATACCAAAACCGTGGTTATCTTGATTGCGGATATTCCGCAGTAAGTCGAGAATCTGCGCTTGAATAGTGACATCTAGTGCCGTAGTCGGCTCATCTGCGATAATGAGAGAAGGACTGCAGCCTAATGCCATAGCGATCATCACGCGCTGCTGCATGCCACCCGACATCTGGTGTGGGAAATCATTGGCGCGCTTTTGCGCATCTGGAATGCCGACGTTTTCAAGCAACTCGACAGCCATGGCCAGTGCTTCATTTTTGCTGATTTGCCGGTGATGACGCAAACCCTCGGCGATCTGCTCACCAACGGGATAGACCGGGTTGAGGCTGCTCATGGGCTCTTGGAACACCATGGCAATTTCCTCGCCTCGTATTTTCTGCAAGGCTGCCTCATCGAGTTCTTCAATTCGAAGAATCTCTCCACTCTTGGTTTGTAGAGCAACGCTACCAGCAGTCATCTTGCCAAGAGGGCCCGGCACCAGTCCCAACACTGAAAGCCCGGTGATCGTCTTGCCGGAGCCAGATTCTCCAACTAAGGCAACAGTTTCTCCTGGCTGAACATTGAACGAAACATCATTGGATGCAGCGATCCTCCCCTTTGGCGTAATAAACTCGGTCCGCAAATTCTGCGTCGACAAAAGTGCTGTTTCATCGTCTGAATCCGTTGTTTTCGTATCATAGGTTTTGGCCATCGGCGCATAAAAAAGCGTTTTGGCTAGGCTTGATAACAAGTTGGTGGATACCGCGCGCGGATCATAGAAATCGCGTAGCGCATCGCACAATGCATTGACCGCCAACACTGTTACCGTCAGGGCAAGGCAAGGCCAAAGTAAGGGCATCGGTGTATACACCATATAGGCCCGAGCTGATCTGATCATCAGTCCCCAGGATGGGTCCGGAGGGACAACGCCCAACCCCAAAAAGCTAAGGCCAGATTCGATCAGGACCGCAGATGCCACGGTGAGTGAGAACTGTACGATCAATGGCCCCATGATGTTGGGAAGGATGGTCATCGCCAAGATGCGCCAAGGCGATGATCCTAAAGCCCGCGCCGCCTCAACATACTCTCTGGAGCGTACCGATAGCGTCTCACCATAGGCAACACGGGCGTATCCCGGCATATAGAGGATTGTCAGCACCAACCCGAGCGTCTCCACCCCTGGTCCTAGAATTGTTACGATCAACAAGGCCAGGAGAATGGGCGGGAACGAGAGGATGATATCAGCAAAGCGGACCGTAATTAATTCAGCAATCCCGCCAAAATACCCCCCGATGATACCGATTGTGACGCCCAATAATCCCGCTGATAACGCTGAGAATATCGCGACGGCAATTGACACCCGCGCGCCATACAGCAGGCGCGCAAAGATATCGCGTCCGTATTCATCTTGGCCCAAAATATGCTCTGCTGATGGCGCAGCCAAACGCTCGGCAATCGTCATGTGAACGGGATTGTGATCGGTAATTAACGGCGCCAGAACGGCTAGCCCCAAAACCCCGATTACCCCCATGAGCGGTGGGAGGATATTGCGGTACTTGGCGTCAATCTTCAGCACTGTGCAATCACTCCAGCCTGATCCGTGGGTCGAGCACCGAATAAAGAAGATCGACCACCAAATTCAACATGATGAATAGGAAGGAGATGACTAACACGATACCTTGCACTTCCGGGTAATCGCGGTTCTCCACTGCGACGACAAGGAAGCCGCTCAAGCCCGGCCAATTAAAAACATACTCGACCAACACTGTACCGCCCAAAAGTGTCCCCATATGCAAACCGATCACTGTCATCACGGGGCCGAGCGCATTGCGAACGACATGGCGGCGAAGCACGACTTTACTGGGCAATCCTTTGGCTCGTGCCGTTCGCACCCAATCGCGCTGCAAAGTCTCGAGTACGGTTGTACGTGTCATACGGAAGATCGCCGCGGAGAAGCCGATTGCGATCGTGATTGCCGGCATCATCAAATACATCAGATGCTGCATCGGGTCTTTGGACCAGGACACGAAACCACCTGCCGGCACCCAATGCAGCTTCTGAGCAAATAATAAGACCATCAATGTGCCGGTTACGAAAACGGGCACTGACAACATCAAACCAGCACCGAGGGCCAGCACCCGGTCCATGATCTTGCCGTGGCGCAGTGCCGCCAGAATGCCAAGTGGAATGCCCGTAATCACCGATAAGATGGCGGAGGCAAGAATCAGTTCAATAGTACGCGGCAGCCGCTTGGCGATCTCTTCGGCGACAGGATGATCATCTTGAAAAGAGCGACCGAAGTCACCGTGCATGACACCTGAAACATAATCAACGTATTGGGTCCAGATCGGCTGATCCAATCCCAATTGCCGTCGCATGGCGTCCACCACCTCCGGCGCCGGATCGACCCCGCCACCGCTAAGCAATAGCATGGCGGGGTCACCCGGAATGATGTGGATCACCAGGAAGATGATCGTTGTGACGACGTAAACAAGCGCCAAGGCAATGATGACGCGTCTAAGAATATATCGCCACATAGTCCGTTCAACTCCTGGTCATCCCCTTGACCTTATTCAGCCAAGTTCGACGTTCTCGATGACCATACCAGAGAAGAACGTCAAGAAACCCGGAATGTTCTTAAAGCCGGATACATAGTTTTGATATCCGTAACCCTGAGCACGCCAGTTGATGGGAATGATCGGTGCCAGATCCAAGGCTCGCTGCTGAAGTTCCGCATAGATCGTCTTGCGTTTCTCGAGACTGGCCTCTTGGCGTCCAGCGGCGAACAGACTGCTGATCCTCTCATCTTTGAACCCATACGAGCGCGCATAGGATGCGGACAACGAGCCATCCATGAATTTAGTCAAGGCATCTGGGTCGTTGAAATCACCTGCGGAACCCATCACCGCGAAATCATATTGTCCACGGTTTCCAAGAGTGACCCGCTTCGCCCAATCGGGAAGGTTCAATTTCACGTTGATGCCAATGGCCGCAAGGCTTTGCTGAACCACTTCAGCGGTGTTCTTGTGCATGCCGTATTGGGCAGTCGACAGCAAAGTGGCTGAAAACCCGCCCGCTTTTCCAGCTTGCTTCATCAATGCCTTCGCTTTATCGGGATCATACCCCCAGCGGTCCTGATATTTGGCATCATAGAACGGTGAGGTGTCCTGTAACGGAATTCCACCGAGCACATTTCCACGCCCGAAGAACGCCGCTGCGATCACGTCTTCACGCTTGATCGCATGGCCTACGGCCTGACGCAGAAGTGGATCAGTGAACGGTCCTTTCGAGAAATTAAAGGTCAGATACATAAACGGTCCGTTGACGACGTCCATTTTCAGACGGCTGTTTTTGCCGACCGAATCCATGGATTGCCATGGCAGGTACTCAATGATGTCGGCGTCTCCTGCCTCAAGTGCTGCAACTCGCAGGTTCTCATCCTTGAAGGCATCAAAGCGAAGCTTCTTGGTCTTCGGATACCCCGGCTTATAATACTTATCGAAGGCTTCCATTTCGATACGGCTGCCGCGCTCGATATTGACGATCTTGTATGGCCCAGCACCGACGAAATTCTTCGCGTCCGCAGCCAAGGCTTTAGCTGACACGATACCCGCGTGCGGACTTGCGGCAATGTCGATAAACGTTACATCCGCGTCTTTGAGCGTAATGATCACGTTACGTGCGTCGGGAGTTTCAATGCTTTCGACAGCTGCAAATCGCGAGCGCAGGCGGGCCGTAGAATCCTTCGCGGCCATGGCTTCATAGGTCGCTTTGACGTCTGCCGATGTCACTTTGTCGCCGTTGTGGAAGTATGCGTTGTCACGCAGCGTGAACTGAAACTTATTGCCAGCCAGAATTTTCCAGGATTCGGCCAATTCAGAACGCGGCTGGCCATCAGCCCCATAGCCAAGTAGACCGCGGAACTGCTGAACTTTCACCGTGGTGCTGGCAGTTCCCTTGTTTTCCCAAGGCTTGAACCCCGGAGGATAAGACGATAGCCCGAAAACGATCAGGCCGGGTGTTTTCGCCTGAGCTCGACCAATGAACCCTGGCATCAGTGCCGTAGCACCGGCAACCATGCCACCTTTGAGCACGCGCCGACGATCGATATTCTGTGTTAGCGACATAAATTTATCAGTCATGGAACAACTCCTCTCCAAAATGACGGCAATTGCCGCCGCTATGTTTCAAGCCACCGATTATTGATGGAAATCATAGATTTCCTCGGCAGTCGTTTTTGATATTCGATCTTCTGCGAGATCTTGCTTCACCAATTCAGGCTTCCGGTCGGTTGGTGATCCATAACCACCGGCTCCCGGGGTCGTGATGGCAATGGCCTGTCCAGGGCCCAATTCGATCTTATTCTTATTGTATTCTGGTTCTCCGGCATCGCTTTCGACCTTAAACCTTCCACCTTCCAGGCCACCAAACAGGCCCCATGGTGACGTAAGTCGTCGCGTGCCGCGCGCATCCACCCTGCAGGCATGGTCAAGAATTTTGATTTTACGCAGCATACCCATGCCTCCACGCCAGCGTCCGCAGCCACCTGAATCCTGCACCAGTTCGTAACGCTCAACCTGCAGCGGGTACTCCATCTCAAGTCCCTCAATCGGCAAATTGCTGGTATTGGTAATATGGACATGGACGCCATCCAGACCATCCTTAGTGGCTCGCGCTCCAAAGCCGCCGCCAAGCGTCTCCAAATAAACGTAAAACTGTCCGTTCCGCGGATTGACGCCGCTGAATGTGGTCGAAACTACGGCCCCATTACAGGCTGCAATGATCCGTTCTGGAATTGCCGGCGCCAATGCACCATGCACCAAATCGACAACACGCTGGCACGTATTGGTTCGGCCATTGACCGCCGCAGGCGACGATGCTGAAAGGATCGAGCCCGGGCTGGACTTTACGTGGATCGGGCGGAACAATCCGCCGTTCGGCGGCGCTTCTGGATCTGTGACCGTTTTGACCGCATAATAAACTGTCGCCAGCAGGGCGGTCTCTACCATGTTGAGGCTGGCTCGAACCTGCGGTGGATTGCCCGAGAAATCGAGAAAAATCTCATCGCCCTTGACTTCGATTGTGACTTTGAAGGTCAAGGTTTCAGGGAATTCATCACATTCAAATAAATCTTCGAATTCATAGACGCCGTCGGGGATCGAAGCGATGCCGGCACGCATGCGACGTTCGGCATAATCCAGGAGTTCATCAAATACTTGCTCAAGGAGATCCACGCCATAACGCTCACACAAGGCATGAAAGCGTTTCACACCAAATCCATTGGCCGCGATCTGCGCTCTCATATCCGCCCGGCGTTCATGCGGCACCTGGCAATTCAGCAAGATCAGCTCGAACACATCTTGCTGCATTTCACCTGCTTTCAGCAAACGGATCGGTGGAATGCGTAGTCCTTCTTGGAAAATATGGGCATGTGAGCGATCAACAAAATCCGCATGGTGCGCGAGATTGGTCGCCCAGCCAACCAAACGTCCATCGAAAAAGATCGGAGACGCCAAGACTATGTCCGGCAAGTGGGTGCCACCACCGGTGTAGGCGTCATTGCCGATAAACATGTCACCTTCGGCAATATCGGCGATGTCGTGCCGGACCAAAATCTCCTCAATAACCCCCATCAAAGAACCTAAGTGCATGGGGATGTGTTCTGCCTGATAGAGCGTCCGGCCAGCCGCGTCAAAAATCACCGTCGAACAATCTCGGCGTTCCTTGATGTTTGTGGAATAAGAGGCCCGCACAAGAACCTCGCCCATCTCATCGGCAATAGATGCGATGGCATTGCCGATCACCTCGACTGTGACAGGGTCGATGGACGGAGATGGCTCATTTGTCGCCGCTATTGATGATCTCGCCGACATCAATCAGCTCCCTCGTTGATGACCAGATTATGATACGTGTCGATTGTGCCAACTTGGTCAGGCAGGATCAGCGTTGTTGAATCCATCTGTTCGATAATTGCTGGTCCGACAATAATATTGCCCGTGCACAACAAATCTCGATCATAAACCGGGCTTTTCATGAATTCGCCGATTTCCGGCTGATACACTTGGCGATTGGTTTGAAACGCAGCCGATGGGTCGGAACCTTCATTTTTATGGACTTCAAATGTTGGTTTTTCGACGACTCCATAAGCTTCGACACGGAACGTGACAATCTCCACAGCCTCGTCAGGCGCTGTGTAATCGTATTGACGTTCATAAGCTTGGCTGAAGTTAACCAAGAGGTTGTCGACAAATGGCGTGTCGCCAGAAACGTCATGTAAAGGAATATTGAGCTCGTAATTCTGCCCGGCATAACGCATGTCGGCGGATGCCAGCACGCGCTGATTATCGGGTTTGATACTTTCGTCTTCGAACCAAGCTTGGGCGTAGGCTTTAAGGTTGGATACGGTTTGGCGGATACTTTCTGCATTCCCCGAATCTACAGATAGCCGGTGCGTAACTGAGAAATCCCTTCGAATATCCGTCAACAACAACCCAAGCGCACAAAGGATGCCCGGATTTCGGGGCACCAGGATTTTCCCCATACCCAGTTCGCGCGCTAACCGGCCTGCGTGGACAGGGCCACCCCCACCAAACGGCATCAAACAGTATTCACGCGGGTCATGTCCGCGTTGCACAGATATTAAGCGAATGGCGCGGGCCATATTGGCAGTAACGACGCGAATGATTCCTGCCGCTGTATCTTCGGTGCTTAGGCCGAGTTGAGTGCCAAGTTTTTCTATTGCCGTCAACGAAGCCTTACGGTCAATTGGCATGCGACCAGCCAACAACGCTTCGCCGTTCAAGACACCCATCGCGACATTGGCATCGGTAACCGTCGGCTCACTGTTCCCCAGCCCATAGCAGACCGGTCCCGGATCTGCGCCTGCGCTTCGCGGACCAACTTTCAAAAATCCGCCACTATCCACATATGCAATCGATCCGCCGCCGGCACCAACAGTGTGGATATCGATCATCGGGCACTTGATCGGATAACCGTGTACTTCCGCTTCCGTTGTCGTCCCGGGCTTGCCGTTCTCAACAAGTGAGACATCAGTCGATGTGCCACCCATGTCAAAGGTGATGATGTTCTCAAGGTTTATGGCGCGAGCTGTTTCCACGGCGCCGATCACACCGGTGCTGGGTCCCGACAGAACCGTACGCACCGGAAGTGTTGCCGCCGTTTCGAACGTAATCGTCCCGCCGTTTGACTGAGTGATAAATGGCGGAATATCAATTCCGGCCTCAACGAGACGCGGCGTCAACTTTGAAAGGTAACCTTGCATAACTGGGCCGAGGAAGGCGTTGACGACCGTCGTGCTCAATCGCTCGAACTCTCGAAACTCCGGGCAAACTTCATGCGATGTTGTAAGAAACACCTCGCCCAACTCGTCCCGCAGAATTTCTGCAACCATCGTTTCGTGGGACTTATCGACAAAGCTATAGAGAAAACACACAGCGACCGCTTCCGCGTCCGCGTCGCGAAGCTGACGCGCGACGGTTCGAACCTCCTCTTCACTCGGTCCGCGCTCTACAGTGCCGTCGAACAGGACCCTTTCATTGACTTCCAGTCTCCGGTCGCGCGGCACCAGAGCGTGCGGCTTATCCGTCTGTAGATCATAGAGATGGGGCCTTCGTTGTCGGCCCAGATCGAGAAGATCACGAAAACCGTTGCTGGTCACCAATCCACAGCGAGCTCCGCGACCTTGAATGAGTGCGTTAGTAGCGACGGTGGTTCCGTGGCCAAAGAATGAGACTTTGCCATCATCATCGCCGAATCGATTGATAGCCTCACTGGCACCGCCGGCAATCGCCACTGAAGGATCGCTAGGCGTACTTGAAAGTTTCCAAACGGAAAACCGGCCTGTCTCCTCTTCCAACATACAGACGTCAGTGAACGTGCCGCCCGAATCCACACCTATGCGGAGAGATCCCATTCTCTTCATGCCCCCCCGGGCACACCGATTTAGTCACCAGTTCTTAGATTTTTGACTCTTCTAAGTTGAAGTATTTGATATCTTCATTCATATTTCAAATGATGTTTTTTTACTTATTTATTCCAAAAAGGAATAAGGTTTGATTTCCGTCAAACACCTGCAGGTCCTTGCGGCCGTCATTCGATTGGGTTCGGTCACCGCTGCCGCACGAGAGCTAAATATATCGCAACCGACCGCCACTAAAGCCATACAGCGCCTTGAGGACGTTGCCGAGACCCACCTGTTCGAACGCATGGAGGGGCGCCTTATGCCAACTCCCGAGGCCCTCATCCTGGCGCGCGAGGCCAATCATCTGATTGATGAATGGGGAACTTATCAACGGTTGATCACGAATATCAGCCGCCGCTCGGGCGACAGGCTTCGTGTCGCGGCGTCTCCAACTTATGCATCAACAATCATACCGCGCGCGATATTGGATACCTCCAAAATTCTCCCGGACACGCATATCCAATGTGACATCTCGAAAACTCCTGACATCACCGATGCGGCAGCTTCCGGCAAGATTGATTTAGGAATTGTTCATTTTACCGACGCTGAACCGATGGCCAAAGCAATCCCCATATGCAAGGCGCCGATTGTATGTATCATGCCCGCCGACCACGAGCTGGCCGAAAGAAACGTTATCAAAGCGGATGATTTAAGCGATTGGCCGCTCATCGGTTATCGCCGAGACTTACCTTTTGCCAGAATGATTGGCGAAGAGCTTGGCAATGAAGATGCGCGCCTCAACGTGACGATTGAAGCCAATCACACTGCCGTTATCCGAGACCTGGTCCGGCTCGGCGCCGGCATCGCACTAGTGGATATGTTCACCCTGCTATTCGACCCGCCCGAAACGTTAGCCATACGACCGATCAGGCCGGCGATCGAGGTGACCATGGCTGTTGTTCATGCCCGCAATCGACCATTGTCGCGCAACGGCGAGGCATTTGTTGGCTGCCTCAAAAACCTGCTGCGAACATCATTCGATGATCGCGCCAATCTTGAAATTTTTTGAGCCCGTCAACTTGGTGCAAACTTGAAATTTGTCTAATTATTCTGAAGCCCGGGAGGAAATGACATGATCGAGAAACTGAAAATCGCTGAAATGACTTCAAGGGAGTCACGTGAAAACTTGACCAAGGATGCTGTTGTGCTTTTGCCGATGGGGTCCATCGAAGATCAAGGCACCCATGCACCCATGGGGGATTTTCTCGCCGCCGAAGCCGTGGCGTTGGACATCGCCCGTGGCGCGCGGAATGACGGCGTGCCGACGTATGTGGCGCCCGTTATCCCGTTTGGTGGACGCGATAGCTTCATTTCAAGCTACGGCGGGATGTCAATTCGAGCATCGACACTAGCAGCGATTCTTGAAGACGTGATTGGTAGTCTCATGCTGCACGGATTGAACAAAATACTGATTATTAATGGCCATGGCGGGAATGTTGCGCCTATCGCCGAAGTTACATTGAAACTACGCCAAGATACCAATGTGTTCATCGCATCCATGTATCTTTGGCAAATCGCCTATGCATTGCTGCGCGAAATGCGTGGCGCTGAAGAAGCCGCCAAATCGTCTGGCCACGGCGCCGATCCAGTGACTTCGGTCGCGCTGCACTATTTCCCAGAGCATCTGCGGATGGACCTAATGGGATCATTGAAAACCGACTTACGGACCCGAGGTGTTGCGGTCACTGGTTTTGGGCAGATCACTTCGGGCGGCGCTGTCTTCCAGGCTCCGGTAACAGCCGCAGAAGCCGCGCCGGATGGTGTATGGGGCGGCGATCCAAAGTATTGCAGTGCCGAGACCGGAGCAGAGCTTGTCGATAGATTGGTACAAATCGGCGCGGGCTTCATCCGAGATCATGTCTCCAAGGGGTTTATGGAAGAGTAAGACCCGGTATCTATTTTTAGGTTTGCAACATTGACCCAACTGGTCCGACAGCGAATGTTGTCGAGAACCGGCATCCCGAATTCATGTGGTTCGGATATGTATCGGTTCATGAGTCGCTTGAACCAACCCATTCGGAATACTAAACCCGTGTGGGATTTCTCACGTGATTAGGTCAAGGGAAGTCCGCAACGGGTCATCAGCACGCATTAACGGTTGACGAAATTTTGGTCTGCAGCTGAGGGTTAAGCGGTTGTTCGGTTGAAGGGATTCGATTGCCAATTTGATGATGGCTGTTTTGCCTTCAGGACCAGAAATCGACCTGTTGTCATGGCCTGATATTTTTGTTCCTAGAGCTCAGCGTTCTTTGCGCTGAATTCAACTTCCATTCCTCGCCACATTGAGTAAGACTGGCCTTGGAGCCACGACGCATGGTTCTGGGGCTTGGAAAACCCCGCACAGAGCGGTCGTTACTGACCGTCAACAGTGACCCTGACCTATGGTCGGGGTGCCTGGGCTATGTCCAGGACCCCGGTCTAAAAACCCAGGGGCCGTCTCTGTGCGGTTTTTCCAACACCCCGATCACCAGTCGGATTGAGCCATCTTCCAGCGGGCGCGCTGGAGGCTCTGGCCTCGGGGAAGTTACAGTGACCATCACGCAATTCCAGAACACGGTTCGCTATCCGCAACCGCCACTCACACATGGCGATCGAGACAGTTTCATCGATCTCTGGGCTCGGCAATATGAGGACGAGAATGAGCACCTCTATACGGACAACATCGAGCGGGAGAAAACCGAGCCGGAGATCTTGGCGCTGTTCCAATGGAAAAACGGCTCCATCCTGTCGGGTGCCAAGCAAGAGCGCGTAGAAAAGGAATACCGGCCAAGCGACGAAGCTTATAAAAAACTCACCACACCAACGCGGATCTGGAAGCATGTGTCGAGAGACAATGCGGTGATCTGGAACATCTTCTGGCTGCACTGTCTGGCGCCGACCCAGTTCCCGATCTATGACCAGCACGCGCACCGGGCGATGATGTATATGCTGGGCTTTCCGGGCGACTTGGAAATCCCCTCGCACCCGACGGAGTGCGCCGTGTCGTACGCCAAACTGTTCATGCCGTTTTTTGAGGAGATGGCAGGACCCAATCCGACGATCGATTCAGCCCGTCAGATCGATCGTAGCCTCTTCGCTTTCGGCAAGTTCCTGAAGTCGGTGGACGTGACCTTGTGGCGTGGGTGATTCGGCCAAAATCACGCTCTCGCTCGGATTGGGTGTTGATGCCTCGTCATCTGCAAACCCGCATAAAACCAGTCGTCTCGGTAACATCTCATGACCGTCATTTGACAAAGCGAAACTAACAGCACGATAATAGAACGTGATGAGGACTGGTGCGTAGTACGTATCATTGTTGTCCTCCGGCGACAGTGCCGCCGACCTGAGCCTACGTGAGACAGTGTCCGCGACGGGTTCTCCCCACATAATTTGAATGCTTCAGTGAGGTGTTCTCCAGCGTTTGCTGCGGCAGTGCCCTGGCTACGCCCTCGATTTTTAATCGAGAAGGCGCAGAGCTGCCTATCATGGCCACTGAACTTAGCGCCTTCTCCCAGTTACAGGAGATTGGCACAATGCCGGACACCTTCAACGGACCTTCTGGTGGTCCTACTTCACCGAAGACAACAGTCGTATCGCGGTCCCTTGATGACCTGCGTCCATGGGCGCAAAACACGCGAACCCATTCCAAACCGCAAATCCGCCAGATCGCTGACAGCATCAAAGCCTTTGGCTACCGGACTCTAATTATCACCGATGAGGCGGATCGGGTCCTGGCCGGCCACGGCCGTCTCGAGGCGCTCAGATCCTTGGGCTGGACATCGGCCGACGTGATGCGGGTTGAGGGGCTCAGCGAAACCCAGAAGCGCGGCTTCGCCATTGCCGACAACAAGACCGCGGAGATGGCAGGCTGGGACGATGCCAACCTGTGCCTTGAGTTTGAATACCTTCTTGAGTTTGCCGATGACTTCGACGTTACGGCGACTGGCTTCGCCATGCCGGAGATCGACCTGATCATTGGCGGCGAGGATGAACACTCTGAAAACCCGGGCGAAGAATTGCCATCGGTGGATGAGACCGCTGTCCCCATCAGTCGGCGCGGCGATGTCTGGCAGCTAGGGCGCCACCGATTGATGTGCGGTGATGCGACCATGGAGACGGACTTCCGCGCGTTGATGGACGACACCAAGGCCGAAATGGTTTTTGTGGATCCGCCCTTCAACCTGGAGGTGAATGGCCACATCAGTGGCAAGGGACGTACCCGTCACCGCGAGTTCGTCATGGCCTCCGGTGAGATGTCGACGGAGGCCTTTACGGACTTCCTGACCGCCGCGATGGCTCAACTCGCATCTAACAGTGCCGACGGTTCCGTTCACTTCGTCTGCATGGACTGGCGGCATTTGCGCGAGCTCCTGGCGGCAGCCGACGGTGTCTATTCGAAGCTGCTGAACCTCTGCGTGTGGGCGAAGACCAACGGTGGCATGGGCAGCCTTTACCGAAGTCAGCACGAGTTGGTGTTCGTCTTCAAAAACGGCTCAGGCCGGCATATCAATCACGTCGAACTCGGCCGCCATGGCCGCAACCGGACGAACGTCTGGGCATACCCGGGCGCCAACGCCTTTGGCGCGGCACGGGCGCACGATCTCGCCCTGCACCCAACGGTGAAGCCCGTCGAGATGGTCGCCGATGCCATGCTGGATTGCTCCAACCGGGGCGGCGTGGTTCTCGACAGCTTCGTCGGCAGCGGCACGACGATTATTGCAGCCGAGAAAGTCGGCCGCCGCGCCTTTGCCATGGAACTGGATCCTCTGTATGTCGATACGGCGATTAGGCGCTGGCGAGCCTATACCGGCGATCGTGCAGTACATGCGGTCACTGGCACTGCTTTCGACGACCTCGAGGCGGAAGGTGCAGATGACGTCGATGCACGGGAGGTGAACCATGGCTAAAGATTATGACATCGGCTACGGCAAACCGCCCAAACACAGCCAGTTCCAAAAGGGTCAGTCGGGCAATGCCAAGGGCCGTCCGAAGGGCACGTGTAACCTCGAGACCGACCTGAGCGAGGAACTCGCCGAGCAGATCACCATCCGCGAGGGCGGTCGGCAGCGGAAGATCAGCAAGCAGCGGGCCATGATCAAATCCCTGATGGCGAAGGCGGTAAAGGGCGACGTCCAGGCCGCCAACAAGGTCTTGCAGCTGGTCGAGCGGTTGATCGTCGAGGAAGACCCGTCAGCTGCGCAGGATGCGCCGCTGAATGCTGACGAGAGCAAGATCCTTGATCGATTTATTGCGCAGCGAGGTGCGGCGCCAGAAGAAGGAGGTGATGATGAACATGATCAGTGATCGTCAGGCGCTGTATGCGCTTTTACGCCAGGATTTTAAGAGCTTCATCGAGCGTTGCTTTTTGACACTCGACGGCAGTCAAACGTTCCAACCCAACTGGCACATCGATGTCATGGCGGATGCCCTAGCCAAGGCCGCACGGGGGGAAGGGCGTCGTCTGATCATCAACGTGCCTCCACGGCACCTGAAATCGATGTCGGCATCCGTCGCCTTGGCGGCCTGGATTCTTGGGCATAATCCGAATGCCCGTATCGTCTGTGTAAGTTACTCCGACGACCTAGCGGCAAAACATGCCCGGGATTGCCGCAAGGTGATGGAGACAGATTGGTACCGAGCCGTTTTCCCGTATACTCGTCTATCACCACGACGCTCGGCGACCAATGACTTTGAAACCACCCTTGGCGGTGGCCGGTTCTCTACGTCCGTTGGAGGCTCACTAACGGGCCGTGGTGGTGGCTGGATCATCATCGATGACCCGATCAAGCCCGAAGATGCGCTCTCGGTGACCCGGCGTGCGAACGCCAACCGCTGGTTCGACAACACGCTCTATTCCCGCCTCGACAACAAAGAAACCGGCGTCATCATCTTGATCATGCAGCGCCTGCACCAAGATGACCTGGTCGGCCATGTGAAGGACAAGGAACACTGGACGCATATCTGCCTTTCGGCGATTGCCGAGCGAGATGAGCGCTTTGAACTGTCCAATGGCCTATGGGTCGGCCGCCGGTTGGGCGAGGCCCTGCATCCGGAACGGCAATCCCTCGAATCCTTGGAAGCGGAACAGGCGCGGGTTGGGAGTTACACGTTCCAGGCCCAGTATCAACAATGTCCGGTGCCGGAGTGCGGAAATATCATCAAATGGGCGTGGTTCCTCCGTTACGATACGGTGCCACCGTCATCGCGGGCCTTTGATCGCATCGTTCAGAGCTGGGATACGGCATCCAGTCTCAGTGAGAATGCCGACTACTCGGTCTGCACCACCTGGGGGGTGCGTGGCAACCAATACTACCTAATACATGTCTTCCGAGCCCGGCTCGACTTCCCTTCCCTGAAAAAGAAGGTGATCGAGTTGAAACAGCAGTTCGGTGCTCCCGATGTGCTCATTGAAGACACGGGTATTGGCATGGGATTGATTCAACAACTCCGCCAAGAAGGCTTGTTGCGGCCGATCGCGATAAAACCGAAGGGCACCAAGGTGGAGCGGCTGGAAGCGCAATCGGCGGTGATTGAGCGTGGCGACGTTCTGATCCCGAAAAATGCACCTTGGCTGGACGAGTTCCACTCGGAGATCCTGGCCTTCCCCGGTGGCAAGCATGACGACCAGGTCGATAGCCTGTCGCAGTTCCTCAATTGGATTGGCGGTGCCCGGGGTGGCATGCGGGTTCTGCATGTGAAGATCTGACGGGCAATCACCGAACATTCCACTGGACTTCCGTTGCCAAGGAAGCGGTACTGTGACCCAGCGGTAAGGGGTGCCTAGCCCCGGAAAGTCTCCATAAACCGCCCGCCCGGATCCGATCTCTTGATTGGCCGGGCTCTGGGGGGTGACAGCGCCTGCATCGGGTGGGCGCAATGAGAATGGAGGTAATGATGCCTACCAAGACCACCAAAATCGACACCGTGCTGAAGCTGGTAGAGCGCAAGCAGGGCGCGACGACCGAGCAGTTGCAGAAGGCTACCGGCTGGCAGCCGCATAGCCTGCGCGCGGCGTTGACGGGGCTGCGCAAGAAGGGCCATGCGGTGGCCCGTGAAAAAACCCAAGCCGGTGCCACGCGCTATCGCGTCAGCGCCGAGGGTTGATCATGACCAGCATTGAGACTGAGATCGCCGCCCTGGAAAACTTGCCGATCAAGGAACTGCGCAAACGATGGCGTCGTTATCATAAGACTGAAGCGCCGACGGGCCTGAGCCGCGACCTGCTGGTTCGAGCCATTGCCTATAAAATACAGGAACGCATGCATGGCGGGTTGCCGGCTTCGGTCAAACGCAGACTTCGGACTTTAGCCGGGCAACAGGAGTCGGGTGACAGCGGAGGATTCAATCCCGACACCATGTTGAAACCCGGCACTAGGCTTGTCCGCGAATGGGGCGGTCAAGCCCATACGGTCGTCGTTCTCGAGGATGGTTTTGACTATGGGGGGAAGCCCTATCGCTCCCTATCCATGATCGCACGAGAGATCACCGGTGCGCGGTGGTCGGGCCCGCGCTTCTTCGGCATCGTCCGGCGAACCAATCCCGCAGCGCCTTCAGAGGTCGATCATGAGCCCGCATGAGCCGGGCAATGATCATCGTCGGGCCAAGGCCATTCGCTGCGCCATCTACACCCGCAAGTCATCAGAAGAAGGATTGGAGCAGGACTTCAACAGCCTCGATGCGCAACGGGAATCCTGTGAAGCCTATATCAAGAGTCAAAAGCACGAAGGCTGGACGGTTCTTGTCACATCCTACGACGACGGCGGTCTCTCCGGCGCGACCATGGCACGGCCAGCTCTTATGCATCTGCTCGACGATGTTCGCGCTGGCAAGGTCGACGTGGTCGTCGTCTACAAGGTCGATCGCTTGACCCGCGCATTGACGGACTTCTCGAAGATCGTCGAGATCTTCGATGCTCACGACGTCTCCTTCGTCTCGGTGACGCAGCAGTTCAACACCACGACCTCTATGGGCCGTCTCACCCTCAATGTTCTGCTGTCCTTTGCTCAGTTCGAGCGCGAGGTGACGGGCGAGCGTATCCGCGACAAGATCGCGGCGTCTAAGAAAAAGGGGATGTGGATGGGCGGCATGGTGCCGTTGGGCTATGACGGCGTTGACAAGAAGCTGGTCGTCAATGATGCCGAAGCAGAGACAGTGCGTCATATCTACAGGCGTTACCTTGACTTCGGCTCGGTGCGGGCGCTCAAGCAGGAACTCGATACCAAAGGGATCGTCAGCAAGGAGCGGCATTACAAGACCGGTCGCCGGGCCGGCGGCGTCCCCCTCTCTCGCGGTGCTCTATATCTGATGCTGCAGAACCGCATTTATCGCGGCGAGATCGTTCACAAAGACAAGAGCTATCCGGGCGAACACCAGGCCATCGTCGATAAAGATCTCTGGAATGCCGTGCAATCCAAGTTGTCTGCCAACCGGGCCCGCGGCAAAACCGCGGCGACGGCCAAGGAGGCAAGCTTGCTGGCGGGCCTGTTGTTCGATGGCGACGGTCATCGTCTGACCCCGACCCATGCCAACAAGAACGGCAAGCGCTATCGGTACTATGTCTCGCGGCCGTTGACGACGAGGTGTCGATCCGAGACGCCGGATGCCCGCCGCATACCCGCGGGTGATATCGAGGGGGTTGTTATCAGGCGCTTGCAACAGTTCTTCACCGATCGGAGCGAGGTATTCGAGGCAATCCGCGAGCAGGTTCACGAGGTGGCTCAGCAGAGACAGCTTCTCGACCAAGCCATTGGTCTTGCCGAACGATGGAGCAATCTAGGGCCGGGGGTGTCGCGCTCCGTTCTTCTCTCCCTGGTCGATCGGGTCGAAGTCCATGCAAAGAAGGTCGACATCACCATCAACACCTGGTGCATCGCCGATGTTTTACAGGGCGTCCCTGTGGACCCGGCGGCACCCAGGCGCAATATGCAGCAGTCTGAAGGTCTGACGTTGTCGGTAAAGGCGCAAATGAAGCGCGTCGGTCTCGGAATCAAGATGATCATCGACGGATCTGTTGGCCTGGGTGGAGGCGAAAAAGCTGATCCGACGCAGGTCAGGCTCATCGTCAAGGCGCATACATTCTGGCAGGCGCTGATCAAGGCGGGCGACTGTAATCTCAGCAAGGTTGCCCTCAGCCAAGGCGTGACGCCATCCTACTTCACCCGGCTACTGCGATTGACGTTCCTTGCCCCCGATATCACCAAAACCATCCTCGAAGGGCGTCACCCGCCGACGTTGACGGCGGCCAAGCTCACCAAAGCCTCGCGCCTACCGCTCACTTGGCCGGAGCAGCGGGAGATTCTTGGGTTCAACTAGGTCCGATACTCACGGAAACCGCGTTGTATCTTGCCCTTCGCCCCGGAGGAGGGCCGAATCAACTAGGCCGATCTCTTCAATGGTACTGGAAACCAGGCCAACAGAGATATTGGCGCCCAGAAAGCAGAGATCGCCGGACCAACCCGTCTCTCCGTCCGGCCTGGTGATGCTTGGGTGCCGCTAAAGCCCGGAAAACACGGGATGATCCGAAGGGCTGGAATCGCAATTATATGAGTAAAAACAAAGACTTAAGTGGTGGCGGAGCGAACAGGATTCGAACCCATACTATGCTCCTCCATAACGCTTTGAAAACATTATATAAACTCAAGAACCCCGGACCAGAGACCGAATGAAAGATCAACAATCCGAATATCGCCCGAATGGATTGAGGTTTAGCAAACCTACGTGTCGATGCGTTGCCCAAAACAACCATCATTCTTCGCCCCGAGTGGTACTAAAAAACGGGCCGACAGAGATATTCGTGCACCAGGACCGGATATTGTCGGACTACCAGGTCTCTGCGTCCCACCCGGTGATGCGGGAATGCCGGCAAGTCCCGGGAATTGCGCGATAATTTAAGGCGTCAAAACACCTAAAAACACAATTAAAACAATGGCTTAAGTGGTGGCGGAGGGAGAGGACTTCCAACCCTTGTTGCATCGTGTTTCGCTCTGCTTCTAAGTATCTATATATATTAATAAGTTATTATATACAGTGTGTGTTGTTGTCACTTGGGATGTGGCCGAAGCACCGTCATATGTGTACACTCAGATGTACATTCGGGGTTAGGCGGATACAATGGCTCAGCAGTTACACAAGCTAACAGATCGTAAGGTCAAGGCTCTCTCGGAACCGAAACGCTATAATGACGGTGGCGGCCTTTATTTGCAGATCAGCAAGTCAGGCGGCAAGTCATGGCTGTTTCGTTATCAGAAGACAAACATGGGGCTAGGGCCATACCCCACGGTGACGCTGGCTAAGGCGAGAGAGAGGGCGGAGGAGTGTCGGCGTAACATAGCTGACGGAAAAAACCCGCAACATGTCAGGGCGGCTCAGACATCCGGTGCGCATACCTTTCGCCAATGTGCCGAGCGGTACATTGAGATGAACGAGAAGACGTGGGTGAACGCTAAGCATCGCCAGCAATGGCGCAACACACTCTCAACATACGCCTATCCTATTATTGGTGACATTAATGTGGCGGATATTGAGACCGCGCATATGTTGGAGGTGCTTGAGCCTATTTGGCATACCAAGAACCCCACTGCGACACGGGTTAGGGAGCGGATGGACACAGTCCTAAACTCAGCAAAGACGCTAGGGCTGTTTGAAGGGCAGAACCCTGCCCAGTGGAAAGGACATTTGGAGCATACACTTCCTAATCCTAGTAAGGTCAGGAAGGTAAAACACAGACCCGCCTTACCCTATTCGGAGATGGGTGAGTTCATGCGAAAGCTGCGCTCCCGTCAGTCCTTTTCTTCTTTGCTGTTAGAGTTCCAAATCCTGACGGCCACTCGTCCAAGCGAACCCCGCTTAGTCCCCTGGGAGGAGATTGATGGCGACGCTTGGACGCTCCCTCTGCATCGCACAAAGACAAAAGAGAGGGATCACCGAATACCGCTAAGTCTACAGGCGCAGAGCGTCCTATCCACCATGCGCGAACTGGGAACAGACGGCCTCGTATTTCCCGGTGCAAAGGAAGGTAGGCCAATGAGCGACGCGACGGTGCAGAAGCAAATGAAGCTCATGGGGGTTCCGAATACCGTCGCTGTTCCACACGGCTTTCGCTCGACGTTCAAGGATTGGACGTCAGAGGAGACCGAATACCACAACACGGTCTCAGAGATGGCACTCGGCCACACGATTAAAAATGCATCCGAGGCGGCGTATCGTCGCGGTGATCTATTTGAGAAGCGGCGGGCGCTGATGCAGGATTGGGCGGATTACTGCGATAAAATCATATCATAATTGATAAGTATTATTGTTTACTATCAATAACTTGACGGAAAGTCACATGCTGTGCATAATTGTGTGTAGCCATGCAGAAGTAGGACTCCAGATACCTTACGTCCGTCTACCAAGACTCTTCCGTGCTGTATGGCTGGCGCGGTTGGTGCGAGGAAGATGAGTAGAGGACGGTAACGTAAGCCTGTTGGCCCTAACGTTTTGAGTTACTGGCATTGCCAGTTGGTTCACTGCGTTGGGGTTTTTGTTTTGCCTCGACGCTAAGCGTTTGAGGCCAATATGCAAGACTACACACTGCACTCCGTTTGTGATTGCCAAGCCCGCTTGGGCGGCATCTCTCGGAAAACATTCTACGAACTCGTAAAGAAGAACAGCTTCCCCATCCGCAAGCTGGGCAGCCGCACCGTCGTCCGTAGCGATGACCTCCAAGCGTACATAAAGAGCCTCGACCCTGTCCAAAATGCGGGGACGAATTGATGCTCAAAAAACGGAAGCACGAAAACCTGTTTTCTGGATGGCCGTTCACCGCTATCCCGCCCAGCCATTGGGCTATACCGGCCCATCTCTCCACCACTGTCGCGGCGACCTCCCTTATTAGTATATGCACTCTACGGGTATCCCCATGAATACCCTGAAGGCAAGCAAGTGGATTACCGGGTCCCAAGCCACCAACATCTGTGACGGGTCTGATTATGCTGAGTACATCGGCTATCCGCTGAACCTCTTCATCACCATTCACTGGGCCTTGTCAGGTCGGAGCGGAAATTACCGTCAACAGCGTAAGGACGTGCAGGAACTTTTAAGGAAGTGGTTTTCCGCGCGGCAATTTGACTTCGTGTGCGTTTGGACGACTGAGGCCGGTGAAGACGGCAAGGACGTTCACCTCCATATGGTCGCCCACCTGCCGGACGAAATCGAAGAGAGCGAACTTCGGGCCTACCTCTATAGCATTCTCAATTCCGACGCCCCCAACGTGCTGGACGTGCAATCCATTGAACCGGGAACGCTGCACCGTGTGATCAGGTACATCCTGAAGGGCGTTCATCCCTCCCTCTACGAGACCTTCATCATTCCCAAGATGCACCGCAGGCGGCAGGGCAAGGTCTATGGCCTTCGATGCGGCACAAGCAGAAGCATCGGTCCTTCTGCCCGCCAGAAAGCCATAAGCAAAAACAAAACAACAAATAAATGCTGTAAAATACTTCCTAAGTCTAAACCGCTAAAGCCCTTGCCCCACCTTTGCCCCACGGGCGAAGGCGCTTCGTGGAGAAATTCAGTTTCACCCCCTGAGGACCGTAGCTTCGCGCAAGACATTCCTCACAATAAATTGGTGGCGGCATGAGCTACATCCGGGAAGAGGCGCGGGCAGAAGCTGAGGCGCATGGACATGAAAAGCGGCCAATTCTCCAGGCCATCAGGGCAAAGTGCCTAGACTGCTGTGTCGGCCAGCCGAAAGAGGTGAGACTCTGTCAGGCTTACGATTGTGATTTATGGCCGTATAGGACGGGGAAAAATCCATTCAGTGCCTCCGGAGGTAATCCGGCGACCTTGAAGAACGCTTCGCAGAAAACGCCCGAATAATTCGGGGCTTCAGGAGGCAGAAGGGGCCTTCTAAGCTGTTTTTAATGTCTGGTAGACAGACTTCCGGCTGATGCTCTTTGCGGACGCTTGTCCCAAGCTCTGCGGGGCTGGCCCTTCTCTTTCATCTAAGTCCTGGTATGCTTCATTTATGAAACGTGTGCTTTTGCGTCCAATGGCCTTTTTGGTGTTCATCGGGATCGTGTCCTCAGGGCAGTCCCACGCTTTTATGACTCTGGATTTTATCTGGAAGCCAATCGGAGAAGCATTGAAAGAGGCCGCAGACCAGAACACCCTAAAACAAAATAAGGAAAAACTGTTGGCCACCAAGGAGTGTCCAGGCTGTGACCTCAGTGGCATTGATCTTGCTCGGACGGACCTTGCAAAGGCGAACCTACAACAAGCGTTGCTTTACAAGACTAATTTGGAGGGAGCTAACCTTGATGGGGCCGATCTTTCCGGAGCCATTTTTATAGGCGCTAACCTACAGGGCGCCTCTTTTAAAGGAGCCAGCCTCAAAGGAGCGGACCTATCAAGCGCAGTCCTCGATTCAGCGCTTTTTAATAACGCGGACCTCAACGGGGCCATACTCGACCGAGAAGACCGAGAGATCGTGATTGCAGGGGGGGCTTTGGGGGTTGATCAAGATGGAGGCGCAGAACCAGAGCGAGACCGATCACATGAGTTTAATGGCGCACCTGAACCGCAGCTTGGGTCGATAGGCCGCGTTTACGAGGTATGTGATGGCCCAACATGCCGAGAAGTCGGTTATCGTGACTTGTGTGTGGGAATTGAAAAGGGAAACCCACTTTATTTGAGGTCGGCGGAAAAGTACGGCGTATCGTGTGACAATCCTGAAGCTCTCGCCGACAGAGCGCCTTCTCCTCAAATAGGCAAAGCCCCGCCGGAAATCGTAGAGAAAACACCTAGCTCGCCTCCCAGCACACCTCAACAACCTAACAGCCAGCAGGTAATAAATGCTTCTTCGGGATCAGGTTTTGCCGTTTCTTCATCTGGCCACATCATAACCAATCATCACGTTATAGACGGCTGCGAGAGAGTAAGAATACACGACCAAGGTAAATCCATAGTGGCTTATGTCATAACCTATGATCCAGGCAACGATCTCGCCCTTCTGAAAGGTGACTTTAGGCCCTCGACCGTTTTACCCGTAAGCAATGAAACACCAGAATTGCTGCAAGATGTTTATGTGGCAGGTTATCCTTTTGGCAGAAGTATCAGCACTTCTATCAAGGTGACGAAGGGAATAATTAGTTCTTTGACAGGTTTGGGGAATAACTTCTCTAACATCCAAATTGATGCCGCACTGCAGCCCGGCAATAGTGGCGGCCCAATTCTCAATAACCTGGGAAACGTTGTTGGTGTTGCAGTAGCAAAGTTAGACCTTAAGAAGGTTCTTGAAGACTTCGGGGTTGTTCCCGAGGCCACGAACTTTGGAATCAAGGCAAACGTCGTAAAGAGCCTTCTTCAGAGCAATCGCGTTTCAATACCTGCGCCGAATGCAAAACCAATGTCCAAATCCAAATTGGGGAAATTGATTTCTGGCGGAACGTATTACTTGTCGTGTTGGATGACGATGGCGCAGGTTGAAAGAATGAGGTCTAAGAAGGTGATTTTTCAGGACTTGCGCTGAACGAGACAGGTTTTCCGCTAAATCAGATCCACCACACGCCTTTTTGCTTCGCTATCGCCCTCAATGTACTTCTGGGTGGTTTGCAAGCTTCTATGCCCGGCAAGCTGTTGGATGTCTCTAAGGCTTCCTCCGGCTTCCACGATCCTCTTAGCTCCATTGGTAACGAAGGTGCGCCGGCCTGAGTGAGATGAGCAGCCCTCATAGCCAAGCCCTTTGTACAAATCATGAAACCAGGTGGCTATTGTGCTGGCAGCCATATGATTTGCCCGCTCGCTTGTCAGCACATACTCACCGGCCTTGCGGTAATCGACGGCCTGATAGGAGAGAAGGGCAGCCTTCAACTCTCGGTTCATGGGGATAGTGCGCCCGCCTTTGCCCTTAGACGCCTTGTCCTCAAGCTGGATAACATCGCCCACCTTACCCTCTGCATCCGTCACCATGGCCCAGGTTAGGTTGGCAATCTCCTTCGCCCGCAGTCCTGCTTTCAGCGACAGGAGAAACATCACCTTGTTACGCTCAGGCCAACGGGTGGTTTCTAGATGTTTGAGGATCACCCCCACCTGTCTGTCTGTCAGCGTCTTCGCCTGCTTACCTTGTGCCACAGCGGCCTCCATACTCAGTACAATAATTGCATAATATCATTATTATATACTGAGTGTAATAGGCTTGCCAGTGATTAATGGCCTATTAGGCCTAGAATTAAGGGACTCGGTAGATAAATTATATTTTCTACCGTGTTAAGTGTTGTTTATTTTCGGTTACCAAGCCCCGATGCCATTCAGTTTATTTTTTCTAGCCCTGGAAATCGTTGGTACTGGTGGGATAATGTTTAGCTGTAACTATCCTCAACCTTGAAACGGATGGATTATGGATACTGAATTTAGCTTTGTGATTTCTATTGTGGGGTTTTTGTGTTTGCTGATGATTGGAGGTGTCATTTGGGCATCCCGTGGCGCTCCTAAGCATGTTGCGAGAGATACGATTGATGCTGTCGCTGGAAACACCCAGGAGAGCGTAAAGGCGACACTGAACGTCACCGAAAAAATGGTGAGTTCAGTTGGCAACAAAGTGAGTAAGGCGGGTGAAGATTGGGCTTTGGCAACTCAGAAAAAGGAATTGAGGAAGTTCATTGGAATTATAGAATCGTTAGATGGGGCAGAGTTAGGGCTAATAGTTGCCCAGGTGATACATTTTAGAAATCGTATTTTGCACGAACAATCACTTGATCTAAACGACCCCCAAACAATCATTTTCAGCGATCCTTTTTTTACCGCGACACTATCCAAATCCGCGATTGAACTACAAAATAATGGGAATCCTTTTGATGCCGCTCCAATTAGTGTTTGGGTTCATTCATTCCGTTCCGTGACGTCGCCAGAATTAAGGAAACTAGGGCGACAGATGTGGGGTCATTTGGAGCGAGGATTTGCTCACGTACAGAGTGTTGCAGAAGAGCCAGCCTATGTTGCGCTCGGGCTTGATCTCACGGGAGGCCCCCAGTTTCCTAAAGGACTTACACCGCAACCACTATAATCTTGTTATGCTGCACTTAGGAGGGGTACCTCCAAATCCGGCCCGCGCATTTGTATGTTCGGTCCCACCCGTGTAATTTTTTTTAAGCTTCATTCTTCAGGCCGGTCAAATGAATACCCGTCCGGGTTCTTCTCGTTGACCTCATTTCGCACAAATATGACACCGAACTGAATACCTATGGAAATCAGCTAACGATTTCCACGCAATCATTTTAAGTTGAAACTACTGATCGCGATAGCCTACGCTGGCGTCTTCTGATGTTAACAACCAAACGGGCAAACTAAAGAATGGCGAGACGGGTCTTAGTAAAACGACAAGCCCAGATGAACCGATTCGGTAGTGGGTTGGTTCGCCCTATACTTTATTTAGAAGGGGGCGATTACGGCATAGCTTCGCCAGAGACGTTTCCAAGCGATGGAACGATTTTCGTCCGGCATGGATATGATGAGATAGAAGCAAGATTCGAAATCGATGAGGCATTCTTCGTCGAAGCAGAGATAAATCCGGAACCTCGTGGTGAAGCGGATTGGATGACGACGGGCAGTAGCGCTAGCCCAGCTTCGGTTCCTGGATTGTTTTGCCCGATCTTTCAGAATGATTCGGAACCAGGTTCTTCTGTGACGGTATCAAGCAGGATCCGCCCATTTTCGCCCACAGCCTTTATTCAGAACTCTAATGGAACCATCTTCGGCCCGTTTTACGTGTCCCGTTCTGTGCGAGGCCTGGACGGGCAATATGAGTCAGATCTATTACCTAAAAACGTTCCTCCATTCGCTTTGCAGCCAGATACAGTCTTCAGTTTCGATTTTGAATTAGTGCCAAATGACGCCTTGATCGAACTGGACGAGATTTCGGCCGTGGGCGAGCGTTTAATGCTTATTTCGAATACTGAACAGCTCCGCCCTGTTCTGGGTGGCTTTGAAGAGCTTGATTGGATCGATGATGAGCAGTTGGTTAGATGGGCGGACAAGGTTCTAGCAAATGCCGGGGAAGAAAACTTCACTCGAAGGGAACGATCTCGAGTGATTTCATCGCTTGGGACTGTGGATGGAATTCCTGAGCATCGGTTCAATCGACTGCAAGATCTCTTCACCCGTATGGATGCTTGGGAAGAGAACAAGAGCTCGATCTTGGAGCAGTTAATTAAGACTCAATCACCGGCAGCCGAAAAAGCAGTTGCAGAATTTGTAGAAGCTAACCCTGAATGGGTATTTCAAAACACTCCTCAAGTTGCCGAGATAAGCGGGGACCTTGACAACCTCGAGCAAGAGAGATTGGAGCTCGAACTCGAGGTTGCTCGGCTCAGAAAATCCAAAGACGAAATTGACCGAGATGTGAGAGCCCAGGCACTAAGCGCGGAAGCAAAGGCGGAGATAGAACGTTTTGAAAAGGATCGCAAGGAAGCAGAGGCTAAACTAGCGACTGCCTCAGAGCAGCTCGCCACAGTTTTGTCTAACATATCAACAAAAGAGACCGAGCTTGGGGAGCTCGCGGAAGTGGGCAAATTATCTGAAACCAGGGTCTATCTCGAGAGGAGGAATCATGAGTTAAGTGACGAGATGAAAGCATTAGAGACAACAATTACTGAGCTCAAGCTTAAGTACGAGCAGTCCTCGTCAGACCTTATCAAGCAGATGGCAACTGTGCTGCCATTCGTGGAGGTGTTGTCCACAGGTCGTCGTCACGACCAAGCCACTGAATACACCAAGTTCAATGTCGATGTTGACAGTAAAATCCTGAGTAGTCGGGAGATACTGGATCAAGTTGATGGGTACTTTAGATCAGTAAACCGACCGATCGACGAGCAGACTTCAATCACCTACCTGATAGCCATCGCGCAGAATTTTTTCACATTATTTGCTGGGTATCCAGGCGTGGGAAAAACAACTTTTGTCCGCCACCTCGTAAATGCGCTGCATATTGAGGAGCGGTTCCTTCCGATATCTGTCGGCCGGGGATGGGCGTCGGAGAAGGACCTGATTGGCTATTATAATCCTTTGTCCAATAGGTTCGAGGCAGCGCCCACAGGATTATTCGATTTTCTAAAATCGCTGGATGAGGCTGAGAATGGTAATTCCTTGGAGGCTACCTCAATAGTCTTGCTGGACGAGGCAAATCTTTCTCCAATCGAGCACTACTGGTCTAGCTTTTTTGCGCACGAAAACGTTAATGACGAGGCTCGCGAACTGACGATCAGAGGGGGGCAGGGTCTAGATTCTCTGCCAATTCAGCGAAGCACGCGATTCATAGGGACGATCAACAACGACCGAACTACAGAGAGCCTCTCCAACAGGTTCCTCGACCGAACACCAATTTTCTCTATTGATCCGCCCAAAGATTTGGATGAAGAGGAGAGCGTTCCTGATGTAGAACTTCAGCCCGTTTCGCATCAAAGTTTTTTGCATGCTTTTGGGACCGTAGATCCTTCGTCAGACTTAACCGCCGACGAGAGAACGCTTCTATCTCGCGTCTTTGATTGCTTGAGTGATACAGACCCTAAGTTTGGTAGCCCAACGATAGTAAGCCCCCGAAAACGGCTAGCTGTTCAAAGCTTCATCAAAAAGTCTCGTGAATTTGAGGATGTGATGGAAAGGATGCTAGCGCTCGACGGGGCGGTATCTGCATTTGTTTTGCCGATGATAAATGGCTCAGGCGAGGCCTATCGAGAACGACTTAAAAAGCTTCTGAATGTATCTAGCTCCTTGACGCAGACCTCTAGGAAAATACACGCAATACTTGAAGCGGGCAAGGCGCGTTACGACAACTTTGAGTATTTTTACTGAGACATGTTGTCAATAATCGATACTAGAACCAAGATTGAGCTGATCAGTGTCGAAAACTGGAGGGCGGCTGAACCAGTAGCCATCATCGTAAATGAGAATGACCTACTTGCCCTCAACATCAAGGACGCAAACGAGACAAACGTGCATGTGTTTGTTGGAGACTTTGAACTGAAGCGTGCCGAAAACGGATTTGGCCCTGACGATTTCGCTACCTTCTATTTTTATTACGCTGACAAAGGCAATCATAGGTCGGTCCTACAGAGCCAGTTAGGTGAAGTGTTGGTCGAGATCGTCAGAATGGAAGGTGAAACACGTTCCATCGAGATCAATCTCGATGTGCAAAGTGAGAAAGCCACCAGGAACGAGGTCATTGAGTTAATAACCTACGTCGAGGAGCGTTTTCCAAAAGCGGTCCGATCTAGATTTGGCTTTACCAAGGACCACGGATCTATCCCGGACTGGGATAGTGTTTCGAGTATTATCGACAACATTGCCTCGACGATCGATTTGCTACATCAGAATTTTCAAAGCTTTAGTCACAATCGGATATCTCGAATAGAGCCTGCTTATCATGTCGAACAAAACTCGAGAATTGGTCGTATTGACGATCGATCGATCCAGTGGTTATGCGCGAACATGGAGCTGTCAGACGCAAAGTCTGGATCTCCTTCAAGACTGATTGAGTTTAGTGGCCGGAGATTAAATATCGAACGACTGCTGGTTGATGAACGTATGGCGAGTTTGGACGTATATGAAAACCGGGTCATGCTTGGGTTCATTCACGACATTGGCTATGTACTCTCGAGATTGAGGATTGAGGCTCTCGGCGACGTTAGGAAAGATAATTTTGGTGTTCGAAAAGACCGAAGTTTCCCGAACCTTAATAAGAGCTTCAATAAGGCGCTTCTAAAAACCTACCAGCCCTACATTTCGGCAATAAACAAGTTATTCTCTAACTACCAGTCATTGCTCTATAATTTTGAGCAGAGCTTTGGACCGATCGAACCTATTGTTGAAAAACCACGAATAACACCAACGTTCTCAAGTGTGCCTGGTTATCGCGAGTACTTTGTCGCAGCCCAGCAATGGTATTCACGAAAAGGGACGGACAAACTGTTTTCTTCGATCACGAGCAAGGTCAAGGGCATTTGGGAAGTGTACGAGCTATTTTGCCTCATTCGTATGTTGGAAGCACTAGATACTATGGGCTTCAAAATGGTGTCTTCTCGCAGACATCCCGCAGAACAAGGGCAAGAAGATAAGATCCACAATATATTTGAACTCGGTAGAGATGATGGAAAGTCGATCACCGCGTTTTACGGGCCGAGAATTAGGTCTAATTTGGACGGTATCTCTAGTCTACAGCTCGTCGATACCTTTAAGGACCTGAAGGAACCGGATTTCGTTCTTCAAGTTGAAGAACTTGGTAAGGCGACGTCATGGTTAATCCTGGACGCCAAGTTCTCAAAGGAGATCACCGCAACTGGCCAAAGGCTTGACGATATTTTGTTGTCCTATGGCCTTCGTCTTTCTCCTGTAAACCCGCAGTCCGGCTCTGTACGACTATTGTCGACAGTGTATCCAAAGGCTCTGAATGATGGGGAAAGCCCCATTTATTCGCGTCGATCTAAGCCGTTCGGTTTGGAGAGTGCCAACCCGATCATTCCGGCGATCCTCTCAATAGCAGACATGCCCCAAAACCAGAATCCCTATGTCTCAATATTCGAACGTCTGATTGATATGGAGAGCCCTAAAGAGCGCCGACCTCAAGCCGCTAGGGGTGCCAGAAAGCGGATCTCTAACCAAGTTACTGAGGATATGGCTTCAAAAATCAAGGGCATGATCGCAAGGGGCGACACTAGTCAGGCGATAGCGGCATGGTTTGGCATAAACATGGGCCGGGTCAGTGATGTCAAGAATGGTATTTTGCATGAGGATTGCGGACCTGCCCCAATCGAAGAATTGCCGCCTTCAGGGCCATACGAGTCTGTCGAATCACTCTATTCGACCTTGGGTCTATTGGGCGAAGATTATCGCGCCACCTAGTTATGCTTCTGTGTTTTAGCGCGTATACGGCAGGAATGTTCGTGCGATCGGCCTGCATTTTATTTCGGATCAGCAAATACAATTGATTTCTAACCTGAACTATTAATCTACATGCGCCCACGAACGGCGCTTCCGAATATCACAAATAGTTTGAACGCTGACGCCATACCTTGCCGCCAAGTCTTTTTGCGGTGCTTCGCTGCTACGGATAATCCTTACAATCTCTTCATTTAGCTTATTGCTTTTCCCTCTTCTTGGACTTTCTCGATTACCTTTCACTGGAGTAAGGCCGATGTGCTTCCAGCTATCCTGGTTCTTTATGCTAGAGATTGTCTGTGTGTGAACGCCATATTCAGCGGCCAGTTTTGTATAAGGGCGGGGGTCTAAAAGAATTTCTTTCACTTGCTCTTCTGTCAGGATGGCTTGTCCAGCATCCTCTCCTGTTGCAACCCTGGCCCGGCCTTTGGCGATTTTATCCCTCATGTTGTCCAAGTTGGAGCCAAGGGACAAGTGATCGGGGTTAACGCATCCAGGAGTATCGCAGGAGTGCATCACAACAAGCCCCTTCTTTATTCGCCCCTTATGAAGGGCATAGCTAAACCGATGGGCGCGTTTGTATGTTTTTCCTTCAACATCACCTTTAAAGATGCCGTAGCCGTCCTTATCGGTGCCGCCGTGCCACAACCAGCAATCATCGTCCTCAAACGATATGTTTACCCAAAATCGCTCCTCAGCAGACTTGCCGCGGAACATTCCTGAGTGGCTTTTGAAGGCGACTGGGGAGCCATAGGCTTTGTTCCGTCGCCAGTGTTTGTTGCACAAGCCCAGGGCGACGGTGGGTTCGTCGCAACCCTTAATGCAGCAAACAGAATAGTCCCAATCCAACTCGTCCATTGAAGCGCCCTTCCGACAGCTCGACAATTATTGTGTCTTGGCGGGAAAAAGCAAATGGTCGCCGCAGTATAGTCATGGAAACAATCAATCTAACTTGTACCTGAGAAAAGAATAATCTCAGCATCCTCACCCTTGGCGGCGGTTTCTACGGCTGCCCCGGCCTTGCTGGTGGCGCGACCTAGGGTTTGGTCACATCTTTGGTCACAAACCTATCGCAACAGACCCAAATCAACCCGTATGAGCGGGGAGGGTGGAAAACAGAAAGGCCCAGAAAACCGGGTCTCTCCACACTAACGCAAACTAACCAATATGAGCAGCAACGGTTTCGCACCCCCCACCCCTAAACCGGCCCGCGATTCAGGATTGTCCCCTACCGCACACGTAATTTTTTAAACCTCACAAATCGCGACGCTCAATGGCGGGCTGACCTGACCGGCATTACTAAGGAAAGACGTTGCTGGAAAACAATCCGAAAAGGACCGCGCCCACTGTCCCAGCAATCATCGCCCAGCGTTGCTCGCCCTTTGCAATAAGGACGACAACCAATAAGGCAGTCGCCGCTACGAACAAACCCTCAAAATACACGGAAAACCTTCAACCCCGATCGACTTGAAGTGCGAATAGCATCATCTCCCAATCCAGTAGGCAGCACGGTTGCTTTCTCCTTTTTTGCCATTCTCCATTGGCTGAGAAATGGTATGTGGAGAAAGCGTATGGGACAACAGTTGTCGCTTTCGCGGTCGATGGTTATTTTTTCACGAAAACCAGTATTGCAAATCCTGCCATATTGTCGGGTACAGTTACTTACTCACAAAACGGTGGATAAGTGGTTGCCGAGATGTGGTGATGAAGGCCTTTAAAATGGGTCAGGGGCAAGGTCAGGGGCCGGAATGCCAAAGATTGCGACCAATAGACTTTGTTCCCTACTGAGGTGATCTACGAAATCGTCTCCATGCTCCATCTTTAGCCGAATGACTGCACCATAATGTTTCCTCAACTTTCTTTCTCTGGAGGGATGCCTCAACCGCCGAATCCCTTTTTTGATTAGCGGACTAACAGTACGAGCAGAAAGGCCAACACGGTCCCCCACGACGCTGAAACTCCACCTCTCCATACCAGATAGCCCATGATCACGATCTCCGATTCCGTACGCGCATTTGATCGTCATAGCTTCTGCTGGGGGTAGCGTCTCCAATACCTCCATAATAATCTTCGCTAAAGAGGCTGGCCGCTCATTTCCTTCTTCCTCAGATGCTTGTGATGCCAACTCTGAGTTCTGCAAAATCGACCGAGATAGGGAGTATCCTTTTCGGTCCGCAGCTAGGCTCTCAATTCTTAACACGGCTTGAATGATGCTTCGGTCTCGGAGTTTGTCGAACAAGCCGATGATGTATGAAAGCGTTTCATCAGAAAGTTCATCATCTTCATCCAACAATTCCTCAACCCGATAATCATCAGGCATTAAATCGTACCAAGTATTAGTGGATTTCGCTGTATGCACTCCGCTTGCTCCTTCATTGCCATTTTCATCATATGCGGTGGATGCCTCATCGTCAGCCACGTCATCTTCTAAGTCATACTTACTTGGCAAATCGACATCCCACGGGTCGCCGGTGATCTCTATCTTGAGGGTTTGAAGAGTGAAGACGGCGGCGTCATAATTTTCACGCATCCTGTATTCCTCGGGAAGTTCCGCAAGGATTTCTTCTACGCTTATTGATCCTCTCACCTTCCCCCTTTCTTCTAGCTCCAAGATAGCAGCAGTAAATGGGTCAATGTCTGTGGTCTTGGGTTCAGACACTGGCCCATTAAGGGTGTTTTGAACCGACCCGCTCCTTACGTTAGACGTTAGATTCCCCTCTCTATAAAACCTGTGTCCTATTGTCTCGGGAAATTCGTAGCTAGTTGAATCTGTCATCCATGCATCAACAGAGCCTAGATCAACTATACTGCCGATAACTGAAACGGCGCGGCTTAGACCACAATGAAACGTCTCTAGGCAATGCATCTCTCTTCCGCGGTAGGTATATGTTTCGGGGGCGGCATAAGTGTCGAGCAGCCTATGAGCATTGAACTCAACTTTTCCTGACTCATTGACACGCACAGCGTACAGAAGCTCCCAATCTGATACGCCAGCATAAACTTCTTCGTTGTTTAAGGCATAAACTCGACGCTCGGGATTGTTCGACGTTCCGACTTTTATGATTTCCTTCGTCAACGACCCAGCGACGTACACATATCCACTCTCAATAGATCGTCGCATAAATGCGATGGCAGCAGGGTTGCACTGAATGCAGGCGCGTCTCCGAGTGTACAAAGTATGCCCAGCTTTTCTGCAAGGATTGGTGCCATAAGCTATCCACTTCCCGAGGTCCTTCATTATTTGGATGCATCGCTTTTCAGGGGTCCAAATGCCCTCCGCATCAAACACCGCGCTCAGGGGAATACCATGCGAGATTAAATACGCTTCTTGCTCTTCCGTAAGTTCTGCCAAAACATTTCTCCAGTCGTGACGCGCTGACCACGTTGGGGATACTATCGTGTTTCAACATGCGTGAAAAATCGGCCGTGGGGGCAGAAGGGCTTCTTTGAGTTGGTCAGGGGTTAAGTGAAATTGTCGAACACGTGGATATATAAGCCATGAGATTATCTGCCCTGGCTGTCGCCTTTCTGCTATTGGCTCCATTTGCATCCTTTGCTTCTGACGTTCAAGGGCAGGCACGGGTTGTTGACGGCGATACCATCTGGATCGGCAAAACGAAGATCAGGCTTCACGGCATCGACGCCCCAGAGGCGAAACAAGAATGCAAAGACGCCAGTGGCAAACCGTGGATGGCGGGGCAAGCTGCAACAGTCTTTCTCAAGAAGCTGACTGACGGGAAAGATGTGTCCTGTTCGTCTCACGGCAAAGACAGATACAAGCGAGTTATTGGCTCCTGCGAAGTTGGCAGCGTGGATATCAACCGGGCGATGGTGGTGGCTGGTCTTGCGAGGGCTTATAGGAAATACTCAGAGCGATACTTATACGAAGAACACTCAGCCATGAGGAACAAGGCCGGAACGTGGGGCGGAGAGTGCATGGCTCCGTGGGAGTGGCGAAGGAAGTAGGGGGCTTCTCCGCTTTATACTACTGATTAGTCACACCGTAAACGATAACGAAAACGAAGATCATTCACCGCCAACTCGTACAGAGACTACCGTCGATCGGCCTATGTCGCCCATCTGCGATATCATCGTTCTATTTGGGAAACAAAATAACCTCAGCATCCTCTCCCTTGGCGGCGGCTTCCACGAGAAATGAGGCTAGGCAACAGATGGATGCCCCGGGATTCGGGCTTTAACCTCCAGCACAAGTGTACACTGAACTGTACACTATAGCACCATATTGGTATTTATTATTTTATTTTCAATGACTTAGTAGGTGGTAATGGCGGAGGGAGAGGGATTCGAACCCTCGATACGGTTTCCCGTATACACGCTTTCCAAGCGTGCGCCTTCAGCCACTCGGCCACCCCTCCTGGAGAGCGCGAAAATTAACCGAACCCGCCGGAAGGAGCAATCATTAAGGAGCAATCATTTCCGCACGCGTACGGAACAGGTTATGATGAGCCATGAAACTGACGCGATATATCGGTTGGGCGCTCTTGTTGGGGGCTTTCGGCGCGGCGGCGGCCGAGGTGCTGGCGCCGCCCCGGCCCGGCAACATATCGCTGTTCACATCCGCCCTTGATCTCTGGTACACGGCATGGCCGGGCTCGCTGGTATTCACCCAGATCAGGGTCGAGCGCGTGGCACCGTTCTTGTGGGATCCACTGGCTGTCAATCTGCTGACATTGCCGGGCTGGGTTCTGCTGGGACTGCCGGGCGCTGTCTTGTTGTGGAGGTCGCAACCCAGAGAGCTGGCCGATGATCAAAAACAGGCGGAACTGAAAAAGTATGAAGAGATCATGACGCTCTGTGACGACTTGGCCGAAGAAGCGCGCGAACAGGGCTTCGCCAGTGAGGGTGGTGACACGTCGGCGGATTTTTCCGGCCTCTATTCGCCAGCCCCCATCGAACGCGATGCCCATGAAGAAGACGATGAGCAATTCTTCATCAATCGCGCGGAGGAACTGCGTACCCAGACGGCGGCGTGGGAATCTGCGAATACCGCACCCGGATCATCGGAACCGTCCGAAAAAACCTAACCAGTTAGCGGCCCCGTATTTGCGAAATATGCTCTAGGTCTCTTGCCTAGTGATTTTGCCGAACAGGCCTTGCTCCATCAGATACTTGCCGAGGTCTTCGTGAAAACCGCCGCTTTTGTGCAGGACAACCGTGCCCGCCGGCAACGTTTCCTCGCCGGCGCGGCCCGCCGGCTGGCTGGTCATCAGGGCCAATCTGCAATCTTTGGTTTTGTCTATTTGGGCGAATACGCAAAGCAATTCATGGCCGTTCATTTCCTCCATGACCTCTGTGGCCAGAATGATATTGGGCGGGGTGGCTACGGCGGCGCCAATTGCCTTTACCGGGGTTGAAGCGGTCATCACATGAAATCCACACGCCGCCAATTCCTGCGCCACGAGTTTGCGCTGCATGGATTGCGGCATGACCAAAAGCGCCCGCACGACGCGCTGATCTTGATCCGCCAGAACTTCCTGCGAGCTCACTGGAAGGTGGCCAAGGATCGAACGCAACTCGGCGTCATTCGGATTGGCGCCTGATTCCAGTATATCGCGCAGTGCATCCGAGAATTTTGCCAAACCGCGCCCGGTTTCCGCATTCCACGTCATCGCACTTTCCATATAATCTTCCATGCGATGCGCGATGCGGGTGACAGCGGGAAAATCGAAGGTGGTGCCTTGTCCCTTGATGGTATGAATCACACGCTGCAGTTCTTCGATTTCGCTTGATGAATCGATGCTGTCATCTGCGATGGCGACCAAGGAGGCGTCGATGGAATCCAAGAAGTCGACCGAAGTCTCGATGAACTCCTGGCGCAAGCGGCTAAGAATGGCGTCCGTTTCCACTGATGGACTCATAGCCCACCCCCTTCAAGAGCAATCACCAAACCCCTAAAAAAAATATGGTGAAGGAAAGCTGGATGGCTCGCAAGGAATAGCGGGGTGAATCGGCGAATTAATCGCCGGTTTTCAACGCAGCCAAGAAAGCCGTTTGCGGGATTTCAACGTTGCCGAATTGGCGCATGCGTTTCTTGCCCTTTTTCTGCTTTTCCAGCAGCTTTTTCTTACGCGTGATATCGCCGCCATAGCATTTGGCCGTCACGTCCTTGCGCATGGCGCCGACGGTGGAACGCGCGATCACCTTGCCGCCGATGGCGGCTTGAATGGCAATCTTGAACAATTGCCGCGGGATCAGGTCTTTCAACTTGTCGCAGATGGCGCGGCCGCGAGTCTCGGCGTGCGTCTCGTGCACGATGAACGACAATGCGTCCACCGGTTCTTGGTTGACCAGGATCGATACCTTGACCAACTCGCTGGCAGCGTAATCCGTCAACTCGTAGTCGAAGCTGGCGTAGCCGCGCGACACGGATTTCAGCCGGTCATAGAAATCGAACACCACCTCGTTCAGCGGCAAGCGGTAAACCGCCATGGCGCGTGAGCCGACATAGGTCAGCTCCATCTGTTTGCCGCGGCGATCCTCGCACAACTGCAATACCGAGCCCAGAAATTCGTCCGGCACCATGATCGTCGCCTTGATCCAGGGTTCTTCGACGAAATCGATCTCTGTCGGGTCCGGCATGTCGACCGGGTTGTGCAGTTCCTTCAGCTCGCCATTGCGCAAATGGATGCGGTAGACAACGCTGGGCGCCGTGGTGATCAGGTCCAGATCGAACTCGCGCTCCAGGCGTTCTTGAACAATCTCCAGATGCAGCAGGCCTAAAAACCCGCAGCGGAACCCGAGCCCGAGCGCTGCGGAGCTTTCCATTTCGTAGTGAAAGCTGGCGTCATTCAGATGCAGTTTTTCCAAACTGTCGCGGAGATCGTCATACTGGCCGGAATCGGTCGGGAACAGACCGCAAAACACCACAGGCACAGACGGCTTGAAGCCGGCCAGAGGTGCCGCGGCGGGGCGTTTGTCATCGGTGATGGTATCGCCGACGGAGGTGTCGGCAACGGTTTTGATGGCGGCTGTGATGAAACCCATTTCGCCGGGACCCAGCTGATCGACCATCACGGTTTTTGGCGTAAAATATCCGACACGTTCGACCTGATAGACGGCATCGGTGGCCATCATGCGGACTTTCATGCCTTTCTTCAGCACGCCGTCCTGCACCCGTACCAAAATCATCACGCCGAGATACGGGTCGTACCAGCTGTCAACCAGCAATGCCTGCAAGGGCGCACCCGCATTGCCTTGCGGCGCGGGCAGCCGTTCGACCAGGGCCTGCAAAACGTTTTCAACACCCATGCCGGTCTTGGCGGAGATTTCCAGCGCGCCATCGGTATCAATGCCGATGACCTCTTCAATCTGTTCCTTGATGCGTTCCGGTTCGGCGGCGGGCAGGTCGATCTTGTTCAGCACCGGCACGATCTCGTGGTCGTTGTCGATGGCGAGATAGACATTGGCCAGCGTTTGCGCCTCGACGCCTTGCGTAGCGTCGACCACCAACAGCGATCCCTCGCACGCGGCTAACGAGCGCGAGACCTCGTAGGTGAAGTCCACGTGGCCCGGCGTATCCATGAGGTTCAGAATATAGGTTTCACCATCCGCGGCCTTGAATTCCAGACGTACGGTTTGCGCCTTGATGGTGATGCCGCGCTCGCGCTCGATGTCCATGGAATCGAGCACCTGTTCCGTCATCTCGCGCTCGCTCAAGCCGCCGCAGATTTGGATCATGCGGTCGGCCAGCGTCGACTTGCCATGATCGATGTGCGCGACAATGGAGAAGTTGCGGATATGTGTAAGATCGGTGCTCATGAGGCGGGGGTTTATCACTCGCGCGCGGGAGGCTCAATCCCTTTGCTGGGGGGATGCATGGGTGGCTTTGTTGCGGCCCTCGCGCCAGGCCAGCACCAAAGCGCTTATGATAATCAAGGTGGCGCCGATAAAGCTCGTTGTTACCGGCACGATACCGAAAACCGTGAAGTCGTAGAGGCCGGCGAAAATCAAGACGGTATAGAAGAAAGGGATCACAAAACTGGCCTCGCCTTGCCGCATCGCCATGATGAACAGACCTTGCGCCGTGACCATGAACGCGCCGATACCGGCCAGCACCATCCATTGCAACGATGTCGGCGGCACCCACACGAAACTCGCTGCCGCCAGAGCAATGGCGGCACCGATGGAGTTGTTGATGAACAGGATGCGGATGGCGCTGTCGAGCCCGGTCAATTTCTTGATCAGAACGGCTTCGAGCCCCATGAAAAACGCCGCTGCCAAGGCCACTAAGGCCGCCACCTGAAAGGCGTCGGCGCCCGGTCGGATCAATACCCATGCCCCGCCAAGGGCAACACAAACCGCGCCCCAGCGCCAGGGTCCGATCCGTTCACCCAAAAACGGGATCGCCAGCAACATGGTCACCACCGGGCTCAGGAAACTGATGGCCGTGGCGTCGGCAAGCGGCATCAGGCCGGCGGCGGCGAACAGGCAACTGACGCCGAGCCAGCCACTGACAGAACGTCCGATATGCGTCGGCCAAGCCACGTCCCGAAAGCCGGGGCGGCGCCACAGCACAAGGGGCACCAACAAGAGCCATGCAAACAGAAACCGCCCGGCGCTGACCTGCAAAGGGTGCAGCGATACATCGTCGACCACGCCTCGGCCGAGCGCTTTCGCCATCAAGGTCGTGGCGGCAACCAAGGCGCTGCAGCCGATCATGAAGATCGCGGCCATGACGGGCTTGTTCATGCTCTAGAAAACCGGCAACGGTGATATGCCGATTACCGGCTCGTGCGCAAACAACAATGCGCCATACAATGCCAGGCCGGCCAGCATACGAAGTGCGCCGATCTGGCGTAGGCCTGCGCTAAGAGAAACGCTTTCGACGCGTGCCGCCATCTCCGCCCATTCAATCTCGCCCATGGCACGTTTGCGTTTGGCGTCGAGGCTGCGTGGGCCGGCGATGCCCAGCACGCTCAGCAGGCCGAACAGAATAACGCTCGCCGCGTCGCCGTTGATGGGGATGTGCACCACCGACCAAAGGGCCAACCCCCAGACGGCCGGGTGGCGTGTTACACGCACGATGCCCGGGCGGGCCGGGTTGAATTTGGTATATCCGGCACCCAGCGAAAACGGGTTGCGGCTGGTGAGGCCGGCAACGGCCAGCACGCAGGCGATAGGCATGGCGAGCAAAGCCAGCCATTTGAACTCAGGCCGGTAGGACCAAAGTTCGACGTAAGGGGCTTGCGAATATGCGACCCCGAGCCAAACCACAAGGCCGAGGCTGACGGCGGAAAAGGCGGCGATGTAGGTCCGCTCGCCGGAGATGGCGATCAACCGGGCGCGCAAAGGCCTGATCGCGGGAACGGCGTGTACGGCCAAGAACACCGCAAGTGCGGCGAGCAGATGGCTCATTGCGGCCCTGAGAGGGAATCCAGTTCGCGGCGTCGGGTTTCGAGTCCACGCAGATATTCCGCTTGCTCGAAGGCGTGCCCGCAGACCATGCAATGCACCGGGCCGAAGGGCTCCGCTTGCGGGTCGAAGTCGCCCGGCAGGGTGTTTTGGTTCTCGCCGCAAACGGGGCAAGTGACAGGGCAAATCTCGTCCGGCAAAGGGGCCTCCTCGCGCATCATGGTCACATTTCAACGTATCTGAACACGACGCCGTTGAACAGCGTTTGCCGTGCGCGCGTCCATGCGCGATGATCTCAGCATGCAAAATTGGCAACGGGTGGCATTGGGGTGCGGCGGCGCCATGTTCGTCGGCATGGGGCTGGGGCGGTTTTCCTATGGCGCCATGTTGCCGGCACTGGTGGGCTCAGGGCAACTCGGAGTCGACGCTGCCGGGTGGATCGGGGGCGTCAATCTGGCATCATTCTTAATCGGCGCATTCTTGTCCGAAACCTTTCGCCGCTATGCCCCCATGTCCAAGGTGATGCGTGCCGCGGTGGCCCTATCGGTGTTGGCGCTGTTGGCCTCGGCGCTGCCTTTTGATGGACAGTGGGGCACGGTGTGGCTCGGGTTCTGGCGCGGGCTTGTCGGCGTTACGGCAGGCGTGATCATGGTGCAGGGGGTGGCGCTGACGACGATCGCCGCACCCGAAGGTCGCCGGGCCGTGGCGGCGGGGTTGATGTTTTCGGGTGTCGGTGTCGGAATCTTTTTTTCCGGCGTCTTGGTGCCGGTGCTGCTGACGCACAGCCTGGCGGCGGCTTGGGGCGGGATTGCCATCATTGGCCTGATCGGCGCCGTGGGCGCGGTGCTGGGTCTACGCGGAGCGGAGGAGCCGGCGGCCAATAGCGAAGATAACGCGGTCGGATTTTTTGAGGTTTTTCGAACCGGCCCGGTTTGGCCCGGTTTGGCGGCGGCCTATTTTCTGTTCTCCTTCGGCATTACACCGCACACGCTCTATTGGGTGGATTTCCTGGCGCGGGAGATGAACCTCGGGATCGGCATCGGCGGATTGCATTGGGCCGTGGTCGGTGTATTTGCCGTTGTCGGCCCGTGGGCCGCGGCATGGCTGGCCCGGCGGATGCGTGCCGCCCGGGCGGTGGTGGTGACGTTTTTGGTGCTGGGGGCTGGGATCGCCGGTCCGGCAATCGCGGCCTGGGCGCCGGTGCTGTGGCTGTCTTCGATGATTTTCGGCGCGCAGCCGGGCGTCTCAACCGTGAAGGCGGCATTGGCGCGTGATCACGCCCAGCCTCAGGATATGCCCGGGATCATGCGGGTGATGATCACCGCCAGCGCCACCGGTGCGGCCGTGGGCGGGGCTGCATTCCCGATGTTGTTCAATCTGACGGGTGCCTATGAGCCGCTGTTCTTGGTCGGTGGCGGGGCGATGTTCGTTGCGGCGCTCATGATACGGCTGCGCCGTTAAGTCTCGTCCACAATGCTGTTGACGAGAATGCCCAGCCCGTCGATCTCGACTTCCACCCGGTCTCCGGCTTTCATCCATACCGGCGGCCGGCGCGCGTGGCCGACGCCTTCCGGCGTGCCGGTGACGACAACGTCGCCCGGCTCCAGCGTCATGATCTCGGACAAGATGGCGACCAACCGCCGAACCGGGAAAATCAGATCGTCCGTATTGGCGTCCTGCATGGTCTCGCCGTTGAGCCGCGTCTGGATGCGCACGCCGCCCATGGCTTCGGGCAGGCCGTCGGGGGTGACCAATGCCGGGCCGAAGGCGCCCGTGCGGTCGAAATTCTTGCCCGGCGTCCACTGTGTGGCTTTGCGTTGATAGTTGCGGATCGAACCTTCGTTGAACATCGAATAGCCGGCGATGCAATCGAGTGCATTCTCTTCTGTCGCGTGGCGGGTCTCGAGACCAACGATGAACACCAGTTCCGCCTCGTAATCCAAGGTCTCGGAACAGTTGGGGCGGATGATGGGTTGATTATGTGCCGTCAGCGATGTGGCGGCGCGCATGAAGATATCGGGATACGCCAACGGCTCCGCGCCGCCCTCGCGCGCGTGGGCAGCGTAATTGCGCCCAATGCAGATGATTTTGTTGGGGTCGGGCACGACCGGCAGCAGGTCCACGTCGTCCAATGGCACCGGCGAAACGTCGCGTTTGGTGCGCACGGCGCCGACAAGATCAGTGCCATACTCGCGCAACAATCCTTTCATGGTGCGCGGCAGATGCGGCGCGGCTTGGCTCAAGTCGACGACACCATCTTTGGTGAGCAGGCCCACGGCGGGGCCATCGGCGGCTTGGAAACTGACGAGTTTCATAAAGTGTCCTTTGGTCTTCTAGGTGTGGAATTTGCGCAGCGTCGGGTCACGCTCGAGCCAATAGGTGTAAAGTGCCAACGGCGCCAACGTCATTTCGACGCCGCGCATGGAGGCGGGGCGCGCCATGGTGCGGGTCAGGATATAATTGCGGGCCTGGCGGTTGGTGCCCTCGACGAATTGCACCAGCGTTTTCGGGCCCTTGCCCGACGTTGCGTAGGTATTGTTCCAATCCATTTCGTAGACATGGTCGGGGCGATCGGTTTCGGGATGCATGGTCAACAGGTCGATTTGTCCGCCGCGCCAGCTGGCATAGGCCAGGTTGGCCACCGCTGGTGATCCCAACCATTGCGCCACCAGGGCGGTTTCGGCCAGACGTTGGAAGAACTGGTCGTTCGGCGGTACGGGCGCGAACAGGGCCGAGTAGAGACACGGCGCGGTCAGATAAACCTTGAACGCGACCTGGCGTTGGAAGCGTTTGCCGTTTTTGTCGACGCGCGCGACCCGGCGGATCAGAAAAGCCTGCTCCAGGTAGTCGAGATATTTGCGCAGCGTATTCTTGGCGATATTGGTGGCTTTGGCGAGGTCGTCCATGGTGACTTCGCGCGCCGTGTTGAAGGCGAGCAGTCCAAACAGCCGGTTCAGTTCCTGCGCCTCTGAAATACCGTAGAGATTGGCCAGGTCTTTGTGCAGCACCCGGTCGGCGACACCGTCTCGAATGAATGCGGGCGCGGGGGTGCCATCTTTGGACGAGGTGATGCCTTCCAGGAAGCCGCCGAAATTGACGTAGCGCTGGAACTCGGTGTTCAGTGCCGGCAGTGCGTTGGCTTTCAGTGTCATGCCGGCCATGGTGTCGCCGTTGCCGGTATCGGATGGGGCCTCGAACAGCGTGTTTTCGGTGCCGCGATAGCGCAGGAACTCCAGGAACGTCAGCGGCGGCAAAACGAAGGTGGTGAGTTTTCCGTCATGTGTGGTGTCGCCGGTGGCGAGGCTCGGCGCGCCGGATGAGACCGCGGCAATAATCCGCGCCTTGGGCCGGAGTTTCGCCAACTCAAGGACGATTTCCTCCCAGCCCTTCACATACTGGATTTCGTCATAAAAGACATAAAGCTCCGCGTCCGGCCGATGCCGGTAGCGCCGGCAGAACATCTCGAACAGTGTCGGGATGTCGGCGGCGGTCATGCTCGGCACCGTCATGTTGCAGTAGAAAACGTTCTTGGGCGAAATGCCGCCTTCGATCAGGCGCGCCACCATCTGGCGCATGAGCACGGTTTTGCCGGCGCGCAACGGCCCCGCCAGGCACAAGACGTTGCCCGCACCGGCTTTCATCACATGGCTGACGAAGGCCGGGAAGAACACCCTGCGCTGCGGGTCTTTGAACTGAATGCGCGTATCTTTGGTGAATTCCCACCACGGATTGTCGAAGGCGAGCCGTTGGAACAGGTCATTGTCGGTTATCGTATGCACAGCCACGCTCCCCGGGGTCCGGATGCAGCATTTCCGCATCCGATTCGCGCTGCCTCGAAATTCAACGCATTGATTTTAAAATAAAATCAATCGAATGACCTTGAGGCATATCAAAGCATGCGGCGGGTGCGATCTGCTGTCAAGAAGTCCCTGAAAAATAACGTGAAATGATTATATGAGCGCGTGAAGCCGACGCCGGAGTTCAGGCACGATCTTGGCCTCAAACCAGGGGTTTTTCTTCAGCCAGAAGGTCGTCCGCCAACTCGGGTGCGGTGTTGGGATGATGTCGGGGCCATAGTCGCGCCAAGCCCGGATGGTCTCGGTCATGGTTCGTTTTGCTCTCTTGCCAAGATAGTATGGCTGCGCGTAGCTGCCGACCAACAGTGTCAGATCGATGTTGGGCAGCTGAGCGCGGATCCGGTCGTGCCATTGCGGCGCGCATTCGGGGCGCGGCGGCATGTCACCGCCTTTCGGATTGGCGCCCGGATAACAAAACCCCATGGGCATGATGGCAATCTTCGATGCGTCATAGAAATCATCGGGCTCGATATCCAGCCATTCGCGCAACCGCTCGCCGGATTTGTCATCCCAGGGCGTGCCGCTTTCATGTACGCGCGTGCCGGGCGCCTGACCGATAATCAACACCCGCGCGCCGGCCTCGGCGCGGACCACGGGGCGCGGACCCAACGCCAGATGTTCGGCGCAAATCCGGCAATCCGTTATCTCGCTCAACAGCTTCGTCAATTCTGACATCATCAAAATCCTTGCTGCAAAACCCTATCGACGAAAGCCGGTACCAGCTCTGTTGCCGGTCCGTATTCGGCCTCGGCAAATAGTGTCGCACCTTCGGATGGCTCCATGTTCAATTCAACCGTATGGCGGTGGCCCGACATGCGCACGTGCTGCACGAATCCAGCCGCCGGATAGACATTGCCCGACGTGCCGATGGAGATGAACAGATCGCAGCGGTCGAGCGCCGCATAAATCTCTTCCATATAGAACGGCATTTCGCCGAACCACACCACATGCGGACGCATGCGCCCGGTGGTGCCGCAGGCGGCGCATGAATCCTCAAGGCCAAGTGTGCCTTCCCAAACCACGGCTTCTTGGCAATGGTCGCATCTCACCTTCATCATCTCGCCGTGCATGTGCAAAAGGTTTTCCGACCCGGCCTTCTCATGCAGGTCGTCGATGTTCTGAGTGACCACCAAAACATCGCCCGGCCACTCACGCTCCAACCGGGCCAGAGCCTCATGCGCGGCATTGGGGCGAATGTTGCCGCCGGTCATGGATGCGCGGCGCATGTTATAGAACTCGAGCACGCGCTCGGGGTCGCGGGCATAGGCCTCCGGCGTGGCGACATCTTCAATGCGCACGCGCGACCACAACCCGCCTTCGTCGCGGAAGGTCTCCAGTCCTGATTCCTTGGAAATCCCTGCGCCCGTCAAGATGACGATGGAGCCTGTTGTCATGGTTCCTCCCAGCCCGCATGATATGACAAAGCATATTCAGACAGGGGAGGTTTTCGTTGGTCAAGGTTTTGTTCGTTTGTTTGGGCAACATCTGCCGTTCGCCCACGGCCGAGGGGGTGTTCCGCGCCATGGTTGAGGACGCGGGCTTAAGCGATGTGATTAGTGTCGATTCTGCCGGAACCAGCGGCTGGCACAAAGGCGATCCGCCGGACCTCCGCGGGCAGCAAGCGGCGGCAAAGCGTGGCTATGATCTCTCGGCGCAACGTTCGCGCAAGGTCGTGGCCGGTGATTTCGATGTGTTTGATTACATCATCGGCATGGACAGCCGAAATTTCGCCGACCTCTCTTCCATGGCGCCCGAGCCGGCACGCGGCAAGATCTCCATGTTCCTTCAGTTCGCGCCCGAAACCGGCCAGCGTGAGGTGCCCGATCCATACTACGGGGGTGAGGATGGTTTTGGCGAAGTTTTGAATTTGGTGGAAGCCGCGTCCAAAGGGTTGCTCGAAGACATCCGCGCCCGCCACCTTTGACGGTCTCCGCGTGACACCTGAAACCGCAGCTTTGATCTCTGAAATTGCTGGCTCGATGCTCGAGCGTACCCGGCCCTTGAGCGGAGGGTGCGTCGGTGATGTTGCATTGGTGGAGCTGGCGAACGGCGGAAAGCTGGTTGCGAAACTGGGCGGCGCCGATAGCGGTCTGGCGCGCGAAGGTTTCATGTTGCGTTACCTAGCCGAACGCAGTTCGCTTCCGGTGCCGGAGGTTTTGCATGGCGATGACAATCTGCTGTTGATGGAATACCGGCCGTCGGGCGATCGCATTGACGGCTCGGCGGAACGCCACGCGGCTGACTTGGTGGCAACGCTGCACGAAATCTCAGGTCCGTCATTTGGGTTCGAGTGTGACACGGTCATCGGTGGGTTGCCGCAACCCAATCCGCCGGCGCAAAGTTGGCTAGAGTTCTTCCGCGACCAACGCTTGCTCGACATGGGCAGGCGCGCCATGCAAACGGGGCGGTTGCCCGAAAGTGTCATGGCACGGCTCGAATGTATGGCCGCTAAATTGGACAACTGGATCGAAGAACCGGCCCGGCCATCATTGATCCATGGCGATATGTGGGGCGGCAATGTGCTGGTTCGCGATGGCCGCATTACCGGCTTTATCGATCCCGCCATTTATTTCGCCGACCCGGAAATCGAGCTCGCCTTCACGACGTTGTTTGCCACTTTCGGTGATACCTTTTTTGCGCGCTACCAAGAGCACCGTCCGATGCATCCGGGTTTCTTCGAAGCGCGGCGCGATTTGTACAATCTCTATCCGCTGTTGGTGCATGTGCATCTGTTCGGCGGCTCCTACGTGAACTCGGTCGCGCGCACCCTGACGAGGTTCGGATGCTAGTTGTTTTTGATTGTGACGGCGTGTTGGTGGATAGCGAGCCGCTGGCGGCCCAGGTCACCGAGCGCTATCTGCGAGAGCTAAATCATCCGGGCGTGGCGATACCGAATGAGCAGTTCGTAGGACTTCGCCTCGACAGCATGCGTAAGATCCTTGAGTCTGAGACCGGCGTGCCGTTGCCGGATGATTTCGAGGATGAGTTGCGCCGCCGCGATGCCATAGCCTTCGAACAAGAGTTGCAACCCATAGCCGGTATAGAATCTGTGCTGGCTACGCTGCGGGAACCGCGTTGCGTTGCGTCATCTGGCAGCCAAAAGAAAATTCGCAACTCACTGACCCTCACCGGACTGCTGGAATATCTGGAGCCGCATCTGTTCAGCGCACAAGACCCAGAAGTCGAGAATGGCAAACCTGCACCAGACATTTTTCTGTACGCTGCGAAGTCCATGGGCGCCCGGCCGGGCGAATGCGTGGTGATCGAAGACGCCGTGCCCGGTGTGCAGGCGGGCAAGGCGGCCGGCATGCGGGTGCTGGGGTTCACGGGCGGCGGCCATTGCGGGCCCGACCATGCCACGAAACTGATCGACGCCGGGGCGGACAAGGTGTTTGATGATATGAGACAACTGTTGGACCTGGTCTGAGCCATGCGCAGCAAATTATTCCGGCTCTACAATGGCGCCGATACGACAGCGCGGGCCTTTCGCTATGGGCTGCTGACATTCGATATCGGCACCATCGCATTTTTTATCGTTTCGTCGTTGGTGCCGCATACGGCATGGTTTTTTATCGCTGATTACTCAATCGCCGCCGTGTTGAGCGTGGATTTTTTTGCCCGACTTTGGATCAGCCAGCGTAAGAGCCGCTATCTGATGCAGCCCGTGGTGATTGCCGATATTGTGGTGATACTGACGCTTCTGGCGCCGGCGTTCCTGGAGAATTTCGCGTTTCTCCGCGTCATCCGCGTACTCAGGTTGCTACGCTCCTATCACGTGTTGAAGGAGTTGCGTGAGACGTCACGGTTTTTCAAGCGTAACGAAGAAGTCATCCAAAGCGCAATCAATCTGACCGTCTTTATCTTTTTTGTGACCGCGCTGGTCTACGTGCTGCAGGTGCGGATCAACCCGCAGATCAGCAATTATATCGATGCCCTGTATTTCACCGTGACGACGCTGACCACCACGGGCTTTGGCGATATCACGCTGGAGGGCAGCACCGGCCGGCTATTGGCGGTAATGATCATGGTGTTCGGCGTGGCGTTGTTCTTGCGCTTGGTGCAGACCATTTTCCGCCCGCAGAAAGTGCATCAGGAATGCGCTGAATGCGGCCTCAAACGCCATGACCCGGACGCCGTGCATTGCAAGCATTGCGGTGCGGTGGTGAACATCGAGACCGACGGCGATTGGAATTAACGGCGGCGGGAGAGATTTAGCCGGTGGAAATTTGCTCATTCAGCCTAATATATATATGCTGAAGTATATAGAATTTCCATTTTAACCCGAGATGCGGGTGTTGCGGCAGTGGATATGGAAAGTCGTCAGCGGGACGCGAACACGAGCGAGCCTAGCGCTACCCCGCCCATTCGGGTTTCTGGTTTTGAGCGCATTTTGCGATATCTGGTGCCTAATACCGGTACGGCGTTCGCCGCCGCACTCCCTAGTTTGATCATTGGGGCGGTTGCCGGGTTGCTGACGTTCGCCTGGGAATACGATCACGAAACCTTGGCGCATTTGGCGAGGCTTGTTGCTACGGTTGCCACCGCCGTCTTCATAGTTGCCTTTGCTCTTACCTACCCGGCAGCCAAGACGATCAGTGTGCTGTTGCGTCAGGAAGCCGAGTTGGCGCATTCGCTGACGGAATTGAGCCGTACACGCATCCAGTTGGAGATCAGCGAAAAACGGTTTCGAAACATAGCTGAGTCTGCATCTGATTGGTTTTGGGAAATGGGTCCTGACCTGCGGTTCAGTTATTTTTCCAAACGCGCCGAGGAAATCACCGGCGTCCCCATCGAATACCATCTTGGCAAAACCCGGGCGGAATTGGCCGGAGAGGATGTCGGTACCGAGAAATGGCAGCAGCATCTGGCGGATTTGGACCAACGCAAGCCGTTCAAGGATTTCCGTTTTATCCGCAAGGGCCATGATGGCCGGCTGCAGTATTTGTCAGCGAGCGGAAAACCCTTGTTCGACGAAGCCGGTATGTTCACGGGTTATATCGGGGTCGGTTCGGACCTAACCGCGCAGGTTGAGGCGGAGGAACGGGCGCGACTTGCCAATCAGCGCCTTGCGGCGGCCGTCGATTCGATGTCGGAGTTGTTTTTCCTGTGGGACCCAAACGATCATTTGGTGATCTGCAATGAACAATCCCGCCGGTTAAACGAAACCATCCCAGAGGCCGTGCAGCCCGGCGTCACGTTTGAATTCCACATTCGGTCCGCCGTTGAGGCAAACTTGGTGCCTGATGCCGAGGGCCGGAACGAGGAGTGGATTGCCGAGCGCATTCACAAACACGAGACACCCACAGAGCCATTTGAACTCCAGCGTCAGGATGGGAGATGGTTGTTCGTCAATGAACAAAAGCTGGCGGATGGCGCGACCATAACGATTGCGACCGATATCACCAATATGAAGCGCCACGAAGCGGAACTCGCAGTCAGCGAGCAGCGTTTGACGGACTTCGCCAACGCTGCCGCCGATTGGTTCTGGGAACAGGACAAAGATCTGCGCTTCACCTATATCTCCGTTGCCAATGCCGCGATTTCGGGAATGTCCGCCGAAGCGCATCACGGCCTGACGCGGCGCGAAACCAATCCTTTGGGGGTGAGCGAAGCCGATATGCTGGCGCATGAGGCTGTCCTTGCGGCACATAAACCGTTTGATGATTTCCGTTTTTTCAGAATTCGAGGCGATGGTGAGCGTGCCTATCTCTCTACGAGCGGCAAGCCGGTTTTCGACGACCGGGGTGTCTTTGCCGGATACCGTGGTGTCGGCCGGGACATCACCTATTTGGTAGAGGCCGAACAACGGGTCCGTGAAGAACGCGACCGCGCCGAAGCCGCCAATCAGGCGAAATCCGAGTTTCTGGCGCGCATGAGCCATGAATTGCGGACGCCGATGAATGCCATTCTGGGCTTCTCACAGGTTATTCGCGATGAAACGTTCGGGCCCGTGTATTCCGAGCAATACCGAAATTACGCTGCCGATATTCACCGCAGCGGCGAGCATCTCTTGAGCCTCATCAACGATCTTTTGGACCTGTCAAAGATCGAGGCGGGCAAGCTTGAACTGGACGAGGAGAAATTGGACATCGGTGGTATTATCGATGACTTGTTGCGGCTGTATACCGGCACCGCGGAAAATGCGGAACTGCACATGGAAACCCGCGTGGCGCCGGGGTTGCCGGCATTGATAGCGGACCTGCGTGCGGTGCGCCAGATGATCACCAATCTTTTGTCCAACGCGATCAAATTCACCGGGCCCGGAGGCCGGATCACGATCAGCGCGGAACGCGGCGCGGAAGGATTGACGATTAGTGTAAGCGATAGCGGCGCTGGTTTCGACCAGTCAGATCTGGAACTTGTGCTGCAGCCCTTTGGCCGGGTGGACAAACCGATGGTCCGCACCGTGGATGGTACCGGGCTTGGCTTGCCGATTGTCAAAACCCTGATCGAACATCATGGCGGCACTTTTGATCTGCGAAGCCGGCCCGGCGAAGGAACACAAGCGATCCTTCATTTCCCCGAGAGCCGCCTTTCCGTCGTTGACGGCGCCCGGGCTGTACAAGACGCCCGGGCTGCCAGAGATTGACACCGGCTTAGGCGCGCCAGAACGGCTTGGCGGTTTCCCGCGCAACGACATCCTCGTTGATGCCCGCGTCGATCATCAGGCGCGGTTCGATTTCAGCCAGCTTGCGGCGAGCGGTGGCGCGTTGTTGCCAAGTTACCAGTGTCTCGAAGCCACGTTGGATGGTGGCTGATACGGCCTCCAGGCTCTTGTTCACGGAGGCCGTGGCGGCGAACTGCGGGTTTTGGTTTGGTAATGTCAGAGTGCGCATTTGATCCTCCTGCAACTCGGTAGTGATGAAAACTCCTAAGTGCGACATGTCGTCGCCGAGGTCTGAGAAATACGTCATTGAATGACAACGGACAAACGATCTTAATTCATAAATTCATTAGATAAACTAATGGATATATGGGCTGTAAACACACTAAGTTATTGAAAATACGTTTTTCTAGTGATTTTTGGCTGAGTTTCAGATACAAAAAAATATGGCAACTCAATTACCGTCACTGAATGCGCTCCGGGCGTTCGAGGCTGCGGCCAGACATCTCAGTTTCACCCGCGCGGCAGACGAACTGTACGTCACCCAGGCCGCTGTCTCGCATCAGATCAAGCATCTGGAGGAGCAGCTGGGCACCAGGCTGTTCCGGCGCATGAACCGCTCATTGATGCTGACCGATGCGGGCCAGGCGCTATTGCCCGCCGCGACGGAAGCTTTTCAGCTTCTTGTTCAGGGCGTCGAGCGGGTGAGCGGGCTGGGGCACGAAAACCGCCTAGTTGTCTCAACCATCGAGTCGATTGCCGCTGAATGGCTGGTGCCGAGGCTCGGACGGTTCCGGTTGCGCCATCCCGAGATTGAGGTCGTGCTCTCGATCTCGGATGCCTTGGTGGATTTCCAGCGTGACGAGATCGATGTGGGTATCCGCTATGGCGCCGGCGGTTGGCCCAAGGTGGTGGCCGAAAAGCTGACCGAGGAAGACATTTTTCCGGTGCTGGCGCCGCATCTTCTTGAGAGCGGTCCGAGTTTGAATGAGCCCGCCGATTTGAAGAAATTCACGTTGATCCATGAGCACGCGGTCGAACATTGGCCGGAATGGTTTTCCGCCGCCGGTGTTGCGGATGCTGGTGATATTAGGGGGCCGATGTTGCCCCATTCGAACCTTGTGCTAGCCGCGGTGATCGCCGGCGATGGCGTGGCTCTGGGCCGGAGTTTCCTGATTTCCGGCGACTTGAAGAACGGCCGTCTGGTGCGTCCGTTCGCGGCGTCCATTGTGGCGCGGGAGGCCTATTATCTGGTTTTTCCGCCAGGCGCGGAAGATCGTTCCAAGGTCCGGTGGTTCCGGAGCTGGTTGCGCGAAGAAGTGGCGCTGACCCAGCAGGCCCTGCTCAAACAGGCCCAAGCTGAAACATAGCCAGACTGAACAGGCTTTGGCGTCGTCCCTAGCCGTTGCGTCTCAATCGTCGTCAAGCGCGGCGAGGACTGGAGCGGAATCCTCCACCTTTTGCATTTTTTCAATGCCTTGGCGCATCTCCGACATGATGAATTCCGCTCGTCGACCCGGCCCGCCGGTGTCGTTGTTCGGGAACAGACGGTCCCAGGCATTCATTTTCACCGACAACGCACACAGAACGCCGCCGATGGTGATGTGGTAGCTGGAGATCAATTTCTCGACACGGCGGAAGCGTTCAGCCGAAATTTTATCCCACATGTGCTTGGTGCCGCGCTCGAAGTTTTCGAACCGGCCGGTGATGTTGACCAGCAGATTGTTGAAAACCGATTCCATCATGTCGACGGTGTTCATAAGGTTGATGTCGTTCTTGAACTGGTAATTGGTGCGCAACATGTCGAGGGAGTAGATGAATTCTGTAATGATCGGTTCGATCTTATCGAGACAATTGCGATAGTAAGACAATGACAGAAAAATATCGCCGTAATCTTCCATGAAGCGCGGAATCTGATCGGGTTTGATCTCCAGCTTTTCAGCCATCACCTTAAGCTTTTCCAGCGCCTTTTTGACGTCCGGATCGCGGAACAGCTTGATGACATCAGCAAAATCGTGGATTTCAAGCTCGTCGCTGCCGTAAATCTGGCCGATCAACGGTCGCGTGAAATCTTTCATGTATTCCGCCAGCTCTTGGTTCTTTTCAGGCGAGAGCTTCAAGGCATCGACGGAATCAACTTCGATATCGTGTTCGCGCAGCGACAGCCGCAAGCTGTAGACGTCATAGCTCGGCAGCAGGCCCAGCGTGCGTAAAATCTGGAAATCTTTCGGCGGTTCATAAATATCCCAGCCAAACTCCTGCGGCAGGTCTTCAATGCCGAGTTGCCCGGATCCGGTATCGGCATCGGCAAAAATCTCAACCACGCTTTCGAGCCGAACGTTCTTGATGAGCCGCGCCTGGCTAAGCCCCGGCGTGTCGAACGGGATATCGCAAAGCGGCAGCACATGCAGCGAATCACGGTCCCGCGATAGGGCTTCAGTGTCGATGTTCTCGTCCATCAGCGCCTCGGTGGAATTCCCCTCGTATGAGCACAGTATCAGGCCTTGCTGACAGTTAGCTGTCATGACCTAACGCCAGTATTATAACGAAGGATATATGAAAACGCAATTCAGAGAAATGCGATTGGCCTGAGGCCGTGATCGGATTATTAAATGGCCATGCCAAGATATAAGCTCTTGATCGAATATGACGGCAGCGGCTTCGTCGGTTGGCAGCGCCAGGACAACGGCCTCGGCGTACAGCAGGTCGTGGAAGAGGCTGTGCAGGCCTTCGCCGGCGAGACGACGCTGGTGCAATGCGCCGGACGTACGGATGCCGGCGTCCATGCCTTCGGGCAAGTGGCGCATGTGGACTTGGCCCGCGATTGGAAACCCGACCGCGTCCGCGATGCGCTGAATGCGCATCTGAGATCGCACGCCGTGAGCGTGGTCGCGGTAGACGCCGTGGACGAGGATTTCCACGCCCGGTTTTCGGCACGCGAAAGGGCCTACGAATACCGTATCCTCAACCGCCGCGCGCCTCCGGCGATCGAACGCGGGCATGTCTGGTGGCTGCCGCGCCCTCTCGACAGTGACGCCATGGCGATGGCCGCCAGGGAGCTTCTCGGCCATCACGACTTCACCACCTTTCGCGCCGTTGGCTGTCAGGCCAACTCACCGGAAAAGACTCTCGATCAACTGGATGTGGCGCGTTTCGGTGAAATGATCGTGGTGACGGCGCGGGCACGCTCGTTTCTGCACCACCAGGTGCGCAACATGGTGGGCACCCTGACACTCGTCGGCGACGGCAAATGGCAGGCTTCGGACATTGCAGACGCGCTGGCCGCCCGCAACCGTCAGGCCGGCGGGCCGACGGCGCCGGCCGACGGGCTTTATCTGACCGGCGTCGGCTACTGAAAACCGGATTTCCTTCCCCGATGTCGCGCCTTATAGTGCGGGCATGGCACAGATACCACTCAGTCTCGATCCCAATTCCAATTCTGGCGGCGGCGCCCAGCCGGAGAAATCACCCACCATGGGTTATGCGGCCGTGGCCTTCGGCCTACTTGGCATTTTCACCTTCGGCTTCATCTTCGTACCGCTGGGGCTGATCTGCTCGGTGCTGGCGCTGTTTATGGGCCAGGCGGTTTGGGGGTTCATCGGTATCTTGCTGGCGATTGCCGGGTTCATCACCTCGCCCAAGCTTTGGGTGATCGTCGGCATGGGGGCGGCCTACGCATTTTTCGATTCCAACGAATTTTTGAAACCGATCCTCGATATCATCAACTCGATTTTCGGTGATGACGGCGGCACCCGAGAAGTCTAGATTTCAAGTTTAGGGCTTAAAGAAACCGGTTGCTGACAGTATCCAAAATCAGCCCCAGCACCAGATCCAACACCACGATGCCGAACGCCGTGCCTGCCGGCAGCCGCAAGGTCGTGCGGGTAACGAAGAAGGTGAACGCCAGCACCCAGAGGATCGCCACCAACCCGAGCCCGTTCGCCGTGCCGGGTGAAAACGCGCCCGTGTGCGCCAAAATGGCGATCGGCAGGTAGACACCGTTCTGGATCACGCCGCACCAATTGTAGGCGACAATGTATGCGATGAAATGTTCCGAGCAGCCGAGCATCCGCGTGACGCTGGCCATGACCAGCGGGAACAGCACCCAGGCGATGACATAAGTCAGGAACTCGATGGACAGGTGATGAAAAAAACCGCCGACGCTGCCTGCGTCCAGGTGCCGTAAAATCAGCAGCAGCACGAAAAACGGCGCGACGATCACCGCTGCCCAGAACGAACGCCAGAACCCCGCGATTGAGATATCGAAATGGCTCACGCCGCTGGCATCGAAGCGCGCCAGTTTGGCCGCACCGGCCAGCGCCCAGGCGGCGTAATTGATCAACCCGTTCATGAAACGTCGAAATAGTTGCGCAGAATCATCTCATAAATATCGGCCAGCGCGCGGATATCATCGACCCGCGCGTTTTCGTCGACCTTGTGCGCCGTGGCGTTGATCAGGCCGAACTCCACCACCGGGCAGTGGTCCTTGATGAAGCGCGCGTCGGACGTGCCGCCGGTGGTGCTCAGTTCGGGCTGGCGCCCCGTCGCCTGTTCGATGGCCCTGGCGACAATGGTGCTCAGTTGACCGGGCGGGGTGAGGAACGATTCGCCCGAAATGGAAATATCGATCCGGCTGCTCTCGCCCGCATGTCGGCTGTGCAGGTCCTGCAAATAGGCCGTCAGGCTGGCACCTGTGTGCTGATCGTTGAAACGGATATTGAGCCTCGCCGTGGCGCTCGCCGGGATCAGGTTGGTGGTCGGGTTGCCGACATCGATGGTGGTGATTTCCAGATTCGTGGGCGGGAAATGCTCGGTGCCCTCATCGAACACGTGGTCGTCGACGGCTTTCAGAAACGACAAAAGCCGCGGCACCGGGTTATCGGCGATGGCAGGGTAGGCGACATGGCCCTGCGTGCCCTCCACCGTTACCGTTGCGTTGAGGCTGCCGCGTCGCCCGATCTTGATCATATCGCCGAGCGTCTCGGGGTTGGTCGGCTCGCCCACCAAAGACGCTTCCATGGTCTCGCCGGCCTCGACCATCCAGTCCAGCATCTTGATGGTGCCATTGATGGCCGGGCCTTCTTCGTCGCCGGTGATCAACAGGCTGATGGAGCCGGGAAGGCGATCGCCGAACTCACCAACCACCCGCGCCGCCGCCACCGCAAACGAAGCGATGGCACATTTCATGTCGGCGGCACCGCGGCCATAGAGAACGCCGCCCCGAACCTCGGGTGCAAACGGGTTCGACGCCCAGTCGCTCACGTCGCCCGGCGGCACCACGTCGGTGTGCCCGGCAAAGCAGAAGTTGGGTCCTTTGGTGCCGAACCGCGCATACAGGTTATCCACGTCCGGCGTGCCGTCTTCGGAGAACGGCAGGCGTGTACAGGTGAACCCCAGGGGGCCCAGAAAATCTTCCAGCACGCCCAACGCCCCTTCGTCCACCGGCGTGACGCTGGGGCGGCTGATCAGGGCTTTTGATAGCTCGACGGCATCAGCAGAGGTGGACATGCAGGCCCGCCGTCAGTCGCGCAGCAGATCGTTGATGGAGGTTTTGGAGCGTGTGCCCGCATCGACGGTTTTGATGATCACCGCGCAATAGAGCGACGGTGTCGGCTTGCCGTCGACCACCGGGCCCGGCAGCGCGCCCGGCACAACCACCGAGTAGGCCGGCACCCGGCCGTAATGCACTTCGCCGGTATTGCGGTCGACGATCTTGGTCGATGCCCCGATATAAACACCCATGGAAATCACCGAACCTTCCTCGACCACCACGCCTTCGACCACTTCCGAGCGCGCGCCGACAAAACAGTTGTCCTCGATGATCACCGGCCCGGCCTGCAACGGCTCCAGCACGCCGCCCAAACCCGCGCCGCCTGAAATGTGGCAGTCCTTGCCCACTTGCGCGCACGAGCCCACCGTCGCCCAGGTATCGATCATGGCGCCGGAACTGACGTAGGCGCCCAGATTGACGAAGCTCGGCATCAGCACGGCACCCGGTGCGATATAGGCGGAGCGCCGCACGATGCAATGCGGCACCGCGCGGAAGCCGGCGTCGCGGAAATCGCTTTCGTGCCAGCCTTCGAATTTGCTATCGACCTTGTCCCACCAGTTCGCACCGCCGGGACCGCCGGAGATCGTGTACATATCGTTGAGTTTGAACGACAGCAACACGGCCTTCTTCAGCCACTGGTTCACTTTCCAGTTGCCGACGGAGACTTTCTCGGCGACGCGCGCCTCGCCCGAATCGAGCATCCCCAGCGCGCTTTCGATGGCGTCGCGGGTCTCGCCCTTGGTTTCGGGGCTGATCTCATCACGCGCCTCCCAGGCGGCATCGATGGTGGCTTCCAAGGCAGCAGCAGTCATGGCGGTTTCCTGTCGTTTGATGG